>DAXETY010000021.1:0-9155 GCA_051155755.1 Desulfobacterales bacterium
CAGAATCGAATCCAGGCCGAAACCTGGACGTACGATTCACAGAATACCGCTCACAAACAACTGCTTTTGATGAGCAGCCTGAGGATTGTCGATCTGGCAAACGCCATTAAGGACAATCGGCTGGCATCCAGAAAGGTCGCCGATCATATTGAAATGCTGCAGCAGCAATTGGATTCGGCCTCGGTTTTCCTGCAGCGAACCAACGACCGCATCGAACTGGCCCGCAAGCAGCTTGGCGATATTCGGCAGTCGCAGCTGCCCGAAGAAAAGAGGCCGCAACTCGAGGCTGCCATGCAAAAGCTGCTCGGAGTGCTCGCGGAACAAAAACAGCTCAGGGAACGCTATGTAAATGTTTACGAACAAATGCAGGACCGGATGACCGCCGCTCTGGAAACCAAGAACGAGCTCGGCCAAAAACTGGCGGCCGAGCTGGAAAGTCTGAAAACGGCCTTGCTTTTTAAGCGACTGAATACGTTCCAGGATGTAAGCGGCAAGGCGTTTTTGGAGGATATCCGATTTTTCTTCAACCGCGTCGAATCGATCTTCCGGCCCGCGACATGGATCGCGCTGTGGGAACAGATAAAAACTTCTGGATTCGAGTTTTGGATCGTGTTTCTGGCGGCACTGGCAATGATCGTCCTGCTGCCGGGTCGCTGCCGGCATTTCCTGAGGCGAATCGAAGAGCGATATGATGAAACCCAGCGACACTATCGCCGGATGATCGTGTTTCTGCTGCGGCGCACCCTGGTCCACACCGGCCTGACCCTGCTTTTCGGCGTTTACAGTTCCTTGCAGTTTTCGCTCATCGATATCGGTCTGCCACGATTTTTATTCCTCAGCCTCCTCGTCGTACTGGTCACGCGCTGGGGCATGGATTTCCTCGAAAACGGATTGCCGGGTCAACCGACACGCTTGCAGCGATTCGTATCGCTTCATCTGAAACGGTTTTTCAAAATTTTCCGCGTGGTGGTGATTGTCATCCTCGCCATGCTGCTTGTTGCAGGCAGGGACAACATTCTGCCCCGAATGAGCTGGCTTCTTTTTTCGGCGGCTTTGCTAGCCTCGGCAGTCGTCTTCTGGCGGAAAATGAAGACGATCCTTGCGGAGCGGGCCCGCGACGGACAGTCAATCCCCGTTCCGAGAAAGACCGCGCTGATCAAATGGTGGGTTTACATCTTCTTTGGAGGAACCCTGATCCTGAATCTGCTCGGCTACGGCATTCTGGCAGATCAATGGTTTCGGGCCTGGACCCAGACCGTGGTTCTGATGTTCTGGGCATGGCTCGGCTTGAATGGCATCCGGGAGTGGCGCCGTGATTTTCGGGCCCAGATGGACGCAGTGGAAGCAGAAAAGCCGACGGCCGGTGCCGATCATTGGCGCTGGTCCCTGATCCAGGTAGCCAGGACCGTTTGGTTGATCGTACTGGCGGGAGGTATTCTCTGGATCTGGGATCCTTCGGGTTTTATCTGGCCCAAACTCAGACATTTTTTCGGTGCAACCCTATCGGTCGGCAGCCTGAACCTCAGTATCAACGGCATCGTGCTGGCCACTGTCGTCATTTTCATCACCCATCTGGCCGTGCGCATCGGAAGGAGATCACTAAAGGAAAAAATCCTGGACAAGCGGCCGTTGGAACCCGGACTCAAAGATTCGATTCTCACCATTACGAGCTATCTTGGGTGGGGTCTGGGCCTGATACTGGCGCTGGGTGTGGTGGGGGTCAATGCCACCTCGCTGGCGGTGATTTTCGGTGCGCTGAGCATCGGGATCGGCTTCGGATTGCAGAACATCTTCAACAATTTTATCAGCGGCCTGATCCTGCTGTTCGAAAGGCCGATTCAGGTGGGCGATTATGTCGAAGTCGGTGGACTGTGGGCCGAGGTGAAAAAGATCAACGTGCGCGCCACTGTTGTACAGACCTTCGACAACGCCTCGGTGATCATCCCCAACGCCGAATTCATCAGCCAGCAGGTGACCAACTGGAGCTTCAAAGACAAGCGCATGCGTCGCAACATCGAAATCGGGGTGGCCTACGGATCGGACATCGACCTGGTGGAAAAAACGTTGCTGGAAATTGCTCAAACCATACCGAATGTTTTAAAATTTCCGCGTCCGGATGTGCTTTTCATCGATCATGCCGACAGTGCCCTGGTCTTTCGGCTGCGCATCTGGGCCAATGTCGACGATTACTGGACGGTGCCGAGCCGGATTCGCCACGACATCGATCGGCGCTTCCGCGAACTGGACATCGAAATCGCCTTCCCGCAAAGGGATATCCACATCCGCACGATGCCGCGTGAAACCGCCCGGGTCGATTCCGTCGGCAGTTCGAGTCCGACACCGCCCATCGAACAGGAGTCATAACATTTTACCGGGCCGGCGAGTGTCGCTTCAACATCCGGACTTCTCCGGTTCGCCAACACCTTTGGTATACCGAATGGACTCCATTTTGTGGCAGTCTGTCAAGGGGCGTTTCAAAATGCGTCGAAATTTTTCTCGGCCTCGTTCAATGAGGATGCGACGTCATTCATTTGGAAATATTCCGAAACCAGTGTACGACCTTTGCAGGCTTGGATTTTATGTAAAACCCCGGCATGATCGGTGTCAGAAGGTTACCGCAATACTGACCGAGCCGAAAAACTGCCCTTCCTCTTGGCCGTCGAATTCCTTGGTGCGATAGACGTGCGTGTAGGTAAGTTTCAGGCGTTTATACACCACGCTGATTCCGGATGAGAGGTCTGCAACGAAACATTTCTTGTCGACGCTGTGGCTGTCGCGCCAGGTGTTTCCGTCCAGAAAAATGTTGCGGGCCACCGCCCGGCCGTCTACACCGGCAAAGACCGTCACTCCGAAGTCCGCATCGGAGCTGACCCTGGGATCTCGCATCCCCACCGGAGCGGAAGTCCCGCCGCCGGGACGAATCAGGGATGTGCCGAAATCGGCGGCAAGGTTGTAGCCGAATCGAATTTCACCACCCAGATTGGCATAGGTGAGCACATTGCCGAGCGTGATGCCGGCATGGGGAATGACATCGTAGGCAAAATCGCCACCGACCGGATTTCGAATCACGCGCCAGAACCGCTGCCAGGTCAGCATCAGCCCGGGTTCGTCTTTTAATTGATTGTCCCAACCCCGGGGCTCTTCATCGTTTAACCATTCGTGGAATATTTTTTGCGACTCTTCGGCCAGAGAAGACGGTCCGACGACACCCAAGCTGAGTTCCAACGTGGTTAGCAGGTTGAAATCCTTGCCGTGCAGAGCTCCCGCCAGGTAGGTCCAGCCGGCGTAGGGCCGATCGTCTTCGATCAGCTCCTCTTCAGCAATATCCCGGGGGGTATAGATGTTCTGCCCGAGAGAAACGGCCAGATTATGCAGAAACCCCTTCCGATCCAGGCCGGGTGTGATTTCCACGATCCCGCGCGCCCATCCCGGAAGCCCCCGCTCGTCGCTGTATTTTTCCAGATCCTTGGAAATCCAGGATAACTTGACGGCATTGGTGTAATGTCTGTCGGTCCCGGCGAAGGTGTCGTTTTCCAGGTAAAAGATAAATGTCGACCGATTTTCAACCGAAGGGGAAGCGTCCGCAGACGCCGCAGTCGTTGAAAACGGAAATGCCGGGAGAACCAGCAGCCAGAAAACGATTACAGGATTCAATATCGATCGGTTCTTTGAGCCCACTGCCAGTGCTCCTGTAGTTTATTTCGGATATTGCAGTATTGGCAGGAATGATTCCTTGCGCAGGAGGTCTCCTTCCGACCCGCGCAAAAATCACGGCCGGGATCAGTCCAACGACAAAAAGAATCGAGGCAATTACTCATCTTTTTCTTCTTCATAGCCTTCTTCAAATTCCTCGGCGCCCTCCTCCACCTCTTCAGCGGCTTCTCCGGTAACCTCACCCATCGTATGACAACTGGTGAGAAATCCAAAAGAGAGCACGCCGATCATCAGTGCAGCCAGAATCTTTTTGAGCATATCTTTGCCTCCCTTATCGGGTTGATAGATCTCATTACGGAGATCATGAGTGATTCCGAATAGAACCGATATGGGGGATTTTGCGTATATTGAGTCAACAACCACCCGCAAAACAGGTGGCTTCTTCATTTTCGCATCGACATCTACGGTGCCAGAGGGCTTTCCGCAGCGGACCTTACGAGACCGGTTTCACCGGCACTCCCACCTCCACCAATGCTCAATTCAGGCCCCCCCGATTACCTGGCCATATTCATGAAGATGTGTGATGAGAGCCGGCTCCTACGAACCCTCAGTGTTTCGGATGATCCGATTCCGCTCCCTGAATACAGGCAACCCCCCATCCAAATTCGGACGGAAATCGCTTATGTATTGAATGAAAAAAGATTTTTCCGAGAATTTACATTGCTTTTTTAGCAAAGCGTTGATCACCCCAACCGATGAAAGGAGGCGCTCAGTGCCGACCGAAATGAAAGATGAAGACAAAGGCGGAGAGGACCGCGTCAAAAAAATGAAAGAAGAACAGCAAAAAGAAATGGAAAAAAAGGGCCCGGATGAAGTGGGCAAATACCCCGAAGCCGAAGGAGAAACGAAAAAGGACGTTCCGCCGGGCACCTAATGGCGGATGTGCGGAGTTCTTGTAATGAGAAATCGATCAGCCGGACCGTAAATTTCGGTCCGGCTGATTTTCAGTCAATTACCCTGAGCTTCCAACGATTGGCGATTTGCGAGTGGAGGTCTCCAAACATGTCGCCGGTGCTTGATTTTAAAAGTGCCGAGGGACATAAGCTGAGTCTTCTGAATCGAGGCATTTTGGAAAAGGTTTGGATCTGTAAGAAATGATGCGACCGCCGCAGGCAGAAATTAACCACAGTCAATGGATAGCGTGCCTCTCATAAGATATCGGCAAAACAGTTGACATACTGATGCGTTATTGTTATGTATTGATGCATGAGAACGACTATAAGAATAAATGACGAGCTATTGAAACGGGCCAAAAAACGCGCTGCAGATGAGGGACGCACCCTGACATCGCTGGTCGAGGACGGCTTGGTGCTCGTGCTTTCCAAAGCGAAAACAGGCCGCCGCAAAAGGATTGAATTGCCGGTATCCCAAGCCGCCGGCGGCGTCCTTCCAGGGGTCGACCTGAACCGCTCCAGTGACCTGGAGGAGGTTATGAACGCACCGTGATACTGCCCGACGTCAACATCCTCGTACATGCTTTCCGATCGGACACCTCCGATCATGAGATGTGTCGGAGCTGGCTTGACGGTGTGGTCAATGGCGACGCACGTTACGGTATGGCACCCCAGGTCCTGAGCGGTGTGATCCGCATCATTACCCATCCCAAAGTATTTGCGATGCCCAGTCGATTGGAGGAAGCTGTTCGGTTCTGTGACCTGCTCCTCGAGCAACCTCACTGCTTAATCATTCAACCGGGTGAGCGCCACTGGAACATTTTTAAGCGACTATGTGCGGAAGCGGATGCACGTGGCAACCTGGTACCGGACGCTTGGTTTGCGGCACTGGCCATCGAGTCCGGTTGTGAATGGATTACGCTGGATCGCGATTATGCGAGATTTCCGGGTCTGCAATGGCGTCTGCCGGCATAATGTAAAGTCATAATTTCATTTCGAACCTTTTAAGCTTTGCCCGGCCTTGTGGAATATTGTGACGATCTCCTTGATGCCGCATGGTTTGATCAGCACCTTGTCCACAAGGCCCTCCCGATACAGGCTATAGGCCGCTGGTGGATCGCCGCCGGTAATCAACAGAATGAAGGTTTCGGCATACGCATTTTTGATCCGGCGGGCCAGTTCCCGCCCGTCCACTTCGGGCATCAGCAGGTCCATCAACACCACCGAAACCGGATGCTTTCTAAAAATCTGCCATGCAGCGGCTTCGTCTTTGGCCGTAGTCACTTGAAAACCCCGATGGCGCAGCAGCGATGCAATGGTCTCCCGAATCTCTTCGTCATCCTCGGCAACGAGTATTTCCCTATGACTCAGAACTGGAAGATACCGCCTTGTCGTAGGCATCTTTTAAATCATCCATGGCCTGGTCCATTTCGGTTTTCACGCCCTCCCATCTTTCGGCACCGGATTGCTTCAGTTCCTCCAGTTTTTGGGCTGTAGCCGCCTTTTGTTCCTGCAGCCTGTCCATTGCGTTCTGGAACTCGGCTGTCGCTTGTTGGCCCAAAGCATCCGCCCTGGATTTCAGCTGCTCGATCTGGGTTTCCATCTGGCTGAGTTGCGCATCGATGCTTTCGCGATAGGCCTGCATCTCTTGTTGGGTGTACTCAACCGTGGTTTCGGCGGCTTCTTGAGTTTCCTGTTTCACGTCCTCTGCGGTAACATCGGTTTTCAGCTGACTGGGCTCCTGCGATTCTCCGCAGGCGATCAGCAACAGGGCCAAAAACCCCGCCGCCACAACTGCTGCAATCCGCTCAAAGCCGGATGAACGATTTTGCTTCCCATGTCGATACCGATTGTCGCTTGTCCGGAATGAAAAGGTGAAATCCATGCAAACCTCCTACTTGGTATTTTTTTATCGATTGGAAAAAGAAGGCCCTTGGCGATAATTTTTGGGCAACCATTAGGGGTCGATGGTTGCCCAAGGAGGAAAAGAATGAAATATGGCAGAAGCTCTATATTGAGCTTATGGTGAAATATCCACCGGATGTTGTAAAAAATGAATTGGGTGTTTTCCGTATCCTCGCATACCAGGCGGCTGTATTAGTGAATAGGATATCGAGGTATGCCTCCAACGAAAAATGCGATCAATGCCATCCAATTGCTCACCGCCAGTTGAAGGCCGCCGGTCGATATCGGACATTTATATATTCGTACCATTCAGGAGATGAGCCTGAAAGCAAGTTACTGTGTTTGCTCTTTGGCTTCTTCCTTGACTTCCTCGGCTTTTTCCTCCACAGTTTCACCGGCTTCCTCGACTGCCTCTGCGGTTTCTTCGGCGGCTTCATCGATTTTTTCACCCGCCTCTTCCGCCGGCCCTTCCTGTTCACAGGCCACGAACGTCGACACAAAAATGATCAAAATCGCGATGATTACAGTTTTCTTTTGGAACATATTTCCTCTCTTTTAAAATTCACTTACGATGTGGATTTGTCTTCAAGGGTAAAGGAACATCCGCGTGTTCCGCGACAGGTTGGTGTGCAGAGGAAACAGGATCATCAAAGAAGAAAGAAAAAAATTTTAGCATCTTCGCAGGCAGCAGGAAATTCCAGTGCATCGCGAATGCTCCCACCAAGAGGTATCGGTTTCTTTGAACTTCATCGGCAGGCACTCATGCCGGCGGCCGACGACCGACGAAGGCAAAAATAATGGCTAAAATCAGTCCGACCACAAACAGAATCCAGGCGATATTAACGGCCGCACCGGCAATGCCGGTAAAGCCGAAAATGCCGGCAATCAGTGCAATGATAAAAAAAGTAACAGCCCATCCTATCATAATCGACCTCCTTTTATTTTCTCCGGATTGGGTTCAAAGTTTCGGTCTGCAGGCATGGTTGCCGTTTATTTCTGTCCGAACCAGGTGCCATGCACCCGCTGAAGTTCAACAATGAAGCACCACGGTGCTTCTGCTTTTTCTTACCGGCGGTGAGTGCCGCAGCAAGAAAATTCAAGTCAGCCGCGTTGCGGATGTTCGTTTACTCGTCTTTCCCTTCTTCGTAGCCCTCCTCGAATTCCTCGGCACCTTTCTCGACTCCTTCGGCAGCTTCCCCGGTGACTTCACCCATGGAGTGACAAGCGGTGAATGTTGCAAATGAGAGTGCGGAAACCAAAAGTACCGCAAAAATTTTCCTCAGCATCATTTTACCTCCTGAATTCAGGTTAATTTTGCATATGGCAGAAACGTGAACTGTTCAGACGGGAACGGATATGGGGCTAAGGGAGTATATTGGGTCAACAATGACCCACTCCGGGCGTGGTGGGCAGGCGAGGAAACGTATCGTAATATCCGGTTTGGATTGACAGTAAATCGTCATCTTGCCTGTTTAACATGCGATAAATTCCGCATGTCACTGATCTATTCTTTTTTAAGGCTCTTTTCGGCCATCATCTCATCCATTGTCATCGAACGGCAGAAGCTGGAGCACCTCCTGTAGCCCTCCAGACAATTTCCGCTGGAGTTATCGACACAGCCAATGAATTCCTCATCACATTGTTGCTTGCAGACTATGCTTCTGTCTTTAAAAGTATTTCGATTCATCATCGCCTCTATACATCCGTACTGCTTTTTTTAATCGTTATTGACAGACTCCGCCGGGATGAATTGTCACGGTTTCACGTACCGCCGCTCCCGAAGGCCGCCTGATGGGACTAAAGATCGGGGAAGGTAAGGCCAAAGCGCCCACACAGCTGCGGGATGCTGTCAAAGTCCATGTCGAGCTGATATCTGGCATTGATGCGCTGGAATTCTTCGATGTCGCCCCAGGCTGCGGCCACTTCCCGAAAATAGTTCTCGAAACCGGCCGGTGAGATGATTTCGATGATCTCACAGGGGGTGTCTCCCGGATTCCAGAAGGTGTGCCACTGTCCCCGGGGCTTGAACACCCAGCTGCCGGTTTCGGCTACAAGTACATCGTCACCGAGCAATGCACCCAGCGCACCCTCGAGCACGAAAGAATATTCGTCTTCATTGTGGTGGAAGTGCAGGGGGGCCGCCAGCGCATGGGGGGCAATCGGATGGTGAACCACGGCAAAGCGTTTTCCGCTTTGCGCCCCTTCGATTTTCCAGTGCACGCCCAACCCGCCAAAGTCGAAAAAATCCCCTTCATGCAATGAAATCGCAGCTGTCTTTCTCATCTCGACCTTTCTTTCTTCATCTCGCAACGGAAGCAATCGCCAGCCACAAGGCGATGAGTCCGACCACCAGCAAAGCCATCGCCCAGATCAGATCAAAGTTAATCCAGCTCCTGCGCAGGATTTTCAACCCGAGTTTGCGGTAAACCACGGCGGCGACGGCGCCCATCACAACCAGCATGGACAGGGTGTGCAGCCCGACCCCCATCATCATTCCCGCACCGTTGGAGAGCCGGGTCTCCGGATTGCCATGGCTGCCGGCGATTTCCAGCAGCGTCGGCGCCACCATCAATCCGGCCCCGTGGGCGGCGGCCATCAGAAAAGACCAGAAAAACAAGTCCCGCATGCCCACCCGCATGCCCA
>DAXETY010000022.1:0-8123 GCA_051155755.1 Desulfobacterales bacterium
AAAGAGCAAACAAAGTCGGGCTTTGGCAAAATATCGGCAAATGACTGATATTTACCGCCTGAATAGGCCTCACCGCCATATTTTGGTTGCCTGACTTTTTACGATTCCATCAAATTTGATGGAATCGTAAAAAGTTCGTTTAACCGTGTGTCATCCCCGCGCAGGCGGGGATCTCGAGTTTAACAGACTGTAAAAACTATAATTTCGAGATTCCCGCCTGCACGGGAATGACAGATTTTAAAGAATTTGGGACTTTTTACGAGATCGTCAAATTTTACAAAATTGGAAATGCTCACCTTGGGTCGGTGAAAGGAAAGTGATTATGTCGGATCAGAACGCTTCTAGCGGCAAAGGGCGCATACCGTTGTTCGAACTCGAATCCACGGCAGGCACTGTCGTCGGACCCGCTCAGTACCGGCAGCACAAACATCTGGTTCTCTTCTTTTGCGCGGAAGCGGACATGTCGGGTTGCCGATCGGCCGTCGAGGCGCTCGATAAAACAGCGGTCGAAATGGAAAAGATGAATGCGGAAATTTTGGGTGTATTCGGCGGAGATCCGCGCAGGACAAAGGCGCTGCAAAAAGATTTGCATCCGCGATTTACGATTCTTCTGGATCCGGATCGAAATGCAACACGGAAATGTCTTTCCGACGACGCGGATCTGCCGATGATACTTGTCTGTGATCGGTTCGGAGATGTCTGGGACAGGTTGCGCATCGCAGACATGTCTGCAAAAGCTACGATCGAAAAGGCCGTCGAGAGTCTGGCATTTATGGAACTACAGTGTCCGGAGTGCGGCGTGCCCGACAGCCCTCCGCCAGCGTAAATTCATCGTCAGTCTTTTGCCGGAGAATACGTGCTCGTGGTTTTCCGCAGGCAAACCAGGCGGGTCTCGTGCCAGCCGTTTTTGTTGTAGAACTGCAGGCCGGCAAGGTTTTCCCGATCCGCCAGCAGCTGCAGCCGCCGCAGTCCCCGCCGAGCCGACCATTGTTCGAGGGACGCCAGCAGTTTGCCTCCGATGCCCCTTCCCCGCCAATCGTTCTTTACCACCACGTCTTCCACCAGTCCGACTTCTCCGCCTTCGGCCGTGGACACCAGTATCTGCACGGTGGCCATACCGACGGTCCGATCTTCGACGTCGGCCACGATCACGCAGCGATGCTTGCCGCATCCGTCCAGCATCCGCAGCAATCCTGCCCGCTGCCGATCGACATCGAATTCAAAATCGGCCTCCACGGAAAACAGTTCCGCCAGCAGCGCCACCATGGCGTCGAGGTCTGCAACCGTTGCATTTCGGATGACGACCGTCGGTTTCATTACAGGGTCTTTCGCAGAAGCGTTGATGCCCTTGTTAAAGTCGATAGGCTTCCACCACAGCCCCGTCCTCCACTGCGTCCAGGATTTCATCGATGATTTCTTCGCCGGCCACCCCCCCGTACCAGATGTTCTCGGGATAGACAACCATGACCGGTCCGTGGTCGCAGGCTTTCATGCATCCGGTGCTGGTGACCTGGGCATCCAGGCCCCGATCCAAAATTTCATTTTCGATATAGGCCAGAAAACCGTTCGCGCCCTTTTTGTGGCACATGCCCTTGGCGTCCCCGTCGGCCCGAAAACTGGCACAAACCAGAAAATGATATTGGGGCTTTTCCATCATTTCGATCCTTTCGATTTGGAGTTATCAAATATTGAATCGGCGCCCTTTCGTACAGTCAACCGCAGCCAAGCCCGCCCCCACCGCACCCGACCCCGCAGGCGGCCGCCTCGCGCCGGGCCAGGTGATCCAGGGATTCTCCGGAAAACACGGCTCGCAGGGCATCTTCGATCAGCCCTTCAACTTCCAGCACCCGAATCCCGCCGGCGGTCAGGGTGGTTTTCGGCTTCGCCCCGACTCCGCTGACCAGTAATGCTTCACAGTCGGCAAGCATTTCCGTCAGCGCCTGCCAGCGGCGGTCACCGCCGCCCCTTTCCGGGGTGCGCCGCGACTCCACCAGCGAAATCATTCCGCCCTCCATTGCGTAAATCAACAACTGCTCAGCCTCGCCGAGATGCTGGTTGACCAGCACGCCTTCCATGGAAGCCACCGCCACCCGCGATCGATCCGACGGAATGTCGTCGATGGCAGTGGATTCACACTGCTGCAATCGCTTCATCAGACCGAGATCCGGGGCTTCACCCAGCAGGCCGACGGCGTCGGCCCGGCAACGGGTGCAGTGTCGCATTTGCGGAACATGGCGCCCTGCGATCCGGCGGATGATTTCGATTCTTTCCGGCTCGGGCTCTGCCAGATGCGCGAAGGCACTGCCCGCTGCCGGGAAATAAGGCACGCAATTGAGGATATCCACCTCCATAGCTGCCATTTTACGGGCCACCGCCTCGATGTGTCCGTCATTGACGCCGGGAATCACGATCGTGTTGACTTTCACGATAATTCCGCGTCGTTTGAGACCCTCCAATGCGGCGAGCTGATTTTCCAGCAGCAGGGCTGCGCCGCAGCGGGCCGGGTGCACCCGGCGATTGTGCCGGACCCAGGCGTAAATCCCGGCGCCCACCTCGGGATCGACGGCGTTGATCGTCACCGTCACATGGGTGACCTTCAAATCCGCCAGCTCGTCGATGTAAGGGACCAGATTGAGCCCGTTGGTGGCCACGCACAGCAGAACCTCCGGATACCGCTGTCGAACCCTTCGAAAAGTTTCCAGGGTTTCTTCCGGGTTGGCAAAGGGATCGCCCGGGCCGGCGATGCCGACCACGGCAATGCCGGACTTTTCTTCGAACACCGAGGACAGGTACCGCATGGCCTGAGCCGGAGACAACACGCCGCTGGTTACCCCGGGTCGACTTTCATTGACGCAGTCGAACTTGCGATTGCAGAAATTGCATTGAATATTGCAGCGCGGCGCGACCGGCAGGTGAACCCGCCCGTAACTGCGGCAGGCCGAAGGGTTAAAACACGGATGATGGTCCAGGTTCATGGGTTGTGATCCTTTCGGCGAAAATGAATTCATTGCCGGTTACATGTAAGTATATCCCCAGTCCGAAGCCTCCTGCCGCGTTTCGATCAGCCGATTGACGATGCGGTCGAAAAGCTGCTGGGTGCCGCGATATCCGACGTGGAGCCGTCGGGCGCCGCCGATGCGGTCGTGGATCGGAAAACCGACCCGCACCAGCGGCACACCCTGGCGCCGGGCCATGGTGTACCCCTTGCTGCTGCCGATGATCAGGTCCGGCTTAATGGACTCGACCGCGGATTCGATGGCGGCAAAATCCGCATTCTCAACCACGGAGACATCGTTGGCTTGCGCGGCGGGACAGACTTCCACAATTTTGTTCTTCAGCCGGCCGCTTTTGGCGCCGGAGGCACAGAGCACCGGCAGCACGCCGATTTCGCCCAGCAGGGATGCCAGTCCGACCACCAGATCTTCATCACCGACAAGGGCCGCACGCACGCCGCCGACATACTTGTGCGCGTCCACCAGGGCATCCAGCAAACGCTCACGTTGCTCGGCGTATTTTCCAGGGACCGCTTTGCCGCTCAACGTTTCCAGCACACGCATAAAACGATCGCATTCCCGAACACCGACGGGCAGTCCCAGGTTGTAGCAGGGCACCCCGAAACGCTGACCGAGCAGCTTGCCGGCGGTCATTTCGGCCGCACCCAGCACCCGTCCCAGCTCGATGGAGGCCGGGGCGCCGGCCGCAGACCGGATGTGATCCACCGGCGTGCCGCCGGGCGGAATCCGTCTATATTCGCTCCACAGACCGCCGTCCAGCGTTTGGGCATAATCTGGAAGGATCATCGCCGGCAGGTCGAAGTCGGCCATGATCTGCCGCAGGTGGCGCAGATCGGCAGGTGAGAGCATCCCGGCAAACAGATTGATCCGCTCGGTTTTTTCCGTCTGCAGGGAAAGTTCGGAGATCACGGCCCGCACGGCGGTGTGAAACCCCTCCATGTGGGTGCCCTGGTAGCTGGGCGTGGAAGCGTGGACGATCGGCGGCAGCGCTGCCGATGGGTTTTCCCGCCGGTACTCGCTGACAAACATGGACACGTCGTCGCCGATCGTTTCACTGAGGCAGGTGGTGGCAATCCCTACCAGCTCGGGTTCATACTGGCTGCAGATGTTTTGCAGCGCCACTTTCAGGTTCACGCCGCCGCCGAAGATGGCGGTCTCCTCGCCGAAATTCGAGCAGGCAATGTCCACCGGTTCCTTGAAATGGCTGATCAGGTAACGGCGGATATAGGTCGAACAACCCTGGGAGCCGTGCAGCAACGGCACGGCACCGCGGATGCCCTTGAAGACCAGGCTGGCCCCCAGCGGCGCGCACAGATGGCAGGCATTGCGTGTTGCCGTGAAGGACTTGGCCGCGGTTGTCTTCATAGGGCCCCCCCTTCCGAACGGCGGTTGCGCTCCGATACCAGCCCCCAGACCGGCGAGGTAACGGTGGCATGGACCTCGCGGGCAAAGTGCAGCATGCCCTCGATACCGGCCAGCGGGATTTTCCGCTCGTGGTTGTGATCGCAGAAGCCGATCCCCATTTTGTAAGCGATGGGGCGCTCCTTGATGCCGCCGATGAACAGATCGGCCTTCTTTTCAATAATGTAGCGGGACAGCTCCAGGGGATTGGCATCGTCCACGATGACCGTGCCGGGATCGCTCATCTGTGCCAGGGTCTCGTAGTCCTCCCGGCTGCCGGTCTGGGTGCCGACCAGGACGGTCTTCATCCCCAGCAGTTTCAGGGCCTTGACCAGGGAAAACGCTTTAAAGGCGCCGCCGACGTAAACCGCGGCCCGCCGTCCTTCCAGGTCCCGCCGCAGCTTCTGCAGCTGCGGATAGATGCGGTCGATCTCTTCCCGCACCAGTTCGCGGGTGCGCGCCAGGATGTGCGGCGCGTCGCTGAAGTGGCCGGCCACGTCATAGAGGGCCCTGGCCGTATCTTCGATGCCGACGTAGGAAACGCGCTTGTAGGGAATCCCGTATTGGTCCCGCATCAATTCGGCCAGGTGCGTCATGGCCCCCGAGCATTGCACCACGTTCAAGGCCGCGCGGTGGGAACGGCCGACCTCGTCCACCCTTCCGTCGCCGGTCATGATCGATACCACCTGCACCCCCATGCGTTCGTAATAGCGGCGAATCATCCAGGCTTCGCCACCGATATTGAACTCTCCGATGATGTTGATACTGTGCGGGCCGACATCTTCGCCGTTGTCCCGGCCCACCAGCTGAAACAGGGCTTCGCAGGCCGCCCGGTATCCGTCTTTCTTGGTACCTTTGAAGCCTTCCGAATGGACCGGCAGCACGGGCAGGTCCTTTTCCCGGGCCACGCGTTTGCAGACCGCCGCCACATCGTCGCCGATAATGCCGACAATGCAGGTGGAATAGACAAATGCCGCCTTGGGTCGATGGTGGTCGATCAGCTCGCCCAGAGCGCGGTAGAGTTTTTCTTCGCCGCCGAAAATGACGTCTTTTTCCCGCAGATCGGTGGAAAAGCTGAGCCGGTGCAGGGTCGGCCCCGATGACAGCGCCCCGCGGATGTCCCAGGTGTAAGCGGCACAGCCCACCGGCCCGTGCACCAGGTGCAGGGCATCGGCGATCGGGTACAAGACCACCCGTGAGCCGCAGAACACGCAGGCGCGCTGGCTGATGGAACCCGCCAGGCTTCGCTTGCCGCAGTCGATTTCGAAGGGTTTTTCGCCCTTGCAGTAGATTTGTTTTTCGCGTTCCTTCAATATGGGCAGTGACATGGTCTTCTCCCGGAGATTGCCGGCAACCGCAGCAGCGCGGTGTCGTGCATCCGAAAAGGGGTCGGTGGCTTACATCACCAGTTCGAATTCGATTTCAGACGCGTCCCGGTCCTTGCGGTCCAGCAATGCCCCGAGCATCTGTTCCATCAAACGCATGCCGCCCCGGTAACCGACCGTCGGAAAATAGCTGTGACCGACGCGATCGAGAATGGGAAATCCGTGGCGCACCAGCGGAATGTCCTCGTCCCGGGCGATGTATTTGACATAGGTGTTTCCGATCAACAGGTCGACCGGGTCGTTTTTGATCCATTGATGCAGCAGCAACATGTCGCCGGGCACCTGGATGTGCACCTCGCCGGGCACGCCTGCGACGATCTCCCGCAACTCCTGCTCGAATTTTTTACCGGCCGGTGTGCCCGTGACGATGGCCACCGGGTGCATGTCCAGCGACACCAGAAAGCGCGTCAGCGCCAGCAGTTGATCCGGATCTCCGACCAGCGCCACCCGTTTGCCGTGCATGTAGCGGTTCATATCGGAAATGAGATCCAGCAGCTGCCCGCGCTCGAATTCCAGCGCTTCGGGCACGTGCACGCCGGCCATGCGCCGCATCGTATCCACCATGGCGTCGGTGGCCTCCAGGCCGAGGGGAAGATCGAGCACGCGGCAGGGAACCTTGCATTTGACGTCCAGGGCCCGCGCGGCCGGTCCGGAAGCCAGTTGCCCCAACGCAACGGTGCCCATGGCGCTGCCGGTTTTCTTCAGCGCATCCACGGTAACGCCGCCGGCCGGGTATATGCGGAACGTTCCGGTCATCGGGCTGTCGAGCACCGCGGAGGTGTCCGGAAACAGGATGGCTTCGATGCCCATCATGGCTGCAATGCGCTTGATTTCCGCCATGTCGGCCGGCTCGACAAACCCGGGGATCAGGTTCAGCCGCTTTTCTTTTTTACCGTTGGACTCGGCAAAATAATCCACCATGGCCTTGGTCATACCGGCAAAGCCGGTCACGTGCGATCCCACGTAGCTGGGCGTGTTGGCGTGAAAGACGTATTTGCCGTCGGGCACCTTGCCGTCGGCCCGGGCCTTGTTGATGATTTGCGGGATGTCGTCCCCGATGGTCTCCGACAGGCAGGTGGTGTGCACGGCGATGACATCCGGACGGTACACGGAAAAGATATTGTCCACCGCCTGGACCAGGTTGGCCTGTCCGCCGAACACCGAAGCGCCCTCGGTAAAGGCACTGGTGGCAGCCATGACCGGCTCCTTGTAGTGGCGGGTCAGGGCGCTGCGATGATAGGCATAGCAGCCCTGGGAGCCGTGACTGTGGGGCAGGCAGCGGTGGATGCCCAGGGCGGCGTACATGGCCCCGATGGGCTGGCAGGTTTTGGCCGGGTTGACCGTCAGCGCAGATCGTTCTTTGATTTCCTTGGAGGTGTGTCTGAGCAGCATAAGCGCCTCTCTGATGAAGGGTTCAGATACGATGAGGTTCCAGTTTTCAGGTTTTTTTTAGAAATCCCTCACACCGCTTCGAGGTGACCAAACGGGCAAGGAACATTCTGGGGATTTCGGGCGGACACAATGGCCCCCCCCACGGAGGCATTGGTTCGTATGCCGGCTAATTCGCAGGGCCGGACACCGTACCCGGTCGGTCTCAATCCCAGGCGTAGGTGGCGGCCAGCTCCGGGTTCTTCTGCCAGGGCGCCTTGAGAAAGTGCCGCAGGCGGCTGTTGACCATGCGGTCGATCTCGTAGTAAAAATTCACCGCCCCCTGGAATCCCGCATAGGGCCCCCCGTAATCATAGCTGTGCAGCTGTTTGACCGGCAGGCCCAGTTTTTCGATGGTGTATTTTTCCTTGATGCCGGCACAGAAGATGTCGGGCTTCAAAATCTCGATCATCTTTTCGGTCTCGTACTGGCTGATATCATCGATCACCAGTGCGCCGCTTTTCATGTCGGCCATCATGCCTTCGTAATCGGCCATCTTGACCCCGTTGCGTTCCATCGCGGCGATTTCTTCCGCGCTTCTGCGCGGTCGGTATTTTTCGGCATCGGGGCCGACTTCCAGCTCTTCGATGTTGCGGCTGTCGGCATCCACCTTGATCGAAGACAGCACCCGGCGGCCCTCGTAATCGTCGCGATGGGCGAATTCGTAACCGGCCGACAGGATTTCCATTTCCAACTCGCGAAACAGCTCCTGGTAATGGTGGGCGCGGGAGCCGCCCACAAACAGCATGGCGCGCTTGCCCCGCGTGCGGGGGGCCACTTCGGCCCGGGCTGCATCCACGGCGATCATCTCGTCGGCGATGACGGTGTTCACCCGCTCGAGCAGCGCGGGCTCGCCGAAGTATTCGGCGATCTTGCGCAGGGACTTGGCTGTGGC
>DAXETY010000023.1:0-67335 GCA_051155755.1 Desulfobacterales bacterium
CCATGTAGCATGTAGACCGCAGAAGTCCGGGGAGCGGTGGCTGTCTGCTCGCAAGCATGCGGATTTTTTCGCCCGGATGTTCGGAAATACCGGCTTTACCCCATTTCGAGCTTGGTCACGTTGTTTTAATGAACTATGATAACGTTATCAGCCGGGTTTGTTCAAGAGAGATAAATAATTGACTCAACACTTGGGAGAGTATGCCGTGCCCGATCCGTTTGCCGTCACAGATTGTGCGTTGATCGCCATTGCCACCGGCGAAAAAGCCCACAATCTGCGGGAGCTGCTCAGTCGCCTCATTCACACCGAAGACCAGGAAATCCTTTACTACCATTTCTGGGGGGGGCTGCTGCGACCGCACTTCGTCGATCCGGAGTATCCCAACGATTTTGCGGCCTGGGCCTACCACGATCTGCATGACCGCCGCCTGGCCGAAAAACTGGCCATCCTGCACCCCGGCCGACACGGTTCCATGGAGCGCCTCCGCCGGCAGATGATCGACGTGATTGAAGACCGCCTGGACGAGGACGTACTGGCCGGCCGCATCGAAGCCGAACACCCCTTTTTCTTCCTGCGATCCCAGATCGTGGTCTTCGACACCGGCATCCGGGTGGAGCGTCCCGAAAACCTGGCCGATGTGATTCCGGCACTGTCGGCCAGCAGCATCTTCTATCACCTGATCGACGCCCACCGGCGCACGGCGTCCGGAGAAAACGACTTTTCCGAATGGATGCAGTCCTTCGACAACCACTACCGGCAAGTGGCCGCAAAGATATCCGCCATCGATCTTTCGTTTCACAGCCTGACGGAGCTGCGGGAGATCCTGTCCCATATCTTTCGCGAAAACTTTGCCGCCTGATCTCAGTGAATGCCAATGCCCAAAGATCGCCGGAGAAGACACCCATGACGGATATGCTAAACGAATATGCCGCTCTGGTCGGCGAAGACGTCATTCATCATTTGCACCAGCTGGCCCGGCCCCTGAAGGGAATGAAGGTGGTGCACGTCAATTCCACCCGGGAAGGCGGCGGTGTGGCCGAAATCCTGCACCGCATGATCCCCATGAAACGGGAGCTCGGTATCGATGCCGTCTGGGAGGTGATCACCGGGGACACCGCCTTTTACCAGTGCACGAAAATGATGCACAACACGCTGCAGGGCAACCGGGCCGACATCGCCGAAGACCTTCTGAATCACTTTGAATCCGTCAACGCCGAAAATTACGAGCGGCTTGCAGACATCCTGTCCGACGCCGACGTGGTGTTCATCCACGACCCCCAGCCGGCGCCTTTGCTCAAGTTGTGCCGTGAGCGACGGGGCAAGTGGATCTGGCGCTGCCACATCGACGTCAGCCATCCCTACCGCCCGGTATGGAAATACATGCGCCGGTTCGTCGAAGCTTACGATGCCAGTGTTTTTTCCCTGTCGATGTTCGCCCAGCCCATGTCCCATACCATCTACCTGGTACCGCCCAGCATCGATCCCTTCAGTGACAAAAACATCGAGCTGGAAGAGTCAGAAATCCGTGAAACCGCCCGTCTGTATGGCATCGATATGCAACGGCCGATCATCTCGCAGGTATCGCGTTTCGATCGCTTCAAAGATCCGGTGGGCGTGATACAGGCCTACCGCATCGCGCGATCCTTCGGCCCTTCCCTGCAGGTGGTGCTGGCCGGCGGCACGGCCACCGACGACCCAGAGGGCGAGGAAGTCCTGGCCGAAGTCAACGCAGCCGCCGACAACGATCCCGACGTCCACGTCCTGATGCTGCCCCCGGATGCGCACCGCGTCATAAATGCCATCCAACGCATGTCGGACATCGTTCTGCAAAAATCCCTGCGGGAAGGATTCGGTTTAACGGTCACCGAAGCCATGTGGAAAAGCCGCCCGGTCATCGGCGGCGACACAGGGGGCATCCGTCTGCAGATCGTCAATCACCATACCGGTTTTCGGGTCAACTCCCCCGAAGGTGCGGCACTTCGAATCCGCTACCTGTTGCAGCACCGCAACCGCCTGCTCGAAATGGGCAAAAAAGCCCGGAACTTCGTCCTGGAAAATTACCTGCTGACGCGTCACCTGCGCGAGTATCTCACGCTGATGGTGGCCACCGTTCGGGGCGCCCGCGACCGCATCGAGGTGTAATCCATGTCCGCTTCCGCATCATTGTCAACGCCTGTGAACCCATCCGGCCAACCACAGCTGGGTGCTGCCGACCTGGGTCACGGACGCACCCGCTTCCGGGTCTGGGCCCCGTTCGCCGAAGAGGTGGAACTGCACATCGTCGCACCGGACGAACACCGAATGCCGATGGAAAAAAGGCCGCAGGGATACTTTCAAACCGAGGTGGCGTCGATCGCGCCGTCGTCGCGCTATCTGTACCGTCTGTTTAATCGAAAGGGCGAACCGCTGGTGCGTCCCGACCCGGCATCGCGTTATCAGCCGGAGGGGGTGCACGGTCCGTCGCAGGTCGTCGCTGCCGATTTCCCCTGGGAGGACGCCGGCTGGTTCGGCCGACCGCTCAGCGAATACGTGATTTACGAACTGCACGTGGGCACCTACACCCACCCGGGCACCTTCGATGCCGTAATCGAGCACCTGCCGGCGCTCGGGGAGCTGGGCGTCACCGCCATCGAACTGATGCCGGTGGCCCAGTTTCCCGGCACGCGCAACTGGGGCTATGACGGGGTCTATCCATTTGCCGTTCAGGATTCATACGGCGGTCCGGCCGGATTGAAACGACTGGTCAATGCCTGCCACCAGCGCGGTCTGGCGGTGGTGCTCGACGTGGTTTACAACCACCTGGGACCGGAAGGAAACTATCTGCGGGATTTCGGACCTTATTTTACCGATTTCTACCAGACGCCCTGGGGGGAAGCGATCAATTTCGACGGCCCGCACAGCGATGAGGTCCGTCGTTACTTTATCGAAAATGCCCTGCAGTGGATTTCCGAATTTCACATCGACGCCCTGCGGCTGGATGCCGTTCACGCCATCCTGGATTTTTCGGCCCGCCCGTTCCTGGAGGTGCTCGCCCGTGCAGTGCATCAAAGGGCCGAGACGCTGAATCGACGCATTCACCTGATCGCCGAAAGCGCTTTGAACGACACCCGCGTGGTTCGTCCCCGGGAGCTGGGCGGCTTTGCGCTGGATGCCCAGTGGAACGACGATTTTCATCACTGCGTACACACCCTGCTGACCGGAGAGCGCAGTGGCTACTACAAAGACTACGGCGGCCTGGAAGATCTGGCCGTCGCCTGGGAGGAAGGCTTTGTCTATTCGGGGCGGTATTCCGCGTTTCGACAGCGCGCCCACGGTAATTCGTCGCGCAACGTACCGGCCCGACAACTGGTGGTCTGCAACCAGAACCACGACCAGGTCGGCAACCGTTTGCAGGGCGAACGCCTGGGTCAACAGGTTTCGTTCGAGAAGCAAAAATTGGCCGCCGCCCTGGTGCTGCTGTCTCCATTCATTCCGCTGATCTTCATGGGCGAGGAATACGGCGAAACCGCCCCTTTCCAGTATTTCGTCAGCCATGGGGACCCGGAGCTGGTCCAGGCGGTGCGAGAGGGACGCAGGCGCGAATTCGCCGCCTTCGAATGGGCCCAGGAACCGCCCGACCCCCAGGACGAGCAAACCTTCGGTCGCTCGCAATTAAACCATCATCTGCACCGCGAGGGCAGGCACCGTGTGCTGTACGATTTTTACCGGGAGCTGCTGCGGCTGCGCTCCGGTCTGGCACCGCTGGCCAATCCGAGCAAAAAATCGATGACCGTCACGGCCGACCGTCTGCAGAACCTGCTGCAGGTGCGTCGATGGCATCGGGACGAATCGGCCTGTTTGATTTTTTACTTTCACGATGAACCGGCTTCGATCCGAATCCTTGTACCCGAAGGCGATTGGCACCGGGAACTCGACTCCGGAGAACCTCGCTGGGACGGACCGGGAAGCAGGATCCCCGAACTTCTGCACGCCACCGGTGCGGTGGAGCTCACCCCGGCGCCCTGGAGCGTGATCGTTTTCCGGCGGCAGGTTCCGGGGCGGAAACCATGAAAAAACGATGATCTCGAGGAAATTCTCATGACCGAACATCACGTGTGCATCCACGGGCACTTTTACCAGCCGCCCCGCGAAAATCCATGGCTGGAGGAAATCGAAACCCAGGATTCCGCCCACCCCTACCATGACTGGAACGCCCGTATCACGGCCGAATGCTACGCCCGCAACGCGGCGGCCCGCATTCTGGATGACAAAGGACGGATCGACCGGATCGTCAACAATTATGCCCGCATGAGCTTTAATTTCGGCCCTACGCTGCTGAGCTGGATGGCGGCCAACGCCGGCGAGGTATATGCCGCCATTCTCGAAGCCGATGCCGCCAGCCGTGAACGCTTTTCGGGCCACGGCTCTGCGATTTCCCAGGCTTATAACCACATGATCCTGCCGCTTGCCAACGAAGCCGACCGATACACTCAGATTCTTTGGGGCATCCGCGATTTCGAGTACCGCTTCGGCCGGCGTCCGGAAGGCATGTGGCTGCCGGAGGCGGCCGTGGACCCGCGGTCTCTGGAAATCATGGCCGAGCTGGGGCTGCGATTCACGATCCTGAGTCCTTACCAGGCCGAGCGGGTGCGGCCGATCGGCGTCGAACAATGGTCGGAAGTCGGCGACGGCTCCGTCGACCCGCGCATGCCCTACCTGCAGCGGCTGCCCAACGACCGCAGCATCGCGATTTTTTTCTACGACGGGCCCATTTCCCGCGACGTGGCATTCGACGGATTGTTGAACAACGGAGAAGCCCTGGCCGGCCGCCTGATCGATGCCTTCGAGGCAGACCGCGAGGACAGCCAGCTGGTGCACATCGCCACCGACGGCGAGACCTTCGGTCATCACCACCGCTACGGCGACATGGCACTGGCCTATGCCCTGGAGCAGATCGAATCCGGTGACGCGGCCCGACTGACCAATTACGGAGAATTTCTGGAAAAACACCCGCCGACCTGGGAAGTGGCGATCAAGGAGAACACCGCCTGGAGCTGCGCCCACGGCGTTGAGCGCTGGAAAAGCGATTGCGGCTGCAATTCCGGCCAGCGCCTGGAGTGGAACCAGGCCTGGCGGGAGCCCCTGCGCAACGCGCTGGACTGGTTGCGGGACGCCCTGGCGGAAGTCTACCAGAAAAAAGCCGGGGCGCTGCTCGATGATCCCTGGCAGGCACGCAATGACTACATCGATGTCATCCTGGACCGATCTGTCGAAAACATCCAGCACTTTCTGGACCGGCATGCAACCGCTTCCCTGGACGATCCAAAACGCACTCAGGTGCTGAAACTTTTAGAAATACAGCGCCAGGCCATGCTGATGTACACCAGCTGCGGCTGGTTTTTCGACGAGCTTTCGGGGATCGAAACCGTGCAGGTCATCCAATATGCCGGACGCGCCGTGCAGCTGGTCAACGATCTGAGCGACGATGCCATCGAAGCGACTTTTCTCGGGAAGCTGGCGGCGGCCAAGAGCAACATTGCCAAACACAAAAACGGCCGCCACATCTACGAGAAATGGGTGAAGCCCGCCAGCGTGGATCTGGCCAAAGTCGGAGCCCATTATGCCATCAGCTCCCTTTTCGAAGACTATCCCGAAGCGGTATCCATTTTTTGTTATGCGATCAAAAATCTCGACCATCACAGTGCCGAGGCCGGCAAGGCCAAGGTCGCCGTCGGCTGCGCGCAGGTCACCTCGCGAATTACCCGGGAAGCGGCCCGGTTCCACTATGCCGTTCTGCACATGGGAGACCACAATATCAGCTGCGGCATCCGCAAGCTGACCGAAAAGCGCTATCGCCGCATGGGCGAAGAGGTACTGGGCATCTTCGATAAAAGTGATTTTCCCGGGATTTTCCAGAGCTTCGGCAATTACTTCGACGGATCGCTGTATTCTTTGATCTCCCTGTTTCGCGACGAACAGCGCAAAGTGCTGGAGACCATCCTGGAGACCACCACGGCCGACGCCCTGACCATGTACCGCCAGCTCTACGACAACCACGTGACGCTGCTGCGCTTCATCAACGACTCCAGCAGCCAGATTCCCAAATCCCTCTACATGGCCGGAGACATCGTGATCAACAACGACCTGAAGGTCGAGTTCGGGCGCGAGCATCTCGAACACGACACCGTGCGGACTCTGATTAACGATGCCGAACGGGCCGGCATTGCGCTGGACGCCGAAACGCTTGAATTTGCGCTGCGCCAGCACCTGGAACGGCTGGCCCGGGAACTTCAGGCCGAACCCGAAAATCTCGGGTTGCTGGAACGTTTGATCCAGGCCGTGGACCTGGCCTGGGAGCTGCCCTTTTCCGTCCGCTTTCAACAGGTCCAGAACATTTTATACCAACTGCGTCAACATCCCTATCCCGAATATCGGGAAAAAACCGAGCAGGGCGACGAAGAAGCCCGTACCTGGGCCGAAAGCTTTCGTGCCCTGGCCGAAAAACTGACCATTGGAATCGAATGACATGCAGATTCCCATCGCCACCTATCGCATCCAGTTGAACCCGGATTTCGGGTTTCATGAAACCGCCGCGATGGTCGATTATCTCCACGAACTCGGCATCTCGCACCTGTATGCATCGCCGATTTTCCAATCCCGGTCCGGCAGCCGGCACGGCTACGACGGCGTGGATCCGAACCGGATCGATCCGGAACTGGGTTCGATCGCGGACTGGAACGAACTGGTCGGCGCGGTGCGGAACCGCGGAATGGGCTGGCTGCAGGACATCGTGCCCAATCACCTGGCCTTCGACAGTGCCAACCAAATGTTGATGGATGTGCTGGAAAACGGGCCCGATTCCGAGTACCGCCATTTTTTCGACATCGATTGGGACCATCCCGACCCGGGACTTTCCCAGCGCCTGCTGGTCCCGGTCCTCGGTGCCCGCTACCCGCACTGCATCGAGAACGGAGAAATTAAACTGGGCTATGACCGGGAGGGATTTTTCGCGGCCTATTATAATCACCGCTGGCCGCTGAAAATCGAAACCTATCTGGAGCTGCTCCGACAGGGGATCGACGGCATCGAGGACGGCAGCACCGACAGGCTGCCGGCCCGCAGCATCCTGGAAAAAGAGATTTTCGGCGACCTGCGAAGCCTGGCCGCGGTCCGGAATCGCTCCCGACGCCGGGAGCGGGTGGCCCGGGTCAAAAAGAACCTGTGGAATCTGTACCGCCAGGAGCCGGTGCGACAGTGCATCGATGCCATCCTGCGCCAAATCAACGGGGAGAAGGGGGCACCGGAAAGCTTCGACGGGCTGGAAAGAATTCTCGGCCGGCAGATCTTCCGTCCTGCTTTCTGGAGAATCGCCTTCGGGGAGATCAACTATCGCCGGTTTTTCGACATCAACGATTTGATCTGCCTGCGCCAGGAAGATCGCACCGTCTTCGAACACACCCATCGCCTTCTGGATCGACTGGTCGCCGATCACATTATCGACGGCGTACGGGTCGATCACATCGACGGGCTGTCCGATCCGGCCGGATACCTCTCCGACCTGCGGCATCTGCTGGGACCGGAAGTGTTCATCGCGGTGGAAAAGATCCTGGCGGCCGAAGAAACGCTTCCGGAAACATGGCCGGTGCAGGGCACCACCGGGTATGAATTCGGGGCCGTGGTCAACGGCCTGTTCGTCATGTCGGAAAACGCCGAAGCCTTTTCGGCGCTCTACGGACGCTTCAGCGGCTTCGAGCCGTCCTGGGAGCAGGCAGTCTGCGACGGCAAGCGCCTGATCCTGCAGTCCGAAATGGCCGGTGAGCTGGACAACCTGGTATCCCGGATCAAGGCGGCGGCGGCGCGGATGCGTTCCGGCCGGGATTTGACCACCCGGAACCTGAAAGCGGCCCTGGCGGAAATCCTGGTGCGGCTTCCGGTCTATCGCACCTACCTGGGGGCAACACAGGCCCGGGACGCGGATCGAACCTATCTGAAAACAGCAACCGAACTGGCGGTCCTGAACCGCCCGGGGCTGCGGGCCGAGATCACTTTTCTGCAGCGTTACCTAACCGGTATGTGCCGGGAACGGGCGGATGCAGAGGCCTGCGAATCATCGCAGCTGCGCCGGCAGGTACTGCGACGGTTTGAGCAGCTGTCGGCCCCATTGATGGCAAAGGGCTGCGAAGACACGGCCCTGTACGTGTACAATCGACTGTTGTCCTTGAACGAAGTAGGCGCCGAACCCGGCTGCTTCGGCTACGGGGCGGACGAATTTCAAAGTTTCATGCAGCAGCGCGCCCGAAATCGGCCGCTGTCCATGAACAACACCGCCACCCACGACTCCAAGCGCGGCGAAGACGTTCGGGCCCGGCTCAACGTCCTGTCGGAAATCCCGCAGCTTTGGGAAGACAACCTTCGACAGTGGCACGACCTGAACCGCAATCGCCGCCGGCTGCACCACGACGCGGTGGTGCCGGACAAAAACGAAGAGTATTTTCTCTATCAGACCCTGATCGGCGCCTGGCCCGCCGACGGCCGCATCACCGCGTCTTTTCTCGAACGTATGCGCAACTACCTGCGCAAAGCCGCCCGGGAGGCCAAGGTGCACACCTCCTGGCTGGACCCGGACGAAACCTACGAGTCGCTGCTGCTCGACTTCCTGGAAAACATCCTGGCGCCCTCCCCGCAAAACCGATTCCGGGAGGCGTTGGATGTCTTTGCCCGCAGAATCGCTTTCTACGGATTTTTCAACTCCCTGGCCCAGACGCTGATCAAGGTCACCGCGCCGGGAATACCGGATTTTTATCAGGGCAGCGAGCTGCTGGAATGCAGCCTCGTCGATCCGGACAACCGACGCCCGGTGGACTTCGCTTTCCGGCGCGAACTGCTGGCGGAGTGGAGTCAACATCCATCGGATGCACACGCTCGCCTTTCACGCCTGCTGGAAATCCCGGACTATGACCGCATCAAGTTTTTCATCGTCAGGCAGGCCCTGGCGATTCGCCGCGACCTGGCAGCACTGTTCGAGAAAGGCCGCTATCTGCCCCTGCAAAGCCGCGGGCCGTGCCGCCGCAGTGTTGTGGCGTTCGCTCGCCGGCGTGACAGGCAATGGTGTATTACCGTCGTTTCCCGGTTTCTGACTTCCGTCGTCGACGCCGACCGGCTTCCGCTGGGTGCAGCCGTGTGGCGGGACACGAAAGTGCAGTTGCCCGAGAACGCCCCCGACAAATGGCGGAACCGGCTTACCGACCGGCAAATCTTCGCCGATGGAGCCATAACGGTGGCCGAAATCTTCGATTGTCTGCCGGTGGCCGTTTTGACAGGAGAGAACCCATGAGCATACGCAGCAGCGGCATCCTGCTGCATCCCACCAGCCTTCCGGGTCCTTTCGGCATCGGTGATCTGGGCCCGGCCGCCTTCCGATTCGCCGACTTCCTGGCCGAATCCGAACAGCGTTGCTGGCAGGTACTGCCGCTGAACCCCGTGGAGCCGCAATTCGGCGGTTCCCCCTACCACAGCGTTTCGCCCTTTGCCGGCAATCCGTTGTTGATCAGTCCGGAACAGCTGGTGAGCGACGGATGGCTGCACCGGGACGAGATTGGCAAACACCCGCGCTTTTCCTCAGACCGGATCGACTTTGCGGCGGTGGCCGAATTCAAAAGCGCATTATTCGCGCACGCCTTCGAACGCTTCGCCGCAGGTGAGGCACCCCGATCCTACCGCCGCTTCTGTGAACAGACGAACTGGCTCGAGGACTTCGCCCTTTTTATGGCACTGAAACAGCAGCAGCAGGCACCCTGGCAGCGTTGGCCCAGGGGATTGCGGGACCGCAGGCCCGCATCGCTGCAGCGCGCCTGCGACCAGCTGCAGGAGACCGTCGAATATCAGAAATTTCTGCAATATCTGTTCTTCGAGCAATGGCAGGCCCTGAAAACCTACTGCAACCGCCGGCAGATCCAGATCATCGGCGACATGCCGATCTACCTGCCCTTCGACAGCGTGGACGTCTGGGTGCATCCCAAGCAATACAAGCTGAAAGCCGACAAAACCCCCAGGGTGGTCTCCGGTGTCCCGCCGGATTATTTCAGCGAAACCGGACAGCTCTGGGGACATCCGGTCTACGATTGGAACGTGCTGCAACAGGAGGGCTATCGGTGGTGGATCGAACGAATTGCGCGCAGCCTGGATTGGTTCGACCTCATCCGCATCGACCACTTCCGGGGCCTGGTGGCCTACTGGGAGGTGCCCGCCGCCGCCAAAACCGCCCGGCGCGGCCGCTGGGTGGAAGTGCCGGCGGAAGACTTTTTCAAACAACTGCTCAAACGCTTCGGCCGTCTGCCCGTGATCGCCGAAGATCTGGGAACCATCAGTGCCGACGTGCGCGAAGTCATGCAGCAATTCGAAATACCCGGGATGCGGGTGCTGCTGTTCGCCTTCGGCGACGATTTTCCGCACGGCGCATTTCTGCCGCACAATCACGTCAAAGACTGCCTGCTCTACACCGGCACCCACGACAACAACACCGTCAAAGGCTGGTTCGAAGAAGAAGCCGATCGGCAAACCCGCACCAACCTGTTTCGGTACCTGGGCCGCAGGATCAAGGCCGCCGAAGCGCCATGGGAACTGATCCGCCTGGCCATGATGTCGATCGCCGATACGGTGGTGATCCCGATGCAGGACCTCCTGGGGCTCGGTGCCGAAGCCCGCATGAACCGCCCGGCCACCGGCGAAGGCAACTGGCAGTGGCGTCTGGCCGAAAATGCGATCAACGGGCAACTGGCCGAACGCCTGCGTGAGGTTACGACGACCTATGGAAGAACCTGACCGACGCCGTGCAAAATTAAATCCCAATTTTTACAGGAATGCTCCCTCAGGAATTCTGTCAAACACACGCAAAGGTTGAGGACACCTGTGGAATCTCGGCCGCGGCATCGGACGGGATCCTTTACCCGAAGAATAACGCCCTGTCCAGCTTGCATGCATACACACTTAATCCGCTGCGGCAGATCCCCAGCGATACACGGTAAATGGTATTCCGGTAAGTTGCAGTAGTTCTCGCTGCGGCGACAGGGTTTGACGTTCATGGCGGGTCTGCAACCGCAGCGCATCGAAACGATGGATCGTGAACGGTTCAACCGAAACCGGGCCGAATCCCTCGGCAACCGGATGCAGCCTCAGGTGCAGGCGGCGGTCTTCAATGCGCGCTTCGATTTCCAGCTCGGTGCGGATGCCTTTCCGATATTCAAAGCTTTGACCATCGTCGGCGTGATAACGGTATCGGGCCGTCCCGCGGAAATCGCGCGGCAGACAGCACAGCAGACCGATGCGCCGCAGATCGGTGCGATTGTCGGTGCGAACGCCCGGTTGAAAGGGGACCAGGCTGCCTTCCCGCAGAAACAGCGGCGTTTTTGGCAGTTCTTTTCTCACCGTCAGGCGTCGGCCGCCCTCGAGCCAGCGCCCTGATTCGGCCCGCAGCCAACGGCAGCCGGGCGGCAGCAGCAGTTGGCGCTGCCGGGCCCGCTCATGCAGAAAGGGGGCCTGGAGGATGGCAGAACCCACCAGGAACTGATCGTCGATCGCTGCCATTTCCCCTGAAGGACTGTCTAAAAAATCGTAGAAGAGAGGACGCAGGATGGCCTCGCCGGTTTTTTCCTGTTCGACGAACAGGTTGTAAAGGTAGGGCAGCAGCGCGTAGCGCAGCCGCACGTAGTGGCGAATGATTCGAAGGGCCCGCGGGGAGTAGGCCCACGGCTCCTGGGCCCGGCTTTCGCGCATGGTGTGGTTGCGGAAAAACGGAAATAGAAAACCGGCCTTCACCCAGTCGACCATCAGCGCTTCGCCGCAATCGCCGCCAAAGCCCCCCACGTCCGGTCCGTTAAACGGAATCCCCGACAGGGCCAAATTCAGGGATTTGCCGATGGCGCGCCGCAGGTGCCGGTAGGAAGAAAAGTTGTCACCGGTCCAGTGGGCCGCATATTTCTGGGAGCCGGTACATCCGGCCCGAGACAACAGGAACGGGCGGCGATCGGGTTCAGCCTCCAAAAGGGCCCGGCGGGTTGCCCGGGCCATCAGCAGGGCGTACTGGTTGTGAAAAGCATCATGGGGAGCCAGTCCCCGTTGGAAGCGCATGGACTGGTCGTCTATCGGTCCGGTGGACGGCTCGTTCATATCCAGCCAGAAACCATCGAACCCCTGGGCCGCGAGATGTTTCACATGCCGGCCCCACCATCGACGGGCCTCCGACAAGCTGAAATCGGGAAATACGGCGAATCCCGGCCAAACCATGCCGGTAAACTCCGTGCCGGCGGGATTCAGGCAGAAAATTTGCTCCGATTTGCCGCTGTCATACACTGCGTAACCCGTCTCTTTTTTCACACCCGGATCAAGGATCGGCACCACCCGGAAACCGCCGGCCTGGAGGGCGGCCGTGGCGGCGGCCGGCCGCGGCAGATGGCGGCGATTGCAGGTAAATACCCGATAGCCATCCATGTAATCGATGTCCAGCCACAGACCGTCGGCCGGGAACCGGTGCCGGACAAAGCCTTCGGCCAGTTTCATCAAGTCTTTTTCCCCGCGGTAGCCCCAGCGGCACTGGTGATAGCCCAGGGCCCAGATGGGAGGCAGCGGCGTGGTCCCCACCAGCTGCTGGAACCGGCGCGTCAGCTCGGGCAGGGTCGGACCGTAGATGATATACAGCGACGGGAGACCGGAATCCGCCCCCAGAACCACCGTGGGCGGGTAATCGAGGTCGATGCGCAGCTGCCGGGACTGTTCGGCTTCGGGGGAAATCGACACCAGGCTCCGGCCGGGGTTGTCGATCAGCAGCCCCAAATACGTGTTTTCCTGCTTGATAATCAGGTAGGGCACGGAGATGTAGTCCGGGTCGTAGTCTCCGGCTTCGACCCGGGAGATGGGATGATCGGCCCACACGTCGGTGTTGCGAAAATGGAAGGCGCGTTTCGAACGTTCGAATGGAACGTGCTTTTCGCCCAGCCCGAAAAACTGCATGCGTGGGTGAAGCTGAAACTGGAAAAGCCAGCTGCTGCCGCTGATGCCGAACCAGGTTCCGGCGTCGGCCTGCAGCAGCACCCGGCCCTGCGGCGAACGGAGCTGCATGCCGGCGTCGGCGGAAATCTCCAGCCGGCTGCCCGTCTGCAAGCCGGTGCCAGCGGCGTCGGGAAGCGCAAATTGCTCACAGCGGTAATCCTGCGGCCAGAGTTCGGCGGAGTGCACCTGCACATGCTGAATGCCTTCAGCCGCTTTTACAGACCAGTCAAGGAATCGATCTCCAATCGACAATCGCGCCTTCTCGCATCGATGGGCGAATCGAAAATTGAGCGGGTGAAAATACGTGTGAAAAAGATTCATCGAAGACTCTCCTGTTCACGGCCGTATAAATCGATATCAGGGTTGACGCTTCACCAAATACCCCTATCACAGTATTGCAACGGATAAAAACAGGGACGAATTTGGCAATTGCAGGCAAAATCGGCATCCGCGTTCGACACGATCCGAAAAACTTCGCGTCCCGTCAAAACCGCACCGGTGTTCAACGGGGGCGCAGACGAAAATCGCTTTGGCCGGATGCCTTGCATTCCGCCACAGGAATTGTATGTTTGAGGATGCAGGGGAGTTGACGATTCAGTCATCCCGATACGATCAAAGGCGGGAGTTATGCAAAACCATCGCAAACGAGTGATCATCGAAAACGTTCAGCCGCAAATCGATGACGGGGCCTTTGCCAGTCGCCGGGCCATCGGGGAGCCGGTCGGTGTCACGGCCGACATTTTCGCCGACGGCCACGACCTGTTATCCGCGGAATTGCGATTCCGTAAAGAAGGCGAGGCCGAGTGGCAGGGACGGCCCATGGCGCCGTTGGTCAATGACCGCTGGGAAGCCGAATTCACCGTGACCGAACTGGGCCGTTATCATTTCACCCTGCGGGCCTGGGTCGATCGCTTCCGCACCTGGACCGACAAACTGCGCAAAAAATACGCCGCCGGACAGGACGTTGCCGTGGACCTGCTGGAAGGCGCCGAACTGGCCGCCGATGCCGCCGCCCGCGCGGCGGAAGCGGAAAAAGATGCCGCCCGTCTCGAGGCGATCGCAGACTTCCTGGGCAGCCGCGAACGGATCGTAGATCGCGTGAAAACAGCTCTGGACAGCGAACTGGCCCGCCTGATGGCCCGATATCCGGACCGTCAGGCCATCACCGAATTCGGTCGAACGCTGCCGGTTTCGGCCGAGCGACTGCGGGCCCGCTTCAGCGCATGGTACGAAATGTTTCCCCGCTCCTGTGCGGATGAGCCCGGACGGCACGGCACCTTCGAAGACTGCATCGCCAGGCTGCCGTACGTCGCGAACATGGGATTCGACGTGCTGTATCTGCCACCGGTACACCCCATCGGCCGAATCCATCGCAAGGGCCGCAACAACCGCGTGAAAGCCGATCCGAACGATCCGGGCAGTCCATGGGCCATCGGTTCGACCGAAGGCGGCCACACCGCCGTCCATCCGAATCTGGGCAGCCTAGCGGATTTTCAGCGGCTGGTCGCCGCGGCAAAAGAATACGAAATCGAGATCGCCCTGGACATTGCCTTTCAATGCGCGCCGAATCACCCCTACGTGGAAGCGCATCCGGAATGGTTTCGGCGGCGGCCGGACGGATCGGTGCAATACGCCGAAAATCCGCCCAAAAAATATGAGGATATCTACCCGTTCGATTTCGAAACCGATCCGGTGGAACCCCTGTGGCAGGAATTGCTGGGCGTGGTGCAGTTCTGGATCGAGCAAGGCATCCGCATCTTTCGGGTGGACAACCCCCACACCAAGCCGATGCCGTTCTGGGATTGGCTCATCTCCACAATCAAGCAAACCCATCCCGAGGTCATCTTCTTATCGGAAGCCTTTACCCGGCCCAAAATCATGTATCGCCTGGCCAAGGGAGGCTTCACCCAGTCATATACCTATTTCACCTGGCGCAACCTGAAATGGGAAATCGAACAGTATTTCGAAACCCTGAACCGACCACCGGTACGTGAGTTTTTCTGGCCGAATCTCTGGCCCAACACACCCGACATTCTGCCCGAATACCTGCAGCTGGGGGGACGGGCCGCATTCATCACCCGGCTGGTGCTGGCGGCCACGCTGTCTTCGAATTACGGCATCTACGGCCCGCCCTTCGAGCTCTGCGTCAATGAGTCCAAGGAGCCCCACAGCGAAGAATATCTGGATTCGGAAAAATACGAGATCCGTTACTGGGAGCTGGACCAGGCCCAGAATCTGAAAGCGCTCATCAAACGCGTCAATCGCATCCGCCGCGAAAACCCGGCGCTGCAGCAGAATCGGAACCTGCGATTTCACAGTGCGAACAGCGAGGAAATTCTTTGCTATTCCAAGCGCACCGATGATTTTTCAAACATCATCCTGGTGGTGGCCAACCTGGATCCCCATCACACGCACGCTGCGTGGCTGAAGCTGCCGTTGGACGAGCTGAAGCTCGATCCGCAGCAGCCGTTCCAGGTCCACGACCTGGTCAGCGGCGCCCGCTATCTGTGGCATGCCGATCATAATTACATCGAACTGGACCCCAAAACTGTACCGGTGCACGTTTTCCGGATCCGACGACACGTCCGCTCGGAACATGATTTCGACTATTTCATGTAAACCATAGATGTCCACCTGCCAGGAAAACGGCCGATCGATTCTTTTTAACGGAAACCAGAAGGCAGTCCCATGGCCCGAACCCGGAAATCCGACATTGCGTTAACAGACGACCCGCTCTGGTACAAAGATGCCGTGATCTACCAGTTGCACGTAAAGACCTTCTACGACGGAAACGGCGACGGGATCGGTGATTTTCGCGGTCTGACCCAAAAACTCGACTACCTGCGGCAACTGGGGGTCACCGCCCTGTGGTTGCTGCCGTTTTACCCCTCCCCGCTCAAGGACGACGGCTACGACATCGCCGATTTCCGCGGCATCAATCCGGCTTACGGCACCCTTCTGGACTTTCGCCGGTTCCTGACAGAAGCCCATCGACGGGGTCTGCGCGTCATCACCGAACTGGTCATCAACCACACCTCCGATCAGCATCCCTGGTTTCAACAGGCGCGCCGTGCAAGGCCGGGCAGCAAAAAACGCGAATTTTACGTCTGGAGCGACACTCCCAATCGCTACCCGGAGGCACGAATCATTTTCAAGGATTTCGAGACCAGCAACTGGACCTGGGACCCGGTGGCCAAAGCCTATTTCTGGCACCGGTTTTACTCGCACCAGCCGGATCTGAACTACGAAAATCCAAGGGTGCACGAAGCGATTTTCAAAACCCTGGACTTCTGGCTGGACATGGGTGTCGACGGCATGCGGCTGGATGCCATTCCCTACCTGTACGAAGCCGAAGGCACCAACTGCGAGAATCTCCCCGAAACCCACGTGTTTCTCAAGAAACTGCGTGCCCGGATGGACAATAAATACAATAACCGCATGTTTCTGGCGGAAGCCAACCAGTGGCCCGAAGATGCCGTCAAATATTTCGGCGACGGGGACGAGTGCCACATGAGTTTCCATTTCCCTCTGATGCCCCGACTTTACATGGCCCTGAACATGGAAGACCGCTTTCCGGTCATCGACATTCTCAATCAGACGCCCGAAATCCCGGAAACCAGCCAATGGGCCATTTTTTTGCGCAACCACGACGAGTTGACCCTGGAGATGGTCACCGATGAGGAACGGGATTACATGTATCGCGTCTACGCCCAGGACCCCCGTATGCGGCTGAACCTGGGAATCCGGCGGCGGCTGTCCCCGCTGCTGGGAAACCATCGCCGCCGCATCGAACTGATGAACATGCTGCTGCTGTCGCTGCCGGGGACGCCGGTGCTGTATTACGGCGATGAAATCGGCATGGGCGACAACATCTTTCTGGGGGACCGCAACGGCGTGCGCACACCCATGCAGTGGAGTGCAGACCGCAATGCCGGCTTTTCCCGCGCCAATCCACACCAGCTCTATCTGCCGGTCATCATCGACCCGGAATACCACTTCGAGGTCTTCAACGTGGAGGCCCAGCAGAACAACCGCCACTCGCTGCTGTGGTGGATGCGGCGGATGATCTTTCTGCGCAACGGCATCCAGGCCTTCAGCCGCGGCAGCATGGAATTCCTGGAACCGGAAAACCCCAAAATCCTGGCTTTCGTTCGCCGGTACCGGGAACAGTGCATCCTGGTGGTCGCCAATTTTTCGCGCTACGTGCAGTATGTCGAGCTCGATCTCGGCGATTATCCCGGGATGGTGCCGGTGGAAGTGTTCGGCAACACGCCTTTTCCGAAAATCATGCCGGAAGAACCCTATTTCCTAACCCTGGGTCCGCATTCCTTTTACTGGTTCAGCCTGCAGCCGGAAACCGACTTCGCGGGAGAGGGCGGCGGTGTTGTCGAACCGCAGGCGCTGGTCATACTGAAAACACACGCCGACTGGGAAGAAATCTTCGCTGGAAATCGAACGTCGCTGGAAAAGCAGCTTCCGACCTACATGCTCCGGCAGCGTTGGTTCGGGGGCAAGGGCCGGTCCGTAAAAAGCACCCGCCTGCAGGAAATCACTCGCCTGCAGCTGCCGAAGGTTACAGCCTTTTTGTCCTTCGTGCGCGTGGAATACACCGACGGTAATGGAGAATCCTACATCCTGCCGATATCCTATGCCGAAGGACCGGAGGCGGAGGCGCTGGTGGCGGAACAGCCGCAGGCGGCCATCGCCCGCTTGCGCGTCGAAGCCCGCGAATCCGAAGGCTACCTGCTGGATGCATTTTATCGAACCGAATTTCATCACGGTCTGCTCACCATGCTGGCAAAACGCAACAGCTTTAAGAGCGGCGGCGGTAAGGTGACGGCCTCCAAAACCGGGGTGTTCAAGCATCTGTACGACCGCAGCGAACCGCCGCCGGAAACCCGCATTTTGAAAGCCGAGCAATCCAACACCTCGGTCATTTACGCAAACCGGTTCATCCTCAAGTTGTTCCGGCGCCTGCAGGAAGGTGTAAACCCGGATTTGGAAATCGGGCGCTTTCTGACCCGCAAGGGCTTCGCCAGCACACCGCCGGTGGCCGGCGCCCTGGAGTACCACGTCGGCCGGAAGGAGCCCGACACGCTGGCCATTCTGCAGGGGTTCGTACCCAATCAGGGCGATGCCTGGGACTACACCCTCGACAGTCTTCACCATTATTTCGAACGGGTGATCGAAATCGGCCGTAAGGAAGCGGCGGTGCTGCCGCGGGAGTCTCTGGTGGGGATGTCGCAGAAAGCACTGCCACCGGATGCACACCGGACCATCGGTGCCTATCTGGAATCGGTTCGGTTGCTGGCCCGACGCACCGCCCAAATGCATATCGTTCTGGCCTCGGAAACGGAAGACACGCGTTTTACACCCGAAGGTTTCTCAAAACTCTATCAACGCTCGCTCTATCAATCCATGCGCGCGCTGACTCTGAACGTGCTGGACCAGGTGCAGAAGCAACGGCGCAAGCTGCCCGAACCCCTCCAGGCGGCGGCCGAGAGTGTCATCGGCCGCAAACAGGACATCCTCGATGCGATGCGCGTGCTGACCGAGACCAAGATTTCCGGCCAGCGACTGCGATGCCACGGCGATTTCCACCTCGGGCAGGTACTCTACACCGGCAAGGATTTTGTCATCATCGATTTCGAAGGCGAGCCGGCCCGACCCGTCAGTGAACGCCGCATCAAGCGCTCCCCCCTGCGGGATGTCGCCGGAATGCTGCGTTCATTTCATTACGCCGTTTACAGCGCCCTTTTCGCCGAAGAGCAGCGCGGCCTCTTTCTGGAAAAAGATCGGCCGTTTGCCGAGAGCTGGGCCAATTACTGGTCTTTGTGGGTCGGCGCGGTCTATCTCCACCATTATCTCAACGAAGCGGCGACGGCCGCTTTTCTGCCGGGCACCCCGCAGGAAATCGAAGCCCTGCTGCAGGCATTTCTGCTCGAGAAAGCCGTCTACGAGCTGGGCTACGAACTGAACAACCGGCCCGACTGGCTCGAAATACCTATAAAAGGCATCGATCAGCTGTTGGGAACCCAACGCTAACCGGAAACATCGCTGCAAAAAACCCGATGGGAGGGTTGGCATGACGCAACAACTCGAGAACACGACCGATACGGATCGGTCCACCGTGCAACACGATTTCAGCCTGTTGACAGATGACGACGTGTATCTGTTCAACGAGGGCAATCATTTCCGACTCTATGAAAAACTGGGCGCCCATCCGGTGACACACAAAGAAAAACATGGCATTTACTTCGCAGTCTGGGCCCCCAATGCCGAAAAAATGACCGTCATCGGTGACTTCAACGGTTGGAACAAAGACAGTCATCGGCTGCAGCCCCGGGGCAGCTCCGGCATCTGGGAGGGTTTTGTTCCGGGCATGGAGTCGGGCACCCTTTACAAATACCACCTGCGATCGCGCCAGGGTGACTACCGGGTGGACAAAACCGATCCCTTTGCCGTTTACAACGAACTTTCGCCGCAGACCGCCTCGGTGGCCTGGGATCTGAGCTACGACTGGAACGACGGCCGGTGGATGGAAGGCCGCGAAAAAAACCGGTGGCTGAATGCGCCGGTGGCCATTTATGAAATGCACCTGGGATCCTGGATGCAGGTCTCCGAAGAAGGCAACCGCCATCTGACATACCGTGAGCTGGCTCCGCGCCTGGTGGCCTACCTGCAGAAAATGGGCTTTACCCACGTGGAGTTTCTGCCGGTCATGGAGCATCCCTTCTATGCCAGCTGGGGGTATCAGTGTCTGGGCTATTTCGCCCCCACCAGCCGTTATGGAACACCCCAGGATTTCATGTATTTGATCGACCAACTGCACCAGGCCGGTTTCGGCGTCATTCTGGACTGGGTGCCGTCGCACTTTCCTTCCGACGAGCACGGCCTGGGTTATTTCGACGGCACCCACCTGTTCGAACATGCCGATCCCCGCAAAGGATTTCATCCGGATTGGAACAGCTACATTTTCAATTACGGCCGCAACGAGGTCCAGAGCTTTTTGATCAGCAGCAGCCTGTTCTGGATGGACAAGTACCACGTGGACGGGTTCCGGGTGGATGCGGTGGCATCGATGCTTTATCTGGACTATTCCCGCAAGGCCGGCGAGTGGATCCCCAACGAATACGGCGGCCATGAAAACCTGGAGGCCATCGATTTTCTGCGGCGCTTCAACGAGGAAGTGCACCGCAATTATCCGGCCGCAATCACCGTGGCGGAGGAATCCACGGCCTGGCCGCAGGTATCCCGGCCGGTGTACGTCGGCGGCCTGGGCTTCGACATGAAATGGGACATGGGCTGGATGCACGACACGCTGAGCTACATGTCGCGGGAGCCGGTTTACCGCAGCTACCATCACGACAAGCTCACTTTCCGGATGATCTACGCCTGGCACGAAAACTACGTGCTGCCCCTTTCCCACGATGAGGTGGTACATGGCAAGGGCTCGCTGCTGACCAAGATGCCCGGCGACGAGTGGCAGAAATTCGCCAACCTGCGCCTGCTGTTCGGTTACATGTATGCCCAACCCGGAAAAAAGCTAGTCTTCATGGGTGGTGAGATCGGGCAGTGGCAGGAATGGGCCCACGATCGCAGCCTGGACTGGCATTTACTGCACGGACCGTTTCATTTCGGCCTGCAGCGCTGGATCGAGGATTTGAATCGGTTTTATCGCCGCAACCGTGCTTTGCACGAACTGGATTTCAACCACGAGGGGTTCCGGTGGATCGATTGCAACGACGCTCACCAGTCGACCCTGAGCTTGATGCGCAAAAGCCGCGCGCCCGGAGACGAAGTGATCGTGGTGTGCAATTTCACTCCGGTCCCCCGCCACAATTACCGGGTCGGCACACCCGAGGACGGCTATTGGATCGAAGCGCTCAACAGTGATGCCCGCAACTACGGCGGCAGCAATCAGGGCAATCTGGGCGGTGTGGAAACCGCCCCCGTCCCGGCGCACGGCCTGCCGCACTCGCTCAACCTGGTGCTGCCGCCCCTGGCGATCGTGTTTCTTACGAAAGCCGAACCGTTGGCCGAATAATTCCACGGAGCTCCGTCCGACACGCTGAAAACCGCGGACCGAGCTCCGTTGCCGTTTACAAATCCGCAATCCGGTTTACAATTACGGGAGCTTTATCAACCACGTTGCGGAAGCGATCATGAACATCCTGCTGTTGACCAACGAATACCCTCCGAACATTTACGGCGGTGCCGGCGTCCATGTGGACCATCTGACACGGGAACTGCAGCGCATCGAAAAAAACGGTCATCGGCTGCAGGTTTTCAGTTTCGGCGATCAACAAATCGCCGACAAAAACCTTGCGGTAAAAGGGATCGCCGGTACCGAAACCCGGGGGTTGCAACCGGCCAAAATCATCGACACGCTGTATCGCAACCTGATCATGACCGGTTCGGCCCGGACAGCCGACATCGTTCACTGTCATACCTGGTACACGCACCTGGCGGGTTGTTTGATCCAGCAAATGCTGCAAATCCCGCTGGTGGTCACCGTGCATTCCCTGGAGCCGCACCGCCCCTGGAAAAAAGAACAACTCGGCAACGGATACCATGCCAGCCGGTGGCTGGAAAAAACCGCACTGCTCAATGCCGACGGCATCATCGCCGTATCGCAATCCATGCAACAGAACGTGCAGACCCTCTACGGCATACCCGCAGATCGTATCCGCGTGATTTACAACGGCATCGACACCGCACGCTACCGGCGCATCCACAGCCCCGAGACCCTGGCGGCCTACGGCATCGACCCCGATCGACCCTACATCCTGTTCGTGGGCCGCATTACCCGTCAGAAGGGCATCCTGCATCTGGTCAATGCCATTCCGCACTTGACCGAAAGGGTGCAGGTGGTACTGTGCGCCGGCGCCCCGGACACCGAAGCCATCGCCGCGGAGATGCAACAACGGGTGGCGGCCGCCCGGGCCCGAACCGCCAATCACATCGTGTGGATAGCGGATATCGTGCCTGTAGACGACCTGGTGGCCTTGTACAGCCACGCCGCGCTTTTTGTGTGCCCGTCGGTGTATGAACCGTTCGGCATCATCAACCTGGAAGCCATGGCCTGCGGCACCCCGGTGGTGGCCTCTGCGGTGGGCGGCATTCGGGAAGTCGTCGTTTCCGGGGAAACCGGAATGCTGGTGCCGCTGACGCCCAAAAGTGTCACCGATGCCGAACCGCGGGATCCGCATCGCTTCGCCCACGATTTGGCCGCGGCCGTCAACGAACTGCTGGCAGCACCGGAAAAACGCCGGTCCATGGCGGCGGCCTGCCGCCGGCGGGTGGAACGGCATTTCAGCTGGCAGCACATCGCCCGGCAGACCCTCAACTACTACCTGGAGCTGACCTCATGCAATTCTGCGACCTGAAATGCGAACACGCCCAGTGGCCGGAAGAACTATCCGACGGATCGAAATCCTGCCGAACTTTCGTCGGCCTGTGGTGCCGATTGAAGAAAAAAATCGTCCATAAGAACGCCCCCTGCCCCGACAAACAGGAGCGCAGCCATCCATAACCCGTCAACACCGGAGGCACATCATGCAGACCTGCCGCCTGTCTGAGTTTATTCAGACATTAAAACCATGGCTGGACCGGGATTACATCCAGAAGGCCGTGATCGACGAACATGGACATTTCCACCTGCAGTTCATCGACGGCGGCCAGCAGGTCTACGCCGTGGAAGACTGCAATGCGGCCCAGTTCGAAGAAATCCTTGCCCTGCTCAAACAGAACCGGATCCCGGTGCTCAAGCACACCGACGCCGATTGATCATCGGAGGTTGCGGATATCGATTGCCGGGGAATCCCAGGCTTTTGGTGGGGATTTTTTTGCTGCCCGTCACCGTAATATACAGGATCAACCTTATGGACAACAGGGAGTACAATCATTATCCAATCAGATAGAAAACGTACCTGTCTCATCGGCCGCAAATGACTTCCCGCCCCATAGCCGCCTCCGGTGCGTTTCATTAAAACAGGGAGGTAAAACCGTATGTTTACCAAACTGTTGGCCGCAACCGAAACCCCCGTTTACTGCGACGAATGTGTAACCACGGCATTTCAAATTGCAAAAAGACATGCCGCAAACGTACTGTTGTTGCAGGTTCTGGAATGGTTTCAGAGGATTCGATCGATTCCATCCTGTGGATGGATCATAACCCGGAAAGCGGAAAGGAGGAGACCATGGCCATCAAGGTTTTGATCAAACGTAAATTTAAAAGCGGCAAGCGCAAGGAAATATCGCAATTGCTCAATCGTGCCCGTTACAGTGCCATGGGCATGAAAGGCTATCTTTCTTCGGAAACGCTGACGGATCTCAATGACCCCGACCGGATCGCGGTGTCTTCCATGTGGCGGACCCTCGATGACTGGAAAAACTGGAAAAACGAAGCGTCACGGGCCGAAGTTGTGGGTGAGATGGAGAAAATCATGGTCGAACCGGAAGCATTCGAACTGTATGAAATGGGAATGCAAACGGACATCTGACCGACACAAGGCAACGTCAACGCAAAGGGGTCGTTTCTTTTTTCTCTTATGCCGGTGTGACCCAGACACCGGCATTTTATGGTCGAAACGCCATCGCGTATTACTGCATTCGGGTTTTCGGATCCGCTTGGCGCTCCAGCGCGTCCCGGTTCCATCCGGCATTATTCGCCGCGGCCTCGTAGGTACTTTGCAAAAATTCCAACAGCGCCGCATCGGGATCATCCGCCGTGCGTACCGCTTCATAGGGCAACAAAAATCCCAATTTTTCCTGGATCTTTGTCGTGGCGGCAATTATGCTGCGATCTGTTAGCCCGGATGACCCCTTGCACGCTCGGAGGACTTGTAAATCTTGCCGCTTCACACCGAAATCCTGATCGTCGGCGGCGGTGCAGCCGGCGTTTGCAGCGCACACTACCTGCATGCCGCCGGCCATGAAGTCACCCTGGTGGACCAGGCCAATATATGCGCGGGAGCCTCCTACGGCAACGCCGGCCTGATATCCGCCAGCCACTGCGACCCCCTGCCCGCCCCCGGAATGATTGCCAGGGCCCTCCGGTGGCTGCTGGATCCGGAAAGCCCTTTTTACATCAAACCCCGTCCGGACATCGACCTGCTGCGATGGCTGTGGCGGTTCCGGGGACACTGCAATCACAGGCACCTGCACCGGGCCCTGCCCATCTTGAAAGACCTCAACGCCGCCAGCCTGCAGCTTTTCATCGACCTGGCCGCCACCGAGGACCTCGACATCGGATTTCGGCAGTCCGGCCAGGCAACGCTGTATGCCACTCGAGCGGGGCTGGCCGACGGAATTGAAAAGTCCCGCCTGCTGGCGCAGTTCGGGATCGAAAGCCGCCCGTTTTCGGGAGATGCCGTGCGACAATACACCGGTGAGCAGCGCTGTCTTGCCGTCGGCGGGGTCTACTATCCGCAAGATGCCCGGGTATCCCCTGAACGCTTTGTTCGGGCCCTGGCGCACCGGCTGCAATCCCGGGGCGTTCCGCTGCTGGCATCCACCGAAGTGATCGGTTTTGTAACAGCCGGAAGACGCATCCGGGCGGTGAAAACCACCCGGGGGCAAATCGCAGTCGAACGGGTGGTCGTGGCCGGCGGCGCATGGACACCAAGCATTGCCCGGCAGTTGAACCTTCGCCTGTGGTGGATACAACCCGCCAAGGGATACAGTCTGACTTACCAGCTGCCGGAAACCGCTCCGGAAATCCCTCTGATGCTGGCCGAATCAAAGGTGGCCGTCGTTCCCATGGACGACTGTCTGCGACTGGCCGGAACCCTGGAGCTGGCCGGCTTCGATTTTTCCATCAACCGCCGCCGAATTGCGGCGATTGCCAAAGCGGTCCGCCGCTTCCTTCCGGCTTTCGACCCGGCCAGCTTCCAGCTGCGAGAGATCTGGCGCGGCATGCGTCCGTGCACCCCGGACGGACTGCCCTGCATCGGTGGATCCAGACACTGGGACAATCTGCTGATCGCCGGCGGTCACGGCACCCTCGGAATTTTACAGTCACCGGCCACGGGGAAGCTGATCAGCCAGCTGGTGGCCGGCGAGCGGACCCTGATGGATGTCACGCCGCTGCGACCGGAACGCTTTTGACTTAAAAATCAGCATTCCTTCTGGATTCGCCAATTCGCCGTAATCTATCGGCGACGGCAGGGATTGCAATCCGTTGCAGATATGGTAGAAACAGACGCAGGCTCGATTTGGATCGGACGGAGGACGGGGCAAAATCTACCGGAACCGGAGGGGAACCATGAAAAATAAGATTTTGGCTTTTATCACCGCAGCCGCTCTGCTGGCAGCCATGTGGGGATGCGCCGAGTGGAGCAATACCCAGAAAGGAGCGGTGATCGGTGCCGGCACCGGCGCGGCCATCGGGGGGCTGATCGCCAAAAAAACCGTTGCCGGAATTCTGATCGGCGCCGCCGTCGGCGGAGCGGCCGGGGCGTTGATCGGCAATTACATGGACAAGCAGGCCGCCGAAATCCAGCGCGATATCCAAGGCGCCAAAGTCGAACGGATCGGCGAGGGGATCAAAATCACCTTTGACTCGGGCCTCCTTTTCGACGTCGACAAGACCGAACTCAAACCGCAGGTGCAAAGTGAGCTGACCGAGCTGGCCGGAATTCTAAATCGATATCCAGATACCAATATCATGCTCGCCGGACACACGGATGCCACCGGACCGGAAGACTACAACATGGAGTTGTCCCGCCGGCGGGCGCGCTCGGTGGCCGATTTCCTGGCCACCCAGGCCGTTGATCCGGCCCGCTTCACTGTGGAAGGCTTTGGGGAAACCCAACCGGTGGCCACCAACGACACCGCCCTGGGACGGGCTCAGAACCGGCGGGTGGAAGTGGCCATCTGGGCCAACGAAAAACTGAAAAAGGCCGCCGCAAAACAGGCCGGCTAACCACGGTGCCGCCCCGTTGCGCGGCACCGCGTTCGAAGCCATTTTTTAAAAAGCCCCGCGGAGATATTCGCGGGGCTTTTTTGCGTTTGAATGCGTTGCGGACGAATCGGAATTTCGCAGGTAAGCACCACTGCCGGGGGGAAGAAATATCTGCAAGTGACCTGCACCCGGAGCCTATGTGCGCCAGGTGACTGCGTAGAGGTCCTTGCGCCGGCTTTCCAGGTTGCGCACGCTGCCGTACTTGCGCAGTTCCTTCAACAAGTCCAGATCGACGTCGGCCATCAGCGTCATTTCCGTGTTGGGGGTCGCCTCGGCGGCGACGGCATCATGGGGGAAGGCAAAATCCGACGGGGTGAAAATCGCCGACTGGGCATACTGGATGTCCATGTTTTCCACGTTCGGCAGATTGCCGACACTGCCGGAGACCGCCACGTAGCATTCGTTTTCGATGGCCCGCGCCTGGGCGCAGCGGCGAATCCGCAGGTATCCGTTCTTGGTATCGGTCCAGAACGGTACCAGCAGGATCTGCATGCCCTGGTCGGCCAGCAGGCGGGCCAGTTCCGGAAACTCGACGTCGTAGCAGACCAGGATGCCGATTTTGCCCACATCGGTTTTGAAAACCTTCAGTTCGCTGCCTCCCTGCAGCCCCCAGTACTCGGCCTCGTCCGGGGTGATGTGCAGCTTGTACTGTGCATCCCAGGTGCCGTCCCGACGGCACAGAAACGAAACGTTGTAGAGTTTGTCTTCGGTGTACTCGGGCAGGCTGCCGGCCACGATGTTAATGTTATAGGTGATCGCCATCTGCAGGATTTCATCGCGCAACCGGCCGGTGTCTTCGGCCAGCGCCCGGACGGCCATGGGCGGATCCTGCTGATCGAATTGCGCCAGCAGAGGGGCATTGAACAGCTCGGGCAGCAGCAAAAGATCGGAGTTGTAGCCCGACACGGTATCCACAAAAAATTCAACCTGCTGCAACAAGGCGTCGAAGGAGTGCATCATCCGCATCTGCCACTGGGCGACGGCCAGGCGCACGTTGGATTTGCGCCCCCAGACAATCTTTTTGCGCGGTTCGTAGAAAATATTGCTCCACTCCAGAAATACCGCATGGCTGCGGGAAGCCCCGTCTTCCGGAATGTAGTTGCGGATAATCCGCTTTGGGTAGAAATCGTTGGCCAACTGAAAGGTGAGCACCGGATCGACGATTTCGCGATTGCGCACTTTTTCGATGTACTGACTCGGAGTCAATTCCCGGTGATGTTCGGCATAGCCGGGAATGCGGCCGCCGACGATGATGCCCTTCAAGTTGCGTTTTTCGCACAGCTCCTTGCGGGCGTCGTACAACCGGCGCCCCAGGCGCATGCCCCGGTAATCCCTGTGCACGAACATGTCGATGCCGTAGAGATAGTCGCCTTCCGGGTCGTGGGTGTCGAACCTGCCGGCAGACACGATGTCCTCGTAGGAATGGTTGCGCTCCAGGCCGGTGTAATCGATGATCAGCGTCAGGGCGGCGGCGACCACCCGCCCCTTGTCTTCGACACAGATCTGGCCTTCGGGGAACAGAGACAGCAGGTTGGCATACTCCGGTTGGGTCCAGGCGCCGCCCATACGGGCGTATGCCTGTTTCATGATGCCGCGGATGTCCTCGTAATCGGACATCCGCAGATTTCGAATTTCAAGCTTGTGCTCGGTGTTTTCCTCGATCATGATTACGGTTTCCGATTGTTGGTGCGTGGTCTTGGATTGTTCACTGAAAACGCGATGGCCTTGTGAAGAGAGACCGGCTTGCCAGCCTGGAAGATGTCTGCCACGCGGTTGCGCTGATAATAAAAATCACTGCGAAAGCGTTTGTCAACGATCGCCTTCGCACAAAAACGCCGCCAGGCTTTTCACCAGCCGTGCCATGTAATCGAAATCCAGGGTTTCCATGGTGTCCGAGGGGCGATGATAATGCGGATTGCGGAAAAAGGCCGAATCGGTGACCATGACGGCCGGAAATCCGTTATCCCAGAAGGATGCGTGGTCACTGAGTCGCACCGAGGGAACAATCCAGCCGTTGAGGGGAACTGTGAGAGAAACCACCGGAAGGTGTCCGCTGCGCTGGAAGCTTTCTTTCAGTCTGCGGGAAAAGTCCCGGGAACCGAAGTTGCCGACAATTCCGATGAAATCGCCGGTGCGGGGGTATCCGAAAAACATCAGGGGAAACGGATACTGCTGGCAGCCCGGATCCCGGCAGGTATAGCCGACCATCTCCAGGCAGACCATGCCCGTGATCTGCATGCCTTCCCTACGGGCGGCGGCTGCATACACCCGGCTGCCCATCGACCGGCTGCCGAAAACCGGCGGCTCTTCCAACGCAAAACCGACAAAGGTGACGGTACTCGACGGAGACGCATCCAGTGTCAGACTGCGGGCGGTTTCCAGCAAAACGGCCACCGCACTGGCGTTATCGTCGGCCCCGACGGTGCCGGCCACCGAATCGTAGTGGGCCCCGACGATAAAGTGCGCTGCGGAACTGCCCCTGCCCTCGATTCGAGCAACGATGTTGCTCACCGTCAGTTGCTCGTAACGATAGGATTGCCGGCGAACCGGAAGCTCGATTTCTTCGAAGCAGGTCTGCAGGTAGTCGGCAGTCAATACCAGATGTTGCGGGACGGCGACGCTGCGCTCGCCGATGGTTTGCGTCAGCATACGGACATGTTCTTTCAGTCTTGCGGCAATGGACGGAAGATTTTCCGGCATAAGTTGACGGCCTTCCTGCAGGTTATCGGCGTCCGCTGGTAAAACTGCGCAAGGGCCCCGGTCGGCAGTGGACGGCAGCGGCGCAAATGTCACTGCGATCAGAAAAATCAAGACCCGTCGGACAACTCCGACGCGGCGGCCGGTCCAGCGGTGGCTCGGCGTGCCGTTTGCCTTCACTGCTTTGCACCGCCCTGCGCCCTAGCGGCAAAGGCATGCTCTTTCCAGAATACCGCACTGCTCGCCAGCAACGCAGCCCCGATACTGCCGTCCAGAAACCCGACGGCCAGCATTGCCGGATAACTTTCGTGGGCCAGGCGGGAGAGGGCGGCACCCGCAAGGACCATCACCGCCAGAAAGGCGAAAAACGCCGGCCGGAAAAATTGCCAGAATCTGGGAGTCTTCAGGGCTGCAATCCGCTGCAGGTTGCGACGACAGGCCCCGGCAAACAACAATTTCGCCTTGACGGCCCCCAAAATCAGAGCGCCGATGCCGGCCACCCAGGGCCAAAAGGAGCCGGATTTGATTACGGCTGCCATGGCAAGCAAGCTGCCGCCTTTCACCAGCAGCACGATGCCCCCGGCAATCCAGAAGAAGGCGGCCAAAAAATTGAGGGTTCGATCGGAAATGTTCAAATTGAAGCCAGCTTGCATCGAACCGGTCAACGGCCCGAAACCTTTAAAACGGATTATTGAAGTTCACATTTTCGGAAAATCATCGGTGTCGATGAGAAAATAGCCATGCGTAAACCGATGTTATGGAGCCGGATATCTATGGTCAAGGAAAACCTTCCCTCATAGAGGAGGCTACAGGACACAAGCGGCAAGCGTTATTGGAAGATACGCCAAATTACAGGCTCCGGCAACCGGGAACGAGAGCGGACTTGCTTTCCGTCAGCGGACATCCGAAGAACCGCCGGGTGTTGCGGAACGCCCGCAGTGTTCGGGGTCGTCAACCAGGAGCTGATTAAACGAATTGCAGCTGCGTACATCTTCGCAGCGGCCTTCGCAGCCGCAGCCGCAGCCCTCGCGGCCCCGAAAACCGCGGTAGAATTTGCGGACGGTAAAAAATGCCGCGGCGGCAACGACGATAATAACGATGATGGTTTGCATGTCGATATACTTCCTTATACGGCACTCTCAGAACCCCAGCGCCGCACCCAGCTGAAACACGCCGACCGCCAGCAGAAACGCCAGCACGGTATTGAATGCCATCGAGAAAAAACCCCACTTCCAGGAGCCGGTTTCCCGCGAAATACAGACCACGGCAACGAAGCAGGGTGAATAAAACATGACGAACAGAATCAGGCTCAGTGCGGTCAGGGGACGCCAGCCGGGGGTCTCGGTCAGCTGCATTGCCAGCGGGGTGCTTTGATCCGGTTCGAGCGCACCCATGGAGTAGGCCGTGCCCAGCGTGGAGACGACCACTTCCTTGGCGGCAAAGCCGCCCACCAGGGCGATGTTGGTGCGCCAGTCGAATCCGGCCCAGCGACTCAGGGGCTCGAGCAGCTTTCCGGTGCGGCCGGCCAGGGAGTGCTGCAGACGGGCTTCGGCCTCCTGGCGCTCGAGTGACTGCAGCCGCGCGTCCGAGGCTACGGCCGCCGGAACGCCCTGCTCCAGGGCGATCGTGTCCTGGTTCGCATCCAATGCTGCGACGTCGGCCGCAGCAATGGCCGCCTGCCGGCGGTCATCGAATTCTCGCTGCAGATCCGGCGGCAGGCCCGGAAAGGTCATCATGGCCCACAGCAGAATCGAAATGCCCAGGATAACCGTTCCGGCCTTGCGGATATACTGCCAGGTGCGCTCCCAGGTGTGGGTCAATACCCCGCGCACGGTGGGCATGCGATACGGCGGCAGCTCCATGACAAAGGGCGTGGGTGTGCCCTTGATAATCGTACTGCGCAGCAGGCGCGCCACCAGCAATGCTCCGCCCCAGGAAATCAGGGTGAGCACAAACATCATCAGCGCCTCCCGGCTGGAGAAAAACGCGGCCACCAGGAGCGCGAAGACCGGCAGCTTGGCACCGCAGTTCATAAATGGAATCGTTAGAATCGTGGCCAGACGCTCTTTGGGCGATTTCAGGGTGCGCGTGGCCATCACCCCGGGCACGGCACACCCGCCGGCGATTCCGCCGGATACGATATAGGCCATCACGGAGCTGCCGTGCAGGCCGAACCACTGGAACACGCGATCGAGCATGAAGGCCACCCGCGCCAGGTAGCCGGAATCCTCCAGAATCGCGATGGCGAAAAACATGAACAAAATCAGCGGCACAAACCCCAGCACCCCGCCGACGCCGTCGATCAGAGCCGAAATCACAAGAGATTTCAGCGGCCCATCGGCCAGGTGAGCGTCCACCCGGGCGCTGAGCCAGGCAAACCCGTTTTCCAGCCATCCCACCGGCACGTCGCCGAAAGCGAATGTGAATTGATAGACCGCAAACAATACGGCCGCCATGATCAGGGGACCGGCAAAACGATGGGTCAGGACCCGATCGAGTCGATCGGAGAACAGCACCCGATCCGGTTTTCCGCTGTGGGCAATGACCCCCTGGTTGACAATCGAACGGATGAACCCGTAACGCTGGTCGGCGATCATGCTCTCCGGATCGGTCTGCAGGGTGGCTTCCAGGTGTTCGGCCACCGCGGCCACCGCCTGTTCCAGCTCCCGGGCGAGTTCCGGGTTGCAACTTCGACCGGCTTCCAGCATATGACTGTCGCCTTCCATGTATTTCAGGGCGACCCAGCGCGGCAGGTAACAATCCATCAGAAATCCCGCGCTTTCGATTTTCTGCACCATCCGGAACAGGGCCCGGTCGATGTCGTGGCCATAGGAAATCTGCAGCACGCCGCTGGTTCGTTTCTTTTCAGCGAGCCGGGCGGCCGAAGCCATCAACGCCTCCTTGCCGCGCCCGGTGCGCGCAACGGTGGGCACCACCGGCACATCGAGCAGCGCGGAGAGCTTGTCCGCATCCACTGCAATGCCCCGCAGCTCGGCCGCATCCACCATGTTCAAGGCGATGCACATCGGGATGCCCATCTCCAGCAGCTGGATCGATAGATACAGGTTACGCTCCAGGTTGGATGCGTCCACGATGTCGATCACCACCGACGGTCTTTCATCGACCAGAAAATCCCGCGCGACGATCTCTTCCAGCGAGTAGGCGGTCAGCGAATAGGTGCCGGGCAGATCGACGATGGTGTAGCGTTGCTTCTCCCGGCTGTAAACCCCGACTTTTTTTTCCACCGTGACGCCGGGGTAATTTCCCACGTGCTGGCGGGAGCCGGTCAGGGCGTTGAAAAGAGTGGTTTTTCCCGAGTTGGGATTACCGGCCAATGCGATCATTGCTGCCATGTAGGTCCTTTACCTCCACTTCGATAAAATCGGCTTCCTGGTTGCGCAGCGTCAGGGTAAAGCCCATTACCTGCAAGGCAACCGGATCGTAGAGCGGGGCACGTCCCTTGACCTGAATCGGGGTGCCGGGCACCAGGCCCATGTCCCGAATCCGCCGCCCCAGTTCTCCGCGGGCCTTCACCGCACAGATCACGCCCTTCTGATTCTCTTTCATCAAGCGCATGTTCATGCAAGCCATCTGGGTCCTCCGTTTTCCGCAGGCTGTGGTGGCCGGCGAGGTTGTTTGGTATACCAAACTTTATTACAAGTCAACAACATTCATTGTCTGCCCAAAATAAATTTGCAATTCCCCGATTTCAATGGCATGGTTTGATCGACTCACCAAGATGGAGGAGATCTTTTTCCCAGAAGGAAGCCCGATGAAGCGAAAAGACGCAAAACTGTCCGAAAGCATGGAAGACTATCTGGAGACCATCCTGTCTCTGGAACAGGAACACAAAGTCGCCCGGGCCAAGGACATTGCCGACAGGATGGGGGTGCTACGGGGCACGGTCACCGGTGCGCTGAAATCGCTGGCCGAAAAAGGGTTGATCAACTACGAGCCTTACAGCTTCATCACGCTGACGCCCAAAGGACGTGCCATCGGACGCGAAGTGACCCGCCGCCACGGCATCATCCGGAATTTCCTGGAACAGGTGCTCGACCTGGATGCCGGCAGCGCCGAACAAAACGCCTGTCGTATGGAGCACGCCATGGACCGGGCCGCGATCGATCGGCTGGTGCGGTTTATCGAATACATCCAATACTGCCCCCGAACCGGCGGGGACTGGGTGGCGGGCTTTACCGACTATTACTCCCGCAGCAACCACGACCGCAATGACTGCCGTGAATGCATCGATGCCTGCATGGACCGATTCCGGCAGAAGACCTCCCGAAAAGATTCAGACGCTTAGGCAAGGATTGCTGCAAACCGATATTTCGAACTTCCCCCTTTCACGCTGGCATTTTCGGCATTACTATCATTTGTTATCCGGGCATGGCCGCTTTTTGCTTTCCCGTCTCGTCGCAATGATGCCGGCCTTATTATCCAACCCATGAGGACAAGGAGGACAGACAATGAAAACATTTTTTGTAGCAGTGACGGTCCTGGCTGCGGCCCTGGTCTTGGGTGCCTGTGCGACCACGGGTCCGACCCCGGAAGAAATGAAGCAAATTCGCAGCGACATCAGCGGTGCATTCAATGTTGCCGAATTCGACCAGGTCGCAGCGATCCAGTACACTTTCAACGCCCAGCTGCCGCAAGCCCGCGTGCAGCGGTCCTGGACCTGGTGGCCGGCTGAAAACCGGGTGGTTTATTTCGACGGCACCCGCACCACGGAATACAACCGGAACGTGGCCGCCGGTCTGATGACGAAAGAAATTAAGGAAATCGACGCCATGTTCATCAACGATCAATACTGGCTGCTGTTTCCCTTCCGCGTCGTCTGGGACACCGTCGCCACGGTTCAGGAAATGGACCCGAAGGCCTCCGTTCCCATCGGCCGGGGCTGGGCCCGATGGGTGCGGGTCTCTTACCCGCCCAGAGGCGGCTACACCCCCGGTGATGTGTACGATCTTTATCTGGGGCCCAACCATCGCATCATCCAGTGGGTGTACCACAGGGGCGGCACACCGGAACCGACCCGCATGAGCACCTGGGAAGCTTACCGCAAGTTCGGGCCGATCATCCTGTCGCTGGACCGCAATGGGCCGGAAGGCAGCAACTTCCGGGTCTGGTTTACCGATGTGGTGGTCACCACCACCGCCGGAGACAAATTTGCGGCCGGATTCTAACCACTGCTCCGAACGGTTTGATTCCGACTGCAGGTGCAAACACTGCGAAGAACCCAGTTGCCGGGAAAGGAGCAATGCGATAGAAAAATAACGATCCCGAGCACGTCCGCATTGATGAAATCGCCCGGATCGGTCGGCAACCCGCTCTTCAGGAGCCCATCGTGCACGTACACCTGGAAGACTTCGTTCCTTTCGTGAGCTGGTTTCGCAGCTACGGGAGGTCCTACATCCGGGCGGACCTGTTCGCCGGGCTCACCGTGGCGGTTGTGGCCGTGCCGCAGTCGATGGCCTACGCGATGATCGCAGGGCTGCCGGTACAGTACGGCTTGTATGCCTCCATCGTGCCCACCATCGTCGGCTGCCTGTGGGGCAGCTCGGCCCACCTGATCACCGGCCCCACCACTGCGGTGTCCCTGGTGGTCTTCAGTTCGCTGGGCGGACTGGCCGAGCCGGGCAGTGGCATGTACCTGGAGCTGGCCTTTTTCACGGCACTGCTGGTGGGCGTCATTCAAATCTCGATGGGCATGGCCCGGCTGGGGGCCCTGCTGAACTTCGTGTCGCACTCGGTATTGCTGGGCTTTACCGCCGGGGCCGCCGTTCTGATCGCGTTCAAGCAGCTGCCCGGCCTGCTGGGCATCCGCATCGAAAAAAGCAGCATCTTCTTTCAGTCCCTGTACCGCATATTTGAACAATTGCACCAGTTTCACCTCATCACCCTGCTGCTGGGACTTTTGACCGTGGCGGTGATCCTGGTGTTCAAGCGCTGGCGCCCCAACTGGCCCGGCACCCTGTTCGCCATGGTCGCGGTGGGTGGCATCACGGCGATCTTCGACCTGGAAGAACGCGGTGTGGCCGTGGTGGGCGCCATTCCCCAGAGCCTGCCCCCGTTTCACGTGCCGGATGCATCGGTACTGGCCCAAACCGGGCAGCTGGCAGCCGGTGCCCTGGCCATTGCGATCCTGGGCCTGGTGGAGGCGGTCTCCATTGCCAAGGCCATCGCCGACCGGACCCGGCAGCGCTTGAACATCAATCGTGAATTCGTCGGGCAGGGTCTGGCCAACGTGGCGGCGGCGTTTTTCAGCGGCTATGCCGGCAGTGGGTCGTTCACCCGCTCGGCCGTCAATTTCCGTTCCGGGGGCCGAACTCCGATAAGCGGCCTTGTTTCCGGGGTGGCGGTGGCCGTCACGCTGCTGCTGGCCGCTCCGCTGGCGGCCGTACTGCCGCTTTCCGCTCTGGCGGGCGTGCTGATCGTGGTCGCCTACGACATGGTGCGCAAGGCCGATATTGTCCGCACCGTGCGGGCCACCCGCAGCGACGCCGCCGTGCTGGTCATCACCTTTCTGTCCACCCTGCTGCTGAACATCGAATTTGCCATTTACGTGGGCGTGCTGCTTTCCATCGGCCTGCATCTGGCCAACACCTCTCATCCGCGCATCTACTCGGTGATACCTGATTTGAAGAGCGGTAAAATGGTGGGCTCCGCTCACGGGGAAACCTGCTGCCAGATGGACATCGTTCAGATCGAAGGTTCGGTGTTTTTCGGCTCGGCCACTTTTGTGCTGGAAGACCTCCAGCGGCGCCTGCGCAATCATCCGCACACCGCCAACCTGCTGATTCGCATGCACCAGGTCAACACGCTGGATGCCAGCGGCGTGCATGTGCTGGAAATGCTGCTGGAGGAGATTCGACACCGCGGCGGCGGGCTGTATTTTTCCGGCGTGAATCACCAGGTCTTCGAAGTGATCAAAAACGCAGGGCTTTTGACGGAAATCGGCGCCGCGCACGTGCGCAGCACCACCGGCACCGCGATTCGCCAGGCCATGCGGGAAAATTTCTGCCCGGCCGTGTGTGCCGCCTGTGCCTTCGACGTGTTCGTGGAATGCCCCGAGTTGAAACAGGGCAACTGGGAGATCTTCGGCCAGGGCACTCAACCGCGGGTCTGCGTGCTGCCTTCCATGCCGGCCCCGCCCGGTCAACAGGGAGGGACGGCCAACGCGCCCGATGCAGACACCGAAAACTCGAATCGAAAGAAAATTACATGAAACTGCTCGCCTACACCGACGGCAGTGACGCTTCGATCAAAGCCGTTCATTTCGCCGCCGAGCTGATGCACCGCCTGTCCGGCGAAATGGCCGTGATTACCGTGCGCTCCGGTACGCATGCCACGGAAACACCGCCGCCGGTGGGCATCGAAACGCCGCTGCAACACCGGCAGGAGCTCGGCCCGGGTCTGCAACGGCTCATAAGCACCGCCGAGCGGATGATCGGCACCGGGTCACTGGCGCCGCAGCCCGCCGTTGCCATCCGGGACATGGCCCACGGGTATCTGTTCGTCTGCCGGACGCCGTCCGGCGAGCGGATTCCGTTCTACGAGTGCTTCGGGCACTTCATCGAAGCCCTCAACCAGGAAATCGACCGCCACGGGCACAACCTGCTGCTGATTGCGCCGCCGCGACGCAGCAGCCTGCGGCGCCTGGTGGTCGGCGACACCACCCGCAAACTGGCTTTAGACCTGCACAGTTCGGTTCTGGTGGTCCGGGGCGGTGGGCCCGACAGCCGTTTTGTGGTGTGTGCCGATGGTTCGCCTTCCGCCCGCCGCCAGTTTCCGATGCTTCGTCACCTGCTGCGGGCCATCCGGCGCCCCCTGGAGCTGGTGTGGGTGAGAAAACCGGAGACCAGCCCGGAGGAGGCGCAAACCGCCGAAGCATGTCTCCACCACGCCGTAAACTGGCTGGAGACCTGTGACAAAAGCAGCACCGTTCATCGATTGGAGGGAACCGGCGTGGCCGAGAAAATCCTGGAGGTCGCCGGAAGCGATTCGGTGATCACGATGGGCGCCAGTCTGCGCCACGATGTCTACCGCCGCATGCGCGGCAGCTTGCCGATGGAAGTGCTGGCGCGGACCGAATCGAGCCTGTTGCTGGTGAAGCTGCCGCCGGAGGCCGACGAGGATTTTTTCAAGGATCCGTTTACCTGCTGATGCGCTGCAGGCCTAGCCGGCGGGCGGCACCGGCACGCCGCGGCGATTCACCCGAATGTCGTACTGCTGCAATTTGTGCCGCAGCGTGCGGGGGCGGATGTTGAGCAGACGGGCGGCTTTTTCCCGGTCGCCTCGGGTGCGGTAAAGCACATCCAGAATGGCGCCGGTTTCGGCCGCCCGGCGCACGTCGCGCAGGTCCATGCCCTCGCGCGGCTGCTGGAAATGCCACAAAAAATCCGAAGGCAGGTCGTCCGGCGCGATACAGGTTTCACTGTTGACGATAAACACCCGCTCCAGAAGGTTTTTCAATTCGCGCACATTGCCGGGCCAGTCGTACCGCACCAGGATGTCGAGCACATCGGCGGTCAGTTCGGGTTTGGGTTTTTTGTACTTGGCCACCAGCTGGTTCAGGAAATGGTCCACCAGGGCCGGAATCGCATCCCGGCGCTCCCGCAGCGGCGGCAGCTGGATGGGAACCACCTGAAGGCGGTAAAACAGATCTTCCCGAAAACGCCCCTGGTCGATGCGGGTCTTCAAATCCTTGTTGGTGGCCGAAATCACCCGAACATCCACCTCGATCCAGTCATTGCCGCCGATCCGCATAAAGCGAAAGTCTTCCAGAACCCGCAGAAAATCCACCTGGTTGTCGAAGGGAATTTCGGAAATCTCGTCCAGAAAGATCGTACCGCCGTGGGCCTGTTCGAAGCAGCCCGGTTTCTGTGAAACCGCACCGGTAAAGGCGCCTTTTTCGTGCCCGAAGAGTTTGTCTTCGAAGATCAGTCCCGAGAGCACCCCGCAGTTGACCGGCACAAAGGCGTTCTGCGAGCGGGCGCTCTGCAGATGCAGTATTTTGGCCAGCAGTTCCTTGCCGGTGCCGCTTTCCCCCTGAATCAGAACGTTGACGTCATAGCCGGCCACCTGTTTGACGGTGGCCATGATGTTGTGCATGGATTCGCAGCCCAGGATAAAGGCCTCCATGGCCGAACCCGGCGGGAAGTTCATACCCGAAGCGCGCAGTTTCATATCGTCGAACCTTCCATTTTTGACGGTAAAGATCGTCCTTAAAACGAAACGGTTCGACAGTCAACCGCTGCAGCGGCAAATTTTTGCCGCACATGGAAAATATTTGCCGAAATTAAACCGAAACCGCATTTGAACCGTACGCACTCATCCCGGCTGCAGCCCGTCAATGCCCGCTTGCGGCCGGTGCTAACCAAAATCAAATATTTGGCACGCCTGTTGCGATCTACTCTACCTTTTGCTCACGACATCGAGCGTTTCAAACGCCGAAAAGCCGGGAAACAAGCCCTTATGCCGCTCGAAAGACGCGTCCACGACTTGATGCATCCCATCGAACGCTACGGCCAGGTCCGCGAGGAGGATCGGCTGCAGGAGGCCATCCGGGGCCTGCAGCCGCCGCTCTGCATCGAGGGACCGGTATGCCTGATTGTGGTGGGCGAAACCCCCGCCGGCGACCGGGTCATCACCGGCTTTCTCACGCCGGCCAATCTGGTGTTCGGCATGGCCGACCACTTCCTGAAAGGGGCCGAAACCATCGGGCCGATCTTCTGGGAAGGCCAGCTGGAAGAAGAATGCCGAAGGGCCATGCGCAAGCCCATCCGGGAGATCATGACGCCGATCCGGGCCAGCATTCGCGACGATGAAATGCTGATGGAAGCCATCTTTTTGCTGCACCGCCACCAGGTGGACTTCCTGCCGGTGGTCCGGGAGCAGGAAGTCATTGGGCTGATTCATTTGAAAGACATTCTGCTGGCCATCACCCGGATCGGCCTCAAACCGCAGAAAAATTGAAATCACACCGGCAAAACGGTGCACGGGAAATTCCCGACCGTCGACCCGGTTACCCCTAAAATGAAGGAGAATCGCAATGAATTCGGAAGTCATCACCGTTCATGAACTGATGGTACCGCTGGAAGAGTACGCGATGGTGCGGGAAGACGCCACGCTGTTCGAAGCCGTCATGGAGCTCGAAAAGGCCCAGGAGCGGCGCAGCGTGGAAAAGCGCCCCTACCTGCACCGGGCGATCCTGGTTCAGAACAGCGAGGGCAAGGTCATCGGCAAGATCGGACACATCGACATCCTGCGGGGGCTGGAGCCGCGTTACAAAAAAATGGGCGACACCCGCACCCTGTCGCGGGCCGGATTCAGTCCGCAGTTTTTGGAAACCATGATGGAGACCTATTCACTGTGCGACACGTCTCTGATCGAAATCTGCAGCAAGGGGGCCAACATCCGGGTCAAGGATTTCATGTACACGCCCGAAGCCGGCGAATACATCGAAGCCGATTCCAGCCTTTGCGAGGCCATCCATCGGTTCATCCTGGGCTCGCACATCGGGCTGCTGGTTGTCGAGGAAGGCGAAATCGTCGGGGTGCTGCGGCTTTCGGACGTTTTCATGAAAATTTTCGAGCTGATGAAACAGTGCGAACGCTAACAGATAGACCACCTTGGGCAGCCTGAACAAAGGAGGGGAAACCAACATGAGTCATGACATCGAACACGAGGTAGGCGGTGGCGGCATCATGGCCAACAAGACCCTATGGCTCGGCATCGGGGTCGCCGTGTTTATTCTGATCGCATACATTTTGCCGACACCGGATTCGGTGCAGCGGGTGGTGGAACAATACGGCTTCGCCGAGAAAATGATGGAATGGGAGGTGGCGCACAACGCCGAAGATGCGGCCAACCAAACCATGATCGTGCTGGGGCTGATCCCCATGGCGGTCATCTTTTTCGCCACCGAGGCCATTCCCATCGGGCTGACCGGCATCCTGATGCCGATCATGGCCTATTTTTTAAACCTGCTGCCGATGAAAGACATCGGCAAGACCTTTGCCGGCGACGCTCCCCTGTTTTTGCTCGGGGTGCTGGCCATGGGCGTGGCGGTGGTGGACGTCGGGCTGCACAAACGACTGGCCAGCTGGCTGCTGGGCTGGACCCGCGGCTTTTTTGTGCCCGTGTTCGTCCTTTGCATCAGCATGTCCATCGTGGGCTCCTTCATCTCGGCCCACGCCATGTGCGCCTTCATGACACCGGTCATGGCGGCGGTCTATTTCGGGGCGGTGAAGGCCAACAGCCCCTCGGGGCGCCTGAAACACGATCCGGCGCTGGCAAAATTTCTGATGTTCACCCTGTGCTTTGCCCTGAACGTGGGTGGGGTCGGCTCTCCGGCCGCCGGCGGCCGCAACGTGATCATGATGGGGTTCTGGAGCGAGTACAACGTGCCGATGGACTTTTTTACCTGGATGAAATATGGTTTGCCCATGGTTCCGATCCTGGGTGTGATCGTGGCGGTCTACATGCTGGGGCTGTTCGGCCGCCGCATCAAGACCAAGGACCTTACCCCCGGACTGGTGGCCATAAAGGAAGAAACCCGCCGCATGGGAAAAATGACCTATCCCGAATACGTGACCTTCGGGATGCTGCTGTTGATTCTGGCGCTCTGGATCATCGGCGGTGAAGAGCTCGGACTGGGCGGTCCGTCCCTGCTGGCCCTGCTGATTCCGGTGATCTTCCGCACCACGGAATGGAAAAAAATCCTCAATGGAATCTCCTGGGACGCCTGGTTCATGTACTGCGGCGCGCTGACCCTTGGCGCCCTGCTGAAAGAAAGCGGCGCGGCCCTGTGGCTGGCGCAAACCTTCCTGGATTTGCTCAGCGGAATTGGAATGAACGAGGGATTCGGACTGTGGGTCGGTCTCTCGGGGCTTTCGGGGCTGATGACCAACTTCATGTCGGATGCGGGCACCACCGCGCTGCTGGGGCCGATCGTCATTCCGATGGGCATCATGACCGGCGTGGAAGGCGAACCCTGGGCGGTCGGCCTGGGCGTGGCCTTCGCCACCTCGTTCGCCCACTTTTTGATCGTCGGAACGCCCAACAACGCCATCGTTTACGGCCTGGGCATCTATCCGGACACCGGAGAGAAGATGATTGAGCCGATCGATTTCATCAAGTACGGTTTCATCCTCTTCATTTTGTCGATGCTCGTAGTCTGGGTGGTCGGATTTCTGGTGATTTTCAACGTGGTGGGTTTTCCCGAACACGTGCTGGAGACCGCCCGCAGCGCCATGCAGCAGGGCGGATGACATCCGCTGGTCAAAAAAATCGCCGGAACGCCTGCCGGTCGGGCGGCCGACGAACAGCGGGTGTGTGTGAAACAAAGCATTCGCTGGTAATCGCATAAGACGAAGGAGAACCAAATGCCACAATGCAACAAATGCGGGAAAAAAGGTCTTTTTCTGAAAATCGAGGAGGATTCCGGCCTTTGCCTGTCCTGCAACGAAGCATTCGCCCGGGATGGAAAAAGGCTGACGGAAAAAATCCTTTCCGCCAAGAAAGAAGCCTCCACGGCCAAAGACCCGGAAGTCATTGCCGAACATTGTGCGGCAATCGAAAAATACGGGGCCGAACTGGTGGAACTGCACCAAGAATATCAATTGGAACCGAGCCAGGAACTGCTGGATCTGATCGACACCTATCGAAAAATGGGGGAGCTGGCCAGAAACCAGAGCAAATGACGGGCCCTGCCCGCGTGGAGGCAACATGGAAGAAAAACACAAAAAGGTTAAGGATTTGATCATTGCCCTCAGTGATTATCCGCACATGCCCTATTGGGGAACCCTGCGCGAGGCCATTGCACAGCTGAACATCGCCTACGAAACCGGTCATCACACGGTCCTGGTGTTCGACGAGAGCTACAAGCTGATGGGAATGCTCTCCCAGAAAGACATTCTGCGCGGCCTGGTGCCCAAGTTCGCCGAACACTACTCCAAGGGCGTGCCGATTTTCTGGGACGATCTGCTGACTTCCGGCAGCGCGGGGCGGCTCGAAAAACCGATCCAGGATTTCATGTCCAAAATGACCGTAAAGGTCGAAGCCGGCGACAGTGTTCTGAAAGCCGCTCACATCCTGCTGCAGGAAAAACTCTACCTGCTGCCGGTGGAGGAAAATGGAAAAATTATCGGTGTCGTGCGAATGGGAGACCTGTTTCAGGAGGTCACCAACGCTGTACTGCAGCTGTAATGCCGCGCGGGCGGACGAACCGCAAACCGGCAGTCCCGCCCCGCAGTGAATGCGATCCTGCCGGAAGCGCGCCACCTGCGGTCCGCTTCCGGCAATCGCAACCAATGCAACCATGGCGGCCTCCCGATCGCCCGGCCCCCGGGAATCGGGGTGCCGCAAAACCGGGCGATTTTCCGGACCCGGATCATAGATCGGGGAAATTCCGTATTCTGAAACCGCAACCCGAAACCTGAACCGGCAACCGCGTGGATCGCACGATTTCCTCGATCCTCGCTGCGCCACACCGCAGGCCCAGGTTTCCACCGTTAGAATTAGGCCATGTCGCACTTCTGGTCCATCCGTGATTTCTTCAGTCGCAAGCGCCAGGAAAAAGCGCTGAAAAACGAAGACGAACACGAAGAGTTCATCGGCTTTTACGAGGCGTTCCGCAACCTGCTCCACAGCAATCACCAGGTTCTGGCCATCATGGGGGACATGCAGGAAAAGGCCGGAGGCGCTTATTTGTTCGACTCCGCCTACATCCGCACCTCCTGCCGGGCCCTGCTGGAAGGCATCGAAAACATCATCGGCCAACTCAACGTGCTCACCGCAGACCGTTACAAAGACCTGATGATCCCCTACCAGGAGTCCATGGCGGCCATCCACAAGCTGCTGGACGAGGCGGTCATCCTGCCGGAAACCGATTTTGTGCTGCCCCTTGCCGCCATCAGAAAAAAAGACGACACCACCGTGGGCGGCAAATTCGCCTTGTTGGGCGAACTGGCCAACCGGCTCAACCTGTCGGTGCCGCCCGGTTTTGTCATCACCACATCGGGCTATCGGGCGTTTATCGAACACAACCGGCTGGATGCCTTTCTCAAAGAGGAACTCGAATCGCTGGACATCCGGGATTACAATGCCCTGCGCACGGTCACCGACGAAATTCAGCGCCGCATGCTGCAGGCGGAGATACCTGAAGATCTGCAGCAGGCCATATTCGATGCCTACGAAGCACTCTGCCGTCAGAGCGGTGCGGCTTGCCTGAACCTGGCGGTGCGCAGCAGCGGCCTGCACGAAGACATCCGCGCCAGCTTCGCCGGCCAGTACAAAAGTGCGCTCAACGTGCCGTTCGATCAACTGCTGCGCCAGTACATCGAGATCCTGGTCAGCCAGTTTTCACCGCGGGCACTGTTTTACCTGCAAAGCCGCGGATTCCGCCTCGAGGAGATGGCCATGGCCGTCGGCGTGCTGGCCATGGTGGACGCGGAAATCAGTGGCATACTGTATTCCCGCGATCCCCGCGATCCCCGTCAGGACCGGGTGATGGTCAATGCCGTTCGCGGTTTGGGACCTTACGCGGTGGACGGCGTGGTGACCGGCGATTTTTATCTCGTGGATTTCGAAAACGGCGTTCCGACCATCTCCCGGACTGAAAACGGCGGCCAAACCGTGATGCTGGTCCCCGACAGCGACGGCGGCACCTGCGAGCAGGCTTTGCAGGCCGATGCCGCCGATCGGCCCTGTCTGGAACAAGATCAGGTCCGGGAGCTGGCCACGGTGGCCCGCACGCTGGAAAATCATTTCAGCCGTCCCCAGGACATCGAGTGGGCGCTGGACACCGGGGGCCGTTTTTATTACCTGCAGAGCCGGCCCCTGCGGCTGTCGCCTTCCAGCGTGCCGGTGGACGGCAAACCGCCGCGTTCGATCAAAGACCACAAGGTCTTGATCGACAAGGGAACCGTGGTTTGCCGGGGGGTGGCATCCGGTCCGGTACACGTGATCGTGCGCGAAGAAGACATGGCCGCTTTCCCGGAAAACGCCGTACTGGTCGTTCGCCACAGCGACCCGGAATACGCCGCCCTGCTCAAAAATGCCGCCGCACTGGTTTCCGACGTGGGCACCCCCCTGAGCCACCTGGCCACCGTGGCGCGCGAGTATAACATACCGGCCGTATTCAACACCGAAACCGCCACCCAGGTGCTGGCCGACAGGTCTGTGGTGACCGTGGACGCACTCTACGGCAACATCTACGAAGGTAAAGTCGCCGAACTGCTGGAACAGGACCTGCGGCAGGACGATTTCACCGCGGTTCCGGCCGTGAAAAAGCTGCGCCGAATCCTGGAGCACATCACCCCGCTGCACCTGACCGATCCGCGCAGCGCCGATTTCTCCCCCCGGGGGTGCCGCACGCTGCACGATATCACCCGCTTTGCCCACGAGCAAAGCCTGCGCGCCATGCTCGACTTGAGCCGGGAAAGCCATTTCAGCGATCATTCCGCCCGGCAGCTGGTCAGCACCGCCAAGCTGCAGTGGTGGGTCATCGATCTGGGTGACGGCGTGTCACCCGGTGTCCGGGGCAAAACCGTGGACATCGAGCAGATCACCTCCATCCCGCTGCGGGCCCTCTGGGAGGGCATGACGGCCGTGCCCTGGAAAGGTCCCCCGCCGATGAGCGCCAAGGGATTTATGTCGGCGGTGCTCAACTCCAGTTCCGACCCGAATCTGGAGCCTTCGGTGCGCAGCCGGCTGGCCGACCGCAATTACATCCTGGTTGCCCGCAATTTCTGCAATGTCAGCACGCGGCTTGGTTTTCACTTTTCCACCACCGAAGCCTATGTCGACCAGCAGCCGGAGGCCAACTACATCAGCTTCATCTTCACCGGGGGCGGGGCCGATGAAGGCCGGCGGCTGCGGCGGGGGCAATTGATTTCGAGACTGCTGGAGACCTTCGATTTCCGGGTGGAAATCCGCAGAGACACGATTTTTGCCCGCAACGAAGGATATCCGCCGGAATTCATGCAGTCGCGTCTGCGGGCCCTGGGTCATGTAATCGTCCACACCCGCCAGCTGGACATGTCCATGTTCAATGACAAGATGGTCGACTGGCATTACAAGGAACAAGTGCGGGCCATCCGCAAGGCCTTTCCGGAAACGGCATGAGAAACACCAACCTGAAATATGTGAGACCCAAACGGTTGGTCCGATGGGTGCCGGCGATCATCATCGTTCTTCTGGCCGGCGCCGTCTCCCTGGGCATTCTGTCGGCCCAGGAAATGAAGCGCCTGATCAACGAGGATTTCAATGCCCAACAGCTCTCGCTGGCCCGCCACACCGCCAGCATCCTGGAGCAGAACTTCAAAATCCTGAAAAACGAGCTGCTCACCCTGGCCCTGTCGCCCTCGATCCAGTACGTCGAGTCGGTTTCCTGGCACAACCGCATGAAAATCTCCCTGTCGAGCGTGCGCGAATACGGCGTTTTTCGAATCGTTCTGATCGGCCCCGACGGGCGGCGCCGCTATTCCTTTGACGAAAACCAGGCCGTTTACGCCAGCGAATCCGACACCGAGCCCCCGAGCTATTTTCAATGGAGCCGGGATCCGCAACATCTGAATATGGTATACATCAGTGCGGTGGAGGCCGGCGTGGTGGGCAATTCCGAGCCGGGGCTGCGCATGATTCTGGCCACGCCGGTCTACCAGATTTCCCCGGACGAAGCCCATCCGGTGCCCACGCAGGAATTTGCCGGGGTGCTGGCCTTCCACCTGGACGCCGGGCAGCTGGCCCGCAAATTCGCCGGCCCGATCCGCTCGGGCAAAACCGGTTATGCCTGGGTCATCGACGACAAAGGCAAATTTCTCTACCACCTCGAGGAGCGGTTCGTCGGCCAGAACGCCTTCGAGGCCCGCAAAGCCGAAGACCCGCACATCTCCTTTGCCAAGATCAACATGCTCCAGAAGGAGAAGATGCTGCAGGGCAAAGAAGGCACCTCCTGGTACATCTCCGGTTGGCACCGCGGGCAAACCGGACAGATGAAAAAGCTGATCGCCTTTGCGCCGGTGTTCATCGGCGCGGCCAATGCCGAACAGACCTGGTCGGTGGCCGTGGTGGCGCCGGTTGCCGAGGTCCAGGGCGCGGTCCAGATGGTCTACACCCGCCAGGCGGCCATCCAGCTGGTCTTCGGGATGATCATCCTGGTGCTGCTGTTCCTGCTGCGTTCCAACGAGCGGATGTGGACCCGCACCCTGGAACGGGAGGTGGAGTACAAAACCCGGGACCTGGAAAGCTACGCCCGCCGCTTGAAGCATTCGGAAGCGCGCTACCGCTCCCTGGTGGAGTCGGCCGACGACCTGATATGCGCCCTGGATGCCGGCGGCCGCATCCAGGCCATGAATCGCAGTTGGACTCGCATGACCGATCAGCCGGTGGATGAAGCCGTCGGAAAATCGATCTGGGAGATCATCAAATTCAACGACCCGGAACGTGTCCGGGACGCCGTCTCCCGTGTGCTGGAGACCGATCGCCCCGTTGCCCGGGAAGAAATGGCCCGGATCGGCGACCGGCTTTACGATCTCGACACCAAGTACACCAAGGTAACCGGAACCGATCCCCCCGATGCGCCCACCGTGCTGGTCATCGCCCGGGACATCACCGAGCACAAGCGCATCGAAGGCCAGCTGTTCAATGCGCAGAAACTGGCCTCTCTGGGGGAGCTCTCCGCCGGAGTGGCCCATGAAATCAACAATCCGATCGCCATCATCCTCGGTTTTACCGAGATGCTGCTGGAAAAAACAGAGACCGGTTCCAAAGAGGAAAAAATTCTCAAGGCGATCGAACGGCAGGGAAACAACTGCAAACGGATCGTCGAAAACCTGCTGGCCTTCGCCCGCATCCCCGGTCAGGAAGCCGCTACGGCCGATCTGGCAACCAGTCTGCGCAAGGTCGTCGATGTCGTGCGCAACACGCTGCTCACCGAGAAAGTCGATCTGGATGTCGAGCTGCCGGACGGCCTGCCGGAGGTGACCGGCAGCAGCCAGGAACTGGAGCAGGTTTTTTTGAACATCATCAACAACGCCGTTGCAGCCATGGAGGGTGGAGGACTTCTGCGCATTACCGCCGGCCGCAAGGGCGATTTTATTCGGATCGATTTCCGCGACACCGGTCCGGGGATCCCCGCCGAAATTCGGGATAAAATTTTCGAACCGTTCTTTACCACCAAAAAGGTCGGTGAAGGCACCGGTCTGGGCCTTTCGGTCAGTTACGGTATCGTCAAGAAATTCGGCGGGGAAATCCGGGTCGAAAGCCGAACCGATCATCAAACGGGAGATACCGGCGCGACCTTCAGCGTGTTGTTGCCGATCGCACCGGTGGAGACAGCCGCCGAAACGCCGGCCGTCACCGCTTAAGCCGGATCAGGAGGAGACCGATTATGGGGCAACGAATACTTGTCGTCGATGACGAACTCGACATGCTGATGCTGCTGCAGATGATTATCGAAGACAACACCGACTATGCGGTGGAGACCACCAACAACCCGTCCGAAGCGCTGAAGCTGCTCTCACAGAAATGCTACGACCTGGTGATCAGCGACCTGAAAATGCCCGGCATGGACGGTCTGGAGCTGTTCGGAGAAATGAGGCAGATCTGCCCGGCCACACCGGTGATCATGATCACCGCTTATGGATCGGCCCAGGCCGCCGATGAGGCCCTGCAGGCCGGCGTGGACGACTTCATCACCAAGCCGTTTCGAAAAGACCGGATATTGTTTACCATTCAACGTTCGCTGGAAATGTCGCGCCTGAAGCAGGAAAACCTGGAACTAAAAGGCAAGATCGGAAAGGACCGCAGCGACAATTCCTGACTTTCTTCCCCGACCGCAATGGTTTTCTTTCCACCTGTCGAACTGTCCGGCAGGCCGGCTCGATTCATTGCAGCCCGGCGGACGTTTTCAATCCATCAGGTCTTTCTTCATCGATTCGTACTGCTGCTTGTCGATCTCTCCCCGAGCATAGCGTTCTTTGGGCTTTTTGCGTTGTCGTCAATAAATGGAGCGCATCCATCCGGTATTCTTATCCACCATGTACCTGTCCACCAGCGAGCCGTCCTTGGTGCGGATATCGACCACGTAGTGGTCGTCTTTTTCTTCGACCTGGTCGACCTTCAGGTTGGGGTTGCGGCTGGAGCTCAGATAATTTTCCACCATGGCTTCGGCTTCGTCCTTGCTGAACTGGCGCTGCTGCCCCGGACGGTAGGGTTCGGGACGATATCCGTATCCGGGTCCCGGACCGTAGCCGCGGTGCATCCTGCCCGACCCATAGCCGCCGTAACCGCGATGCATGCCGGGCCCCATCTCATCGCCATAACCGCGATGCATGCCCGGTCCCATACCGTAGCCGCGATGCATTCCCGGTCCGTATCCGGGGCCGTAGTCCTGGCTTCGTCCGCACCAGGGACAAAACCAGCCTTCCCCGGACTGCGGCCCCTGCGGCGGTGCCGGCTGTCCCTGCTGCGCCAAGGCCGTGGCGGCTGCCCCCATCAGCAGCATCATGATCGCAACTGCCCATGCCAATTGATATTTCTTCATGCCAAACCTCCCTGAATGTTAAAAATCCGTTTTCTCTGGAATCTCCAGTTTTGCATCACAACCAAAACGTAGGTTGCCGGATGCGGATGGCAAGGGCATGCGTTTTGCTGCGTATTGCGATGGGCGGGAAAACCGAAGACGGATTGTAACCAAATTACCCGGAAACAAGTTTTACAGCCAACAGCCTGTTTACAAAATACCCGCTCAATCTTACCTTTTCCACGGAAGGAATCGGCAAACCGCAACCACTTTGGGACAAAAAACCGATGCTGCAACGCAAATCCTTTAAGCCCCGCGGCGGCCTGCATCAAACCTCGCCCGGTCTGATCGTCGGCGCCACCTTGATTCTGCTGGTGGTGGTGGTGGTGCTGGCGGTGCAAAACTACAACCGCGAAAAACGGTACATGTCCGACATCCTGACCGAAAAAGGTGCCGCAATCATCCGGGGGGTGGAGGCCGGTGCCCGCACCGGTATGCGCCACATGATGTGGGGCGACCAGCTGGTGCAGAAACTGCTGGAAGAGACCGCCCGGCTGCCCGGTGTCATTTACATGGCGCTGATCGACGCAGACGGGCGCATTCTCGCCCACAGCGACCCGCAGCAGATCGGCGGCGCGTATCCCCGCGATATGCAGGCCGCCGGGTCTCCGGATGCCTTTACCTGGCGGATCGTCACCGATCCGAAGGGCCGTACATTCGAAGTCTATCATCGGTTCCAGCCGCTGAGGCCGGGCAATATGGCGGGCCACGAACACATGATGCGCCGCCACGGCATGATGATGGGCCGCCGGCTGCCGCCGGCCGAAGAACGGCGCGAAATCATCCTAGCCGGCCTGGATGTCACCCCCTTTGAAGAAGCCCGCCGGGAAGACATCCGCAACACGGTCATCATATCGGCCGTGCTGCTTCTGCTGGGCTTCGGCGGACTGGTGTCGATGTTCTGGGCCCAGAGCTACCGCACCACCCGCAGGACCCTGCAGGACACCAGTGCCTTCGCCGACGAGGTGGTTTCCAATCTGCCGGTGGGATTGATCGCCACCGACCGCAACGGCAAGATCGCCTTTTTCAACGATGCGGCCGAAACCATCACCGGCAAGAGCGCTGCAGCGGCCATGGACAAGGACCCGGATGCGGTGCTGCCATCCTGCTGGTGCGGACTCAAGGCGCAGCTGGAGGCCGGAGGGCCGGTCCTGGAAAAAGAAATGGAGTGTGCCTTTGCGGAGCGGCGGCAGGTGCCGCTGGCGGTCAGTGCCGCGCGCATCGTCAACGAAGAGGGGCGGTTTGTTGGTAACATCATCATTTTGCGGGATCTGGGGGAAATCCGGCGCCTGCAGGAAGAAATCCGCCGCCAGGAAAAACTGGCGGCCCTGGGCGGCCTGGCCGCCGGCGTGGCCCATGAAATCCGCAATCCGCTCAGCTCCATCAAGGGCATTGCCACGTATTTCGGCAGCCGCGCCGAAGCGGGCAGCCAGGACCGGGAGGCGGCCGAGGTCATGGTCCAGGAGGTGGACCGTTTGAACCGGGTGATTACCGAACTGTTGGAATTCGCCCGGCCTTCCGAACTGCGCCGGCAGCCGGTGGAGCTGGCACCGCTGCTGGCGCACTCGGTGCGGCTGATCGAACAGGATGCCCGCACCCGGCAAATCGAGGTGCGGCTGGAAAACGAATCCGAGCCGCTGCAGGTCGCGCTGGATCCGGACCGTTTTTCCCAGTGTCTGCTCAACCTGTACCTGAACGCCATCGAGTCCATGGATCGCGGCGGCCGACTGACGGTGAAAAGTCGTAAAGCCGACGACGGGGAGGTGCGGATCGAAATCGCCGACACCGGAAGCGGCATTGCCCCCGAACACCTGAGCCAGATCTTCGACCCTTATTTTACCACCAAATCGAAAGGCACCGGCCTGGGACTGGCCATCGTCCACAAGCTCATCGAGGCCCACAACGGCCGGATCAAGGTTCGCAGCACCCCCGGTGCGGGCTCGGTGGTTACCATTTTCCTGCCGGTGCAATCGTAAAGGAGGATTCCTTGGTCCAGAAATCATCGCATGTGCTGATCGTCGACGACGACCCGGGTCACCTGGCCACCCTGAAAACCATCGTCAAAAGCTGGGGCTACCAGGTCACCACGGCCGACGACGGCGCTGTGGCGGTGGAAAAAGTCCGGCAGGGTCCCTTCGACCTGATCCTGATGGACGTGCGCATGGCGACCATGAGCGGTCTGGAAGCCCTGCGCCGCATCAACGCCTACAACCCGGCCATCCCGGTATTGATCATGACGGCCTATTCCTCGGTGCAGTCGGCGGTCGAAGCGCTGAAGACCGGCGCCTACGACTATCTGACCAAGCCCCTGGATTTCGAGGCCTTGAAGATCACCCTCGAACGGGCCCTGGAGCACACCGAACTGCGCAGCGAAAACCAGGCGTTGAAAGAACGGCTGCGCGAAGATTTCGACCTGGGCAAGATCATCGGCCGCAGCCGGGCCATGAAGGAACTGCTGGAGATGGTCGCCATGATCGCCCCGTCGGAGGCCACGGTGCTGATCAGCGGGGAAAGCGGCACCGGCAAGGAGCTGATCGCCCGCGCCATTCACCACAACAGCCCGCGCCGCGAGCATCCGCTGGTGGTGGTCAACTGCGCCGCGCTCACCGACACCCTGCTGGAATCCGAGCTTTTCGGCCATGAAAAGGGGGCCTTTACCGGGGCGGACCGGCGCCGGGAAGGCCGTTTCATGCAGGCTGACGGCGGCACCCTGTTTCTGGACGAAATCGGAGAGACCTCGGCGGCCATGCAGGCCAAGCTGCTGCGCGTGCTGCAGGAAAAAGAGATCCAGCGCGTGGGCGGAGAAGAAACCCTGCCGGTGGACGTGCGCGTGCTGGCCGCCACCAACCGCGACCTGCTGCAGGCGGTGGAAAGCGGGCAATTTCGTGAAGATCTGTTTTACCGGCTGAACGTGGTGGCCCTGGAAATCCCGCCCCTGCGGGAGCGCCGCGAGGACATCCCCTTGCTGGCCCAGCACTTCCTGGGCAAGTTCGCCGAAAAAAACCGCAAGGACGTCAAGGGCTTCACCCCGCAGGCCATGGATATGCTGCTGAAATACGAATGGCCCGGTAACGTGCGGGAGCTGGAAAACGCCGTCGAACGAGCCGTCATCCTGCTCACCGGCGACCACGTCACCGAAAAGCAGCTCCCAATGTCGATCACCCGCGCTTTGGAGGACGAAACGCCGGCTCCTTCGCAACTGGATCTGTCCCGAACCCGTCCGCTGGAAGAGATCGAAAAAGACGCCATCCTGGCGGCTCTGGAGGCGGCCGGCGGCAACAAAAGCGAGGCGGCCCGCCGTCTGGGGATCACCCGCAAAACCCTGCACAAGAAATTGAAACGCTACGGAGCGGAATAGCGGCTGGTCAGTATGATGATTGGCCGTTTGAGACTTGAATGGAGGGAATAAAATCAGCGGCAGCCCGTCGATCGCCTCCGCCGCCGTGAGAATTCGAATCGGAACGGAAGGCTCTCCGGCCGGGCAAAGGCAGACCGGTGGGAGTTACCGGGACGAAGCGGCGCCGGTGACCAACGCAAGGTCGTGAAGCAGGCGCTGCACCCGGTCCGCCTTGCGGTGGTCGCCGAGAGCCAGAAATCGAGACCGGGCGGCTTCATAGTGTTTGCGGGCCTCGCCGGTCAGTTCCACCGACCAGTAAAGATTGCCCAGATTGGCCAGGTTGTCCGCCTCCCGCCGGCCGCAACCCAGGGCGCGGTTCAACCGCAACGCTTCACAGAGCGCTTTATCGGCGGCATGGAAGCGTCCCAGCATGGTCAATGCCAGTCCCAGATGTCCCAACGTTTCGGCCAGTCCGGGCTGATTCTGACCCTGGCGCTGGATCTCACCGGCCTCTTCCAGCAGGGGCAAGGCGCGGGACGGTTGCCCCCGGAGCAGGTAGGCGGCGGCCAGCCAACCCAGCAATACCGCCATGGTTTCGCGCTCACGGACGCTGCGGGCAAATTCCAGGGCCTCGACCAGCAGGGGGATCGACGATTGGCGCTTGCCGTTGGCTCGCTGGACGGCCAACAGCCCCAGGTAGTCTTCCAGAGCGTCCCGGTTCCGTCCGAGCGACCGATGCAGCCGCAGGCCTTCCTGAAACAGCGCTGCGGCCGGTTCGGAAAAATTGCCGGCCAACAATATCCGCCCCAGTTCACTGCAGCAATCGGCAATCCGGCTGCGCCGGCTGCCTTCGCGGTCGATCGCCTGGGCACTGTCGAGCATGACCCGGGCGGTATCCACATCGCCGGCCAAACCGTACAGGACCGCCAGGCGGCTGTAGTCGTCGACCATGCCGGTCAGGCTGCCCAGGGCCCGGTTGATTTCCAGGGCCTTGTGCTTCATCTCCAGGGCCGCCGCCAGCTCTTCTGCACTTTCGGGGTGTTCGGATTTCCAGCGTTCTGCCACCGACATGCCGATATCCTTTACGAATCCGGAATCCAGGGTCGCGGTACCCGGTGTTGCCTAGACCGCGCCGGAGTTCTTTGATTTCGTCGTCCGCGCACCCGCCCGCCCGGCATTTTGATCGCCCATCGTTACGAGGGTTCGCAGCCGGTATTGACGCTTCATTTGATTCGGGCCGTCTTCGACGGCGTTTTCCACCGCCGAAGACGGCCGGTTTTATAGTTAACGCGTGGCAAACAGTTTCGGAAACAATCGAATTCGACTCTTGGAGGATTTCTCCGCCGCTGCTTCGCCTTCGGTTTCCGATACAAATCCGGGCTGATAAATGAAGTAGCCGCTGTAGAGCTTGCCCGGCTCCAGCTCGCCGATGATGGTGGCCTTTTCACGCAGGCTGCGCGGGGCCCGGGTGATCAGTGCCATCCCGGCGCTCAAAAACAGCAGGAAAGCCGCCATGATGTAGGCCGTCTCAGGAGAACCGGTTTTGGCGACGATCATCTGGGCTACCCGCGGGAAGATAAAACCGCCGATACCCCAGGCCGAGAAGACCAGACCGTAGTTGGTGCCGAAATTTTTCAGCCCGAAATAGTCCTTGGTGGCCGAGGGAAACAGCGACAGGTTGGTGCCGTAGTTGAACCCGATCAGCGTGGCGGCCGTGAGCAGCAGGGTGGCCTGGCTTTCACCGATGAAAATCAGCGCGGTGATGATCACTCCCTGCAGCGAGAGCATGATGGCCAGGGTGAGGGTACGCCCGATCTTATCGGAGATGATGCCGGCAACGATCCGGCCGCTGGCATTTCCAACGGCCATCAGCGCCACCACGATCCAGGCCCAGGTGCCCAGGCTCTGCTTGGCCATGCCGGCCACGCTGCCGATAATAATCAGCCCGGCGCCGGAGCCGATGCAGAACATCACCCAGAGCTTGAAAAAGGCCTTGGTCTTGATCACCTCGCTGGGGGGAAACTCCTCGGTTTTTACCGCCGGTCGCAGCTTTTTCACGTTCTTGGGTTTGACCTCTTCAGGCTTGTAGCCTTCCGGCGGATTGACCAGCAGCATGGCCAGCGCACAGACGATGAAGATAAAGGCGATGCCGAAGATCATCATGGACCGATCCAGTCCGAACTGGCCGATCAAATAGGTGGCCAGCGGTGCGATGTAGACGGCGGCCAGGCCGAAGCCGGCAACCACCAGCCCGGCGATCATCCCGGTTTTCGACGGCGGAAACCACTTGATGGCCGGCGGGGTGGCCGAGGCATACCCGAATCCCAGCCCCAGACCGGTCAGCACGCCGAAGCCCAGGATCCAGTTGGCCAGCAGGGTGCTCTGGGAAGTGGCCATCAGCCCGGCACCGGTGAGCAGCCCGCCGAAAATCGCCGTGATGCGGGGGTTGACTTTGTCCTGCAGCCGTCCGGCCGCCAGCATGCCCAGGGTGAACATCAGACAGCAAACGGCAAACGGATCGTTGAGCGAAGCGATATCCCAGTTGAAGCGGCCGTCACCGGCCAGGATCGACTCCTTGATCTCCTGTTTAAAAATGCTCCAGGTGTATAAAATACCCAGCGCCAGGTTGATGCCCAGACCCGCCATGGTGACTGTCCACCCGCGATTCTTAATCTCCGTCATGGTCGAACCTCCTCCTCCTTGCGATGGCATGAACGATGTTCAGTGAATGTCATTCATTTGCCGAATTAATAGGGAACAAAAATGAAATTTGACTTCGATTCATCGCAAGAAAAATGCCAAACCGGCTGGAATCCATATCCAATTGAAATTCATATAAAAAATTGGGAACATGGCCGCTGCGGCCGTAAATCGAATTTACAACCAAAGTTGTGGGCGCAGTCGGCATTGCTTCTCAAGCCCCAATGTTTCCGGGCCAACAATCAAAAACAACCCTGGTTGTGGTTACAACTTTTGTTGTGGGGGATGCCGGAGGTGTGCAGCCGGAAACGGGAGCGGGAATTAACTCGACTCTTTTTTCTTGAGTCGCTTGCTGAGTGCCTGCTGGGAAATGCCGAGCATGGCGGCCGCAGCGGACTGATTGCCACCGGCCCGCCGCATGGCCTCTTCTACCAGCAGCCCGGTGGCCTGTTTGATGGTCGGCAGTTTATGAGAAAAGCGAACCGGCGCCTCGCCTTTTGCGGGCTCAGACGCCGCCGACCGGAGGTCGGTGTCTTCCCGGCGGTGAAACTGCAGCACGTTTTCACGAAACACCTGCAGCGACAGCAACCCGGATTTGTGCCGGCTGACGGCATCGAACACCAGGGTCTGCAGTTCGCGCACGTTGCCCGGAAACGGATAGTTTTCCAGCAGGCCGTAAAGCTCGCCGGAAACCTCCGGCTTGGGTTTATCGAGCTTTTGGGCGGCTCCGGCCAGGAAATGATCCACCAGCACCGGGATGTCTTCCGGGCGCTCGCGCAGCGGCGGAATGTAGATACGGTGGGTGCGCAACCGGTAATGCAGGTCTTTGCGGAATGCGCCGGAATTTTGCAGCGCCCACAGGTCGGCGTTGGTGGAGGCCACGATGCGGGCGTCGGATCGGGCCGGTTCGTCCCGGCCGAGCGGAAAATATTCCCGGTCCTGGACCAGGCGCAGCAGCTTGACCTGGGAGGCGGGGCTCAGATCGCCGATTTCATCCAGAAACAGGGTGCCGCCGGAGGCCTGCTCGATGAGACCGCGCCGGTCGCGCTCGGCCCCGGTAAAGGCCCCGCGGACGTGGCCGAACAGCGTGTCGGAAAACACATTGTCATCCAGGCCGGCCACGTTGACCGCCACAAACGCCCCTTTAAGGCCGCTGAGGGCGTGCAGGCTGCGCGCGGCCAGCTCCTTGCCCACCCCGGTTTCACCGCGGATCAGCACCGGCTGCGAGGTCCGGGCGACCGACTCGATGTACTGAAATATGGCCAGCATTTTCTTGCTGCGGGTCACGATGGCGGCAAAGGCTTCCGGCCGCTGCAGGTCATCGGAGAGGATGTGCCGGCGCAGCTGGTCGTTTTCGCGCTTCAGCTCCCGCAGCGACACGGCCCGCTGCACCGCAGCCACCAGCCGGTCGATTTCCACCGGCTTGAGTACGTAGTCGAAGGCGCCGGCCCGCATGCACTGCACCGCGGTATCCACATCCACGGCGCCGGTGACGATGATCACCGGTATTTCCGGGAACTCCCGGTTGACCTGCTCCAGCAGCTGCCGGCCGTCGATGTGCGGCATGGTCAGATCCAGCAGCAGGACCTCGGGCGGCTGTTCGGCCAGCATCCCCATGACCTCGCGGCTGTCCTGGCAGGTGACGATGTGACTGAAGCCTGCCATCTGCAGGGCCGTGTCGATGGCCAGCAGAATCGGGGCCTCGTCGTCGACGACCACAATGGGATTCAATGGATGGACGGCGCTGCTCATGCGACGTCCTGACTGCCGGCGCGCGATACCGGAAAATCGACCCGCACGGTGGTGCCCCGGCCCACCTCCGAGTCGAACAGCATGCGGCCGCCGTGGTCCTCGACGATGCGATCGGCAATGGCCAGCCCCAGCCCGGTGCCCCCGCTGTCGCGCTTGGTGGTAAAAAACGGATCCCGGATGCGCTGCAGCCGGTCGACCGGGATGCCGCCGCCCTGGTCCCGGACTTCGACATACAGGCTGCCGCTGCCCGGTTCCCAGCCGGTTTTCAGCACAACCGCATCCCCGGGATCGTTCAGGGCCTGGCAGGCGTTGACCAGCAAATTGATGATGACCTGCTCGATTTTCTGGGCGTTGCCGCAGAAAGTCGGCAGATCGGAGCCGGAGTCAACCGTAAAATTGCGGGTGGATTTCTTGATCAGGTTGGCCAGCAGCGAGACGGCCTTTTCGGCCACCGCGTTCAGATCGACCGCATCGGCCATTTCCGGCGGCCCCTGGCGGGCAAAATCCTTCAGATCGGCCACAATGGCCTTGACCCGGGCGGCGCCGGCGGTAATGTCGCCCACCAGGGCCGGCAGCCGGTCGCGCAGCCGGGAATAGTCCATCTGGCCGACCTTGAAGTCGCCGTGGCGGCGCTGGTGTTCGTCCAGGATCGGCAGGACCGACTCCCAGGTCTTCTGCAGAATCGGTGCGTTCATCATCACGAAGGTCACCGGATTGTTGATCTCGTGGGCCACCCCGGAGACCAGCGTGCCCAGCGTGGCCATTTTGTCGGCCTGAAACAGCTGCTCGCGGTGCAGCTCGGCCTGCTTTTCGGCCCGCTTCTTCTCGGTCATGTCCCGGGCGGCGATGAACACGCGCTGGATCTCGTCCTCAGCGGCCAGCTTGGCCAGCATGGCTTCCACCGGGATGCGCAGGCCCGACTTGGTGACAAATTCGGTTTCGAACAGCTCGCCCTCGGCCCGCCCGGCGATCAACTGGTCCACCCGCTCGCGAAAGGCGGCCCTTTCGGCTTCCGGCAGCAGATCGGCGATGTTCATGGCCATCATCGTGTGGCCCTCGTAGCCGCCGGCACGCAGCCAGGCACGGTTGGCATACACCAGCCGCCCGTTGGCCTGAAAGGCCAGGATAAACTCCCGGGCGGTTTCGGTCAGCAGGCGATATTTTTCCTCGCTGCGCTGCAGGGCCTCTTCGGACTGCCGGCGGCGGTGCTCGCTGCGCACGCCCTGGCGGATGATGTAGCTGGAAAGCCCGATGATCACCAGCGAAATCACCACGCAGATCCAGGTCAACTTGCGGGTCAGCGCCGCGATTTCGGCCCGCACGTCTTCCACGTAAATGCCGGTTCCGACAATCCAGCCCCAGGGTTCAAACCCCTTGACGTAAGAGATTTTGGGAACGATGCGGCCGGGGTCGTCCTTCCACTGCCACTGGTAGTCGACGTAGCCGGCGCCCTCGGCCTGCACCGTGCGGACGAATTCGACAAAAAGCTTCTTGCCGCTGGGGTCGGCGTACCCGGAGATGTCGCTTCCCTCCAAATCCGAGCGGTAAGGGTGCATCACCAGAAAAGGGCGCATGTCGTTGATCCAGAAGTAATCCTTGCCTTCCGGACCATAGCGCATGCTTCGCAGGGTATCGACGGCCAGCGACTGGGCTTCGGCGCGGGAAAGCTCTCCGGCCGCCTGCTTGCGGTGATAGGCATCCAGGATGCTCCAAGCCGCCTCGGTCAGCTCGCTGACCATCTGGCGCTTGTCGGCCAGCATTCGCGCTTCGATGCTGGGCAGGATCAGCAAAAAGATCGTACCGACAAACAGCAGCGCCGTCAGCACCACGGGCAGCAGGATCCGAATCGGAACATGCTCCAGGCTGATCTGGCGCAACCAGGCCGTGAGGGGTTTCAGGCTGCTGGAACCGGTGTTTTCCACGAAGCTGTCAAAACCTTGCCGTATCGGCCCCCGGCGCACACCAGGCGGCGATAAAATCATGGACTTTCGTTTAAATCCGTGCAAACGTTGCTACTTCATTCATATCGTTGATCGACAATCACTGTCAACACAGCCGCGCATTGTTCCGATTCAGACATGAAATCCCAAAAAATCCGCATCGAAGGCGTCGGGGAAGTGCTGCTGGAACGCAGCCGGCGAGCCAAACACATCTGTCTTTCGATCCGTCCCCGCAAAGGCATTCGCGTCGCCGTACCCTACGGCGTTCCATTTGATACGGCCCGGCAGGTCGCCCGGTCCAAATCCAGATGGATGCAAAAACACCTGCAGCGAATGGCCCGGCTCGAAGACGAAGCCGCCAGGATCAAAACCAGCCGGCACCTTGATCCACAGGCGGCCCGCCAACTTTTGATAGACCGTCTCGAGCAGCTTTCCGCCGCCCACGGATACCCGTTTAACAAGGTCTTTATAAAACAGCAGAAGACCCGATGGGGCAGCTGTTCGGGCAGAAACAACATCAACCTGAACCTGGCCCTGGTGCGCCTGCCCGCCGCGTTGATGGACTACGTCATCCTGCACGAACTGGTCCACACCCGCATCAAGGACCACAGCCCCCGCTTCTGGGAGGAACTGAACCGCCTGGCGCCCAACGCCAGAATGCTGGACAGAGCCCTCAATCGCTACGAGGGGCTGCTGCTGTTTTAGGCCGTCGGGGCTGCCGCAACAACATGCGCCGCCGCCCCGGGGCTTTGCCGGCCGTTAGAATCCGACCCGCCGGTATCTTCCCGGCGGTTTTTTCCGGGTCGGCCCATGACGCCGGCATCCTGCGTGGTTACTGTTACAGGGAAACCGGCTCCTAAAAAGACCGGCATGCTCATGCCGCATTGCCCGCACCGGCACATCCCCGGAGCCGGCTTCATCTGCAGGCCGGCATCGCAATGGATCGTTTCGAAACCTGGTTGCTTTGCGGCCGCATCCATATTTGATTCACCCACATCGGCAGAAACAGACCATGACCAGCGAACGTGCATTGCAAACCGCCACCGCCCTCATGCTGGAATTTGCCGACCGCACCGGGCTGCGGCAGCCCCATAACGCTCCCCGCCGCTACCTGTGGACCGACGCATTTGCGGTCTGCAATTTTCTGGCGCTGCATCGCCGCACCGAAAAGAATACTTTTCTGGAACTGGCCCTGCGGCTGGTCGAACAGGTACACCGCGTACTGGGCCGGCACCGGGCCGATGACCGGCGCACCCGCTGGATCAGCGGACTGGACGAAGAGCAGGGCCGCCGCCATCCCACCAGCGGCGGGCTGCGCATCGGCAAAAAGCTCAACGAACGCGGTCCCGGCGAGCCGTTCGACGAACGCCTGGAATGGGATCGCGACGGCCAGTACTACCACTACCTGACCAAATGGATGCACGCACTGGACTGCCTCAGCCGCGTTACCGGCGATACCCGATACCATCGCTGGTCCATCGAGCTGGGCACAGCAGCTCACAGGGCCTTCACCCACCCCTCCGGCACCGTCGGTCCCAAACGCATGTACTGGAAGATGAGCATCGATCTCTCCCGCCCGCTGGTCGCTTCCATGGGACACCACGACCCCCTCGATGGGCTCGTCACCGCCTTTCAGCTCCGCTCGACAGCAGCCCGATTCCCGGACGACAGCGACCCCGGAGCACTCGAGCCGGTCGTCGGCAACCTGGCCGACATGTGCTGGGGCCGCTCCTGGGACACCGACGACCCGCTGGGCATCGGCGGTCTGCTTGCCGATGCCTGTAAGCTGGGCCAGATGGTCGCAACCGAACATCTGCCCGAGACCGCCCTGCTCGAAGAACTGCTGGCATCGTCGGCCCGCGGCCTGGACTCCTATGCGAACAGCCGCTCGCTGCAGCTGCCGTCCGAATACCGGTTGGCGTTTCGGGAACTCGGCCTGGGCATCGGTTTGACAGCCGCCGAAATGCTGCAAGCCCGGGTCGAAGAACAGCCTTCCGCCTTCGAAGGCAACAAACGGATCGATTTGCACCTCAAGGCGATCATCCACCATTTGCACCTGCGTGAAAACATCGAAACATTCTGGCTCGAGGCGAAAAACCAGGCTGCCGAAACCTGGACCGGCCACATCGACATCAACACGGTCATGCTGGCCACCAGCCTGGTTCCGGAAGGCTACCTGAAGCTTTATTGAAAAAGAACTATCATTCTGAACAGATCTTCCGTTCCTCCATCCAGAAGAGCCCTGTATTGAAGGCCCCTTCTTCCTTGTAATACGCAAAAATCCAAATGGGCATACTGATTCCGCACTTCCGTAAAGATCTTATAAATTTTGCAAGGCCGCCCACTCCAACTTTTCAAAAATTCCCTTCTTATGAATTACTGTGGCGTCGCATATTTTCATAGCTACATAACCTTTCAATTTTATTGAACAAAGCACTTCAAAAATACCAATTCATTGCTGAATGGGGCAAATTACTGTAAGATGTTGATGTTATACAAAAAAAGCGATTCCCAGAAGTAAAAGAATTTTGACACCCAAGACCCGAAGAACAGTGTCCAAGAGGTCTTGAGTGTATATTGGAAATCGGCAGTATATACTACAAGACAAGATGAGTCAGCAGATGTAATTTTAGATATGATTTTAAAAACTTGTCGCGATCCAGGAGAGCCTGAAAAGAAAGATAGAAAGCCGGGGAAAACCATTACGCAAAATAGATTTTTGGAAAATTTGACAATATTTTTTCCAATATTCGGGAATTAATTTCACTTAATCATTGTTAGAGGTAATCATGCCATTCGCGAAAATCGAAGTACGGAAAAGTCGTCCTGCGAAAGAGGTTGCTGCGCTTATGGAAGCAGTTTACCAAGCCCAGCGTGAAGCACTCAAGGTGCCTGAAGGCGATCGCCAGATCCGCTATATTGAGCACAAGCCCGAGCACTTTGCGGTGCCACCTGGAAAAACGGAAAACTATACTCTAGTTGAGATTGTTTTGTTTCCGGGGCGGTCATTGGATGCAAAACGTAATCTCTATAAGTCTATTGTCCGCCGGTTTGGTGAGCTCGACATCACTCCGTCCGATGTTTTCATTATTTTGTACGAGCCGCCCCTTGATAATTGGGGCATACGCGGCGGTTTGCCAGCATCTGAGGTTGATCTTGGTTTCAATCTGAACGTCTAAAACCTCTAACCAGCCAGTGGAGCAGACAGCGTGAAGATCGCGGTTTTACGTAAAGGCCGTGCAAACTTGTAGATTATATAGGCCGCTGCTCACCGGAAACGTTATAAGAAAAACTACTATGCAAAAATTGCCATATAGAAAGTTTGGAGATAACTACATAAGAAAAGAAATATTTGTAATAGTACCAATAATATTTTTATTCATTATAATTGGTATATTCAATTGGGAAAATCCCATTATCAAATATTCGCTTATCTCATTAATTATTCTAATAGCTATGTTTGGTACTACTTGGCAAAAAGTACGGTTGAAAAAATTTGTATGTCCTAATTGTAAAGAATATATTCCTGAGCCAACAATAAAATACAGAAGTGAGGGCGATCCAATAAATTATTATTGCGCTGATTGTGATATAGAATGGGAAACAGGACTAAGTGAACCCGGTATAAGCACATAAAAGTAAAATTATAACTTAGCTTATAACAAACCGGCTGCACAGGGATTCAGGCCAAAAAGCGGCCCTCAACCGTGAGCCGGAGCGTTATGTGAGATAAACAAAATGGAAATATGTTTTAACGACTACCTGCTCCGTGACTGGCAAGAGAATGACGTTCCTTCAATCACGAAGTATGCCAATAACCGTAAAATTTGGATCAATCTGAGAGATGCATTCCCTCACCCTTACAACCTCTCAGATGCAAATATATTTCTGGCCAAAGTGATGCAGCGGGAACCAAGAACAGTTTTTGCCATTGCAACTGAGGTGGAGGCTATCGGCAGCATCGGTCTCATGCTCGGAACCGATGTTCATCGCTTTACCGCCGAGCTGGGATACTGGCTCGCAGAGCCATTTTGGAATAAAGGTATTATGACTGAGGCAGTGAAAATACTGACGGACTACGCGTTTGAGAAGTTCGAGCTGTATCGGATATATGCGGAGCCGTATGCAACAAATATGGGATCGATCCGAGTGCTCGAGAAGGCAGGTTTCGTTCGAGAGGGCCTGCTGTGTGCCAGTGTATTCAAAGATGGCAAAGTTCTGAATCAAGAGCTGTGCGCCAAAATAACAAAAGAGATAACATAACAAGCCTGTGCACTGGACTGCCATTCGGATGCGCTTTATAGCCGCCGGTGACCGGCAGCGTTATGTGTATTCATAGGACAATGGAATGCTAAGAGTATTGGTTGGTTCCGATACGGCCGGTCTGCTGTGGATTGCAGAGAGCGACTAATGGAGTCATAACCACGCCATTCACTCGGACGGGAATTCCGCTGCACTTTATTCCCGCCGCTAAACCCATACTTGACAATTTAACGTCATGTCGCTATGGTGCTATAGCAACACTGGGAGGTGGCATTGTGGCAACTGAAACCAAACGCGTTACCATCTACTTTAACTCTGACCTACACAAGGCTTTGCGGCTTAAATCTGTTGAAACATCCAGATCTGTATCTGAACTGGTTAATGAAGCTGTCAGAGAAGCCCTTTCAGAGGATGCTGAAGACCTGGAAGCTTTTGAAAAGAGGGCTGACGAAGAGCTGATCAGTTACGATGACATGGTCAAGATGCTTAAAAGAGATGGCCGCATATAAGATCTTTTTCAAAAAATCTGTCCAGAAGGACCTTTCATTCCTTCCAAAAAATGATCTAAAGAAAATTTTGAGCCGAATTCAGAAGCTGGGAGAGGACCCTCGGCCTGCCGGGTGTGAAAAACTTACGGGGCAAGAACGTTATCGCTTGCGTCAGGGACGCTATCGAATTTTATATTCTATCCAAGATGACGAGCTGGTAGTCTGGATCGTAAATGTTGGTCACCGAAAAGACGTGTACCGATGAAGCGAACAAGCGGCTGGGGTCGGACGCGCGTCCGCGCGCCGCGCAGCCGCAACGTTCTGCGAAATTTCTTGACACTCATGTACAAATGATGCATATATATGCATATGCGAACAACACTCAACATAGACGATCAGATTTTGGAAAAAGCATCGAAACTTACCGGCGTTACAGAAAAAACCGCGCTGGTGCGACTTGGTTTAGAGGCCTTGATTGCTCGCGAGAGTGCAAAGCGGCTAGCTAAGCTCGGTGGCACTGAGGGTAATCTGCGTCCCATTCCAAGACGCAGAAATGGATAACGCCAATTATGGTGCTTGTAGACACCTCGATTTGGGTTGCACACCTCCGGAATGGGAATCAGCAACTCGAACGGTTGCTGATGGATGCCGAGGTCATTTGCCATCCGTTTGTCATTGGCGAGCTGGCCTGCGGCAATATCAACAACCGCGATGAAATCCTGTCCTTACTTAAATCCCTCCCGTCGGCTCCCATGCTTGAGTTCGATGAATTCCTATTCTTTATCGAAAAAAACCAGCTAATGAGAATCGGAATTGGTTTTGTCGATGTGAACATTTTAGCGTCTGCCAAGCTAGCAGGCACCCCTTTGTGGACAGCAGACAAAAAGCTGAATTTAGCTGCGATCAACCTTTCACTCAACTATAAATAGTGTATAACCCTTCGGTGGAGCAGACAGGAACAACTGGCGGGGTTTTTCGTTGGGTCCTGAAGTAGCCCGATATTTTTATCGCCTGCTGCTCAGCTCAACCGTTAGCCGTGTAAGAGGAAGAACATGCCCCCAGCCACCGCAGCGCGTGAAGCATACCGAGTACCGTTCCGTTCATTCATTCCATTTCTGCTGATCTCGTTCGGTTTGGCCTGGGGTATCCTTGGTTTGTACATCTTTTTGTCGGAACGTATTGAAGCGGTGTTTGGTCAGCTCACCGGCAACCATCCACTCTTTTTCCTGGCGGTGTATGCTCCTGCAATCGCGGCGTTCACTCTTGTTGCCAGTAGCGGTGGCCTCGCAGGGCTGCGGCGCTTCCTCGGGCGTGCATTGCTATGGCGTTGCAGCGCGGCTTGGTATGCCTTTATGATCATTGGCCTTCCGTTGATCTTCATTGGCGGTTCCGCACTTAGAGGGAACCTTTTTACGGAACCGTTTCCATTTAGGTCCTTTCAGGCAATGCTCGTGGCGTTAGTCCTAGCCGCAATCAAAGGCCCGATCGAGGAGTTCGGCTGGCGTGGTCTCGCCCTTCCTCTTCTGCAAAGGAAGTTCGCTCCAATCTGGGGCGGGCTGATTCTTGGTGTCATATGGGGGCTGTGGCATTTCCCTGCCTTCCTCTTGAGCGGAACCCAGCAGAGCGAGTGGTCATTCACGGCGTTCTTTGCTGGGTGCTTGGCGATAAGCGTTATCGTGACGGCACTGTTCAACAGGTCACATGGCAGCATTCTGCTGCCGACATTTTTCCACTTCCAGTTGATGAACCCGATCTTTCCGGATGCCCAACCCTACGACACATACCTGTTAATCGCCGTTGCCAGCCTAATCGTTTGGTGGAACCCAAAGGATATGTTCACAAAGGAAGGGGCAGTCACGGAAGTCATTCCAATCCAGAGGAAAGTGGCCGATGGCTAACCACGCCAAGCACTCGGACGGGAATTCCGTTGCGCTCGATTCCCGCCGGTTATATCCACGTCGTGCAAGAAATAGGAATACCAAATGATTGACGATATTTTTAGAATTTCAGAATATGTTCGATATGTTGCCATTTATAAAGATGGCAAATTGGAAACTCGCACAAAAGAAAACACTAAAGGTGCAAGTAGTTCGGAATCCGATAAATATGAAGAGTTAATAGTCAACCCTGTAATGCTAAAAGCAGCATCCCAAAGAGGAAACATTGATTGCGGTGGTTTGGAGTACCTGTTGATCAGATACGGAAACTTTTTTCAATTTGTACTCCCGGTTTCATGGGGGCACGTTTCAGTCTGTATTGAAAAGGATGCTGACCCAATTGCGATTGGCTATAAAGTCAAAGCACTTTTTAAAAATGAATCCACGAAAGCATCACAAGGCAAATGTACTCAGACAGTCAAAAACTGCGCCGCTCCTACCTCGATCTGCATCCTTTGACTTTCTGTGATTTACGGCGTAACGCGAAATATATTGGGGATGTACAGATGAAACATGCTCCTGTAAAAAAGACCATATCTTTTGAAGATTTTCAAAAAGTGGACATTCGGATCGGAACAATAAAATCCGATCACTTTAAATCTTTCTGATACCGCAACCGGATCTCACAGATGGAAAATTTATTCAGAGACGTCCCGGCCGATTTGCCGGAGGAATTCTTTGAGACGATCTGCACCACTGCCAATGTAACGATCGAGCGGATCGTTTCGCGGGGACACGCTTCACCGGAAGACTTCTGGTACGACCAGCATCGCAGTGAATTTATACTGGTGGTCCAGGGCAGTGCCGGGCTGAAGATCGAAGGCCACGAAGATGTTGTAGTTCTTAAGGCCGGTGATTACCTGAACATCGGCGCCCACGTCAAACATCGGGTTGAATGGACCGACCCAGACTGCGACACGATCTGGCTTGCGGTGCATTATTGAGGGAATTCGGCTGTAAGGGCCAACCCACGGCTCCCGCAACGAACGCAGCTCGGGAAAGTGTTTATGAAGAAGGAAAAAATCATCGAAAATTTAGCCCGGTTCGCCCGGAATGAAGCGGCCGGTCTGAAAAGAGTGTGCACGCTGAAGCGGGTCTCCAAGATTGGCGGCTGGACGGGGTTGGTGGTTTCTTTTCCATGCGCCTTTCAGGATCCGCCGCCGGTTCCAGCATGGATCATAACCTTTGCCGCCGCCACAGGCGGTGGGATGATCGGTCTCGAAATCTGGTTTGAACACATGTGCACCTGGCCGACGCTGCGGCAATTTGTCCATTTGGAGCGCCTGGAAAATTATGACAAACCGTAGTTACCGGCCGTGTCCGAAATCTGCAATGGGATCCCGGTTCCGAAACTAGGGTAGGTAATCCTCGCGAACCGGCGTAAACACCTCCACCACCACTGAATCTTCCAGTGCTTCGGCCGCATGGGAGATTCCGCCGGCGATGTTCCAGCTGTCACCGGCCTCCGCTTCGATGATTTTCCCGTCAACCTGAAAGCGCAGTCTTCCGGAAATCAGAATTCCGGTCTGCTCGTGCGGATGGGCGTGGGAAGGTATCTTTGCTCCCCGGTCAAAGCGGAATTCGCCCATCAAGGTGTTCTGACCGTGCACCAGCGTTTTGAGGAACACCCCGTCCAACAATTTTCGATAGCTTCCGGCATCTTTTTTGCGAAACATGTGATTGCTCCCTTGAGCGTTTGAAAACCAACCGAATTTCTCTTCAGGGTAAATTTCTTGGAAGTCCCTCACACCGCTTTGCGGTGACCAAACGGTCAAGAAGGGCTTCCTTTGCAACCGGGCGGGCACGAAGGCCCGCCCCACGAATCCCGGCGCCAAACTCGAAAACCAACCCGGAGCCGGCTCAATGGTGCCTCGCCCAGCCGCACTCAAAGGCATACTGCCTGGATACCGAACAGCCCGCTGCGCGATGTGCCAACTGGCATTCGCGGCATCGGGCAAACCGCAGATGCGCACGGATTAGCAGCGGCCGCGGAAAAAAGCAACCCAGAGCCGGCTTCCGCAGTGGCGGCCGGCGGCGAAAAACCACCTGCCGGCGCGTCAAACTTGGCATCTCGATTTACCAGGCTTATTATAGAAAGGTATTTGAATCAAATGAGGTGATCGATTTAATGGACACCGTTACTCAAATCGCACTGGGGGCGGCCGTTGGAGAAGCCACCCTGGGTCGGCAGATCGGCCGGCGCGCCATGCTGTGGGGCGGCATCTGCGGCCTGTTTCCGGACCTGGACGTGCTGGTGCCGCTGGGCGATGCCGTCAAGGACTTTACCTATCACCGGGGGGCCAGCCACTCGCTGTTCGTGCTGGCGGCCTTGACGCCGTTGTTTGTGGCCCTGATCAAAAAAGTGCACCCCCAAACCGCGCGCTATCACCGGCGATGGTATGCATTGGTGTTTTTGGCCTTTGTCACCCATGTGCTGCTGGACAGCCTGACGGTCTACGGTACCCAGATATTCTGGCCGCTGCCCACGCCGCCGGTGATGCTATCCACGATATTTATCATCGATCCATCCTATTCGCTGCCGCTGTTTCTGGGGGTGCTGGCGGCCCTTGTACTGAGCCGTCAAAAGCCCGTAGGGCACACGGTCAATACAGTTTGCCTGGTGCTGAGCACCGCTTACCT
>DAXETY010000024.1:0-33496 GCA_051155755.1 Desulfobacterales bacterium
GGCGATGGCATCCGATCTGGAACTGACGCTGCCGGAAAATGACCGGCAATCGTCGCTGATTGCCGACATCCGGATCCCCGAAACACTGGATTTCTGCGGGGAGCCGGTGCCGCTGGAGATCGGCGAGGTGCGGGAAAGACTGGAGAAAGAACTGCTGCTGACCCTGAACAACGGTCCCCAGATCATCCTGTGGCTGAAGCGCGCCGCCCGCTATCTGCCGCACATCGAAGCACAGCTGGCCCAGCGCGGCCTGCCCGGTGATCTCAAATTTGTGCCCTTCATCGAAAGCGCTCTGCTGCCGCACATCGGATCACCGGCCGGCGCCATTGGATACTGGCAGTTCATGCGTTCGACCGGGCGCCGCTACGGGCTGACCATCAACAGCGAGTACGATGAACGCCGCAGCATCTTTAAATCCACGCCGGCGGCCCTGACATACTTCCAGGAGCTTTACGAGGAATTTCGGTCCTGGACCCTGGCCGCAGCCGCTTACAACATGGGGGAAGAAGGCCTGCGTTCCGAAATCCTGCTCCAAGAGGTCAACGATTACTACCTTCTGTATCTGCCCCTGGAGACCCAGCGCTACGTGTTTCGCATCATTGCGGCCAAATTGGTGCTGCAGAATCCCGAAAGATACGGATTCCGACTCGAAGCCCAGGATCTCTATGACCCGCATGCATTCGACAAGGTCCAGGTGGTTTGCCTGCAGCGAACGCCCATCCTACTCATCGCCACCGCAACGGGGTCCACGTTCAAACAGATCAAGGACTTGAATCCGGACGTTCGCGGGCACCATCTGGCACCGGGCACACACGAACTGCTGGTGCCGAAAGGCACTGCGGAAGGGTTTGAAGCGCGGTTCCATCAGGCGCTGAACAGCTGGCAGGAAAATCCCGACAAGCACCACTACACGGTGCGATCGGGCGACAACCTTTCCGCGATTGCCGAACGATTTGAAGTGCCCCTGCCGGCCCTGCTGATATGGAACAACTTAAGTTCGCGTCAAACCATTCATCCCGGAGATCGACTGATCATTTACAAACAGGTGGCGGAAACCGGGGAAATCGACTCGGATAACCGATCGGCGGAATGAGGCTTCAGGCGCCGGCAGCCGGAAGCCGGATATGACGCTTTTCCATATCGGGATGCTGCCGGTAAAGAACGGCGGTGTGTCCGATTTGGCCGACCGTTTGTGCACCGGTTGCCGCCGTCAGTTCGGACAGAATGCCGGCTTTCTGTTCTTTTTCCTTGCAGGCGTTGAACTTCACCTTGATCAGTTCGTGTGCCAGCAGCGCCTCCTCGGTGCTGCGGATGACCGCATCGGTCAGCCCGTGCTGCCCGATCATAACGACCGGCTTGAGGCCATGGGCCAGGCCCCGAAGATATTTGCGTTGCGTTCCTTTGAGTTCGCTCATCCGTTTTCCCCTCCCACCGTAAATATTGTCACGCATACGTTCTTCAAAAATAGGCGATGGGAATCATTCGTCAAGCGGGGAAAGGTTCGGTCGGCACGGAACCGAACGGAAAACGGATTGCTGCAGCAGGCGGGCTAAAAAAAAACAGTTCGGTCGCTTCCTGGCTGCGCTGCAGCACTGCGGTCGTCCGAACTGTTTTCTCGGTATCGATAAGACTTCCGGAGATGCCGTTGTTCTCGATGGTGCGTAGCTGGGTTCAAACGCTTGGAATATCCCGCCGGGAAGATGCACGAACACTCGAGAAGCCTGTATCAAAACATGATTTTTTAAAGAGCCTGGGCAAGAAATTTTTATCTTTCTGCCACGTCGGTGTATCAATTTGCATGCCAATCCGGCAGAAAATATTAAAGTCATATTATTTCAGATACTTGAAAACAATCGTCAACGCTCCGCAGCAACTGGTTTCGAACAAATAATTGACGAATTCGTCAATTTTTCGGCAACGGTTCGCTGCCTTTCACCAGTGAGGATCAAAGACAATGGCGCACATCCAAACCAGGATCGACGGGAGCTGTCGAATCGGATGCTTTCAAAAACAGCAAACCCGGCCGATTTAATTGAAATCGACCGGGTTTGCTGTTCGATATGTGTTCGCTTCGCCTGCTACACATACCCGGGAATGGTTGTTCCCGAATTAAAATAGGCTTCCGGAGGTGCCGTTGTTCTCGAGCGGTGCATAGCTGGATTCACTCAACTTTGGATGCCCACCGGGAAGATTCACGAACACTCGAGAAGCCTAAACTGGGCAGAAGTCATTTTTTAGAGAACCTCGTGAGCGCCATTGCGCTCACTGAATTGCCGCATTTCTAATACAATATGTGTGCCAAAAAACACAAAACTGCTATAATCAAATAATTTCAGCAATATAAAAGCAAGCCCTGAATTTGGCCGTATGGAAAAACCGCTAAAAAGTGACAAATAGCGTCACTTTTTTGTCATAAAATGTCATACAAAAGAATACAAAGTTTGTATTGACTCCGCTGCAATTCGAAACAATGCCGGCCATGGACATTTATATATGTAAATTCAGAATCTTATCATAGAGACCGGTCGGCTGGCGACGCCGATACAACCGGGAACTTTAACCCAAAAAAACCGGACAAACCTCGCGGAACGCAATGCATCAATCCGCGTATGCCGTTTTTGCAGATTTTGCAGCGCGTAGTAAAATGTACTGCAAATAGTTATAAGTACAATATATTCAAATGGTTGTGAGATAAAAAATTTTCCTGGTTTTTCGAAAATGTCCGCCGTCCAAAGTGACAAATTTTGTCACTTGCGCATACCAAGGTATTGAAAACCCATCCAGCAAAGCATCGCCCACACGATCCCGGCAAGCCATCCGGCCAGCACGTCGGTGGGATAATGCACACCCAGATAGACCCGGCTGACGCCGACCAAAAAGGAGATGAGCATTGCCGTAAGCAGACAATGCAATTTCAGCCGGCGCTTTTCGACCAGTTCCGCCACCAGGACACCCAGCGTCAGGTAAACAACCGCCGATAGCATCGCATGACCGCTGGGAAAGCTCGATGAAGTCACATAAACGATGGCGGGCAGGTCCGGCCGGCCGCGGTCGAAAATCGATTTCAGAATGGTGCTGATCAGCCCCCCACCTGCCGCGGCCGCAACCACCAGAACCGCGGTACGGTATCGACGCTGCAGGAAAAGAAAACTGCCGACCGCCAGGGTCACCAGGGTCAGCACCGCATAACTGCCCAGCGCAGTGACATCGCGCCCCACCTCGTGAAGCCATTGCGGTCCCTTGAGTACGGAAGGTGCCTCCGGTCTGCGCATCCATCGGACCACCTTTTCGTCGAAACTGAGCGTTTCCCCTTCCAGGACCTCATCGGCGATTTCCGCAAATCCCCAAATTGCAGCAACGGTAACGGCGGCTGCCGCCAGCAGTGCGATTCCCCGGGGGCGAAACCGACTCCAATTCATCGTGAACCTCTTTCCTGCCGAAAAAAATTGTATTGCGAACTGGGAAAACAATGCGATCCACTCTCCTGTAAGAAAGAACTTTTCCGCTTGACATTCAAGCATGCGTCCTTTATTTATTTGGGCTTTCGAATGGTATTTGTTCCCCGGTAGCTCAATCGGCAGAGCGGGTGGCTGTTAACCACTAGGCTGTAGGTTCAAGTCCTACCCGGGGAGCCAACCACGAATACAACCCGTTTCCGAACCGGTTTCTTACCCAATAGAGCCCCGCATCGATGATGCGGGGCTTCGTTGTCGTGAGAGAATTGATTTCAACAAGTTGCGTTTATCCCACACCCCCGGACGCATTCTCCATTCTCCGCCAAACCGCCCGTTTCATGTCGATCGTCGAATATTTAACCCGAACTTTAATCCGTGGACATCATAGATAATTATTGCTTTTATGAAGGCTCCGTAATTTAGATGCTCAGTGCCACAAATGGCAAGAGCAGTGGCACCCGGATATCCACCTCAAATTACCCAACGTGGAAACCGGCGCCAGCAAACTACAAAATGATTCGCATCGCCTTTCCAGTGGCAACCATTGGGTGAATCGGCAACCTGGCGGGCTTTGGTCTTCGCTGGGCGGAGTTCTATCAAACGGGTTTCGGCCGGCCACCGTTGTCCAACCGCTATGAGCCCCTTGTGTTTTTTCCCACCGACAACGTCGAAGCCACTGCCGGCATCGATATGGGCGGGGGCGTGGAGGCGGGCCTGTTCCTAGCGGGATTGGCGCAAATGGGTGGACAGCAAATCGTTGTGGCTAACGATGCCCACCAGCTTGGACGGATCGTCGTGAGTGACCACCAGCAGGAAAGTGGCCCGGGGGTGCCTCTTCAGTGCAAGCATGGCCGTTTTGAGCGTATCTTCCGGGGTTACCCGCAGGTATGCGTCCGTGGCGATTTCAGCTGCGACAACGAGGTGGCGCAGGGCCGGTTCGAAGAGGGTGTCGGCGACATCGGCATATTTGACAACCCCGACCAGCTCATCGTGCTCATTGACCACCGGTATGCCGTCATAGCGGGAATTGCCAAGGGTTTTGACAACCTCGTCAAACGGCGCCTTGTGCGACAACACTTCCACGTTTCGGCGCATGATGTGTGCCACCCGGATATCCTCAGCCAGCTTCCGCCCCAGGATGGGGGAAAGACCCAAGGTTCGCAGGAATTCGCCGAAGACCCGTTGCAGCCCCTCGCCATAGCCCACCGGACTTCGCTGTCCGAGCAGATGTAGGATCGTTACCTCACCGGCATTGACCAGGGCGGCTCGGGTAAGCAGTGGCCCCACCATCTCGAAAACCACCACCGACGCCAGAATCACTGTCTGCACGGTCTTGCCCGTGCCGGGCCATTCCGCCGCCAAAACATTGGCCAGGCCAATGGCCAGACCGGCCTGGGCCAGCATGGCCGGGCCGAGCCAGGTCCTTATGGTACCGCTCATCCCGGCTGCAATGGCCCCCACATGGCAACCGACGTATTTGCCGAGACTGCGCGCGGCCACGTATGCCAAGCCGATGAACCCCATATGGGGAAGGGCTTCGAGATGGAGTTCCGCCCCGGCCATGATAAAAAACAGCACATAGAACGGATAATCGATGCCCGCCAGTTCTTCGAGCATCCGTCTGCCACTGGGGGCGGCGTTCACGGCAACGACGCCGGCCACCAGGACGCACAACATGGCGGACAATTCGAAATACGATGCCGCACCGGTGGCAAGGGCCACGGCTCCCAACACCAGCATTTGCCGTTCCACCTGCCGGGTGAGACGCTGATCCATGACGGCGACAAACGTGCCCACAAGTACACCCAGTCCGAGAGGGCCCAAGACCTGGATCGATGTTTGCCAAAGGGACGGGGCCGCGGACAAACCGTAATGTTGCAGCAGAATGAAAGCGATGATCGCCACCAGGTTGTTGATGCCGACAAGCGGCAGAATGGTGTCGGACAGCGCCCCCTGCGATCGATATTCCCGCATCACCATCTGGGTTGCGGCCGGAGCGGTGGTAATCGCCATGACGGCAAAAAAGCCTGCTTTCAGCGGTGAAGCCCCCATCAGCAGGGTTCCAATGCCGACGAGCAGTGCGCTCAAACCGATTTCAAGCAGGCTGATTCGAAACAATTTCGACCCGATCTTCCGAATCGCTTCCAACCGGAAACTGCCGCCGATGGTAAACACAATGAGGCTGAGAATCATATCGTGCAGCGGGGCCAGCGTAGTAAGCTGCGTCCTCGTGACGATAGGAGGCAGCCCTAAAATCTCACCGGTATAGGGACCGGCCGCCAGTCCTACCACCAGGTAGCCGGTGACGCGGGGAATCCCCACGGCGGCACTCATGCGCCCGGCACCGAGCGCGAACACATACAGCGTGCCGATGGTCAGCAGCAGGGGCAGCATTTCGGCAACCATGGCCTTGGAACAATGTCCATGCAGTCCTTCATCGATCCTCCAGACGGGCGTCCTTCTGATGGGCGTACAGAGAACTTGCAGCGCCAAGCGAGTGGCCGGTTTTCTTCAACAGCCCCTTTGCACTTGCCTTGTTGAGCAGCATGCCGGCGACCGCTTCGGCCTGGAAATGAGAAAAGGAAATCGACTGCGTATCGAGCTCGACTTCCCGGAGTCTGCCTTTCGATTGGATTTGGACCGGCCTTTCCGGAAAAACAAAAACAAGATTGAAGGCTTGTATCAGAATTGGACCGAGAATTCAAAGTACCGGCGTTTTCAAGGGGACCGGTCCCGCGAAAGAAATGATTTGGGGGCGCAATCCACCGGTTCCCCTTTCGCCCCAGGTCTTGTCGCTTTGGATTGACCGAAAGGGCCGATCCGTGCGATAAGTGCCGGACACGTGAATGTTTGGACCTGTCCGAATCCGCAGCCGCCGTGACAACCACAGGCGGATATTGCTTTGGCACCGGTTTCTGCCTGCGGAAACCGGAAAAACGATACCCCCTGAAACCGAGGTGGCACCCGCATGCAAAACCATTCCGACGATCATCCACCCGGGAACCCGTTCTCGCAGTTTCGCCCGGAAAACCTGGATTTTTCGAACATTTCCCGCCTGACCAAATGGATCGTCCTGGCCATTGCCGCGCTTGTTCTCTGGAACCTGGCAAGCTGGGGGATGTCCTTTTACCGGGACTGGCTTTGGTTCAGCAACCTGGGACACCAGTCCGTGCTCCTGAAAGTGATGAGCACGCGGATCGGTTTGTTCATAGCCGGGTTTGCCGTTTTTCTGGGGCTGGCCGTTTTCAACCTGCGGGTGGTGCTGCGCGCCATCCCCAGGTCCGTTCCGACAGGCGATTCCAACCTGTCCCCCGCTGCGTACAAAGCCGCGATCACTCTGCTGGTCTGGCTGGGGTGGGCGGCGGCTGTGCTGGGGGCGGTATTTCTGGCCTCGCGGATGGCCGGAGAATGGGAGCGCTTTCTGCGGTTTTTCCATGCCGTACCGTTCAACGAAACCGAGCCGATATTTGACAAAGACTTTTCTTTCTACATTTTTACGCTGCCCGCACTGGATTTTCTGCGGTTGTGGCTCATGGGAAGCTTGGCGGTGATCGGCCTGGGCGCGCTGGCGCTCTATTATTTTTCCGGTTCCGTGAGGGGTGAGCGCTTCGTTCTTACGCCCGCCATCCGCTCCCACCTGGCCCTGCTGGGCGGGTTTATTTTTTTGCTGGTCGCCGCAGGCCATTGGCTGGGGCGCTACGATCTGCTCTATTCGCCCACCGGCGCGGTGTACGGGGTCGGTTATACCGACCACCATGTCACCCTTCCGGCGCGATTTCTTTTGACGTTTGTCGCCCTGGCCTGCGCGGGGGTCCTGTTTTTCAACCGGCGGTTCAAGAATCCCCGGGTTGCTTACTACGCCATCGGGGTCTGGGTGGGTCTGGCCCTGCTTGCCGGCAGCGTTGTGCCCACCCTGGTTCAACGGCTGCTCGTGGAACCCAGCGAACTGGCCCGGGAAAAGACCTATCTGGCCAACAACATCGACTTCACCCGCAAGGCCTACGGGCTGACGAACATCCAGTCACGCAGCCATCCTGCGCGGGGCGAGGTGGATGCAAACATCGTGGCCAACAACCAGGGTACGATCCAGAACATTCGCCTGTGGGACGAGGGCCCGCTGCTTCAAAGCTACAACCAGATCCAGTTCTTCCGCCTGTACTACGACTTTATGGCGGTTCACACCGACCGCTACGAGGTCGACGGCCAGCTGCGCCAGGTGATGCTGGCCACCCGGGAACTTTCCGCCGAAAAGCTGCCCGAAGAAGCGCAGCGCTGGGTCAACCGCCGTCTTCAGTTCACCCACGGCTACGGCGTGGCCATGACCCCGGTCACCGAGGTGGACCAGGGCGGGCGCCCCGGCTTCTTCATCAAGGATGTGCCGCCGGTGGGCGAAATCCCCCTGACCCGCCCCGACATTTACTACGGCCTGAAGAGTCTCGACTTTCTCATCGTGCGAAGCGGCATGAAGGAGTTCAATTACCCGGGAAAGGACGGTCCGGTCTATGTGCGTTACGAGGGGCAAGGCGGCGTTCAGCTCAGCGGCTTTTTCCGCAGGCTGATTTACAGCATCAAGTTCATGGACATCAATATCCTGATCTCCGGTGAGATCGCCGCAGACAGCCGAATTCAGTACCGCCGCACCGTGCCCGAACGCTTCGCCACCGTGACCCCCTTTCTGCTGCGCGACCGCGAGGCCTATTCGGTCGTGGCCGACGGCCGACTGTTCTGGATCCAGGACGCGTACACGGTTACCCGGCGCTATCCCTATGCCACGCCCTACGAAAACAGATTCAACTACATCCGAAACAGCGTCAAGGCGGTCGTGGACGCCTATCATGGAACCATCGACTATTATGTTGCGGATCCATCCGACCCGATGATCAAGACCTATCAGGCCATCTTCCCGGGCTTGTTCAAGCCCCTGGAAGACATGCCCGACTACCTGAAAGGACACCTTCGCTATCCCCTGGATCTGTTTACCGTCCAGTCGGAAATGCTCCTGCAATATCACATGGAGGACACCGTCGTCTTCTACAACAAGGAAGATCAGTGGTCCATTCCCGTTCAGAGCTCCTTTGGCGAGACCGCGGCGCTGAGACCTTACTACATCGTGGCCCGTCTGCCCGGCGAAGAAAAAGAAGAGTTTCTGCTCATCCAGCCCTTTACCCCGGCCGACCGCCACAACCTGGTCGGCTGGATTGCCGCCCGCAGCGACGGAGAACACTACGGCAAGATGGAGCTGTTCCGGTTCCCCTCGGGCCGGCACGTGGACGGTCCAAACCAGGTCGAAGCCCGCATCGACAACGATGCGGTCATATCCGAGCAGTTCACCTTGTGGGGCCAGGTGGGCTCTGAGGTGTCCAGGGGCATCCTGCTGGTCATTCCGATCGGCGATGCCGTTCTGTACGCCGAGCCGGTGTTTCTCAAGCCGGAAACCCTCGATTTTCCGGAGCTGCGGCGCATTATCCTGGCCGATTCCCGGCAGGTGGTGATGCACCGGACCCTGGACGACGGCATCGACGCCCTGGCCGGCAAGCTGCCTGCGGTAGATGTCACCCCGGTTGTCGAGGAAGCGGCCAAGGAACCCGGCGTGAGCGCCACCATTGCTCAGAGCATCGAAGAGATCCGCCAGGTCCTGCAAGAAGCGGCCGGCAAACTGGAAGAATTGCTCGACCGGCTCGGACAGCAGGAGCAGTAGTGGAATCTTGTGGTTGTGTGACAACGTGCGCAAACAAGTGCCCCACCAAATCCGGTAACACCATTCATAATTGTTGCTTTTATGAAGCCCCATGATTTAGCTGCTTCATGGCACGCATGGCAAGAGCAGTGGCATTCGGATATCCACATCACGTTACGCAACGTGGAAACAGGCGCCAGCAAACCTTTTTCAATGACGAAGATTATCAGGCCTATTGGGGACTGATGTCACACTGGTATGATGTGCAGGGTGTACAGATCTGGGCGTATTGTTATATGCCCAATAAGGTGTCCCCGGAATTACGCTCTTTGCCTGCAGCAGGTCTGCCCCTTTGCGTGCTCACACGATGCGCAGGCCGGCAAATCGATTTCCGGCAGGATGCGGCGCTGGTCGGTTACATAAGGGTCGAGCAAATACCGGGCCTGAGACAGCTTGCGGCGATCAACCCTCAAGGTTTCTCCCATCGATGACAGCACTTCCACCACGGCTTCGGTGGCCACGTTGCCGGTGGCGCCCGGTGCATAGGGGCACCCCCCCAGGCCACCCACGCTCGCATCGAAGGTGCGAATGCCGTGGGCCCACGCAGCCCGCACATTGTCCGTTGCCCTGCCGTATGTGTCGTGAAAATGCATGGCGACCCGTTCCGGCGGCACCCGGATCAACAGCAAATCGAGAAGCCGCTTGACCTCTTCGGGCGTGGCCTTGCCGACCGTGTCGGAGATCGACACTTCAACGACACCGATGTCGATGAGCCTTTCGGCCACATCGACGGCGGCCGCCGGTGGGATTCGGCCCTCGAAGGCGCACCAGAATGCAGCCGAAACATAACCGCGTACCGGCAGTTTCTCGCGTTGGGCCAGCGCCGTAACCGGTATAAAACGCCGCAGAGATTCCTCGGTGGAAGCATTGATGTTTTTTCGGTTGAAAGTCTCACTGGCGGCCGTGAAAACCGCCGCCTTGTCGACCCGGGCTTCGATGGCCCGCTCGAGTCCGCGTTGATTGGGTACCAGCGCCGAATATACAACCCCCTGCTGCCGGGTGATCCCGCCAAACACCGCCGCTGCATCGGCAAGCTGCGCCACCCAGCGCGGGGAAACGAAGGCGCTGACTTCGATCTCGTCGACTCCGGAGGGCCGACAGCGCATCGACAAAGGCGATCTTTGCCTCGGTGGGTACGGGGGCGGTCTCGTTTTGCAGCCCGTCGCGGGGGCCGACTTCCACAATCCTTACCATTGCTTTAATTTCCGCCAATTCATGTCGTTTACTTGTGCAAATGAAGTATTTTGCCGGTAATCCGCATTGTCAATGCGCTTTGCCGGTCCCACGGAATTCTCGATGCTTCATGCGCACCGGCAAGGACGATCTGGTTTTGGGCGGTTTGTTCTTTGAAAAGTCCGAACAGCCGCACTGCTACGGACCTGAGCAAACCTTCCAGCTCGACCCCTAAGGCCGGTCGGAAATCGGCGCCTTTGACCGCGGGCGGGCCCCCGGTCGCCTTACCGGCTGTCACCGGCCTTCAAACCGTTTCATCGGTTGCCTTTTGCAACCGATTTTGCGATACCGGACGAAAACTGCATGGAACGAAATCGATGGGAAACCATGACCGCGGAACGGAAATTGATCGCAAAAATCATCCCTCCGTTTCGGGTGTTCGGAGTGCACGCTGTCGGTGCATGTCGGGACCGGGAGCCGCGCGGAGGCGCGTTGCCCGTTTTTAATATTTGCATCCATGGCAATGCCGTCATCAAGATGCCGAACACACGAGGTTTCCATCGCGTGAACGCGAAAGAAAAAAAGGACATTTGGCGATAATGGCTGGGAAATACAGAGGGACGTTCGTATCCGCGGTTTTGCCGCTGGTCTTGAGAAAACTGTGGGGCTCACTCAAGGATCTGCTGCCGATCATATTGGTGATTGCATTTTTCCAGGCCCTTGTTCTGCGGCAGCCCCTGCCGAACCTATTCGATGTCATCGTCGGCGGTGTGCTGGTTGTTTTGGGGCTTATGCTTTTCATCCAGGGGCTGGAAATGGGCCTGTTCCCCATCGGGGAAGCCATGGCCCAGGCGTTGGCCCGAAAAGGCAGCCTGTTTTGGCTGCTGGTGTTCGCGTTTCTGCTCGGCTTTGCCACCACGGTGGCCGAACCGGCGTTGATTGCCGTGTCCGCCGAGGCCGCCAATATCGCCGCCCAAAACGAGCTGATCCCATCGACGGGAAAATCCATGAAAAATTACGCCTTCGGCTTGCGGTTGTCGGTGGCCTTCTCTGTGGGTTTCGCCATTCTGATCGGTGTTCTGCGCATCCTGCGCGGGTGGCCCATCCACTACCTGATCATCGGCGGTTATGTCATGGTTATGCTCATGACATTGATCGCCCCGAAGGAAATCATCGGCATTGCCTATGATGCCGGCGGCGTCACCACCTCGACGGTCACCGTGCCTTTGGTGGCGGCCTTGGGCGTCGGACTGGCTTCGATCATCAAAGGCCGCAGTCCACTGGTGGACGGCTTCGGGCTTATCGCTTTTGCATCGCTGCTGCCCATGATTTTTGTCATGGGTTATGGACTGATCATTTTCAATTGACCCCCGGAAGGGAGGACCATGACGTTTTTGCTGGAATCCGGAGTGGTGCTGCTGGGCACTTTCCGCGATATTCTGCCGATTCTGGCGTTGATCACCGGCTTCCAATTGTTTGTCCTGCGCCAGCCCATTCCCCATCTGCATCGCCTCATCGTCGGTGGTGTGTACGTGGTCATCGGTCTGGCCATGTTCCTCATCGGGCTGGAAAAGGCCCTTTTCCCGTTGGGAAAAGTCATGGCGGCCCAGCTTTCCGATACCACCTTTCTGAACAAAGGAAGCGAAGCCGTCCGCTCCGGATGGACTGCCTATGGATGGGTCTACCTCTTTGCGGCATTGATCGGTTTTTCCACGACCATCGCCGAGCCGTCCCTACTGGCCGTGGCCCTGAAGGCCGGCGAGGTGTCCAGCGGCGTGATCAGCCCCTGGGGGCTTCGGATCACCGTAGCGCTGGGAGTTGCCGTGGGGATTTCCCTGGGTGCCTTCCGCATCGTTACCGGAACGCCGCTGCATGTTTACATCCTGGCCGGGTACATCATTGTCGTACTCCAGACCTTTACGACACCCAGAAAAATGATTGCACTGGCTTATGATTCCGGCGGCGTGACGACCTCGACCGTCACGGTGCCCCTGGTCGCCGCCCTCGGCCTGGGACTATCCGAAGCCGTACCGGGACGCAATCCGGCCCTGGACGGCTTCGGACTGATCGCATTTGCGAGTCTGTTTCCGATCATCACTGTAATGGGGTATGCGCAGGTGTCCCATTGGATTGCCGGTCGAAAGTCCGGGAAACGCTGATAAGGAGAGAGCCGATGAAATTCAAGATTGTTTTCGCTCCGGTCAAAACCCACAAAACCGACCCGGTTGTGGATGCGGCCAAAGCAGCCGGTGCAACGGGCGCAACCATCATACCCGCCCGCGGCACCGGAATGCACGAGGCCAAAACTTTTTTCGGCCTCACCTTGGAAGATCAAACCGATATCGTGATGTTCCTGCTCGAAGAGCATATCGTCAAACCGGTTCTGGAGGCCATCAAAACCGCCGGGGAGTTCGACAAGCCGGGAACCGGCATTGCATTCGTGATGCCGGTGGAGCAGGTGATCGGCCTCGATAGCCAGATGGAGAAGTTTAAGGAGGAGGTTCGGGACAAATATTTGTAAGTGTCTTTGCTCAAGACTTTTTATGGAAAAGGAGAAAGTATGCCTGCGCCGATCTTACGGGCATTAGATGTGATGCACAAGGACGTGCCGAGTATCGATGGCATGGCGACCGCCAAAGAAGCCGCCGCCCAGATGCGCGCCTCCCAAGCGGCCGAACTCCTGGTGGCCAAGCGCAATGATGATGATGCCTGGGGTATCGTCACGATCATGGACCTGGTTACCCATGTGATCGTGCCCGGCCGCGACGCGGATAACATCTTTGTATACGAGATTATGACCAAACCGGTCATCACCGTTCCGGCACAAATGGATATTCGTTACGTGATCCGCCTGATGCAGCGCATCGGCGTTCGTCGAGCACCGGTGGAGGACAAGGGTGAGATCGTCGGCATGATCACCCTGTCCAGCCTGGTTTTGAACAATGACATCCTCCTAAGTTGAGCGATTGCCGAGGTTGCCGCAGATACAAGGAAGAAGCGGTTGCGCTATATTCATATATACGCAACGGCTTCTGACGCCGTAGATGCGGTAAGATCGGCAAGCCCGAAGGGGTTCAAATTTTCAAAACTAAAATCGGTTGAAATCCTTTTCAGTAAAACAAAATAATGAATTTTGAAAATTTGAACCGCTCAGTTTAGGATCATGTGATTTCCAGAGGTATTCGGAAAGACGTTGACACCGAAAGCATTGGCTCCCCCTGGGGGAGCGTTTGCAGTTGTGATGAGGATTGTCGCAATTCGACGCACCGGGGCCAGGTCCGGTCATTCGCACCTTCACAGTACGAACAGGCCGACAGATCCGGTTGCGGGCGGATGCGGCAACCCTCCCAGACCACACCTTCCTGCCTGGAAATCCCCTCAAAGACTGCAGATGCGTCTTCGAGTTAGGGCACCCGGCGGGGAGAATCAACGCCGCTGACTTGGATCTCGTCTGACGTTGTTTCGATTCGGCAAAATCAGAGGCGTCCCCTGAAAAAAACGGATGGGCGCAAAGCGGACCCGACATTGTTTCCGGCATCGGTGGCCCTACGGCGAGGGCGGCGCTGCACGACGCAGGACCATCATGGTGATGTCGTCATAGGGTTCCGCTTCCTGAACATATGCCTCGAGCGCCGAATGCACCCCTCGAATCAAGCCCGCCACGGATCGATCGGAGGCGGTCAGCAAAGAAAACAACCGTTCCCTGGAAAAGCACTTTCCCTCCTTGTTGCGGGCATCGACGACACCGTCGGTATATGCGATGAGCACCTGGCCCGGTTCGATCTCGACCCGGGCCGTTGTGAATACGGCGTCGGGATCGGCCCCCACCGCCGGACCGGTAGGAGGCAGCAGCGTTTTGAGGCCGTCGGTACCCAGTATTACCGGCGGTTCGTGACCGCCGTTGACATAATCGAACACACCGGTTTGCGGGTCCAGAATACCGATAAACAACGTGGCGAACATGCCTTCGCGATCGTGGGTAACGGCGATGTAGCGATTCAGAGAATCCACCACACTGGCCAGCGTCTTGCGGGCATCTCCGTCGAAGCGGTCCCGGTTCAAATGGATTTCGGATTGCGCCTCCCCCGACAGCACCCGGATGAGGCTGCGGAAAAGAGCCATGAACAGGGCAGCGCCCACGCCTTTGTCACAAACGTCGGCCACGACGAGACCCAGCTTGCGGTCTTCTCCGATGGTATAGGCGTCATAGAAATCTCCGGCTACCTGACGGGCCGGCTTGAAATACGACTGCAATTCCCAGCCGTCGGCTTCCGGCAGACGCGTCGGAAAAAATCCGGATTGAATCCGCCGGCCGATTTCCAGTTCGCTCTCGGCAACCTGACGGGCTCTTTCGCTGCGATTGAATCGCACCGCCTTTTCGACACCGATGGCCGCCAGAAAAAGTGCCAGAGCCACGGCAGTGAGCAACAACGGGCCGACAAAAGGCAGCAGCAGCCGGCTCTGGTCGAACCAGAAAAATGCCGCTGCCGCGTACACCCCGATCATTGCCGTGCCGACCGCTGCAAGTCGAATCGAAGAATCCTGGAGGGAGGCGACCAGAAGAATCCCCAATAACACGAGCTCGACGGCCAAGGTCATCCATGGAGACAGGGGGCGGATCCATTGTCCGGCCAGAAGATTTTCTATGATCGCAACTTGGATCTCCCCGGAGGACCGCATGGTTGTATCCGCCACGGCAGGCAGCCGAAACCGCTTGTCCACGGTTTCGGAAACCACCGCGATTTTTCCGGCCAGCGCTTCTCGCAGCGAATGCAGCTTGGCGGCGTCTTCGGCAGCCTCCGACAGCTGAATGTAACTATAGTGGGAAATCGGCCGCCGCAATCGTTTGAAATCAACGATCAGGCTGCCATGACGGTCGATCGGAATTCGCACCTCTGACTGCGGGAAGCTTTCGCGGCTCAGCTCCGGCGTCGGCAGGACGATGCAGCCGGGTTCCACCCGGACGGTGCCCGCGGATATGCCCAGATACCGGCAGACTGCCAGCAGGGAAATACTCGGATAGACAGCTCCCCGATAGCGCACCAGCAGTGGAATTCGACGCAGAACGCCATCGGCATCCGGCAGAAGATTCAATACCCCCTGCCCCGCTGCGGATTCGGCAATTTCCGGTGCCGACACCGTCGGCTGGGTGGCTGCAATCAGGTTGGCCGGACTGAAGTGCATTTGCACATCCCATGCGGCCCGGGCCAACAGGCGGGATTCAGCCGCCGAAAGGGCTTCTTTTACCGGTTGCAGTTGCAGCTGGTGGCCGAACCTGCCGAAAGATATGCCCAACAGGACGCCGGGGGCTCCTGAAACGGCTTCGATCAGCGGTAGGTCCTCGGCAGCCCCCACCCGTCCGGTAAAAGTCGAATCGATGATCTGGGTTTGCACACCGGCCGCGGCCAGGGTGCGGATCACTTCGGCGTGAACGGAACGCGTGTAGTAAAAGTTCGCATCGATGTGGACGACTCGGGGTGGCACAGCGAAGGGTTCGAACCCGGTGTCGGCTTCCAGAAGTTGGAGTTGGTCGCCGATCCGGGCATTCCAGACCTCAAAGCGGTCCGGCGCCAACCGGATCAACCCATGGGTAAGCGCCAGGGCGACTGCAGTCAGCAATAACCGCACTGCCAGTTTGCGCCTGCTGGTAGGTGTCAAAGGTTGCCGCCTTTAAAAGCAAGTTCGATCCGGATGGCGCACTCGAATGCTGTCAGGGTTTGCGCACCCGAATGGCCAGCTCGTCGAGCTGGATTTTGCCGGCTTCGGACGGCGCACCGGTCAGCAGGCACGCCGCCTTCTGGGTTTTGGGAAAAGCGATGACATCCCGGATCGAACTTTCACCACACAGCATCATCACCAGGCGGTCGAACCCAAATGCAATGCCACCGTGGGGCGGCGCACCGGAATCCAGCGCTTCGAGCAGAAAACCGAATTTTTCTTCGTACTCCTGCGGGGCCATTCCAAGGGCACGGAAGACGCGGTCCTGCAAATCCCGCTGATGGATACGAATGCTGCCGCCGCCGATCTCCGCTCCGTTGAGCACCAGGTCATAGGCTCGGGAGCGGACGGCAACGGGGTTTTGCTCCAACAGGTCGTAATCGGATTCCAACGGGGCCGTAAACGGATGGTGCAATGCCTGGTAGCGTTTTTCGGTCTCATCGTATTCCAGAAGCGGAAACTCGGTCACCCAAAGGAAATCGAAAGCGTCCCGATCGATCAGGTCGAGTTTGGCGCCGAGGTGGTTGCGCAGCTGTCCCAGGGATTCGTTGGCAATGACCGGTTGATCGGCGACGAAAAACACCAGATCGCCGGGCTGCATATCGATCCGTTCGGTCAGGGCGTTGCGGATCTCTTGGCTGAAGAATTTGGCGATCGGCGACTGCCACTCGGTTTCCCGCACCTTGATCCAGGCCAGCCCCCGGGCCCGGTACACCGCAACAAAGGACGTCAAATCATCGATTTCCTTGCGCGACATGCCGATACAGCCCTTGGCGTTGAGCGCCTTGACGATTCCGCCTTTCCGGACGACATCGGCAAACACCTGGAAACCCGCGCCGGCCACGATGTCGGAGATTTCCACCAGTTCCAGGCCGAAGCGCGTATCGGGCTTGTCCAATCCATAGCGGGACAGGGCTTCGGCGTGGGTCATCCGGGGAAAAGGGGCGGGCAGCCTGTGGCCGAGAACGTCGGCAAACAGAGTGCGCATCATTTCTTCGGAAATCTGCATCAGGTCTTCTTCACCCACAAAGGACATCTCCATATCGATCTGGGTGAATTCGGGCTGGCGATCGGCACGCAAATCCTCGTCCCGGAAGCATCTTACGATCTGATAATAGCGGTCGAAACCGGAGACCATCAACAGCTGCTTGAACAGCTGGGGAGACTGCGGCAGGGCGTAGAACTGGCCGGGATTGACCCGGCTGGGCACCAGGTAGTCGCGCGCGCCTTCCGGAGTGCTGCGGGTCAGCACCGGGGTTTCGATTTCCAGAAACCCCTTGTCATTGAGATACCGGCGCACCGCGGCCGACGCACGGTGGCGGATCATCAGGTTGCGCTGCATGCGCGGTCGCCGCAGATCTTGATGGCGGTATTTGAGTCGAATGGTTTCGGTGACGTCGATGTCGTTTTCGATCAAAAACGCAGGGGTTGCAGCGCGGTTTAGAATTTTCAATTCGTGCACCATCACTTCGATGGCGCCGGTCGCAAGCTTGGTGTTGACCATGCCCTCGGGGCGCGGATCCACCGTTCCGCGGACGGCCAGGACAAACTCATTGCGAATCCCATGTGCCTTGGCGTGCACCTGCGGGGCCACGTCGGGATTGAACACCACCTGGGTGAGCCCTTCCCGGTCCCGCAGGTCCACGAAAATAACGCCGCCGTGGTCCCGGCGGCGCTGCACCCAGCCCATCAAAACCACCTCTTTGCCGATATCGTTCCCGCCCAGCTCGCCACAGGTGTGCGTTCTGCGCATGGCTGCCAATTTGTCCGTCAAGACGTTTCTCCCAGGGTGACAATATCGATGATGGTTGCCACCAGATGTTTGAAGTCGATTTCCGTTTGCTCGCGAGTTTGCATGTTCCGAAGCGTCGCGGCCCGGCGTCCGATTTCCTCTTCTCCGAGCATCAGTACGAACCCGGCGCCGAGTTTATCGGCGCGTTTCATCTGACTCTTCAAGCTCCGACCTTCGAAATCCATTTCGGCTGAAATCCCCCGCCGGCAGAAATCCACCAACCATAGAAAGCCCTGGTCGCGCGCCGCTTCGCCCAGCGCGGCAATGAAAATTCGCGGCGACTTGGTTTCGACCCGATTCTCGGCGGCCACGATTTCGGCCAGGCGATCCAGGCCGATGGCGAACCCGGTGCCCGGTTGATCCGGTCCCCCGAGCATTTGCACCAAGCCGTCGTAACGGCCACCGCCGGCCACCGCACTCTGGGCGCCCAGCGAACCGGTCTGGATCTCGAAGGTCGTCCGAACGTAATAATCGAGACCGCGCACCAGGCGTTTGTCCACGGTATAATCCACACCCAGATCATCCAGGAACCGCTGTACGGTTTCAAAATCGCGCCGACAATCCTCACACAGATATTCGAGGATCGAAGGGGCCGCTGCCATGGCTTCACGGCACTCGGGCACCTTGCAGTCCAGCACACGCAACGGATTTCGATGCCGTCTGCGGCGGCAATCCTCGCACAAGCGCGCCACTTGACCGTCCACGAATCCAATCAGGGCGTTGCGATAATCCGGACGGCATTCGGGACAACCCAGCGAATTGACGTGGGCGGTAACATCGGAAACCTGCAGGCGATCCAGCAGTTTGGTAAGGATCATGATCAGTTCCACGTCGATCAGCGGCGACGCCGCTCCGAACACCTCGGCATTGATCTGGTAGAACTGGCGGTAACGTCCCTTCTGCGGTCGCTCCCTCCGAAACATGGGACCGATGGTGTAGAGCTTCTGCAGCGGATCGACGGCATACAACTTGTGCTGCACGTAAGCGCGCACCACCGATGCGGTGGCTTCCGGTCGCAGCGTCAGCAACTCCCCCTTGCGATCCGGAAAGGTGTACATCTCCTTTTCAACGATATCGGTATCCTCACCGATGCTGCGCGCAAAAAGTTCGGTGCGCTCCAGCAGCGGTATCCGGATTTCACGGAAGCCGAAGTCCTCGAACAGCCGCACCGCGGTCTGCTCGATTTTCTGCCACGTTTCGATCTCTCCGGGGAGGATGTCCCGAAATCCGCGAATCAATTGGATCATGATGTGCCTCGGTGCGTGAACGGCGATTTATTCCAGAATAAACCGTAATTTTTATCCCGCTTCCCATCCGGTCGTCAACCCTTTATTCCACGTCAGCCGGTAGCCCCGCACCAAAAAAAATCTTGACAACCCCACTCAAACCATCGACAACTGCTGCAAATTCAGGACATATAGGGAGGACCCATGAAAACCGTTCGGATTCTTATCGTGCTGATCGTTGGCGGTCTGCTGGTTCCGGCGTTCAACGCCGCAGGCCTTGCGGCGGAAAAGAAAATCGTTTGGACCGCGCAATCCAGCTACCCGGCGGGGCTGCCCCAGCTCTATGCACCGGCGGAAGATTTTGCAAACATCATCGAAGATATGACCGATGGCCGGCTGGTCATCAAGTTGAGCCCCGGCGGTGCGATCGTACCTTCCAAGGAGGTTCTGGAAGCGGTGAGCTCCGGCGTCCTGGACATGGGCTTCACCTGGGCGGGATGGTGGATCGGGAAATTTCCCGCATCGGTCCTGTTCGGCAATTCCTTCCCCAACGGATTGCAGATGCAGGAAATGTTGAGCTGGATATATCACGGCGGCGGACTGGAATTGTGGAACGAAATGTACACGGGTCACAACCTGGTGGTGCTTCCGCCTTACGGCATGCTCGGCTCGGAAAACTTTTGCTGGTCCCGGAAGCCGATCAACAGCCTGGAAGATTTCAAAGGACTGAAATTCCGGACGGTGGGCATCTGGGGCAAAGCCCTGGAGCGGCTAGGCGCCCGGGTCGTCAGCCTGCCCGGCGGCGAGGTCTATCCGGCCTTGGAACGCGGCGTCATCGACGCCGCCGAATTCGCCACGCCGGCCATCGATCGCAAACTCGGCTTTCAGGAGATTTGCAAATATCTCAAAGTGGGCGGTATTCACGAGCCCTGCGCACCGCTGGAAACGCTGGTCAACGCCGAATCCTGGAACCAGCTGCCCGAAGACCTCAAGGGAAAAGTCCGCAACGCCCTGCAGGTGGCCTGCTTCCGGGCCATCAACCGGGCGATGAAGGAAGATGCCGAGGCGATGAACTTCTTTCTGAACTACCCCGGATTGAACGTATCCAAGATTTCCGATGAAATGATCGAAGGCATCATCAAAATCGGAGAAGAAGAACTGGATGCCTACGCGGCCCAAGACGCCTTCTTTGCAAGAGTGCTCAACTCGCAGCGGGATTTCCGCAAGCTGGTCGAGCCTTACGCCGATTTGGTTCGCCTGCCCTACCCGTACGCCCGGTAATGACCGGCTGATATCGCGTCCCCTGTCCGGCAGCGGGCAGGGGATCGATTTTGGCGCAGGAGCGAAGCGGAGATGCAATGAAGTGGATCGATACATTCACGCGGTGGACGGCCGCCGTCGCCACCTGGATGGTGCCCCTGCTGATTCTCGAACTGGTTTACGACACAGTGGCCCGTTACCTGTTCAACGCGCCGACCGAATGGTCATATGATATTTCCTATATGCTGTACGGAGCGATTTTCATGCTTGGGGCGGCCCACACCCTGCATATCGATCGCCACGTGCGGATCGAGACCTTCTACGGCAAGCTCTCCCGGCGGGGGAAAGCCGTGATCGACGGGGCCGGATACCTGTTGTTCTTTTTTCCCGCAATCGGTTCACTGCTGTACTTCGGCAGCGGATTCGCCCTGCGCTCCTGGAAAATGCTCGAAGTCGGCGGCGAAAGCATGTGGCAGCCGCCGATTTATCCTTTCAAGACGATCCTGCCCCTGGCGGCCGCGCTGCTCCTGCTGCAGGGGACGGCCGAGTTTTTGCGTTGCGTGCGGACCCTGATGCGAGACAGTGATGCTGATTGAAAGCCCCGAGGTGCTGCTCCTGATCCTGTTCGCCGGCTTGATTGCCGGCCTGGCAGCCGGTTATCCGGTTGCCTTCGTGATGCTGGGCATCTCATTTGTGGTGGGATTTCTGGGGATCGGCCCCGGTTTTTTCCACATGATGGTCCTCCGGGTTTTCGAAACCATGCAAAATTACATCCTGGCCGCCATCATCTTGTTTGTCTACATGGGGATCATGCTGGAACGATCCGGAGCGGCCGAAAAGCTGTTTTCCTCAATTCATCTGGTTCTGGGGGGACTGAAAGGCGGGCTGGCCCTGGCCGTGGTGGTGGCCTGCACGATTATGGCCGCGGCCACGGGCATCATGGGAGCACCGGTGATCATTATGGGACTGTTCGCCCTGCCCCAGATGCTTTCCAAAGGCTACGATCCGGCCCTGAGTTGCGGAACGATCTGCGCCGGAGGTACGCTCGGAATTCTGATTCCCCCCAGCATCATGCTGATCGTGTACGGACCGATGGCCGGCGTTTCGGTGGGCAAACTCTTTATGGCGGCCATCGTACCGGGCCTGCTGCTGTCGGTCCTTTACGGGCTATACATCCTGATGCGCTGCCGGCTGCGCCCCGAACTCGGTCCGCCCCTGCCACCGGAACAGCGTTCCATGCCGCTGAAGCAAAAACTGTGGACGGTTGCCACCTCCATGCTTCCGACGCTGTTGTTGATCCTGGCCGTGCTGGGCACGATCTTTTTCGGTGTCGCCGCACCCACCGAGGCCGCGGCAGTCGGAGCTTTTGTCAGCGTGATCCTGGCAGCCTGCTACGGGAAACTCAACGCCCGGAACCTGAAGGAATCCTTTTACCAGACCATGGTGGTTTCGAGCATGATCCTGTTGATCGTGGCTGCCGCGTTCGTATTTACCGGTACGTTTATGCTGGTGGGCGGCGGCGACCTGGTCAAAGAAGGACTGCTGGGTCTGCCGCTGGGCCGCTGGGGAATCCTGGCCATCATGATGGGGGCCTTCTTCCTTTTCGGGCTCTTCATGGAGTGGGTGGGCATCGTACCGATCCTGGTGCCGATCTTTACGCCGGTCCTGGCCGAACTGCAATTCGATCCCCTGTGGGCCGCAATCCTGTTCTGCGTGGCCATGCAGACCTCTTTTCTGACGCCGCCCATGGCCCCGGCGCTTTTCTACATCAAGGGGGTAGCCCCCAAAGAGATCGACTTCGGGCGGCACATCGTTCGCGGCACGATCCCGTTTGTCCTGCTGCAACTGATCGGTCTGCTGATCCTGACACTCTTCCCGCAGCTGGTGCTGTGGCTGCCGGAACTGATGATTCGATAACGAAGCGTTTCAAGTTTTCAAAACGCTGAACCCATTTTCCTGGAGGCCTTTTATGCGATCCGACATATTGAAAAAACGCGTGGAAACTCTGCCGCACCGGGCGCTGCTGATGTCGGCCGGCGTCAAAGCCGAAGATCTCAAGTCCGACAAGCCGTTTATCGGGGTCGCCAACAGTTACAACGATCTGATTCCGGGTCACATTCATCTCAACGATCTGACCCGCGAGGTCAAGCGCGGGATTCGAGACGCCGGCGGCGTCCCGTTCGAGTGGGGTGTCCCCGGCGTTTGCGACGGCATCGCCATGTTTGCCGAGATGCGGCTGAGCCTGCCCAGCCGCGAACACATCGCCGACAACATCGAAATCATGACGCTCTCGCACTCCCTGGATGGCTGGGTGGGCGTCACCAATTGCGATAAGATCACACCGGGCATGCTGATGGCCGCCGGACGGATGAACCTGCCGGCCATCCTGCTGACCGGCGGTCCGATGAAAGCCCGACAAATCGAGGGCCGCAAACACCATCCCATCGAGGGCTTCGGACTGGTGGGCCAGGTCAAGGCCGGCAAGCTCACCGCCGAAGCGGCCGAAGAGCTGCTGCCGTGCATGGTTTGCGGCGCCGGTTCCTGCGTGGGTCTCTACACGGCCAACACCATGGCGGTGGTTACGGAAGTGCTGGGCATGTCGCTGTCGGGTTGTGCCGCCACGCTGGCCGAAGACCCGCTCAAAAAACAGCAGGCCTACAATACCGGCCGGCGCATCGTCGAAATGGTGCTCAGCGATCTGAAGCCCAAAGATATCCTGACGCCGGGGGCCTTCGAGAATGCCGTGCGGGTCGACATGGCCATGGGGGGATCCACCAACACGGTGCTCCACATTCCGGCGGTGGCCAGGGAAGCCGGCCTCGACCTGGACGTTTCCCTGTTCGATCGCATTTCCCGGGAAACACCCAATATCTGCTCGATCATTCCGGCCGGAACCAACGAAATGGCCGACATCCAGGCCGCCGGAGGCATCCCGGCGGTGCTCAACCGGCTGCAGGAACTGCTGCTGGACACCGCCACCGCCGAGGGGCTCACGATCCGCGGCATCGCCCGACAAGCTGAAGTCCGCAACAAAGATGTGATCCGCCCGCTGGATCGTCCCTTCCACCGGGAAGGGGGCATCGCAGTCCTGCGGGGCAATATCGCCGCCAGTGCCGTCATCAAGCAAACCGCTGTCGGTGCCGGTATGATGCGGCACACCGGCCCGGCCAAAGTGTTTCGATCCGAAGAAGCCTTGCTCGCGGCCATCGAAGCCCGCCAAATCGAAGAGGGCGACGTGGTGGTGCTGCCCTTTCAGGGTCCGGCCGGAGCCCCGGGCATGCCCGAAATGCTGACCCCCACCGATGCCATCAAAGGCGCCGGATACCAGCGGGTGGCACTGATTACCGACGGTCGTTTTTCCGGGGCGACCACGGGTCCCTGTATCGGACACGTGGAAATGGAAGCCTACAACGGTGGTCCCATCGGCGCCGTTCGCAATGGAGACATCGTCGAGATCGACATTCCCGCCCGCAAGCTCAACGTACGGGTCGAAGCGGAAATCCTGCGCCGGCGGCTGCAGGAGACCCAATCTCCGGAGCGGGAACTGACCCCGCTGCTGAAGACTTTCCGAAAGTCGTACGTGGGGTTTAATTGTTATGGGAAGAAGGGATAGTTGGTGGTGGGCGGGCCATGACCCACGCGACTAAATTTTATGCAGAGCCAACGGCGCCTCCAACTTCGCATTGGCCTCCTGCAGCTGTTCGTCACCGGAGATGACCGCCACCGCCGAAGATTGCAGACCGCCTTGAAAATAGCGCCCGGCGGCCTGCAGCACCTGCCCGTATTCCAGTTCCAGCAAACGCCGTTTGAACCTTCTGCGGGCCTCGTCGCTCAGGGATATCAGCTTTCGATAAAACGCTTTGCGCGCTTTCGGCCCCGGCGGATCGGGGCGATCGATTTCCGAACAGACCTGCAAAACGGCCTCATCGATGTCCTGGTCCGAATAAGCCCCCCGGGCAATAAAATCGGCCGCATCCCGATAGGCTTTCAGGGTTGCCACGATATGGGGGTCGCGATAAGAAGCCATCCAGAAGATCCCGTCTTCCGGGTTGTACAGGCTGAATCCGCCGTATGCGCCGCCTTTTTCGCGAATTTCCCGATGCAGATACAGGGATCGCAGCAATTTGCCGATGACCGCCAGGGCGGGTGCGTCTTCATGTTCCATCCCGACTGTGGGAAAAGCCTGGGCGACAAAAGAAACCGCCGAAGACGTGCTCCAGCCTTCCGGGGCGGATTCTTTCACCGCTGAAATTTTCGGTGCGTGAAAACCGTGCTTGCCGTGATTCAAACGTTGACAAACCCGGCGGGCGCCTTCACTCGCCGCCTTTACGGCCGAGGCTTCACCAATCAAGGCCATTTGCAGGTTGTTACGGACAAAAAGTCCTTTGCGCACTTGATCGAGGTCTTCGGCCAAGGTCGCGAGATTGGCCTCGGCGGTTTGTGCGGCCAGCTTTTTGGCCGTCTGTAGCTGGAATATGCCGCTCCATATTTCGCTCAACTGGCGGGCAACGGAAAAATTGCGCGCCGCCAGGGACATCGCCAGCCGGTGCCCGTTATGAATCACCATCGATTCGAGGTTGGCGCGATATTCCTGCAGCAGGCGGTTCAGGCGCGCGGCATCGGAGAAATCCACGTCGAACATCAGCTCTTCGATAATTTCGAAAGTTTCTCCCAGGTTTCTTTCCAGGCATTTTGCATTCAAGGTGACAAACGGAATGCAGGGTCTGTCGGCGTCAAAGCCGGTGCGGGCGTTGACCGACAGTGCAACGCCGCCGGTGTATCGATCGATGCGGTGCGACATTTCGGAATAGTCGCGCTCGGCGGTTCCAACCTTCGAGGCCGCAAAACAGAAAAAAGGCACCAGTGGGATCAGTCTTGGATCGAGACGCCCTGCGCCGGCAGCCGCGGTATAGTAGAAAATACCGGAGGTGTTTTGCACGTAGGTGAGGGCGGCAGCGTCTTCCAGCACATCCGTCTCGGAAACACCGGAGATGTCCGGCGGAATGTCCTTGCGCTTCAGGGTGGGCAGCACGGACAGATCTTCCTCGCTCTGCTGAAGCAATTCCAGGGCCTTGGCATCGGCCGATATTTTTTTCAGTGACGAATCGTCCAGACGGCGGGCGATTTGCTCCAGCGCTTCACGTTCCTTTCGACGGCGTTCTTTTTCCAGAGCAACGTCCGGCAGGAGGGAAAATTGCACGCGGTGCGGATTTTCAACAAACTCCCTGCGGATGCAATTTTCAAGAAATCCGTCCCGGGAAAGTTCGCGCCGCAAACGCGCCAAATCGTCGTCCAACCGGAGTTTATCCAGCGGATCCCCGCCATGTATCCAGGGCCCGACGATGGCCAACATTTTGCGGAGCCCGTAAGGGTACGGTGTATTGGTAACCTCCTTGTAATGAAATTCGATCTGGTGCAGGGCCGACTCGACCCGTTCCGGGTCGATGCCCTCCCGGGACATGGATGTCAGCACTTCCAGCACCAGGGATTCGACCGATTCGGCTGCGTCGGCATCGGTGCCCTTCAGGCCGGCAACAAACAGTGTGTCCCGGTAATCGGCGTCATAGCCGGCCGAATCGCAGAGCGCCGAGCCGAGACCGGAGTCGATCAGGGCCTTGCGAAGCGGTGAACCGGGATTGCCCAGCAGGATCTGCTCGAGCAGCATCATGACCAGCACATCGAAGGAGCTGCGAATATCGGCGGTCAGCCAGGCCACGCAGGCCTGACTTTTTCGAGCCGTATCCTCGCCTTCGGCCAGGGGATAGTGCACGGTGGTTCGACGCGGCTGTCCCCAGCGGGGCTGGGAAGCCACTTCGGTTTCGGGAACCAGACGCCGGTAGTGTTGTAGAACCCGGTCCTGGATATATTCCAGGTGGGCTCTCAGCGGCAGGTTGCCATAGGTGTAGAAATAGCTGTTGCTGGGGTGATAGTGATGCCGGTGAAATGCCAACAGCTGCTCGTGGGTCAGCTCCGGTATGACGGCCGGATCGCCGCCTGAATTGAACCGGTAGGTCGTATCCGGAAACAACGCCGCCAGAAGGGAGCGGGCCATCACCTGGTCCGCAGAGGACATGGCGCCTTTCATCTCGTTGTAAACCACGCCCTTGAACTCCAGATCCGTTGCCTGATCCGGTGTCGACCCTTCGGAAAAGTCGAGTCGATGGCCTTCCTGTTTAAAGCTCAGCCGGTCGATTTTCGGAAAAAAGGCCGCATCCAGATACACATCCATCAGGTTGTAAAAGTCTTTCCGATTCTGGGTGCTGAAGGGGTACATGGTCCAATCGGATGCGGTAAACGCATTCATGAAGGTGCTCAAGCTGCGCTTGATCATCGAGAAAAAAGGATCGCGAACCGGATAACGCTTTGAGCCGCACAGAACGGTGTGCTCCAGTATGTGGGCAACGCCGGTGGAATCGCGCGGGACGGTCTTGAACGTCACGGCAAAAGTGTTTTCGACGTCATCGGCACTCAGATGAACGTGCCGGGCACCGGTTTTCAAATGCTCGAGTTCGTAAAAGTGAAAACCAAATTCACTGATTCCCTGGATCCGTTGAATGCGATACCCGGCGAGTTCATCGCCCTCTGCGAGACCCGGATTGTGCTGGTCCCTATGCTTGTTCATCCGTACAGCTCCCTCAGTCGGTCCAACGGAAACGCAAAAACCGTCGGAGACTCAGCAACCGCCTGCGAAGCGGGTGTTTTGAATTTTCTTGCCGGCGGCAAGCAAACAAAAAAGCACTTTTGTGCTTCGATATTGACCTTGCAGTCGCACCCGGTTTGGGCAAGAATCAAAATCGATCGCATATCGCAATGGCTCATTGGGCGGTGTATACCCCACGGTTGACACGTCGAATGTCGCCGCTTTTGTAGAGGCGAAAAATGATGTTGCGAATTTTCTTGTCGTCGAAACCCGTTTTGTCTTTAATCTCGGCCACGCTGACGCCTTCGGCCTTGCCTTTCATCACCGCCAGTACTTGTTCGACCGCCGTGGTGCCGGGGCGCTTGCGTCCACCGCCCTCGCCCACCGCCGCCACTCGGCTCCTTCCGGACAACTTCTGATTAGACTTCAGCAGCTTTTCGATGTTGTCAAGTTTGGTCATCAGCTTGTCGACATCTTTTTTGGTCGGGATTTCATAATTCTGCATGAAAAATTTGACCATGGCATCGAAACTGACACCTTTTCCTTTTCTTTTGACCATCGGTGACCCTCCCCTCTGATCTGGCTGTTGATTGATTCTTGCCCAAACCGGGTGCTTCTGCAAGTTCAACATCGAAGCACAAAAGTGCTTCTGCCTGCGGATTGAGCAAATTATAAGTAATTGGAAACTTAACTTTAATGCAAGCAAAAGTCAAGCTTTGAGCAAAAACGGATGCAATCCGTGGAATCGGCAAAGGCCGTTGCACAAACGCGGCTTCAATGATAAGCAACTGCAGCAGGAAGAACAGGACCGGCACCGCCGATCTTAAAGGACCCGCGGATACCGATAACTTTGGGTTTCCCGCCCCGGAAGAACCCAAGACCCACCGCAAATCGGGGGGTTTGGATTTTCGGCCATCGGCCGAAAGATTGAAGCACCGTTGTGCTTGCAGCGGCGGTCACACAACCGATCCGGACAAGAATCTCCCATGACGTCACCGCGCACACTGTTGCAGGCCTGGGACATGCCCGCACGCAAAAATCTGGGGCAACACTTCCTGGCGGATTCGGCCGTCGCCGAAGCCATTGTCGCCGCTGCTGGGATCACCACCGCCGATGTCGTCCTTGAAATCGGCGCCGGCCTGGGCGCCCTGACAATTCCGGCCGCCCGCGTTGCCAAACACGTCTGCGCGGTGGAAAAAGACCCGCGCCTGGTGGAACTTCTGAAAACCGAACTGGCGCTGTACCGGCTTGCGAATGTAACCGTGATCGAAGCCGATATTCTGTCTGTGGATCTGCAGCAACTGGCCGGCCGGTTCGGTGCGCCTCGAATCGTGCTGGGAAATCTACCTTACAACATTTCCTCCCAGATCCTGGTGCGCCTGATCCAGCAGCGGCATGGCGTCCGACTCGCGATGCTGATGTTCCAAAAAGAATTGGCCCAGAGACTGCGGGCTTTGCCGGGCGGCAGGGATTACGGCCGCTTGTCGGTCATGCTGCAGTATTGTGCCGCGGTCCGGAGCCGACTGGTGGTGGAGGCCAAGCGATTCTTTCCACGGCCGAAGGTGGACTCGGAAGTCCTGGAAATCCGCTTTATTCCGCTGCCTCCGGCCGGTGTCCCCGATGAAGGCTGGTTTTTTCAGGTCATCAAAGCCGCCTTCGGCCAGCGTCGTAAAACGTTGAAGAATGCCTTGACAGGAAGTGATCTGGGAGTGTCGGCCCGGCAGACCGGCAACGCGCTGACGGCAGCAGGCATCGACCCCAAACGCAGGGCCGAAACTTTGAGCGTGGAAGAGTTCGTGGCACTCAGCAATGCCCTCTACCGCGAACGTAGGTAACCGTTCCGGATACGAAAAAAGCATTCACATCAGGTCGGCAATGGACACGGTCCGATCGCCGAGCATATTCACGTAGCTGCCCATTTCGTTGTCGTACCATCCGTAAATCACCGCCTGGGTCACGGGAATGCGGATGATCGGATTTTTCAGCCGCGCGATGACCTCCGAATCGAGCTCCGGCACGTTGGCAAGGTTGATGGAGGCCTCGGCCGTGCGCGTGTGGGTCTCGAAACCTTCGATGATGGCGGCCGCCCGCGGAACCCCGATGATGTCTCCGGAAACGTTCTGTTTTTCGGTATAATGCAGGTACCCTTGCGGATCCTGCTCGGCGGCCCGCCGATAGATGCCGTTGATGGTTTCCCGCCGGATCGGCTTGCCGCCCAGTTCTTCCTGAAAATCGACCACCAGTATGATCAAAGAACCGGATGCCACCGGAACCCGAACCGATTCGGCGATAAAACCGATTTGCTCCATTTCCGGAATCACCAGTCGCAATGCCTTGGCCGCTCCCGTAGTGGTAAGGATGATATTATTCATAATGCTTCGATTTTTGCGCAAATCCTTTTTCCCGGCCTTGGGCATGCGATCCAGCACGGCTTGCGATCCGGTGGCGGCATGCACGGTCGCCATGGAAGCGGTCAGGATTTTCTGGGGACCGAAGTGGTCCAGCAGCGGTTTGATCATGTGCGCCAGGCAGGTGGTGGTACAGGATGCATTGGAAACCAGGCGGTGCCGCCGGGGATCGAAATCGTTTGAATTGATGCCCATTACCGTCGTTATGGCATCCTCTGGCATCGCGCCGCTGAGATCGGATTTTTTGTCTTTGAGTTTGAAAGGCGCCGAGGCGATGACCTTCTCGGCACCGGCATCCAGGTGTCCCCGCAAACTGCCCTTTGAATGGTCTCCGGGCAATGTCGGATCGAGAAATTGACCGGTGGTGTCGACCACCAGCCGCACTTCAAAATCCCGCCAGCCGATATCGGCGGGGTTCCGATCGGTCTGCAAAAAGCGAACCCGCACACCGTTGATCCGCATGGTGCCGTCACCGTCGTTGACCTCCCGAATCGCCGGTTCGGCGTTGTGTCCGTGCAGATAGCACCTCAGCAAACCGTAGGTCGAATCTCGCTCGATGTAATGGGCCAGGTCGTCGAAACCGGTTCCGGTCTGACGCCCGAGATTGACCACGAGTTCATCGAAATATCGGCGTGCGACGTGATGCCACAGCGTCAACTTGCCGATACGTCCCATACCGTTAATGCCGAGCTTTTTGATCTCGTCTGACATGAGTGCACATCCCCCCTCTTAACGGACCCTTTAAACAATGACTGCACAAAACAGCGGGCACCGATCGCCCCCCCGCGCCGTTTCTATTCCTGCATCAAATTCAACTTGCCGGAATAGATCGACCCCTCCTGTCCATCGATGCTGATAAAATCTCCGGATCGGATGCGCCGATCCTTGAAGGTACACTCTTTTTTACGTTCATCGCATTCCAGGTCTCCGCAGCCGACCACACAGGTTTTTCCGAGTCGGTGGGCCACGACCGAAGCATGCGAGGTCACGCCGCCCCGGGCGGTCACCAGCCCGTCGGCCGCATGAATTTCCCGAATGTCGTCGGGCACGGTGTCGCTGCGGGCCAGGATCAGAAGCGTATCCGGTTCCCTGGCCCGCCAGAGGTCGATTTCCTCGAGGCTGAAAACCACGCGCCCGCTCAGGGCGCCCCCTCCGATGCCGATTCCGTGTCCGAGATATTTGTCGTTGGTGATGTTGAGGGGGTCGAAACGACGATATTTCTTGCGTTCGCGCATGGCCATGTCCCGGCACTGCAGCAAATACAGATCGCTGACCGACGGTGATTCAAAGGTAAATTCCATTTCCTGGGGTGTCCATCCCTCTTCGTAGATCAGATACTGGGCCCACTGTTTGAGGGCATTGTAAATTTCGGGAAAATGCGTTTCCATGGTCACATCGGTCTGACGGGTTTCAATTTCCTGCTGATAGATGGAAATCGGCAGGGTGATCACCAGGCCCGAAACGACGTCCTCGCCCTGATTGCCGCACGTAAAATCCCCCCAGAGCTTCAAGGTCTCTCCCGGCCAACGGGGGTTGTGGGTGAACAGCACGCCGGTGCCGGAATTTTCGGTAAGGTTTCCATAGACCATGGCCTGAACCGTCACCGCCGTGCCCCAATCGTCGGAAATGCCCATGATCTTCCGGTAGGTTTTGGCTTTGGACGACTCCCAGGAATCCAAAACGCATTTGATGGTGCGGTACAACAATTCAAACGGATCGTCGGGGATTTCGATGCCGGAGTCCTGAACCGCGTGCTTGTAGTTCAGCGCCACTTTTTTCATCTGATCCCCGGAGAAATCTTTCTTGTATCCAATTCCGGCCCGACGTTTGAGTTCCCCGATGATGGCGTCGAAATCGTCCCGTTCCATGCCGAGTCCCATACCGTAGCACTGTAGAAAACGGCGGTAATTGTCCCAGGCAAACCAGGAATTGCCGGTTTTTTCGGCCAGACCGGCTGCAATTTCCTCGTTGATTCCCACGTTGAGATAGGTGTCCATCATGCCCGGCTGGGAAATCGAAGAGCCGCTGCGAACGGAAAACAGCAGGGGATTTCCCGGATGGCCGAACTTCTTGCCGGTGTGCTTTTCCAGCCGTTCGATATGCTGGGCAATCTGTTCTTTGAAATTGCGCTCCGCCGGCGCATAACTGTCGATCACCTGGCGACAGCGATACACCTCGGTAGTGACGATAAAACCCGGGGGCACCGGCAAGCCCAGGTTGTGCATCAACACCAGGTTGTGGCCTTTATTGCCCAGGTATATGAGGCCGTTGACCCGGTTGTCGGGGTTCTGGATAGAGGTCATGGCGTTGTCGGGATCATAGATCAGCAATTGATGGAGTTTGTCTTTGGGCAGTTTGTCCGACTGCTGGAACAAAATGTTGAGAATCCGGCTCACGAAGCGGTCCAGATGCTGCAGCCCCAGGGAAAGGGCGATGCGATCCCGGAAAAAAATTTCGGAAACGCGGTGCTTGATCTTCTCATCGCCGGCGCCGGCCCCCTCGGGCGGAAGAAAGCGCGGCTGGATTCGATCCGGGCACAATTGTTCCAGGGCCAGGTTGAGGTTGTCGGCATGCACGTTGTGAAAATAATCATTGATGATATTTTTTACCGCCACGGCAAAACTTTTGAAAATGTCCAGGTACTGTGTAAACGTGAAGCCTTTGACCTCCAGGGAGTGCGCCAGAAGATCGAGTTGGCGCTCGATTTCCACCGAAGAAATCCCCTCCAGGCGCAGGGCTTTGTCGAAAAGGCGAATGCGGGCGTAAATCTGATAAAACGTAGCTTTGGTGATCAACGCCAGATCGATATCCTCGATCAGTTCTTCAAAAAGCATGTTTACCAGCGATTCGATTCGAAAGGAAAGCCCCAGGGCATCGAATTTCAGTTCATGGTAACTGCCGTACATGGAAGGAATATCGACGGTGATGTGGCGCTTTTTGTATATATCTTCCCGCACTTCGAATTGCTGGTCGGACAGGATAATGGACTTGAGCTGTCCGAGGTAATCCAACAGCATAAAAAGCTTTTTTTTAAGACCCGGTTCGGCCAATGCGGCTTTCAACCTTCCCAGGTCCGGAAACGCTTCGGTGGCCAGCTGGTTGATATAGCTTTTCAGTTCGACGAAATCGACATTGTACTTCTGGTGCAGCATTCGGTAGAACTCGATCAGCAGTTCCACCCGCCTTCGATCCTGTTCCGAGACGTCGGGCACCTCCTCGATCTGGCGCCGCAGCTGATCGTCTTTCAGCGTCAGCAGGACTCTTTTTTTCATCAGACCCTTGTTGTCGAGATGCACGATCACGCTGTGGACCCCGTCAATGAGCGGTCCCCGGGTTTCCACCCGGTCAAAAATACCGGCAGGCAGGACGTTTCGCAGCGGTTCCTTGTCACGGGTCCTCCAGAAGTGGAAAGTGGCTTCCATAAAGGGCAAAATCTGGTTGCTGCTTTCCACATGACTCTGCTTGCGCAGGAAATGGATCAACGGATCCCGTCGTCGAACGATCTCGTCGATTTCGGTGGAGATGTCCCGCAACCGGCCTTCGGCACCGATATCGTTGAAGTAAACCGGAAAGAGCCGCATCAGTTGCTTGACCAGGTTGTAATTCGGACCGATGTCGCTGTTGAGCAGCTGGGTAATATCCCGGGGGAACAGATCGGTGTCTTTGATGAACACGCCGCCGACCGCCAGCTGAATGATGAGCATTGAAATCAGACGGCTGGACCACTTGGGGTTGAGTTCGATGAGTTCCAACCAGGTTCGGACGTTTTGTATGTGGGCGCTGTTAACCTGGATTTGCCAATCGTCTCCAACGCCGTGAATTCCCGGAGTCTGAAAACCCAGGTCAATCACGTAATCGATGAAGTGATTGATCAACTCGCTGTCATCGGTTCGATACACCCCCTTGCCGATGTTTCGCACGCAATTCAGGGCCGTAGCCGGATAGCTCAGGCTTTGTTCCCGCAAAATGGAAAAGGTCTTCTCCATCAGGCGTTCAATGTTCAGGTTCGACTCGTTATCGATCAGCCAGCTGACCGTTCGGTTGATCTCCCGCAAAATTTCTTCGTGAATCATCGCCAGTCCGGAGA
>DAXETY010000025.1:0-11957 GCA_051155755.1 Desulfobacterales bacterium
CTTGGCCCCAAACTGATGATCATCGGCATCACGCTGACCCTGCTGCCGATGTTCATCCTGGCACTCAGCTCTTTGATCCAGTATCGGAACTCCCTGCAGGTGTCCCGAACGGAGAGCACGAAGCTGGCCTACGCGGACCTGGACCACATCGCCGACGGCGTTTACCGCATGCTGCAGACCCAGCAGGAAGTACTGGAACAGCAGATGCTCAATTCGCTGAACGTGGCCCGCGACATCGTTGAACGTTCCGGCGGGTTTTCATTTCTCGATGAAACGGTAAACTGGTCGGCCGTCAACCAGTACACCCGGCATTCGGTACCCGTACAGCTGGAGAAAATGATGATCGGATTCAATTGGCTCGGTCAGACCAGCGATCCGCGCCATACCGTGCCGGTCGTCGACGAGGTGCAGCGGCTCAACAGCGTTACCTGCACCGTGTTTCAGCGTATGAACCGCGAAGGCGACATGCTCCGGGTGGCCACCAACGTCTTGAAGGAAGACGGCAGCCGGGCCATCGGCACCTATATTCCGGCCGTCAACCCGGACGGCAAACCCAACCCGGTAATTTCCACCGTCCTCAAGGGGCAGACCTTCAAAGGCCGGGCTTACGTGGTCAACAAGTGGTACATCACCGCCTACGAGCCGATTTACGACGCGACCAAGAACATCGTAGGCATTCTGTACGTGGGCGTGCCGCAGGAAAGTGCCGAAAGTTTGCGGCAATCCATTATGGACATCCAGGTGGGCACCACCGGGTACGTGTACATCCTCGACAGTGCGGGACACTACGTTATTTCCCAGGACGGCAAGCGGGACGGCGAGCTTATCTGGGACTCCAAGGACTCCTCGGGCAATTATTTTATCCGGGATATCTGTCAAAAAGCGGTGAAACTGGGCCCGGAAGAATTCGCCGAGCAGACCTACCCCTGGCAAAACCCCGGCGACCCGGAGCCCCGCATGAAGGTGGCCCGGTTGAAGTATTTCGAACCCTGGGACTGGGTCATCGGCGCCGGGTCCTACATCGATGAATTTATGGATGGTCCGCGCAAGATCGAACAGGCAGCCGAGCGGGCCAACTTGATCATGATCGTGGTGATCGCCCTGGCTGCAATCGCGGCGACAGCCACCTGGTTTTTCACCTCCCGGGGTCTGGCCCGCCCGATTGTCGAAATCGCCGACACGGTGCGCCGCGTGGCCACCGAGCGGGATTTGACCCTGCAGGTGCCGGTGAAAAGCCGGGACGAGGTCGGCATCATGGGTGCGGAATTCAACCAGATGCTGGCCGAATTGAAAAAGGCCTTTACACTGGTCAACACCTCGGCGGACGACGTCGAGCAAAAGGCCATCGACATGTCCCAGCGCGCGTCGGCCAACAAGGAGCGGGCCGAGTCGTCCCTGAAGCAGGTGGAGGAAATTGCCCGCGTGCTCAACGAAATGGGACTGACGGCCGGTGAAGTGGCGCAGACTTCGTTGGCTCAGAAGGAGGCCGCCGAGCAATCCTCCGGTACCATTGAAGAACTTTTGAAAGCCATGGAATCGGTGGCGGAATCGACGCGCCAACAGACCGATTCGGCTGCCGAGGCCAACCAGCGTGTGACCGTGATGGGAGAAACCGGTGCCAAGGTCGTGGCAACCGCTGAAAAGCAGAGTGAAGCCGTGCTGCGCGTCAACGAAGCCGTCGCCCAGATCGCCCGATCGGTGGAGGAAATGACCAAGGCCGTCGGCCGGGCCACCGAACACGGCCAGTCGGCGCTTTCGGCGGTGGAAGAAGGCAGCCGTTCGGTCGGCGCCACCGTGGAAGGCATGCGGGCCATTGCCGAATCCTCCGAGCAGATTTCGGAAATCATCTCGGTGATCACCGAAATTGCCGAGCAAACCAACCTGCTGGCGTTGAACGCCGCCATCGAGGCCGCCCGGGCCGGCGAGCACGGCAAGGGCTTTGCCGTTGTCGCCGACGAAGTCGGCAAACTGGCCCAGCGTTCTTCCGAAGCCGCCAAGGAAATCACCCAGTTGATCAAAGATTCCAGTGAACGGGTCAGCGAGGGGAACTCGCTGACCGATCAGCTCCAGAGCTCGCTGGGACTGATTGCCGAAGGCGGTCAGGTCAATATGCAGGCCATCGAAGAGATCGGCAAGGCGGCCGAAGAGCTGGCCGCACGAACCGACGAAGTCAACCAGTTGATGGAAAACCTCAGCGGTTTGGCCCGGGAGATCGGCGGCATGGCCGGTCAGCAGGGCGAGCGGCGCGAAGCGGCGCAAAAAGCACTGGCAATGCTGGTGGATCAATCCGAGACCATTGCCGGGCTGGTGAAGGCGGCCAACCAGGGCGCCCAGACCATCAACACCGAAATGATGAACATTGTGCAGCGCACCGGTCAGATGCAGGAAATGACCGGTCTGCAGGTGGAGCGTTCCAAAAACGTCCGCGGCATTGCCGAAAACCAGGCCGAAGGTGCCCGCGAAACCGCCGAGCGAGCCGGTATGGTTTTGGCGGTGACCACCGAACTGCAGAACCTGTCGCATGAGCTGACCGCCCAGGTGGAACAGTTCAAGATCAGCGGCAACGGCAGCGGTCCGGCGGGGCGAATCCGGAACGAGGGAGCCCCAGCGGCAGCGCGCGCGGATTCGGACGGACATCCATCCGCCCAGCGGAACTAGGCCGTTCACGCTTCCAGGAGTCGCCGGCATCTGCGGCCGCACGCAGCGTATCGTCTTGTTGCGCGAATCATCCCAATACCGGCAGATATCATTTTGCAATCGGTCTGCCGCCGGCCTCGGAAGGGGAATGTGAGGAGCTATGGAGCAATTGCAACCAACTGAGCCTCGTGCAGAAATTCAGCCGGAAAAAGAAACGCTCATGCAGCTGGTCGGTTTTTTTATCGGCCGGGAGCATTTCGGGGTCGACATTCTCATGGTCCAGGAAATCATTCGCAAAGTGCCGATCACTTCGATCCCGGATGCGCCGGAGTTTATCGAAGGCGTCATCAACCTGCGGGGCAACATCATTCCGGTGGTCGATCTTCGCAAACGACTGAATATTCTCGGCGCGGGGGAACGGAACAAAGACCCCTGGGTGCTGGTGCTCAACGTCGCCGGACGGATCACCGGCTTTATTGTCGATTCGGTCTCGGAAGTGCTCAAGGTGTCGCAGGGGGCCATCATGCCGCCGCCGGACATCGTCGCCGAGGGCTTGAAAAGCCAGTACATCAAAGGCGTCTGTAAAATCGACAAAGGCCTTTTGATTCTGCTGGATTTCAATCGGATCCTGCTGTTGGAGGAAATCAAGAAATTAAAGGAAATGGATCGCTAGCCCCGGCCACCGCGCCGGCCGGCTGCCGTTTTTAGGAATTCAGAAAGTTCAAACGAGGGAATGTTGCCATGGCCAAACGCATTCTGGTTGTCGACGACTCTTCCATGATGCGCAAAATGATCGAGAAGCTGCTGACCAACAGCGGTCACACCATTGTCGGTGAAGCCCGCAACGGCATCGAAGCCGTGGAACTTTACAAGCAGCTCAATCCGGACCTGGTCACCATGGACATCACCATGCGCGACATGGACGGCTTTACCGCCGCCAAGGAAATTCTGCGGCATGACGACAATGCCCGGATACTGTTTCTCTCCAATTTGGACTCGGAGAAATACGGTCCGGACGCCGAAAGGCTGGGTGCCGTCGGGTACGTAAACAAGCGCGAATCCATGGAGATTCTCGAGCTGATCGAGCGGGTCTGAGCTCTTTTTGTCTCGACATTTCGGCAACGTGGTGCGGGCAAAGATGAAAACCGAACGGAATCAACCTGCAAAAAGTGCGGCAACACAGACCGGGTGCTTCCGCCTGCAAGGGTGGCAGTGGGGATTCCTGGCACTTGCCGCCGTGTTGATATCGGCGGCCTCCGTGGCCTATCTGCCCGTCGATGACGACGGTGCAATGCCGGCGGGCTTTCCGGGCAGCGGGCTGCATTCGGCCGATCTGGACGGGGCGCTTCGGAGCGCTGAAAAGGATCGGTCCGGCGTTATGCTCTTGCTGGTTGCGGGCGCTCTGTCCATGGCAGCCGCCTATCTGTATGTTCGGCGACTGCACCGCTCGCTGACAACCCTGCAGCATGCCGCCGGCCGCATCGCCGCCGGGAGCCTGGACACCGATGCGGCGGCCGGCGGTGTCCGAGAGGTTGCCGCCGTCGGTGCGGCGCTCAACGAAATTGCCGCCAACCAGCAGGAAATCCTGCTGCATGTCTGGAATCGGGCCCAGCACTCGATGGCGGTGCTCGACGGTATCTGCAGCCGGCTGGGCCAGTCGGAAAACGCCGCGCTCGAGGGTGAACTGCTGCGTCTGCGGGGGGATTTACAGTGGCTGCGATCCCTGGGAGAGGGTGCCGAGATGTATGCGATTCGAATCCAAAACGGGCGGATTCTGTCCGATTGTGAAGCACGAACCGGCAGTGAAGCGGACCCGTCCGCTAAATGAGGTTGCATTTAAAATGTAGGTTGTCGCGAAAATTGATGAAATCGTAAAAAGTCCCAATTTCATCAAAACCTGTCATTCCCGCGAAAGCGGGAATCCAGAAAAAAATGTAATTACAGTCTGTTAAACTCGAGATCCCCGCCTGCGCGGGGATGACACACGGTTAAAACGGACTTTTTACGATTCCGTCAAAATTGACATTCGAGTGAACCCGTCGTTACTGGATCGGCGGGAACCCATAGCGTCGAAACGCGCCATTCAGAGATAAGGAGACGTTCATGATGGACGCATCCCTGCTGCAGGATTTCATCACCGAGAGTACCGAGCACCTGGAGGAAATGGAGAACTACCTCCTGCAGCTCGAAAGTGGGCCGGACCGGCAGGAAGTTCTTCATGACATTTTCCGATGCGTGCACACCATCAAGGGGGCTTCGGAATTCGTCGGCCTGGAGAAAATCGCCACTTTTTCGCATCGGCTCGAAAACTTGCTGGATCGACTGCGTCAAGGTGCCAAGCGCCCCGACGACGATGTCATCGACTTGCTGATGGCCGCCCGGGACTGTCTGGTGCAGCTGGTCGGTCAAGCGGAGGGCAATTGCGACGCGGCCATCGGTGTCGACGCGCTGATGCAAAAAATCGACTTTTGGACTTCGGCAACTGCGGACGATCCCGGCCCGGTGAAGATCGAACCGTCCGCTTTCGATGGAAGCGAGGAGCCGAACACCGCCATTCTCGGTGAAGACGATCCACCCCCGGATCTTTCGGCGGAACATTGCTGCGAGGCGCCGGCCGTCGGGGAATCAACGCCCGAAGCGCCGGCCGGGAAACCGGCGGTTGCCGCGGCTGCTTTCGCCCCGCCCGATCCGGGGCTGCTGGGCGCAGAGATCATCGAAAACGAAGAAAACGATCGAGAGCTGTTTGCAATTTTTGTCGAGCAGCTCAACGAAAAAATCGATCGCCTGACGGCCTGCGCCCGGACGCTGGATACCGGGGATGATTGGTTGAAAGCCTGCGACGCATGTATTCAGGATTTGTCGAGCTTGAAATCCTCGGCCAATTACATGGGGTATAAAGGGCTGAAACGCTTTTTGGAAGCCTGGATCGCATGGGTCGGGGGGGCCTCCGAACAGGGCTTGCGGATTTCCACCGACGAAATGATGGACTGTGTCGAGGCAATGGCGGCTTGCTTTCCGGACACGCGATTCTACCAAACCGCCCCGAATTCGGAATCCAAGGGTGCGGTCGATGAGCCTTTCCAAAGCGATGCACCGGCGGCGGTTGCCGCGGAAGCGCCGATCGAAAAAGCCGATGATCATCCGGCCGACGACCGGCCCCTGGAAGACCGACTGCGCGATGCTTTCGATCTGTTCGACGTTTTCGACGGTACGCCGAAAGCCCAAGCAGATGCCGGTCCGGTGCTGGGAAATGAAGAAGTGCAGGACGAACCCGCCGGTCTGGAAGTAGAAGCTCCGGAAGATGCGGATCTTGCGGCGCATCTGCCGGAAGGGTGCGACCGGCCGGCAGATGCCGAACCCTTGGTTGAAACCGCAACGGATGCGCCCTCGCCATCGCTTCCGGTGGAGGCGCCACCGCCGGATTCGGAAACCGATGCGGCGGCCATCCCCCCCGAGTTCCCGGAGAACCCTGCCGGTGTATCGGCACTTGCCGGCCGCAAGAACATGCGGGTGGACGCCGAGAAAATCGATTCCCTCATGAACCAGGTCGGAGAACTGGTGGTCAATCGTTCGTATTTTTCACAGCTGGTCCACGAGATGCGCGAACTCCAGCAGCAATTTAAAGAGACCGGTACGTTGGAGAGCCGCGAAATGAAGCATATCAAAGGGCTGGCCATGAAAATGAGCGAAGCGACTTCAGCCCTGGGGCGGGTGGTCAACGATCTGCAGGACGGCGTCATGAAGATTCGAATGCTGCCGATCGCCCAGCTTTTCAACCGGTATCCACGACTAGTGCGCGACCTGGTGCACAACACCGGCAAGAAAGTGCGGCTGGAAATCAAAGGCGAGAGTACCGAACTGGACAAAATGATCATCGAACAGATGTCCGATCCGCTGATCCACATTATCCGCAACGCCGTCGATCACGGCATCGAAACCGTCGAGCAACGTTTGCAGCTGGGCAAACCCGCCGAGGGTCTGCTGCAGCTGATTGCCTATCACGAAAGCAATCACGTGGTCATCGAGATCGTCGACGACGGCCGCGGTATCGACCCGGAAAAAATATACGCCGCTGCGCTCGAGCGCGGCTTTCTGTCCAAAGACGAACTGGACCGCATGACCCCCAAGGAGCTGGCCGGACTGATTCTGCGCCCGGGATTTTCCACCGCAACCGAAATCACGCATACCTCCGGCAGAGGTGTGGGGATGGATGTGGTCAAGAAGAACATCGAAAAGCTCAACGGCGCCATTGAAATTGACTCCAGAGCCGGCGTCGAAATGCGGCTGCGGATCAAGATCCCGCTGACACTGGCGATCATTTCGGCGCTGCTGGTGCGGGTGGGCCACAAACCTTTTGCCATTCCGCTGACCGCTGTGGAAGAAACCCTTCGAATCGGCCTGGATCAGATCGGCACGGTGGAAGGTTTCGAGGTCATTGAACTGCGCCAGAGGACGCTGCCGCTGCTGCGGCTTTCGGACATGTTCGCCATTGCTTCGTCGGCTGCCGATAAAAATCGGGGCTATGTGGTGATTGTCAGCACCGGTATGCACCGCATCGGACTGCTGGTGGACACCCTGATCGGACAGGAAGAGGTGGTGATCAAGCCGCTGGCGGAATACATCCAGGAAGACAGCGCCTTTTCCGGGGCAACCATCCTGGGCGACGGAAACGTCTCCCTGATACTCGATGGAGAAGGGCTGGTCAATCTGGCGATCCGCAAGCATGTGATGAAGCGCAGCGGACCGCTTTCCCAGCCCGTTGCCGCCAGCGCCGTCCGTCCGGATCCCGGCATCGTGCCCGAGGTTGCGGAACCGGCTCCGGCCGCACCCTGACCGGGCCGTCGATTGCCGGAGCCCGGGTCACTGTCGGTCCGGTTCCACAGCGGCCGGGCACCCCCTGGTGAAATCATCGGTCGCGCTTTGAAAACGTCAAGGCGGAATCACGGGAGCTCATGAACAAACCCATTTCGGTTGTGGTGGTGGACGATGCGGCCTTCATGCGCAGGGCGGTTTCGGACATTCTGGCATCGGACCGGCAGATCCGGGTGGTCGATACCGCACGAAACGGAAAAGATGCACTGGAAAGGGTGAAATCGCTCCAGCCGGATGTCATCACACTGGACATCGACATGCCGATCATGGATGGGTTGACGGCGATTCGTCACCTGATGATCGAGTCACCGGTGCCCATTGTGGTGCTCAGCTCCCTGTTCAGCGACGGGGCCATCACCTTCGACGCCCTGCGCCTGGGTGTGGTGGATTTTGTTCCAAAGCCCTCCGGCGCCGTTTCCGAAGACATCGAGCGTTCGCGCCGCCAGATCGTCGACCGGGTCAAGATCGCCACCGCCGTCAACATGGAAAACATTCGGCGCGTGCGTCTGCCCCGCTGGAATATGAAGCAGCAGCTCAACGAACGCTATGGGTTTCAGCCGCTGGACTACCTGGTGGCCGTCGGCACCAGTCTCGGAGGACCCAACACCGTCATTCGACTGCTCACCCGGCTGTCTCCGGGATTGCCTGCCGCCATGGTGGCGGTTCAGGAGATATCGCCTCGAATTCTGGGGTCTTTCGCCCGGAAATTCGACGAATCCGTCCCCTGGCGGGTGGAAGCCGCCGTTGACGGCGTAGCGCTCGAACAGGGCACCTGTTACATGGCCTCCAACCAGCAGTCGGTCCGGGTGGAAGCCGCCAACGGAGGGCCTCCGACCCTGCGGGTTCAGGACCGGATCGAGCGTCCCCTGGATGATTTGTTCGCCTCGGCGGCGCGGTGTTTTCATCGCAATGCGGTGGGGGTCCTGTTGACCGGACTCGGCGACGACGGTGCGGAAGGACTGCGCAAAATCAGGGCGGCCAGCGGGGTGACCATCGCCCAGGATGCCGAATGCTGTGTGTACCCGAATCTGACGCACCATGCCATTCAGAGCGGCGTCGTGGATTTCGTTGCCGACGAAAACCGGATGGTACGCCGGATCGAAACCCTGATGAGATAGCACGAGGCCCGGAGCAAACCCCTCGCGGCCAATGCCATATTGCGCCGCCGCAAGGATCATCGAATCGCCGCCGGCGGCATCCGCAGCAAACCGTGCCGCTGGTCAACGGAGATGCGGGATAAACCGGAGATACGACCCATGCACGTGACATGCGCTCATTGTCAAACCGGCTATCGCATTGCGGCCGAAAAGTTGACGCGGGAAATCAACCGCGTTCGTTGCAGCCGCTGTCATTATGTGTTTATCGTGCCCCGGCCCCAGGCCGCAGTGTCGCAGCTCGACCGGGCACCCTCCCAATCGGAGTCGGCCGGCGTCGTCGCCGTCAGCAACCAGAAGGGGGGCGTGGCCAAGACCTCCACCTGTCTGAATCTGGGGGTGTCCCTGGCCCGGCTGGGCCGCAGGGTGCTGCTGGTCGATTTCGACCCACAGGCCAATTTGACCCTGGCACTGGGATACCGCGACATGCCTTCGTTCTTCGAGTCGATATACCGCCCCGATGCGGTTGCCGAAATCGTGACCCCAACGCGTTTCGAAAACCTGCACCTGCTGCCTTCCGGAGAGTCCCTGGAACGATTCGAGCGCCAATTCGGCGTAAAATCCGGGTTTGAGCGAATGTTGCGCGACCGCCTGCTGCCGCTGCGGCAAGCTTACGACTTTGTGTTGATCGACACGCCGCCCTCCATGGGCATTTGCACGCGCAGCGCGCTGCATGCATCCGGACTGGTTCTGGTGCCGACGCTATGCGAATATTTTTCAACCTACGGCGTCCACCGAATTCAAAAGGCAATCGAGGCCGTTCGTTCAAAATCCACATCCACATTGGACTGCCGCATCCTGGTGGTCCAGTATGACGCTGAAGATCCATCCCAACGGGCGGTGTTCACCAAGCTGACGGAAGGTTTTCGGGAGAAACGCTATCGGACCGTCATACCCTATGATGTCAAAATGAAGGAGTCCCAGATTCTGAAGCAGCCGGTGATCGAATATGACGCCGCCAGTCCCTCGGGTTTGCAGTACCTCCAGCTGGCCCGTGAAATTCTCGAGGGCGCCGCCGCTGACGCCATACGTACCGTAGCCTGAAATGGAGGTTGGACCACCCATTATTCCGCATGGATTCAATTTCTGTTTACAGCTTTGCCGGAATGCACTACGGCGTTCCGGTCGCTCCGGACGGTCCCGTGGTCGATGCCGGCGAAATCCACTGGTTGCCGATGGATTCCCCGTGGTTGGCAGGCCTGACGGTCTGTGCCGGTCAAACCCTTTCCCTGTTCGATTTGCCCGCGGGACTGGGGCTGTCGCCCACCGAGCGCGTACCGGGCCGTTATCGAATTCTTTGTCCGGAAACCGTCCCCGGCAGTGCCCTGCTGGTAGCAGAGCGGGAACGGATCTTTGCCGGCAAAGCCTTCCCGATCGAGAAATTACCTGCATTTTTGAGCTCTGAAGCCGCAGACCGCTGTATTCGGCACGGCCACGCGACCATACCGGTCGTCAACAGCGAAGCGCTGCTGCGCCGGCTGGTTGTTCCCGGATTTCGCCCCCGTGCGGCCCGGTTTCAAATACCCCGTCTGGAAAAGTGCCGCGGGAACTTCGAATCAAGGTTTGTCAGCCTGTCCTTCGGAGACGGCGCCTACGCGATTTCCTCGGACGTTGTGGTAACCAGCGGCTTGCGCGATAAGTTGGAGTTGCGGCCCTTCCGGCCGGCACCGGCTTTTGTGGCCGGTGTCTGCTGCGAACCTCATCCGGTGACTCCGGTCATCGATCTGGCCCGGCGACTGTCGCTGGAGCCGGCCGGCATGCCGACCCAGTTTCTGGAAATGCAGTGCGGCGGGCAGCATTTCCGCTTCCTGGTAGAGGCGGTGGGGCCAAGCATCGCAGAGATCGACCTTCCGCCGATGCCGTTGCCGCCCCTGCTGCGAACCGCCTGGCGACCGGCGGCATTGCTCGGTGCATCGAAAGTTTACCCGCTGCTGGACCCGGTTCGGTTGCTGGCGCTGCCGCCCCGGAAGAAGCCGGAAACGATCCAGCGCCGGGCCTATCGGCCCGAATCACAATTTCAGCGCCGATTTCAGCGTGAGTCGCTGGAGGTCGTCGAATTTGAACTCGGCAGATTTTGTCACGCGCTGCCGGCCATGGAAACCGGTGAACCCATCGCGGCCGCGGCAATCCGGCCGCTTTCGGTTTCCAATCCACTGGTGATCGGCATTGCTCTGAGCGGCGGACGCCTGCTGCCGGTACTGGACCTTGGCAGTTGCTTCGGCTCCGGCATTCGTCCCGCGGCCGGGGGATGGATGGTCCCCGTGTGCAATGGTGATTTTCAGGCGCTGGTGCTGACGATGAAGGTTCACGGCAAGCGCCGTCTGACAACGCGGCAGCAGCGCCGCCTGCCCTTTGAAAGCACCGAAAACCTGGTCTACGGCTGCTATCCTCACAACGATCGGGTGCGATTGATTTTCAATGCGCACGCCCTGGCGGTGAACTTCGATCCCGCGCGCCACCTCCGCATTCTTGAATCTCTGGCCGGCGCCGCTGCGATTGAAGCCGATGCACCGGTTCGGAGCGAAACGGAGAACAGCGGCCCGGAATTGCCGGCGACCGAAGCGGCATCGCCGCAAGATTCCGAGCGCCCAATCGAGCCGGTTTGGCCTTCGGAGGAAAAAAACAGCTGCAGCCGGGTGTGCCGATCGAAACGAAACCGGGAAGCCGCCGCGATCGAATCGCCGGTGGCCGGGGCAGAATCCATCGAAGCCGCCGGCCATCTCGATGGCCGGAAGGATCCGGATACCGGACCCGATCCATCCGAGTCAGATGTGAGGTGTGTCCGGCTTGAAGACCGGCAATGCGTCGTCCATTTCAAATTCGATCTGCAGCGGTCGATTGCCGTCGCGCAGCCGCCCGCCTCCGACCCGGAGCCCTTCCTGCCGGCGGTGCGCGGCAACGACCGGCTGCCGGCTGTTTTACCGGATTCGCAAAGGCCTGCCGAACGCATCACCGCCCTGCAGTTGCCGATTCACGCGATGATGTCGCGACCGCTGAAACGACATTCGCACCCGTATCTGGGATGCCGGCCGGCGCTGCCGGGACCGACATCCGCAGCGCCCGGAGAGCGCAGCAACGCTGCGACGGAAGGCGCCGTGACCCCGCTCCGATTGCCGCGGCCGGAATCGGACCCGAACGTGCCTGACCCGCGGCCGCCGTCTCATTTGCAATCGGCGGCGGTGGTTGCGGATGCGGTTGTGGATTCGGCCGGTGCCTTCGAAGCGCCTGCACCGAAAACCGCCGGGCCGGTCGAATCGGTATCGACCGCATCGGATGCCGCCAACATCGGCTCGC
>DAXETY010000026.1:0-5025 GCA_051155755.1 Desulfobacterales bacterium
CTGCCGGAAAACAGCGGGATCGCCTTTGTGGTCATCACCCACACCGGCCCGGAGCACGCCAGTCTGCTGCCGGACATTCTGGGCCGCAAAGCCAAGGTCTCCGTGCGCACGATTGAAGACGACATGCCGCTTGCGCCCGACACCATCTACATCCCGCCATCGAATAAAGACCCGGTGATCGCCAATGAACGCTTTCAGCTGAAAAAGCGCCCCGGCAGCAAAGAGCTGCACATGCCGGTGGACCGTTTTCTCCGTCACCTGGCAGACGAGCGCGGCGAGATGGCCGGCTGCGTAATTTTGTCGGGCACCGGCACCGACGGCACCCAGGGTCTGCGGGCGATCAAGGAACAAGCCGGTGTGGCGCTGGCTCAGAGTCAACAATCGGCCCGGCATGTCGGCATGCCCACCAGCGCGGTAGAAACCGGTCTGGTGGACTGGGAGCTGGAACCGGGCGAGATGCCCGAGCGGCTGATCGAATATTTCAAGCACCCGGTTTCTGTAGCGGATGAAGCCGGATTGGAAGAGCAAAAAGAGTCCAGCGACCTTCGCAAGATTTTGACCTTTCTGGCCAATCGCACGCGGCACGATTTTTCCCTGTACAAGGAAAGCACGCTGATCCGGCGCATCCAGCGACGCGCCACCGTAAACCGCTGCCGGGATGCCGCGGAGTACTTTAAAATCCTGAACCGCGATCCGGATGAGGTCTGGGCCCTGTTTCAGGACCTGCTGATCGGGGTGACCAATTTTTTCCGCAACCCGGAGGCATTCGACTATCTCAAGCAGGAAGTGCTGCCGGGGCTGATCTCCCGTTCGCCGGACAGGGCCGCCCTGCGCGTCTGGGTGCCGGGCTGTGCCACCGGTGAAGAAGCCTATTCGGTCGCCATCGTCTTCAGCGAGTGTCTGGAAGAACACAACCGGACCCGGGAAATCCAGATCTTCGGCACCGACATCGATTCCAAGGCGATCAAAAAAGCCCGCCAGGGTACCTACCTGAAAAACATTGGCACCGATGTCAGTGCGGAACGATTGGATAAGTTTTTCGCCCACGAAGGCGAACACTATCAGATCAAACGTGAAATCCGCGAGCAGGTGGTGTTCGCTGAGCAGAACCTGCTGCGCGATCCGCCGTTTTCGAACCTGGATCTGCTGGTCTGCCGCAACCTGCTGATCTATCTCAAGGCCGAGGCGCAGAACAAATTGATTCCGCTGTTTCACTACACCCTGAAAAAAGCCGGCATCTTGTTTCTGGGCAACTCGGAGACCGTCAGCCGCTATCCCGAACTGTTTGAAACCCTGAGCAAGCAGTTTAGTATCTACCGCAAAAAAGACAGCGCCCTCACCCCGCAAATCGATTTTCCCACGGGTAAATTACAGGCCAAGGCCGACCCCGAGAATCGAAAGGAAGGACAGAAAGAAAAAGAACCGGAGCATCCCAGCGTCGCCCAAGCCGCCGAAAAAGAGCTGATCAAAAAACACACGCCGGCTTGTGCGATCGTCAATCAAAGCGGAGAGATCATTCACATCCATGGTCGCACCGGCAAATATCTGGAGCCGGCCGAAGGAAAGGCCACCCTGCGGATCATCGACATGGCCCGGGAGGGTTTGCGATACGCACTGTTGTCGTCCCTGCGCCGAGCGGCCGACCAGGAAGGGCCCATTTTCGAACGCGCTCTGAGGGTGAAAACCAATGGTGAATATCAGTGGCTCGACCTGACGGTGAAAAAGCTGAAGCAGGCGCCCCTGAAGGACTGCCTGATGGTGGTGTTCGAAGATGTGCCGCCGCCCAGTCCCGCAGCAGCCGAAGAAGATGCCGAGCCGGAACCGGCAGCCGAGGATGAAACCCGCAGGACGGCGGAGTTGGAGCAGGAACTGAACCGATTGCGGCACGATTATCGCGGCGCATTGGAGGAACTGGAATCTTCCAACGAGGAGCTTCGGTCGGTCAACGAGGAATTACAGTCCTCCAACGAAGAGCTTCAGAGCACCAACGAGGAGCTGGAATCCTCCCGCGAGGAGCTCCAATCGCTCAACGAAGAGCTCAACACAGTCAACAGCGAACTGCACAGCAAAGTCGAGCAGCTCAACGATGCCTACGCGGCCATCACCAATGTGCTCAACAGCACCCGGATTGCCATTGTATTTCTGGACAACGGCCTGCGGGTGCAGCGCTTCACTGAAGAAGCCGCGCGGCTGATCAATCTGATCAGGGCCGATGTCGGGCGCCCCATCGATCACATCAAGCACAATCTGGACAGCGATGATCTCACTGAAAAGGCCCGCGAGGTGCTCAAAACCCTGGCGACTTATGAAGATGAGGTGCAAACCGCCGACGGCCGCTGGTATCGAATGACGATCATGGCGCACCGCACCGCTGAAAACGTCATCGAAGGGGTGGTGTTGACCTTCGTTGACATCGATGTGCAAAAAGAGGCCCAGGAGCAGGTCGCCCGGTTAAAGGACCGGGAGGTGGCCGCCGCCAAACGATTTGCCGAAAGCATCATCGACACCGTGCGCGAAGCGCTGCTGGTGCTTGACGAGAAAATGCGGGTTGTGACGGCCAACCGCCGCTTTTATGAAACCTTCCAGACTACCGCCGGCATGACCGAAGGCAAAATTCTGTTTCAAATCGGCGACGGCCAGTGGGATATCGCCCCGCTGCGCAAGCGCTTGCAGGAGATCGTCCGGCAGGGCCAGGGCTTTGAAGATTTCAAGGTGGAGCATCACTTTGCGGAAATCGGGCACCGCCGGCTGCTGCTCAACGGCCGTCTTCTGCGCGAGGAAGACAAACGGGAAAACAGGATTCTGCTGGCCATCGAAGATGTGACTCAGAATCCCGACCGGAACGGAGACCCATGAGTAAGGAATTTCGCTCCAGCGAAGCGTTTCAAGCCCTGCGGGAAAAAGCCGAGACAATGGTCCGAAATGATGAGGTCCAGCTGTCCGAAGAAGATGAGCTGGACCTTGTGCGTTTTTCTCACCAATTGGAAGTGCAGCGAGTCGAGTTGGAGCTGCAAAACGAAGAACTGCGCTTGGCCAACCGGCAGCTGGAAGAATCCCGCACCCGAAGAAGTTCGCCAGGTTGTAAACGAAGTCCTCACCAATCCACGCTACCGGGAAAACGCGAAACGGATTCTGGCGGATTTTGCCAAGTACGATGCGCTCACGCGGACTTGTGAACTGCTGGAGTCTCTGGTGTAATTCGCCGCTGATCGTTGACAGACAATGATTCGGCTGTGCCTTGTTTGTATAGCGAGGTATTTATTAAACTGCTTCATAGATGAAGCCAAATCCTTAAAAAGATCACCTAACAATAGCGCCGGTAAGCCACGGGGGGCATAGAGTGTCCCCTCTGCTCGCAGCATGTAATCCGCTTAACCCAGGCCAAAATAAGATTCGCTAAAGCCACTTCGGCTTGATATTTTCCATTTTCTATGTTTTTTTGGCATTAACGATACCAAAATTGAAGGCCAAATGGCATGTTAGAGCGTATTTTTCAGGCACCACGACAAAGCTATTTTCTTTTTGGCCCCCGCGGGTCGGGAAAATCGACCTGGGTAAAGCAGCGCTATCCCAATGCGATCTACATCGACCTGCTGGCACCTGACTCCCTGAGGCGCTACAGCGCAACTCCCGAACACCTCAGCCGGCTCGTCTCCGCACAAAAGGATACAAAAACAATCGTCATCGATGAAATCCAGAAGGTTCCCCAGCTACTTGATGTCGTGCATCAGCTCATCGAATCTGACCCGGATCTGCATTTTGTTCTGACCGGCTCCAGCGCCCGAAAGCTTAAACGCAGCGGAGTGGATCTGCTTGCCGGTCGCGCCCTGAACAAGGCTTTGCATCCGTTTATGGCCTAAAATGAAATGATGATCCATCGCCTGGACAGGACCCTCCTGATGGGACAGCATCAAACATCAGATGTTAATGCAAATTGTTCACGTGTAATCATCCTTTGTGTATAAGGCTCATCCTGTGAGAACCACCGTTGACATTGAAGAGGATGGATTATCTCCATGTGCCCCAGGTTGGCAATGAATTGGTACTTATCCGAACGGCCATCCGTATTCCTTGACATCAAGATTGGTCAGCCCAATTTCCATGGCTCTATTGACAACCTTATCATATCCTTATCCGGATATTCGTCGTGATATCTCCGGATAATCGTAGGCCTTGCAGGCCGGGCGATACTGAGCCATGATGTTGACATAGGTGTCTTTGGGCAGGTTTTCAGCGATCCACTCCATGACTTTTTCCGAGCCGCTGGTGTCATTGGGCATCACCAGATGCCGAATCATCAATCCCCGTTGCATGATACCGTTTGAGGCGGGTTTGGCTACTGGTATTGTATACAACGGGTGGGCGCAGCCCTTTTGCGGCGGCGATATCAAGGGCTTTGGCGGCGAATTCGAGTGAGTTTAGGATATTTCCTACATCCAAAGTACACCGTTAAAGGCGACTGGAGTTGCCGGTCCGACTCAGGTTCCACGCTGAAGGCAGCAGAACAAGATTATCCGTATTTTAGCCGGCTTTACGGCAAGGTTGTCAAGAAAATAAGTCCGTCGGAAAAAAACCAGTAAAATAGCGGGTTGCCGTCATTTTTAATGGCGCTGGTCCGCCAACGCAACCGTTTCTTTGCCGGGGATGAAGTCATCACTTTATCTTACGCGGAAATATTGATACGCAACCTCCAGGTGGCGAATCGAATCGTCAACTGCAAAAATGGCCTTTGAATATCTTGGAAAAGCCCAACCGCTTCGGCTAACCCCAATCTCCGGAGGAGCGTCGCATCATGGAAGCAACCGGTCCAACTGAACAAAGAATGTCTCCGATTAAAACAGCGGCCGATATTGCCATTCGACTCGCTGTCCTGGCCGTGCTGATCGGCTGGTGTTTTCAAATCCTGCGGCCTTTTATATCCCCGGTCATCTGGGGAGTGATCATTGCCATTGCCGTTTATCCCATGTACCAGAAACTCAACACCAAACTGGGAGAGCGGCGCAAATTCACCGCTGCGATAATGGT
>DAXETY010000027.1:0-4582 GCA_051155755.1 Desulfobacterales bacterium
CACCATCCGGCCGATGGATCCCGAGCAGGGCCCGGGCATAGCCACGATGGCCGTCCGCCAGGGTGTCGTCCCGCGCGATGGCGGCTTCGAATGCCTGCGGATCGGTCGGATCGACAAACGTGGTGTGAATGCCCATTTTCGGGAGCAGTTCGCCGAGCAGGGCATGGGTCCCGCCGTAGACGGTGTCGCTGGAAACGATGTGATCACCGTATTCGCACAGCTGCAGCAACGTGCAGGAAATGGCCGCCATGCCGCTGGCCGTGCAAACGGCCGCCTCGGTGTTTTCCAGCGCGGCCAGGTATCGGGCGAGCACGTCGACAGTCGGATTAAAATGGCGGCTGTAAAGAAAGCAGCCACCCTTGTCCGGACCTCTGAGCCCTTCAAAAATTTCGGGCATGATCCGGGGGTCCATTACCGTGAAGGTGGAAGAGCGGGCAATGGACGGGGTGACTCCGCCGTGTTCGCCGAATTCACGACGCGCTTGCCATAGGGACTGTTCGGGATTGTATTTCTGCATGGCGGACCTCGAAGACGTCTGTGGTCCGGTTTTACCGGTTTTTCCGCTGAAGCGTGCAAACCGCAGGCGGGTGGAATCCAGCAATAACAGGTGTTTTCCTTTGCTGCATCACCTGTATAGATAGCCGAGGCGCAGGCAAAGGTCAATGATTTTCCGAGTTTGATTGAACCGCAGACCATCACGGACATTTCGCCGGCCGACCGGACGGAGAAACAGTGCATTTATCATTGGAAAAATTATGGGAGCACATTCGGGGTAGAAGAAAATTCTTGACGCGGACGGGTTGGGCTTCGCAGGCTTTTCGAGCACAACGCCGCAGGGGCTTGGGCGCAGTCTGCGCTTGTCTACCGTCTGTCTGGGGTGAAATCACTATGAACATGCCCTTTCCAGCGGGAACTAAAGACAACCGCGGATTTGGATTTCCTTCAGCCCTTCCAGAAACGCCCGCGTCAGGTGGGGGTCAGTCGTGTGCAAATACACCTCACCATTCGGAGCCAGGCCTCGGACGGCACCGTCGTACAGAAACCAGCGCAGCAGTTCGATACCGGCAGCGTCTCGATCGGCGGGATCCAGCATCGGCAACTCGGGAGGTGCGGCGGGAGTCGGAATACCGACGCCCCGATCGAGCAGCGCTTTCAGGTAGTTGAGGATCCGGCTCAATCGCAGCAAGGTGACCGCTTCGGTCCGGGAAGTGATATGTTCGATGGGCAAGCTGCTGGCACGCAGTCGGGACAGCGATTGCGGCAGAATACCCAGTCGACGGCAGCGTTCATAATCCGGGCTGCCGGGAGCCGGATAAAAAATCGACAGTCCGGCCAGCACCCGGCGTTCGGCCAGATACAGCAGGTCCCGGACAGAGCTCTGCGCCTGCTGGTCCGGTGCGGCGGCAATTACATATCCGACTGCTTGCAGATGGTGTTTTTCGGCCAGCATCAGGGCCTGGTCGAATGCGCGGCGCAGGTCGGGGCGTCGAAAGCGCTTCAGCTGCTCCGGATCGCTGGAGCCCAGAGACAGGTTGAGCGATCGAAAACCGGCGGCGGCCATGGCAGCGACAAGCTGTGCATCCAGGCTTGCCGGGTAAAGACCGTTCATGGCCCGCAGTTCCAGGTCGTGATCGGAAAAACGGGTGCGAATCGCCTGCAGCAGTTGCAGAAACCAGTTTCGGTCCAGCGACAGATTCTCATCTTCGAAATCGATAAAGCCCACACCGTGGCGATGAACTGCCTGGTCGATCTCGGCAATGACGGAATCCACGCTGCGTCGGCAGCCGGGATAGGCCGAACGGCGCATGCAGCAGTAGGAACAGGCCAGAGGACAGCCGCGGGCGGTCACGACCACCGTGCATGCGCGGCCGTAGCGCCGGTAGCGCGGGGCCGCAAAGAGTTCGATTTCCGGCAACGGCAGTGCGTTGACGTCCGACAACCGCGCCGGCGGCCGCACTTCCAGCCCGGCGGGCCCTTTACGACGCACCAGACCGGGGACGTGATCCAATCCCTGGCCATCGCGCAGCGACCGGGCCAGGTGGACAATGGAAGCTTCACCGTCGCCGCGCAGCACATAGTCCACCGCTGCAGATGCCATGACCAATTCCGGCATCGCGGTCGGATGGTGCCCTCCCATCACGATTTTCGCGGCGGGATGAAAAGATCGAACCGTGTCGGCGACCGCCAGGGCCTCGGCGGCATACGCACTGAACAATGAGGAAATCCCCACCAGAAACGCTCCCGAGTCACGGGCCCGACGTCCAATTTCGTTCAGGCTGTAACCGTAATGCCGATACCGGTGAAAAAGGGCGAACGGGCTTTGATCCGGCCGGCCATAGTAGCGCTGCAGGGGATTCATCTCGGCCGGCCATGACAGCGCTCTTGAGCGCGAAGCGCACAGGGCGTCCAGGATTTCGACCCGGAATCCGTCTTTCACCAGCACGGCCGCCATGGATGCCAGTCCGTAAGGCAGGGTGCGCTTGGCCGTCAGGTAGAAGTCTCGAATGGGCGGCTGAATCAGCAGAACATCGGTCATAAGATGCCCTATGCTCCAGGGGGCAGAGGGTTTTGGCCAAAACAAACCGAGCGTTTCATACCCGAATTGGCGATTGCCGATCAATACCGTATTTTCGCGATTGCAGCGTATTCAATCCAAGGCTGTGAGACGGAAATCGAACCCGTACGGGCGATCACGAAAAAGGCCGAAACCGTTTGCGGGTTTCGGCCTTTAAAGCGCTCGTTCACTGAATTTATGCGGCGCAAATCAACGATCCATCGGATCGGCCGCACCCATTTCTTCCAGCCGCATCTGATTGGAGCGCCACACATTGTTTTCATTGGCGAACTGCTCGATGTTGACCTCCGTCAGGTGGTTGACCATCTGGATGTCTTCGACTGCCTGGTCTTCTTTTCCCATTTGGGTCAACAGGGTTGCGCGGCTGAAATAGGCGGCGCCGTAGCTCGGGTCGATTTCGATGGCTTCCGAAAAATCGTTGAGCGCCGCTTTTTCGTCACCCATTTTTTCGTGGGCCAGTCCGCGCAGGTGAAAGGCCCGGGCGTTTTTTCGGTTGTGTTCGATGACCCCGGAAAAATCCTCGATGGCTTCTTTCATCCGGCCGGTTTTCAAATAGGCCGCGCCGCGGCTGGTACGGGCCAGGTAAAAATCCGGATCGGCCTCGATCGCCCGGCTGAGATGATCGATGCTCTCGCCGAAATTGCTCGCCACAAATTCGGACATTCCGTTTTGAAAGTGCTCTTTGGCAATATGGTTGTCGGTCATAAACCGTTTCCTCCTTGATCATATCTTGTGAAAGCACGCTTATTATGGTAGTTAATTGGTAGTATATATAAGTATTTACTACCAATGTATTTGCTGCTAATTTTAAGTACCTCTGTACCGTTGTCAAGCTGCGACCGCCTCGATCGAGTGGTTCGACGGGCAGCTTCAGGTGAGTTTGCCGCTGCTGCGGAAATGGTCTGCGCTGGCTTTTTCGATGAGCACCTGACCCTTGTTCTTAACGGCGTTGAGCTCGCCGAATTCAATGAGTTGGTAAACGATTTTTTTACCGACGCCCATGTAACGGGCCGTCTCGCTGACGGTCATCAACGGCAGGGTGACATGGCCCTTTTCGATGACAACGCGATTGTATTTTCCCATCTCTAAATCAACTCCCTTCGAGATGTTGAGGGTGAATTTCGGATTCGCCGCAGATGGGTATGAAAAGCGTGATCTGCAACGGATTACTATTTAAGCTATAACTGGTTTGCGCGATTGTCGAGGTCACCGTCGCTTTGCAGCAAACAGCGTCTCAGTCCCGGTACCGGGACTGCAGGCGCAGAATGGTTTCCTGCTCCCAGAGGGCGGTGTAGCGTAGAAAACCGGTCATGCCCCATGGACCGGGAATATGGGCCCACAGAAATGCACCGGTAAAGTCGAAGTAGGAGGTGTGGGTCACACGGGTCAGATCACCGTCATTTTCGATCTCAATCCGGCCCCGGTTGAATTTTTGCCCGCATTCCTCTGGATTCAGCAGCGTATAATGCATGATATAGATTTCGGGGAACAGGCGGGTCTCCCAGCGAAAAAAAACATCCGGACCATGAGTGTACCGGGTTTCGGTGATAACGGTATTGCCCTGGCGGCGGATGAAGCGATGTACTTCAATGTAATCATTGGTGACGAGCCATTCATTTTGGAAATCCGTTTTAAATTTCCAGAAAACCGAAGCGTTTACCGGAACGTAGTAGGTGAGGCGCACACCTCGCCCACCTTCACGAGACGGTGCCACATCGGTCACCTGCGTTTTTTCTTCCAGCCGCTGCAGCAGGGCGTTTTGTTCATCGTCAGCCTGCAGCGCCACCGGCATAACGGTGGGGATCGCCAGGGCCAGCCAAAATAATCCGCAGCTGACAAAACGGCTGCAGAAACCGGAATGTAAACCGATGGCGCCATTGATTTTCATAGGGGTTTTCCGTTCGGCCGGTGAGCAGGCGAAGGCAAAAAAAGTGGCAGCGGGCAGCGGAAAAAGCAACACCGTGGCATCGGGTGGGAGCCGGCTTTTTTCAAACTTCTTTTCCGCGG
>DAXETY010000028.1:0-5236 GCA_051155755.1 Desulfobacterales bacterium
TGTTTAGATAAATATTGAATTTAAAATAAACTAATAGTGTATTTTGTCAATACCAGTGGGTAAATAATTTTGAATTTAAATCGGAAACCGCCTGATTTCTAAGGAAGGGAATGCGATCAGGGAATGGGCACGGCGGCGAATACGAAGGTGCTCCAGAGCGCGTGTGAAATGATCACCGGCCGCAAATCCTGCAGCCGCCAGTACATCAGCCCCCAGAATGCGCCGGCAACACCGGCCGCCCCGATGAGCATAAAATTCAGCGACCAGACGTGGACGCCGGCGTAAATGCCGGTGGCCAGAAGCCAGCCTTGCCACCCGCCGAAATGCCGGCTCAGTGTTTGCTGCAGAAAACCGCGCCAGTAAATCTCCTCACAGGGACCGGTAACGAAAAACAGCAGAAGGGCGATCATCCACATGGGGGTGCCTTCCCCTTTTCCGTAGATGGCCCCGATTTGCTGCTGCGCGAATGGAAAAAGTGCGGTGGAAACCAACTTGCCGAGCCAAAAGATCAGGTAAAGCACGACCGCCGAGGCCAGGCCCAGAAACAGCGAACGCAAATCGAAACGGAAAAGCCGCCGCAGTGGGGGTCTCTGGTGCAGCGCAATTGCGGCCAGCAAGGCGGCGGAAAAAGATATTTTGAACCAGAATACGCCCCACGGCAGGAAAAAGGTGACAAACCACAGAAAAGCCGCCAGCAATACCGTACCAAAAGGCAGTGCCAGGACGGAAGATTCGGACTTCAAGTCAGTCCCCCGGGAATGAGAGACAGTACCAGCATAATGCCAAAAAGGGTATCCAGCTGTGCCGTCCGGGCATCGGCATCCATTGGAATTTCGGTGCGCATCTGCTTCATGAGCCGCCAGGCCAGCGGCAGGGTCAGCAAAACAATCAGCGCCCAGAAGTCCAGGGGACCGAAAATCGACATCCACAGAATGCTCAGGTAAGCCAAAGCCACCAGCAGTGTGTACAAACGCAGCCCGTTGCGTTGACCGATGAGAATCGGGAGGGTGACGATGCCCTTGATCCGGTCGTGTTGGGCATCTCTGAGGTTGTTGATCAGCAGCACCAGGGCCACCAGCACGCCAAAGGGAATCGAAACCCAGAAAGCTTCCAAGCTGAAGCGTTGGCGTTGCACGAAATAAGCCCCCTCGACCATGAGCGGGCCCCACATCAAAAATACGGAAAATTCTCCCAGTCCCTTGTACTTATACTTCAACGGAGGCGCAGTATAGGCAAGACTGGCGAAAAATCCGATCGCCGCGATCCAGATCAAACTCCAGCCACGGCTGGCGGCCAGCCACAAGCCGAGGACGGCGGAAAGGCCGTACAGCAGCCAGGCAACGGCGAAAACATGATTGGCCCTCAGCCGCCCCTCCAGCAGCGGGTGCGGCCGATAACGCGCCGTGGAAACCTCACGGTAGTCCACCCCGCTGCCGACGTCGTAAAAATCGTTGATCAGATTGGTGGCCGCGTGAACCATGACCATACCGACCACCGTGACCAGAAACAGCATCCAGGAAAACGCGCCGTCCTTTGCCGCCAGTCCGGCTCCGACAGACACGGATATGATGGACATGGTAAAGGACCAGGGCCGGCTGGCCAAAAACCAGTTTCGATAAAGATCGGTTTGCATGACGGTACCGCCGAGTCAGTTTATAAAACGGAAGCGCTTCTGTTTTTAATTCGCAACGCAAGCGGTGTCAAGTCGGAAGGATGTGAGCGTTGCTGCAACCTTGGTATCTCCACGGACAACGTTAAGGCAGAGCCGGGTGGGAACGGACAGCGTCGATGAAATCACGAGGCCGACCGGCAAATTTTTCAGTCCAACCCCCGGACCACCTCACCGGACTGGTTCATCAAATCTTGCTTGGCGGCGGTAAAGTCCGGAACGTCCATAAAAGGAATATGTACGATATCAAACCAGTTCAGCGCAAAGAGTACCAGTAAAACGACCAGGGCGTAGGCGACATATTTTCCAACCATGGCAGTCCTCACGAACGCATTGCAGGATTGAAATCGTTGCGATGGTACAATACCGCTTTCAGCGTCCCCCTTCCGAGCGGGCCAGCTCCCGCTCGTACTGGCGCTCCAGAATGGCATCGGAATAGGCCAGTTCCAGGATGCCTTTGCGGGTCTGCAGCCGAATGGCACCGCTGCCGCCAACCGTCCAATGGATGTTTTCCGAAAACCAGCTGTGCTGGAGATGGCCGGACGGGCTGCCATATTCGTTGCGGTAATGCTTGATGATGTCTTTTTTGAGCCGGGATTGATTCATATTGATGTCCCCCCGCCAAACCACCTGGATGCGCCAGAGCTTGCGGGTTTGTGGCGTAAAATCAAGCTGAACCCCGGCCCGGCGGCCGAGCAATTCTGCATCGTAGCGAAAACCTTCGCCGGGTTGATGCGGTTCGTCTTCGGGAATTCCCGGCACGGCCGACGGGTCTTGCGACCGCAGCGAGATGCCACTGGACTGTGCCTTGGCCAGAACTTGATCCTGGGTCAAGCCGAGTTGCCAGTGGCTGAAGCGCAGCTGCTGGTAGCCCACCGGAGGGGCGTCGGTCAGAATCTGCGCCACCTCATCGCGCGGATACTGCACCACCGAGCCGTAAAGATTGCCCTTGACAATGCCGCCTTCCTGCCAGGCCTGCTCCACGTCGATGCGCCGGCCGTTCTTAAGAACAATCGTGTCGGCCGAGGCTGCCGCACCGAATCCCGCGAGCAACATCAATACAGCCAGAAAACGGACCATATCGGAATCCTTTCGGTCATTTTTGTTTTCCATTGTAGCACATTTGACATGCGGGATAAATGATAAGCCGGCGGGAGAAATCGCACCCGCCGGCCGGCCCGGGTCCGAATGACTGCAATGATTGTTTCGGATTGCGGTTCGAAGCTGTCGGTGAGATCAATGAACGCCGGAAGCTTCCGGTTCCAGGCCGGCCATCAACAACCCGATGGTGGCGACCTTTTCTTCGTTATCGACATCGAAAGTGTCCCGGATGCGGCCGCCGAACAGCACCGCAACGCGATCGGCAAGCGACAGGGCTTCGTTCAGATCGCCGGTGACCAGCAGGATGCCGGCACGCTGGCGGGCCTTCAGCAGCACCTGCCAGATCTCTTCGGTGGCCCCGATGTCCAAACCCTGGGTCGGCTGTTCGGCTACGATCAGCCGCGGACGTCGGAAGAATTCCCGTGCCAGCACCAGTTTCTGCAGGTTGCCGCCGGAGAGTTGCCGCGCCAGTGCCAGTGGTTCGGCCGGCTGCACGTTGAATTCCTCCATCAACCGCCGGGTTTTTCTTTCGGCCCGTCGCCGCTGGATCCAGGGTCCGCGGGAAAGCCCCTGCCGTGTAGTGAGCAGAAAATTGTCCACCAGGTCCATGGCCAGGCACACCGCCAGACCGCGTCGATCCTCCGGCACATAGATCAGGCTGCCGTCCCAACGCCGCCTGGCATAGAACCGCTCCCAGGTTTTTCCAAGAATGGTTACGGTCCCGGAATCCGGCGAACGCAGCCCGCAAATCGTCTCCACCAGGGGTTTCTGCCCGTTGCCGGCCACACCGACGATCCCGAGAATTTCCCCCTCGCGAACCTCCAGCGAGACATCCGCCATTCCGTTACCGCTCAGCCCGTCAACCTGCAAAACGATCTGGCGCGGTTCCATCAACTCCTTTTCGACCCGCAGCACCACTTCGCGACCGACCATTTTCAGGGCCAACTCGGCTTTGGATGCCACCCGGTCGGCCGGCATTTCGTCCACCACTTCGCCCTTGCGCAGAATGGCGATTTCATCGGCCAGTGCCATGACTTCATCGAGCTTGTGGCTGATGAACACGATCGCCTTGCCCCGGGAGGCCATGCGCCGCAGTGCGGTGAACAGCTGCTCGATTTCGGTCGGCGTCAAAACTGCGGTGGGTTCGTCGAAAATCAACACCCGGCTTTCGCGGTTGAGCAGCTTCAAAATCTCGACCCGCTGGCGTTCCCCCATGGACAGCTCCGAGACTCGTGCCGTCGGATCGATATCGAGTCCGTAACGGCGTGCCAGGTCGGCCACCTGTGCCGTCATTTTGGCGGGAGACAGCCAGAATCGCCGCGTTGCGCCCAGCAGGACATTTTCGGCCACCGACATCGCATCCACCAGGGTAAAGTGCTGATAGACCATGCCGATGCCGGACCGATGGGCATCCAGGGTACTGCGAATGGAGGTCTCCACGCCGTCCACAAAAATCCGCCCGCTATCGGGCTGCAGGCGGCCGGCCAGAACGCTCATCAGCGTGCTCTTGCCGGCACCGTTCTCGCCCAGCAGGGCCTTGACGCGACCCGCGCGGAAATCCAGGGTGATGTCCCGGTTGGCCATGACGGTGCCGAAAGATTTGCGGATATGTTCCAGCCGGATGACCGGTGGAGTGGCGGCGTTCATCGGGTCCTCAACCCATGCTGACGATCGGTTTGACGTACTGCGACTCCGAATCCCATGGGAACAGGATCCAGGTGTCCTGGCTGACTTCGGTCACAAACGAGTCCACCAGCGGCCGGCCTTTGGGCTTGGCGTACACGGTGGCAAAATGCGCCTTGGGCAGCATGGCCCGGACGGCTTCGGCAGTGCGACCGGTATCGACCAGATCGTCGATCAACAGCCAGCCCTCCCCGTTGATCTGCAAAGGTTTGAGAATTTCCACTTCACCGCGCTGGTCCTGCCAGTCATAGCTGCTGACGCAGATCGTGTCCACCAGGTGGATGCCCAGCTCGCGGGCAACGATGGCGGCCGGCACCAGGCCCCCGCGGGTGATGGCGACAATGCCCTTGAAATAGTCTTTTTCGAGCAGCCGCCAGGCCAGGGCCCGTGAATCCCTGTGGAGCTGTTCCCAGGTTACGGGAAATGTCTTTCTGAAACGGTTTTTGTTTTCTTCCATGTCGCTCACTCACCGGTTTGATTTGAATTAATCGGGCGGTTCCAGATTCGTTCCCAGAGCGGCCGGTGCCTGATCTCCGCCGCCGCGCCAGGACGAGAAAACCAGCACGGCGATGGTCAGGGCATAGGGGAGCATCAGCAGCAGGGAGGACGGCAGATGGGTGCCGGAGGCCTGCAGCCGAAACTGAAACGCCATGACGCCGCCGAACAGGTAGGCGCCCAGCAACGCGCGCCCCGGGTGCCAGAAGGCAAAAATCACCAGCGCCACCGCAATCCATCCGCGGCCGGCGGTCAACCCGTTTGTCCACAGGTGGGTGTATGCCAGGG
>DAXETY010000029.1:0-27029 GCA_051155755.1 Desulfobacterales bacterium
CTTGCGTGCTGTGCAATGAATCCAAGATTCAGGCCAAAGCCGACGGTCGCCGCATGGAATTGCAGGGCTCTCCCACCGAAAAAGCCTTGTTGTTCATGGCGTTTCTTTCCCGGTCCGACCTGTTGCGGATCTACCGCGAACAGCCACTGCTGGCTGTCCGGCATCGCAGCGCGTACCGACGCTGTATGTTCACCGTTCACCGGACGTCCAACGGAAAGGGGCGGGTGGTCGTCAAGGGCGATCCGATGCAGGTGTTGGCCATGTGCGCCGGCCGGCGCTGCAGAGGCCGAAGCGAAGCGTTCACCGATGCGGTTCGCCGCGGAATCGAAACCGAGAACGATCGCATGGCCGCCGCCGCGCTGCGCGTACTGGGGTTTGCATCCAAGGATATCCCTGATCCGGAGCGGCTGGATTTCAATCGCCTCGAGACCGATACGGATTTTACCTGGATCGGGCAGGTCGGCATGGCAGAGCCCATCCGCCAGGGGGTCAAAGAACTTATCGACGAATTGCACACGGCCGGTATCCGCACCGTCATGATCACCGGCGACCAGAGTCTGACGGCCGGAGCCGTTGCGCAACGGATCGGACTTGCCGGTTCGAATGTCCTGAATACGTTGGATTCCGCCCGATTCGACGTCCTGGATCCCGCCGTGCTGAAGGCCCTGACCCGGAACGTTTCCGTGTTTTCCCGGGTCAACCCGGACCAGAAGCTTCAAATCGTGCAGGCGTTTCGCAATTTCGGATACACGGTGGCCATGACCGGAGACGGTATCAACGACGGGCCCGCCATGCGGGCGGCCGATCTCGGCATTGCCATGGGGATCAGCGGTACGGATGTGGCCCGCGAGACGGCCGATGTGGTCCTGGAAAACGACGATCTGGCCAATCTGGGCGCCGCCGTGCGGCAGGGCCGGCTGGCATACCGGAACTTGAAGCATTCGGTGCTCTATCAGTTTACCGTAAACGCCGGTGAACTTTTGCTGAGCCTTGGCGCGCTGGGCATTCCCGGCGGCGGCTGCCTGTTTGGCGGTGGGCCGCCGGTGCTTTCGGCCGGGCTGGAAACGCTGCCGGCACTGGCGCTGTTGCTTGACCCCGGCAGGGGCGAGGCGATGCATGCGGCCCCGTATCACCCGCGCCGACCGATTTTTTCGGGGGCCGAACTGCGCCGGGCATTGGCCGATGCGGCCTGGATGGCAGGCGGTGCGCTGGTAGGTTACGGCTGGGGTTGTCTTCGCTACGGAGCCGGCCGCCATGCAGCGGCGCTGGCCTTCCATTGCCTGGCGGCGAACCGTCAGATTCACGCGCTGACGCTTCGGCCGGATTCCGGAAACGGGGGCAATCGCAATCGCTGGCTGACCGCCGCCGTGGGGGCCGGTCTGGGCATTCAGCTGTTGACGCTCCTGGTGCCCGGACTGCGGTCCCTGTCGGGCATCGGACGTCCGAACCCGGCCGATCTCGGATTTCTGGCCGCTCAGACGGCCGCCTGTATGACCGCGATCCGAACCCGGCATCGAAGTCAAATCGAAGCCCATGTCATTTGAAGAAGGAAATCTGATATGGCCGGCGCTGCTGGCCCTGTCCTTCGCCGTGGTGGTCGGCCTGCAATGGTATCGTTCCCGGCCGGTGACAGCCGGCACGGCTGCGGCGTTGCCGGGCGAGGCGCGCCGGTCCGCCCTGCGGAGGCTCGAACGCGCTGCGGTGGTCGATATTACCCTGCTGTCAGTGACCCCCCTGTTTCTGTACGCGTTGGTCCTGACACGCATGCAGTTTGCCGGCGCGCGCTGGAATCCCTACGGCGGCATTCTGCTGGGATCGCTGGCGCTGGGATTCAGCATCTATTTCGGACGCCGATTGAGGGTGACCCTGCGCACCCGCCGGCAATTGCTGCGGTCCATCGACGGCTTTCAGGCAGCCGCTCTGGTGCTCGGCCGCCTGGCAGCCGACGGATGGCGCGTGTTTCATGACTTTCGAGCCGGCCGCCTCGCCATAGATCATGTGGTTCTCGGCGCCGCCGGCGTTTTCGCCGTGCAGACGCGCAGTCCGGCTCCACCCCGGAAGCGGCCTGCGGCAGTGGCTTACGACGGTCGGGCACTGTATTTCCACTCCGGTACCGAAACCGAGATCCTGCAGCAGGCCCGTCGCAGCGCCGCCGGACTGGCCCGCTGGATCGAGCAGGCCGCCGGAGAAACGGTTGCGGTCCGGGCAGTGGTGATTCTGCCCGGCTGGCAGGTCAAGCGTACCGACCACCGGGGAATTCCCGTGGTGCGCCTGCAGCAGGTCCGATCGTTATTTCGCCATGTCCGACCGCGCCCATTGGCGCCAACATCCCTGCAGGCGATCAATCGCAGCCTCGCAAGCCATTGTCGGGGGCACTCTTCCGGCGAACGTCCCGGGCCAAAAGCCTGATATGCAACCCCACCCGGCCGCGCTCACCAGCTTCCCAGGATCTTGAAATATTCGCTTTTTTCCGCCAGCGTCTTCCGGACCGCCCGCAACGCCTCGGATGTCAGATCCGCTTCCACGTCGATGTAGAACATGTACCGCCAGGGTTCACCCGGGATCGGACGGGACTCCAGTTTGATCATGTTGATCCGGTTTTCGGCAAAGACCTGCAGGATGCCGAACAGGGCGCCGGGTTCGTTGCGCGTGCTGCAGATCATCGCCGATTTGGCTGCCGCGCGGTGTTCCAGAGAAGCGTTTCCGATCACGACAAAGCGGGTGTAGTTGCGCGGATTGGTTTCGATGTTTTCTTCCAGCACGGACAGCCCGTAGGTTTCCGCCGCCACCAGGTTGGCGATGGCCGCATCTTCCGAACCTTCGTTCTCGGCGACTTTGCGGGCGGCCGATGCCGTGTCTCCAACGGCCACCTGCTCCCAGGGATGCTGTTCCAGAAACCGGCTGCACTGCTGAAACACCTGGGGGTGCGACAGCACCCTGCGGATGGTGTCAAGGGTCGTGCCTGATCGGGCCATGAGGTGGTGCATGATGCGCAGCTTGATTTCTCCAACGATTTTCAGATCGTATTGGCGCAGATGATCGTAGTTTTCATGGATGCTGCCGGTCAGGGAGTTCTCCAGGGGAATGACGCCGTATTCCACCTGTCCCGCTTGCACCGCTTCGAAAATCTGTCGAAACGAAGGCACCGGCACGGCTTCAACCTGGGAGCCGAAATACTGCAGGCAGGCCTTGTGGCTGAAGGTGCCGATGCGTCCCATGAACGCGGCCCGGCCGTGGCCGTGGGCGCCGACTGCAGCGGTGATGGCTGCGGTTTTGTCCAGGTAGCCGAAGTCGAGTTGTTTGCCCACCACCGGCGCGATCACGTACAGGTCCCGCATCAACTGGCGAAACTGGCGCGGATACAGACTCTGGGGCCCGTCGGACATGGCACGTTCCGGGTCGTGATGCACCTCGACCATCAATCCGTCGGCGCCGGCAGCGATGGCCGCCCGGGCCATGGGACTGACTTTTTCCCGGATGCCGGTGGCATGGCTCGGATCGATCATGATCGGCAGATGCGTCAGGTTGCGCAGCACCGGTATGGCGGTCAGATCCAGGGTGTTGCGGGTAAAGGGCTCGAAGGTTCTTATCCCACGTTCGCAAAGAATGACGTGGGGGTTGCCTTCGGAGAGGATGTACTCGGCCGACATGAGCCACTCCTCGATGGTGCCCGAAAGTCCGCGCTTGAGCAGCACCGGTTTGCCCATCCGCCCGACGGTCTTGAGCAGCTCGAAGTTCTGCATGTTGCGCGCACCGATTTGCACCACATCCACATACTTCATCATCAGGTCCGCCTGGGAGGTGGAGGTCATCTCGGTAACGATGCGCAGATCGAAGGTTTCGCGCACCTCGGCCAGGATTCTCAGCCCTTCTTCCTCGAGTCCCTGAAACGAATAGGGGGAGGTGCGCGGCTTGAAGGCGCCGCCGCGAAACAGCACCGCGCCGGCTTTCTTGACTTCCTCGGCGATGATCAGGGCCTGCTGCCGGCTTTCGATGGCGCAGGGGCCGGCGATCACCGTCAGCCGTTCGCCGCCGATTTCCACGCCCGCCACCGGGACCCGGGTGTCCTCCGGGTGCATCTGCCGGCTGGCCAGTTTGTAAGGGGTGTTGACGGGCACCGCCTGCGCGACGCCGGGAAGGCGGCTGAAAAAATCTGCCCCGCGGCGGTTGCGGTTGAGAATGCCGATGTGCGTGCCGCTCAGGATTCGAAACGCGCAACCATGCTCGACCAGGGCCGATGTCAAGTCGGATTTTTCCTCGGGCGTGAGATCGTTTCGCAGCTCCAGCAACATGATGTGGTTTCTCCTTTCAAAAAAAAAGCCCCGGATCATTCCGGGGCTTCAAGCGGATGCACCCCGGACGGACCGATGAAAGTCCATCCGGGTGTTGTGTTTGCGGTGGTTACACGGCCGGATGGACGCTTCTAAAAAAGAAAAAGAAGCGCCCCGGCTGAATCGATGTCATTTGGGCGTCCATAAGTTGCAGCTCCATTTCAATAAACGCGCTTTCTAATCGATCCGATGCCCTCTGTCAAGAACCAAATCGGGGCTTTCCCGGAAAAATCAATTTGTCCTGGATCAATGATTGATGAATTCGTAAAAAGTCCCAATTTCATCAAAATCTGTCATTCCCGCGAAGGCGGGAATCCAGAAAAAAATGTAATTACAGTTCGTTAAACTCGAGATCCCCGCCTGCGCAGGGATGACAGCAGTTGGAGTCGGAATTTGCCGGGGCGGGCTTCCTGCCGCTTCCACGCCGTTGACGCAGGTCAGGGCAGGAGATATTCTCAGCCGATGAACGCCCCTTCGCTGGAAATGCTGTACCTGGATGACTGGATGGTGGCGGTGAACAAACCGGCCGGCTTGATGGTGCATCGCAGCCGCCTGGAGCCCCGACTGCGGTATTACGTGCTGCAGTTGATTCGGGACCGCCTCGGACTGCGGGTTTACCCGGTGCATCGCCTCGACCGTCCCACCTCCGGGGTGCTGTTGTTTGGGCTGCACCCCACGGCGGCGCGCCGCCTGAGCCGAAGTTTTGCTCAAAAGGCGGTACAAAAGACTTACCTGGCGGTCGTTCGCGGGCACCTGCCCGCCGAAGGGCAGATCGATGCGCCGCTGAAACCCGATCCGCTGCGGTATCCTCGGGATCCGCGCCGGAAGGAGGCCCTGACGCGTTACCGGCTGCTGGCCACCGTGGAGCTGCCCTATCCGGTGGGCCGCTATGAAACCTGCCGCTACTCTCTGGTGGCGGTATGGCCGGTCACCGGCCGGATGCATCAAATACGGCGCCATTTCCACCACATCTCCCACCCGGTCCTGGGAGACAAAAAATACGGGGACAACAAACACAACCGATTTCTACGAGAGACCCTCGGCTGCCGCCGCATGCTGCTGGCCGCCGTGGAGTTGCGCCTGCCTCACCCGGCCGATGCCGCCGCGGTAACGCTTACCGCCCGACTGGATGAAGCCTTCGGACGGTTTCTGCAACGGCTGGGTTGGCAACAGGCCGTCCCACGGCAATGGCTGTCGGGCGGCTGTGGCCTTCCCGTGGCCATCTAAACCGCCTGCGGACAGCACAGTTGCGGCCCCACAGGAAGCAAGCCGGCCGATTTCGTCTTTGACGGCTGTTTTTGACCCGGCCGATCCGCTTCGTGAAACGGATCGAGTCTTCCGCCGGAGGCGCGGAACCAATCCCGCCGGGACGGCACTGAAGCGATTGTGCGGACTTGCTGCAACGGGGGTGGGGAAGGTTTCCGCTGGAGAGATCAGACCAGGCCGGTGAATTCGAACTCCATTTTCGACTGAAATTTTTCCACCCGCTTGAAAATTTCCTTCAGCATTTTTTGTTCGATACCGGTAAGTTTTTTGGGATTGATGTAATTGTCCGGCTCGGATTTTTCGTCGATGGCCGCGGTCACCTGGCGAACGAAACGCAACTGCATCAGAAATCCGTAGGCCTTTTGGAGTTCTTCGTACTCCTGGGCGGTCAGGGCCTGCTTGAGCCGCAGATAGTTGAGCCGCTCCAGCGTGTTGGTTTCGGCGACGCGATGCTTGAGTGCATAGAGGCGGGCGAAATCGACAATCGGCGTCATGGCGCTCTTGATGTCGAATTTGCTGCGGTGCTGGCCTTTGGACTCCACCACGAAATTGCCCAGAAATCCGATGGGCGGTTTGAAGTGAAGTGCATTTTCGGTCAAATGCCGAAAAAAACCGGACCAGCCTTCCAGTGAATCGAAGAGGTAGTCCCGCAGATCGCTGACCAGCCGGGCCTCGCCATACCCGTGTCGAAAATCGAAAAAAATACTGGCCTGCAGCAGGTCTTCGGCTTCGGCGGTGTGAATCCAGCTGGAAAAATATTCTTTCCACTTCGAAAGGGGCTGACACCATTTGGGATTTTTAGCCATGACCCCGCCGGTGCAGAAGGCGTAGCCGGCCTGATCGAGCAGGCCGCAGGCGACATCGCCATAATTCAGGAAATACTCGCTCACTTCCGCCAGGGATGAATCCGGGACGTCTTCAAAGACGATGGCGTTGTCCTGATCGGTTTTCAGCGTCTGTTCGCGGCGCCCGTCACTGCCCAGGATCATAAAGCTGAACGGCACCGGCGGCGGACCGCATTGCGCCAGGGTAAACGCCATGATTTTTTTCTGGATGGCATCCGAAACCGTAGTGATGAATCGTGTCAGATTTTGGGCGGTGGCCCCGCCGGCAATCAGGCTGCGCAGCATTCGCGGCAACTGTTTGTGTTTTTCGATAATGCCTTCCATATCCCCTGCGTCGGTGATTTCGCGGATCAAAAACAGCGGCGACTGGCCCTGTGCGGCCAGGAGATCCCGATTGGACAATATTCCGACCACGCGGTCCTCGGCGTCGGTAACGGCCAGATGGCGGAAATCTTCACGCATCATCGACATCAGGGCCTCAAAAATCAGGGCCTGCTGTGAAATGCTGTGCACCGGGGTGGACATGATTTCGGAAACCGGCCGGTCGACATCATAGCCGACGGCGCTCACTTTGCGAGCCAGGTCCCTTTCGGTGACGACGCCGACGCACTTTTCTTCCGCATCCTGCAAAAAGATCGAACTGATTTTTTCGTCCGCCATTTTGCGGGCCGCATCTCGAATGCTCATGTCCACGCCGCCGAAGATGGGGGCGTGCGGATACAAACTGGAGACAGGCCGGTTCAGAAACTGCAGGCCTTCTTCCTGAGCTTGCTGGGTCTTGGCGATAATGGCGGCGTAGGATTTTTGCAGCATGCGTTTGCCGAAGATATCGGTGAAGTATTCCGTAAAGGCTTCATGGCGGCTGCAAAGTTCCATAAACTCCCGTTTGGGCAGCAGGTAGAAATAGGATTTTTCGACGACGCGCAGGGTGCGCACCGATATGCCGTCATTGAGCAGCATGGAAATGCCGCCGTAAAGATCGCCTTCCTGCAGCATTTCCACCATGGTTTTGCGGTGGTTTTCTTCGTAATAGCGTTCCACCGAGCCCTTTTCAAGGATATACAAATATCCGATACGGCTGCGCTCCTGAACAAATAGAATCGTGTCTTTGGGGTACTGGACCATGGTCAGGTGGGATGCGGCCTGCTCGACGTCTTCTTCCGGCAGAAAGGAAAACGGAGCGATGCCGGAAAGGAAATGCTTGGCCTGTCCGGTCTCGATAATGGAAGCCAGGGATTCATCGAAAATGTTGTGGCTGAAATTCTCCAGGAAATATTCATAGAACGATTTGTATCGGGCGCAGAGATCCAGAAAAACATCGCTGGCAACGGCGTAGCCGGTGGTATCTTCTTCCACCCGTACCGTGCGCAGCGAAATGCCGGCGTTGAGCAGCAGGGTAATGCCGCCGAATACCTCCGCCGGTTTGATGTAGCCGGTGGGTTTTCCGCGGTCTTTGCGGTCATCGTAAAGGACCAGTGCGCCTTTGACGACGATGAAAACATCTTTGATATGGGTTTCTCCCTGCACGGCGTAGAGGGTTCCAGCCGGCAGGTGCTGCTCGACGGCGGCATCGGCGATTTTCCGATGCTCCTTTTCGGGAAGAAAAGAGAAATGGGGCATCCGGCTGATGTAATCAAGCGTCTGGTTTCCCATCAGAGGAGTCCTTGCGTCATGTTGACGTGAAAAAAATTGAAATTATGAACAAAACCATTTAAAACACGGCATGGCTCCGAAAGTCAACCGACTTGCACCGTCCCGGTGTCGGGCTGCGGGCGGCGTATTCGGCGGAATTGTGAGTCATTGCATTGATCTATTGTTTCGAATTTGATATTTAGGAATGATTTCGGCGGAAGTATCCCGGCCGTCCCCGGAGAGACGACGGCGGGGTGCGGAGATGCATGATTTTATTCTTGCCCAAACCGGGTGCTACTGCAAGTTCAACATCGAGGGTCGTAAAACGACTTTGCCCGGCGCACAGGAGTGCCGAGTCCACGTAAAACCCTTCGGGGCAACATTCAAGGAGAAAGAAATTGAAGAATCGGTTTCCGGGAATTCTTTCCGGGGTTGTGGTGATCCTGCTGTTTGCGGCCGGTGGGCTGCATGCGCAAACGCGATATGTCTCTGATCGTATGGAAATCACTTTGCGTTCCGGTCCGGGCACCCAGTTCAAGATTTTGGAGCTGTTGACCAGCGGGCAGGCCGTTCAGGTTCTGGATGCCGGCCCGGAATGGAGTCGGGTGCGTGTGGGTCAGGATGCCGAGGGCTGGGTGTTGAACCGTTATCTGATGGACCAGCCGACGGCCCGCATCCAACTGGAGCGAATGGAGCGGCGGCATCGGACGCTGTTGGAGCGCTCGACTGCCCTGGAGGCGGAAAACACCCAGCTCAAAGCGCGGAATGCACAATTGAGCGAAGCGCTGGCGGCCGAGGAAAAAGAATCCGAGCAGCTTCGCCAAAGTTACGAGCGGCTCAAAGCCGATTCGGCCGAGTTTCTTTCCCTGCAGGAGCGGTATCAGAAAAACGCCGCCGACCTGGAGTCCCGAACGGAGAGAATCAGTCAGCTGGAAGAATCGCTGGCGACCTTGGAACGCAATCATGCCATCCGCTGGTTTCTCGCCGGAGGCGGTCTCCTCCTGCTGGGTTTTCTCGTCGGTGTCCGTTCCCGGAAAAAACGTTCGAGAAGCGGAGGCTTGCGGCTTTCCAGTGATCTTTGATGGTGAGGCCAAGCCATGCCGGTGAAAAATCACCACGAACAAAATGCTTTCCTGCTGGCCTGTCGCCGGATCCTGGATAACCATCCCCAGGCCATTGGAGTGGCCTTCAAATGGCTCGACTGCGGCTGTTCCCTGTTGTGCGGCGTTTCTCCCAAGGGCGAGCCGGTGGGGCGCCTGGTGCATGTTTCCGGACAACCCGCGGGTCAGAGCCGTCATCGTCCGGTATGCCTGCAGTGCCGTAGAGACGGCGGGCTCTCGCGGGTCGTCTGGCAGGGAATCCACTGGCCCGGAGCGGAAGACGAGCTGCCGGAGCGAGAATTGCGACTGGAGATCGGCCGCAAGGTTTTCGGACCGGGCTACACGGAATGATGCTGCCGGGAACAGCCGACACGAAAGCTTGCGACGGTGGATTTTTCCCACCCGTTTAGTTTAAAATATCGAAGTGAGCCCGCCGATTATGAGCGCGGGCTTCCTCGCTGCTGCCCGGAACCAGGGGGCGTTCTTCGCCGTAGCTGACCGTGGACAGGCGGGATTCCTCCACACCCAGTGCCACCAGGTATTCTTTGGCATTTTCCGCCCGGCTTTCCCCCAGTGCCAGGTTGTATTCGTTGGTGCCGCGGTCGTCGCAGTGCCCCTCGACACGCACCCGAACTGCGGGATTTCGCCGCAGCCAGTCCGCTTTTTGCCGCAGGATTTCCTGAGCTTCGGCGGTCAGCTTGGCGCTGTCAAAGTCGAAGTAAACATCCTGGTTTTCGAACCTTTCACGGGTGATTTTCATCGCGGCGGCCGTCTGCGCTCCGGCGCGGCCGGAATCTTCCAGGGATTCTTCACGAAAATCGGCGCCCCCTTCGTACCCGGGACCGCCCTCAGTGCGCGGCATGCCCGCCCCGGTGCCTCCGGCGACGGCCTGACCGTCGTCGGACGGGGCAGGACGAACGCTTTTTTGCGTGCAAGCCGGCAGCAGCGCCAGGCTCAGGATCAACAGGGCTGCCGTCAGGTAACGAACGCCTCGACCTTTCATGTCTTGACCTCCACTGGATGGCAATATGCAATTTGTCTGACGTGAAGCGATGCAAATGGTAAAGATGATTTACAACAAATTCGAATTTTTCACAAGGCGGGCCTTCAAAAGGCAATCGTGGGAATAAACGGACAGGTTGCGGCACACGAACACGTTCGGCTGGGTCGAATGCCGCGAGTAGGGAGAGCAGCGGCTCAGATCGACGCCCCAGTGTACCGGTTGGCAGGATCGAAATACAAACGGGCTTTCAATGAGAAATCCAAGTCCCCGGGACCAGTCCCGGGGATGGTCGAACTCCAATCCACCACAGGCCATCACGCCGATCTCTCTGGAAAACGGCTTGATAATCAATGACTTGCGATTGGATTTGAATCGGGTTTTGAGATTGCGGCGCTGGATCCGGTTGAAAAATTCTGCAGCGACCCTCGGCTCCGGATGGATGAGCAGCACCGAGTCGATGCAACCATCCGGCAATCGATCGATCAGATCTCCTTCGGCCCGCAGCAGTGCCAGGTTCGGCAGCGACGGCTGCTGCGCATTGAGACGGCCACTTTCCCATTCGCGGGCCACAAGACCGTAGTGGGAAGAAGGACCGGCAGACACATCGAATGCGTCGGTGGCCAATACGGCGGTGTCCGGGTTGTGCCGAGCGATGGCGCAAGCGACTTCCCCGGCACCACAGCCGATCTCCACGACCAGTTGGGGTTTGTCGAGCAGCTGGACGACGCGTTCGATTTCGCTGTCTGGATTCCCCCGCGTATGCAGATATTGGCGGATTGCCGCAGGCCATCCGACCGGCCGCCAGTGGCGCCGGTTTTCAATTCGGACGCACTGGGCCGGCCGCAGCACCTTGCAAACACCGCCGGCCGGCAGATGGTTCACCGCCTGACCGCCGCGGATTGCAGCGATCGCAGCTATCGATGGCGACGGAACCAATCCCAGTCTTTTCAGCAGGTTACCCAGATATCCGTTCATCGTGAAATTCGGCTCGACTCCGGTTGAATGGCGAAATCAGTGCGAGTGGACCGTCGTTCGCGTGGTCGTGCGAACGCAAATAAACTCAATCATTTAAAGCATTTTTCATGCCGGAACGATTGGCCCGCCGAAAACGCGCCGGCACGCTGCGCCCAATTGCAACCGGCGCCCGGATCGGGATCACACGGAGAAATGCGGCCGCCTCCGATTGCATCGCCGGTGCCGCTGTGAAATCGGAATTCGAACGGCCGAATCCAACCCCGGAAATCGCAGGATTTTTTTTCTTATCCGACTCAAATCAAACAACGAATTGAACAGATCGGAATCGTGGGGACTGAAAATTTTAAAAGCAGATACGCGGATTCCGAAACAAGTCGACAACCGCCCGCAAAGCGGGTGGCTTGCATTATCTTTCTGCGGCACTTGCCGCTGGCAAGAAAAGACAGAAGCACTGATGAGCTTCGATGTGGACCTTGCAGCCGCACCCGGTTCGGGCAAGAATCAATCGGCGGCAAGCCATTCGGACGGCGGGTATATGGGCATTGCGGCCGGGCTATGGGTCGTTTTCCACCTCACGGTGCTTTTCCTCACCGGAGGCCTCCGGTGGATCGACATGGAAGACGGCCTTCCACACGACCGGGTTTTGGGTTCGCAGGGCACTTCCGGCTCTCTGGGCGATTCGGTGTGCATCCGACACCGATATGCCGCCGTCCACCGTCAGGTTGATTTCAGTGTGTAACCGGTGGCCCAGCCAGCGGACCCGGACATCGGTGATATCCTTGATCCCCGGCGTGTCTCGAACGGCGGCTCGTATTTCATCGACCAATTCCGGATCCACACCGTCGAGCAGCCGTGTGAAGACCTGGCGGCCGGTTTCCCAGGCGATCCGCACGATGGCCAGTGTGATCAGCAATCCGATGATCGGGTCGGCCAGGGGGTATCCCAGCTTGACCCCGACGGCACTGCCGACAACCCCCAGACTGGTCAACCCGTCCACCCGGGCATGTCGTCCATCGGCCACCAGGGCGGCGCTGTTGATTTCCCGGCCGATTTTGATTCGGAACAGTGCCACCAGCTCATTTCCGACAAAACCGATCATCCCGGCGGCAATCACGATGAACGGATAGCGGACGGCTTTCGGTTCCATAAAACGGCTGACGGACTCGTACCCGGCAATGACGGCGCTGGCCAGAATCGTAAAGAAGATCAGGGCACCGGCCAGATCTTCTACCCGGCCCAGACCGTAGGTGAAACGCGCACTGGGTTGTCTGCGCGCCAGCACGAATGCGACCCACAGGGGAATCGCCGTAAAGGCATCGCCGAAGTTGTGAATCGTGTCGGCCAGCAGTGCGACGCTTGCCGAGAAGTAGACAACCGCGACCTGAATCAAGGCCGTGACGATCAGGCCTGCGAAGGACCACTTGACGGCCCACAATCCTTTATCGGTGGTCAGCAGGGCCGGGTCCACCGAACCATGATGGTGGCTGTGGCGGCCGTTTTTCTCGGTAGACATCAGGTCGGATGCTTTCGATGGATCTGAAGGTGAATACCGCTGCTTTCGGTCCCGGATTCGGACTCTGTGCGGTTTTGCAACGGTTCGCAAACCATACCAGCCGGCGGCCGGATTGGCAATAGATCCGGGCGCTCTTCAAAAGCCAATGAAGGGTCTATCGGCAGAGTCGACAGGTATTGAGACCGGCGGGATGCCATCCGCCAATGATTGCGATCGGGCGAAAAGTGGCGCGGGGCGGCAGAATCGGTTTGACAGCGGCGTACCGGGATTTTATAATTTCGCGCTGGTATCGTATTCGCACTCCACCGATGAAAACGACCGCAATCCGATGAGATCGAACGACGACCGCTCCAGCTGGCGGGATTATCAAGCAAGTTTGCAAAAAGCCGACCGCCTGAAGCATCGAATGCGCGCAGCCGGATTTTTCGCGGGCGTTTCCGTGGTCGTGTTGCTTTGCCTGGGCGGACTTTTTCTGATCCAGGAGTGGCTTACGTCAGATTCGGGATCAAGTTCCGATTCGACGGCGAGCGGTGCGGCGGACAACTACCTGCCACCGGCCATTCCCCGGCAATTGCTGCCCGAACTCCTCGACGGTCTGGCATTGAAAGCCGACCCCAGCATCCCGTTGCAGCACAACGGCCGCCGCTTGACGGTGACGACCACCATCGATGCCGGACTGCAGAAATACATCAACAGACTGCTGGGCTGGTCGAAGACCCTCCAGGCGGCGGTGGTGGTTCTGGAGGTGCACAGCGGTAAAATACTGGCCATGACCAGCTACGATGCCAACGGCGGCAGTGAAAACCTTTGCCTGAAAGCCGATTTTCCGGCGGCCAGCCTGTTCAAGATTGTCTCCGCCGCAGCGGCGCTGGAAGCCGCCGGTTATACCCCGGAAACGCCGATGCATTTCAACGGCCGCCGCCACACCCTGTACAAACAGCAGTTGAGCGAATCCCGCAACCGCTGGAGTACCGAGACCAAATTTCGCAAAGCCTTCGCGGCCTCCAACAACGTGGTATTCGGCAAGATCGGCGCTCACGATCTGGGTCAACGGGTCATTGCGGAATACGCCGAAAAATTCTTTTTCAATCGACCCATCCCCTTCGACCTTGTCGTGGGCCTCAGCACCGCGACGGTGCCCGCAGACGATTTCGGCCTGGCCGAAATTGCCTCCGGCTTCAACAAAAAGACCCTACTGTCTCCCCTGCATGCGGCCATGCTGGCCAGCGTGGCGGCCAACCAGGGACGCATGACTTCTCCGTGGCTTGTCGACAGGATTTCCGACGAAGACGGAACGGTGCTGTATCGATCTAAACAGATCTTCCTGGAACCTTCGGTGCGCAGCCAAACGGCCCGCGACCTGAAACTCCTCATGGAAGATACCGCCCGCTACGGTACCAGTCGAAGGGCATTTCAGAAACTTCGCCGGCAGCAGCTGTTTCGGGATTTTGACCTGGGAGCCAAAACCGGCACCATCAATGACCCCCAGGATCGATTCAAATATGATTGGCTGACGGCCTTTTCGCTGCCCTCCGGCTCATCCGAGGGTATCTGTCTGGGAATCCTGGCCGTGCACGGCAAGTACCTCGGCACCCGGGCCACCGAAATAGGCCGCGCCATTATCCACTACCATTTCAATTCTTCCTGAACCGGGCCGTTCGAATTTTCAAATGGCCCGGTGCCTCAACTGCAGGCCATATCGGCATCTTCTTCGTCGCAGCACCAGTGATTGATGCTGACGTAGTGATGGCACTCCTGGCAGAAAAAATAATTCGGATAGCAGTTGCAACCGCAGCGTCGGCACCGACGCCCTTCGTCGGGCAGCGAGCGGGGCTCAACTTTCTGCACGCCGTTTTTGACCAGGCGATATCGTTTTTTTTCCTTTAGACTGATTTTTTGGCGCCGTGCCTCCTGGCACGCTTCACTGTCACAGTAAGCACGACTTGCCTGCTTCGGCGGAACGCTGAACTCGACACCGCAGATGCGGCAGGTCTTTTTTTTGAGCATCGTCGAATCCTCATCTCACGCGCGGCAGGCCCCGGGGCGTGTTCCTTGCGTGAATATGCTTCAACCCCGGTGGGTCGAAACTTTCGCAAAACGCCATCGGGCACTGCAGACGCAATTCATGGGTGACATCCGGCCCGCGTTAAGGCGAGGCCGCACGTATTGCAAGGATGTGGACGTGCACTTTGATTCGGGGCAGGGATCGAAACTTCAACTTGGCGTTCCGTCGCCAAGGGTTTATAGTAAGCATCCCGAACCAAAACGCAACCGAATTCGTGGAGGACAGGCGCCTTGACGGTTCAAAAGGGCAGTGGTCCGCAATGAAAGTGCTGACCGTATCCGATGTCATCGTGCCGGAGTTGGTTCGCCGCATACGGGAGGGTCGGACGGGGAAGGTCGATCTGGTTCTGTCCTGCGGTGATTTGCCCCCGGAGTACCTTTCTTTTCTGGCGCACGGTCTCGGCGCCCCGCTGTATTATGTGCGCGGCAATCACGACATCCGCTACAACGATCGTCCGCCGCAGGGCGGCACCGGCATCCATTGCCGCCTGGTGACGGAGCGCGGGCTGCGGTTGCTGGGCTTTGACGGCTCCAACTGGTACAATGGGGGACCGAATCAGTACAGCGAAATCCAGATGCAGTGGATGGTGTATCGGATGCGCCTTGCGCTTTGGTGTCGCCCGGGTCCGGATATCGTGATCACGCATGCCCCACCGCGGTATATTCACGATGCCGAGGATCCCTGCCACCGCGGTTTTAAGAGTTTCTTGGGATTGATTCGCAAACGACAACCCCGCTACTTTATTCATGGTCACGTTCACCGTCATTTCCAGGATGCATCCGAGCGCGTCACCCGGATGAAAGCCACCCAGGTAATCAATACGTATGGCTATTACACCTTTGAAATCGAAGCTCAACGCGCTGTTTGAAGGCCTTGGTGCCCGGATGCGTCGAAAGTCGACCGCCAAGCGGTTTGTCGAAGACCAGCAGCGTGAAGCCGCCTATGACAGTCGTTTGCGCGGAATTCGCACCGTGCCGCTGGATCGCATTGTCGGCAGTGTGGGGCGTTATCAGGATTTTGACGATCATTTCCGTCCCAAACCGCATGTGCCCTCGGAAAGGCTGCTGCAAATTGTGGAGGCCATGCGTAACGGGCGTCCACTGCCGCCGGTCAAACTATACCAGATCAAAGACACCTTTTACGTGCTGGACGGCAACCATCGCATCGCCGCCGCCAAGCAGCTCGGACACGACGAAATCCTGGCCGACATTATCGAGTTTATCCCCTCGGCCAATACGCTGCAGAACATGCGTTACCGGGAGCGTGCCGAGTTTCTCGATCAGACCGGATTGCCCGGGGATATCCAGCTGACCGAATTGGGCCAGTACCAGGCACTGCTCGAGCAGGTCCGAGCCCATCAGAATTACCTCATGCAGCAGAACCCGGAGACCACCCTGACGGAAGCCGCACAGGACTGGTATCGAACCATTTATCGTCCCCTCTGCAAAATCATAGCAAAGGCCGGCCTGCTCGAATCTTTTCCAGGTCGAACCCCGGCCGACCTGTATACATACATTTCGTTTCACCAGTGGAAAAGCGGGCGCCAGCGGCGCTACGGATCGGAAATCGACCGTCTCATGGCCCAGGACATGGAGGAGTTTCGCAAAAAAATGAATGCAAACAAAGACACCAGTTATCCCGAAATGCGCAGGGAAATCACCGCCTTCATCCTGATGAGCGTGCAGGCTAAAAAAGAATACAAAATCGTGGATCGACTCTTCGAACTGGAAGAAGTGCGTGAAATTCACTCCGTCCACGGAGACGTCGACATCCTGGTGAAGGCCGTGCTTTCACGGGATTTGCTAAGCTCGGACGCGGAAATTATCTCGCAGTTCGTGCATGAGAAGGTTCGCCAGCTGTCGGGGGTGTTGAGCACCAAGACCTTGATTCCGGGCTATTCCCGGGACAAAGCGCCGGTCGGAACGCCAATCGCCGGGTCGCAGCAATAGATCCCGGGCACTAAGACCGGTCGGGCTGCCGTTTCCAGGAGGCCAGCGTATTGGAAATGAAGTCGATGATCCGGGCATGTTCCGCCCGCCCTTTGCCGGTGACGAAAAACGGCTCACCGAAGCGCATGCGGACGGTCCGGGAGGGGTAGATTCGGCCGAAATCTTTCAGGTGCTTGCCCAACGACCAGGCGTCGGTTTTCAGCGCAATCGGAACCACGGGGACATTCAAGCGGCCGGCCAATTTGACGCCCAGGGAGTTGAACTTTTTCGGTTCGAATTCGACGCTGCGAGTGGTCTGAGGGAAAATCACCACCGAGATGTCGTTTTTCAGCCGGACGGCCCCCTCTTCCAGAACTGTACGCAGATCCTTGCGGGGGTTGGTGCGGCCGACAACCACCGGTTTGCGGCTCGACATCACGTGCTTGAAGAGTGGGTACTCGATGAGGCTTTGTTTGACGACAAAGGTGACCCGCCGGTAGGGTTCGATCAGGCAGGGCAGAGCGAAGGTTTCCAGTATGCTCATGTGATTGGCGATAAATATGCAGGGCTGACGGAGATCTCGAAAGGACTGCAGGTTTTCCAGGTCCAGCACGGCGCCGACCCGCTCCAGGCTGCGCACGATGCGGATACTGCTCCGGATCCATTGTTCGGAATCGTACCGGCCATTTCGAGCCAGTTTGGCGGCATCCACGACTACCCGAAACATCCGGGTATAAAACGCCGCAGTCGGTATTCTTTTCTCCAGCGGCCGGCCGGCGCCCGGTGGCGAACGGTAGAAATTCTCAGATGTCAATTGCAGCAGAGGACGGTTGCCTGCCAAAAGCCCTCGTTCTCCTTTCCCTAAGTGCTGGACGGCATAATTTCGGTGACGTATTTCAGGTCAAAGAATACGCACCGCGGAGAAGCGGAGAGCGCAGAGAAAACCTTTAAAATCACTGCGCCTCCTCTGCGTTCTCAGTGCCTCGGCGGTGAAACATTCGTCACCAGAATTGCGCCAACTTGTACGAAAGGGTGCCGGCATCCCGGTCGGATCGATCGTCTCCGGATACGGATTCCATCCGGCAGTGAAATCCACCCCGGATTCTTATGCATCTCCGGAGAAGAAGGGGATTCAATACGCCGGTGGCGTATTGAATAGCACAATTCCATTGCCGGTGACCACTGCTTTTTGCGCATGGATTGGACCGGCATGCCTTTGCACGAAATGCGGCCCTGGGGGGAGGGAAGGCGCCGGACGGCACGCGGTTGTGCCGAAAAAAGGACGATCCGGGATGGATGCTAACGCAGGTCCGCTTCGGTCGTTTCCGGGTAACGGTAATCGATGATTACCACCGGGTGTCCTCCATCCGGGTCGGCGAGATTGGACACGCCGCGGTATTGAAGCAGCTTTCCGGTCTGCAGGTCGTAATCGGCCTCTACATACGGCGCGAAGATACGCAGAAACCAGTTGTCGATTTCGAGCCGGACCACCAGCCGGTCTGCCTCCAGGGAGCGTTTGCGAATACGAAAATCGAACTGATCCAGCCGCGAGGGAAGCACCAGCGCGACATGATAAACCTCGCCCCCGGCAATGGAATCCAGATGGTTCGCGATGAAGTGATGAAAGCCCTGTCCGACGATCTGACGCTGGGTTCTGGGAATGGTATTGGTCTCGATGGGCGCATTCGGCTGTGCGCGGCGGAACACAAAAATGTGCTGGTCGGAAACTTCGGCGCCGTCTTCGTAGCTGGCCCGGAAGTCCCGGAACGTATAACTGCCGAATCGTGGGCCATAACGGTAGTCTGAAACCAGCTCGCCGATTTTTTGATCCTGTGCGTCGAAATACACCGTGCGGCTTCGGGCGATGCGGGCGTCCCGGTAGTCCACGCGATGCTTTTCAACGTATATCAATCGCCCCTGATCGTCGACCGCTTTGCCGATGAAATCCCATGAACCGTTCGCCGACGCCGATGTGGCCGCAACAACGACCGCTGCGGAAATCCAATGTAAAAAAAAATTTGACATGCCAGGCCTCTTGCTCTTCCAGGGAACGAAAACCCGGTTTTTGCATCGTCTTCGTACCGCGAAATGGATCAGCGCTTGTAAGACAAACGCTAACATAATTCATGCCGGTGGCTTGTCAAAACGCGTTCGTGCCTGACGGTGGTGACGTAAATCGGCAAACCCGGGCGGCGATTTTCGGCAACCCGGCACCCCGCTCCAGGACGGCGTGTTTTGCATCTTGCTGAATTTCGGACGGATTTTCAGGCACGGTTCGATGGCATATCTTTTGCTCGAACGTTGGGCGGTTTGCGTCGGCAATGAGGAGGCCTGCATGATCTGTGATTGTTGCTATTACCGAATTGGATGCAAACGGCGCCCATCTGCCTCGGGTCGTTGTGATTTCTATCTAAAGAACGGAGAAGTCGGACTGGACGATCATCTGGACGTCAATCCGTTGGATACCGTCGAGTACGATTACGAAGAAATCAAGCGATTGTTCGATGGACCCGGTGGATCCGATCGCCGGGCGAAGGGATTCGGACAGCGCTGAATCCCGCAGCGGGATCGATCGAAGAAGATAGGCATCATTGCGGCCCACAGAGAGGATCAGGCCAGTTCGTCGAAACGGCAGGTCAGCGTGACGCCGTCTCCGTCATAGGCGGTCTTGACCTTGTAGGGCAGCGTTTTGAAGAGCCGAATCATGGCCTTGTTATGCGGTGCGGTGTAGGCGATCAATCCGGATATGCCGTTTTCCCGCGCCGCATCGGCCAGTTTCCGCAGGATGCGTCGACCCAGCCCTTTGTTCTGGTATTGCTTGTTTACCGAAAATGCAACTTCCGCCATGTTGTTGTCCATCAGCAGCATGCTTTCGCCGACCGCGACGACCCGACCGAATCCGAATTCACCGACCACCGCCACCAGCGTCAGGTCCTTGACGTAGTCGATCTTGGATTTGGTTTCCACCTCCGAACGGCCGAAACTGGTCTTTTCGTGAAAGAACCTGGAAAAAACATCGTCTTTGTCCAATCCGTAATAGTGTTCCTGAATGCGGCGTTCGTCCACCGGCTTGGAAGGCCGAATGGTAATCTCTTCTCCGTCGGCTTCGAAGGTCTCTTCCAGCCGCACCGGGTAGATGGCGCGGGCGGCCTCGCCCAGAGACCGTTCGCTGCTGATCATGCCCAGTTTTTTGGCCGATTCGAACAGTTCTTCCCGAAAATCCGGATGGGCGATCGCGATCATGCCCATGACCCGTTCCTGCAGACTTTTGCCGAACAGATTGACCACGCCGTATTCGGTGACCACATAGTGTACGTCGCCGCGGGGCACGACCACGGACACGTCGCGTAACATGGGAACGATGTTGCTCGTTTTCCCGTCTTCGGAAGTGGAAAACAGCATCAGAATGGACTTGCCTCCGGGTGCCTTACGCGCCCCCCGCACGAAATCGGCAATCCCGGAAACGCCGGCATAAAACGTGTTGGCCGATGCCTCGGCCACCACCTGACCGGTCAGATCCATCTGCTTGGCCACGTTCATCGACACCATGCGATAATGACGGGAAATGATGAAGGGGTCATTGACATAGTCGGAAGGGCGAAAATCCACTGCCGGGTTGTCGTCGACGAAATCGTAGAGGTTGCGGGAGCCGATGGCCGCCGAGGCCACGATTTTACCTTCGTTGAAACCCTTGCGTCGATTGGTGATCACACCTTTGGCAAACAGATGCATGATGTCGTCGGTCAGGTACTGGGAGTGGATTCCCAGATCCTTTTTGTTTTCCAACGCTTGCAGTGTCGCCTGGGAGGCGGCATCCAGACCGATTTGAAGCGTGGACCCGTCGTCGATCAGACGGGCGATGTGCTGACCGATGCGGGCGGCGGTCTCGGACTGGGGGCTGCCGGCGACCGTTACCAGTTCTTCTTCGTGTTCTACGATGACATCCACGTCGTTGACGTGGATGAAGCTCTGCCCCAGCACACGGGGCATCTTGTCGTTGACCTGGGCAATGACGAAATCCGCAGCTCCGGTGGCCGCCAGCGTCACGTCCACTGAAATGCCCAGGCTCATCCAGCCGAAGTCGTCGGGAGGGGAGACCTGGACCATGGCAACGTTGATGGGCAATTTTTTGGTTTTGAAAAGTCCGGGAACATCCGAGATGTTCATGGGCGTGATGAATCGCAAGTTGCGGGCAATGGATTCGGCTTCGGCTGAGCCCAGGTAAATGGTTCGGATATTGAGACTCATGTCCTGGGTGCGGTTGGCGATTGCCGTCAGAGATGTCGTCTCCTGGCTCATCATGCGGACGATTTCCAGGCCGGTCAGGTAGCGGGCTTTTTCGGAAAGCGCCCGCACCAGCTCCTGGGGCTCGCCGCAAGCCGATCCGATGAACACGCGTTGTCCCGGGCGGATCTCTCCAATTGCCTCGGCTGCACTGCGCTGTTTTTCGATGTAGTTGTCGGCCCAGTATTTGGATTCTGCCACAACGTCCCCCCGATACAGGTTGAATTCTCCCAATTCCCCGAACAACCTACTTATAATCACCCTGGCGTAAATCTCAATCCGCCCCAGGCCGATTCTTACCCGCGATGCGGATGCGTTGCGCCCCCAAAAAAAGGAATCGATTGATTCCGGAAGGGATTTGTATTTTTCAGCCGTGTTTTCGGATGTGCCATGTATCGAAGGAAGGGCCTCCGGATTCCGCTTGCGGCGTTTACAGCCGGGCGGCATCATTCAGCGCCCAGTCATATTGGTCATCGGATATTTTCTGAATCTCTTCCAACTGATTCTGCAATGCCGTGCCGGCCCATTTTTTCAGGTGAGCGATCACCCCGGCGTCGTCGCCTCCGAAATCTTCCTGAAACCAGACGTATATGCTCGATACGATCAGCCGCCCGGCTTCGATCCGCGCGCCGCGGGGATGGTTGACATATTCACGGGCCCCCTTGTCGAGCAGGGCTTCGGTGTTGGCGGCGGTAAAGGCTTGTGTCTGCAGGTTTGGGCAACCGATGGAGGCGCAATTGACGCCGTAATGGATGCGGGGGTCCTTCCAGATCGGGCGCAGAATGCGATGTTCGATGTCATCCAGGCTCACGGGCTGGTCTTCAATCCGCACCAGTTTCTTTTTCCAGGGTCCGTCGGCAAAAAAGCCCGGGGAGATATCGATGTCCCGGATGCTGTCCACCGGATAGTGATCCAGTATGACCCGCACGGTCAGGGCATTGTAAAGGTTGATCCAGAATGCCTTTTGCTCCGCGCGGTTGAGGCGGCTGACCGGCGATTGTTCCAGGTACTGCAGGTAGCGCTGCAGGGCGTTGGAGTCTTCTTCGGAGACCCCACCGTAGGCGAAGTAGTTGACTCCATCCGTACCGGCGGTAATGTAAGTTTTTACCATCCGGTCCCAGGTGCTGTGGTCCACCTGCAGCCGGGAGTCGGGATCATGAGCGGTCCAGCGTTCCCAGAGTTCGGCGCTGGGGGCGCTCCGGACGGGCAGGGACGGCAGCAGCAGCAGTATCAAAACGGCGGCGGACAAACGCATAGCTCTCATGAAAACCTCCTTGCGATCGGTTCGTGCCTAAAAAACCGGATGCATCCGGCCCCCCCCCCGGGTGTCAGGGCATTCAGACCGGGTTGTTCATCCAATATAACCGTTTTGGGCCGGATGCCAATCCGATGGCTAACCGATGGTCTGTTTGCACGGCCGAACCTTACATCCAACGAAAATGAGCGTTTCAAACGCTCAAATCAGGTGCAGGATGGCGCCGGTCCGGTAGTATTCGACCCTGCCGCTGCGATACAGCGTGACGCCGCCTGCTCCACAAACCCGCCAGCGGCCTTCTTCGGCTTCGGTCAGCAATGCGGTTTCCTCGTCGATGCCGATCAGCGTGTGATGCGGTAGTTGTCCGCGCAGACGTTCGACCCAGTGACTTCCGAAACGGTTGTGGTGCGGCAGCACGCAACTGCGCTGCAGCAGGCCGAGTCCCGGGGACAACTGCCCCTTGTGAGGATCAAAAAAATGACTGCACAGCACCATGGCCCCGGCGCTGCTGCCGGCGATCAATGCGCCGCGGCGAAAGGCTGTCAGCATGGCTTTCCAGGCCGGCGTGCGGTACAGACTCCGGGCCAGATAGCCGGGAAAGCCGCCCAGCATGTAAATCAGCCGCGCGTTGCGAAGTTCGGTGGAGATGGCGACATCGGCTGCAGAGGAACGGTCGAGGAGGGGAATCACACGGGTGTTGCGGGCACCGAGCTGCTGGAACCAGCGCTTTCCGTTGCTTCCGGCCCGCTCGTGGTTGTTGTCCGCGGCGGCGGCGGTGGGGACAATGCAGACCGGGGCATCGAATCCGCCGGCCAACGCAATGCCCCGCAGATCCGCCGCTTTCATTCTTCCACCGAACTCGTTGCCCCCGGCCAGCAGAATGTTTCCCCGGCGGCGCAACGGCGGCAATGCTTGCGGCAGCGGCATTACGGCAGACCCCGCAACAGGCGCCCCAGACGGCGGGCGCCTTCCCGCAGGGTTTTTTCACCGTAGTGAACGAAACACAGGCGGAGGTAGTTCTCCTTGTCCCGGGCGGGTGTGAACCGCACACCGGGTTGGAAGCCGACGCCCGCTTTTCGAGCGGCATTCAACAAACGGTATGCATCCACCCCCGGCGGCAGTCGGAGCCACACGAAGTATCCGCCTTCGGGGGGGTGAAAGGATACCGAATCCGGCAAATGCCGCCGCAGGGCGTCCACCAGGGCCCCGGCCCGACGGCGATAAACGTCGATGAGATGGTTCAGGTACTGTTGCTGCAGGCCCAGCTCCAGCGCACTTTGCACCATCGCCGCTGTGAAGGGATTCTGTCCGCCGCCGCTGAGCAGCACGCCGCTGGCGGTGAATTGGTCAATGTATTTCCGGGGGGTCTGAATCCAGCCCAGGCGAAGGCCGGGTGCCAGGATTTTCGAAAACGAACCCAGAGAAAGCACGCGATCGGCCCCTGCCAAGGACGCCAGCGGCGGCGGTGGCGGCGCTGTGTAGGCCAGAAACTGATAGACTTCGTCGGCGACGATGGTGAACTCATGGGATCGGCTGAGCGCCAGGAGTTTATGGCGACGGGACTCGCACAGCGTAACACCGGCCGGGTTGTGGTAGACCGGCATTGTATAGAGAAAGGCCGGTCGAACCTCGGCGAGTCTGGCCTCCAGCGCTTCGATGATCAGCCCGTGTTCGTCGGTGGGCACGCCCACCAGGTTCAGGTGCCGGTCGGCGAACAACCGCAGGGCCAGAAAGTAGGTGGGTTCTTCAACGAAGATCGTGTCACCGGGCCGGGTCAAAACCGTGCAAATCATCTCCAGGGCACCGGTGACGCCGGCGGTGACCATGAGGCCGTCCGGCGCCACGGTTCCGGAGCAGTTGTGGCGCAGGAACTCCGCCAGAGCGGCGCGGAAATAACCGTTGCCCGCCTCACAGCCGTACTGCAGGATCTCGGGGTCGAACCGCTGCAGCCGATGTTGAACGGCCCGGCGGACCGGCTCGGTCGGCAGCAACGCCGGATCGGGCTGTCCAATTCCCAGATCGATCCGATTCGCGGTCGGTTTCAACTGTGCGATCTGCATGTCCGGCTCCAATCCCTTCTCGATATTTTCCGGAAAAGACCCGTGATGCGGGCGAAAAAAGCGGTTTTAAGCATTTCACCTGAAGGAAGTTTCGGGCCAAACAAATGCGTTATACGGCATTCCCAGGCCGGCTGCAACCATGCTCCGTTAACGGAATGCAGTTTCAATTTCCGGATCCCGATCACCATTTCGACATTCGGGCACCGGCGCGGTTTCCGAAAAATGTGTCGCCATTAAAGTGGTTTCGCCGCCCCGTTTTTCAGGTGGCCGGAATTTTGCATTGCGGGACCTGGCCGGATTCCACAAACGGACATAACGCATTGTTGTCAAAGATGGAGGTACACATGAAAAGAATTGCATTCGGCTGGGTGGCTTTCGGACTTTGCCTGTCTATGATTACGGCCGGTTGTACCATCGATCCTTACACCCGGGAAAAAAAGGTCAGCAATACGGCGATCGGCGCCGGAGTGGGCGCCGCCGGCGGCGCAGCGGTCGGCGCGATGACCGGGGACGGTTCCCGCGAGCGCAAAAAACACATGCTGATCGGTGCCGGAGTGGGCGCCGTCGCCGGCGGCAGCGTGGGTGCCTACATGGACTACCAGGAAGCCCAACTGCGCAAACGTCTGGACCGCACCGGCGTCAGTGTCAGCCGGCAGGGGGACGATATTCACCTCAATATGCCCGGGCACCTGACGTTTTCAACCGGCTCCTACGCGATTAAACCGGAATTTTACGATGTGTTGAATTCGGTGGCCCTGGTTCTGGACGAGTACCATCGCACCACCGTCAACGTCGCCGGCCACACCGACAGTGTGGGGCAGAAAGGCTATAACCAAACGCTGTCCGAACGAAGAGCCCGCAGTGTCGCCGGCTATCTGGGCGCTCAGGGCATCGACGGGCAGCGGTTTATCGTTCGGGGATACGGGGAAAGCCGACCGCTCGCCTCTAATGGTACGCCGGCCGGTCGCGCCACCAACCGGCGGGTGGAGATCACCATTTCTCCGGCCATGTAGGGGGCATTGCGTTCGCCGCTCCGAAGCCCGGGGTGGAAACAAAAAACAACCGTTTTCTGAAGGGCCGAAGCCGGCCGGCCTCAGGTGCTTTGTGTCGCCCATAGGAAAAGTGCCTGCGGCCGTCGCGCGCTTCTCTCCGGCAAGAGTGTTGCAGTATGGCATTGGATCTGCGATAAATACGCTGATCCAATGCCGTGCATTCCCGCTGCAGGACCCCTGCAGCCGGTACGCGCAATCTTCACGGAGAAAGGAGCCCTGCCATGACGACCAAGCCGATTGATCGAACCCCTTCCGCATACCCGTTTCCGCTCTTGATCCGCCATCTTCTCGATACCCCTCGCCTTTACGCACCCAAACAGCAGATCGTCTATCGAGACACCATGCGTTACGACTATGCCACCCTTTACGGTCGCATTCAGAGACTGGCCGGCGCCCTGGCCGAGCTCGGTGTGCGGCCCGGCGACACGGTGGCGGTGATGGACTGGGACAGCCATCGCTACCTGGAATGTTTTTTCGCCGTTCCCATGATGGGAGCGGTTCTGCACACCATCAACGTCCGGCTGTCGGTCGAGCAGCTGCTTTACACCATTCAACACGCCGAAGACGACGTGATCCTGGTGAACACCGATTTCCTGCCCATGCTGGAAAAAATCGGCGATCGACTGGAGCGTGTAAAGAAAATCGTTCTGATTTCCGATGCCGCCGTGCTGCCTCAGACACCGCTGACGGTGACCGGCGAGTACGAAGCGTTGCTGCGGGAGCAAGCCGGGGGATACGAATTTCCCGACTTCGACGAGAACACCCGGGCCACCACCTTTTATACCACCGGCACCACCGGAAAGCCCAAAGGCGTCTATTTCAGCCACCGCCAGCTGGTATTGCACACTTACGGGATTCTGGCGGGGCTTTGCGGTTTTCATACCCAGGCTCCGGTCAGCTCCGCCGACGTATACATGCCGATTACGCCGATGTTTCACGTACATGCCTGGGGCATTCCGTACCTGATGACCCTGCTGGGCGCCAAACAAGTCTATCCCGGTCGATACGAACCGGAGATGCTGCTCAAACTGATTGACCGGGAAAAGGTCACGTTCTCTCACTGCGTGCCGACGATCATGCACATGCTGCTCAATAGTGCGGCGGTGGAGACGGTCGATCTTTCCGGCTGGAAGGTCATTATCGGCGGCTCCGCCCTGCCGCGGGGAATGTGTCGGGCTGCCATGGAACTGGGCATCAACCTGTACACCGGTTACGGTATGTCGGAAACCTGCCCGGTGCTGACGCTGGCCAACCTGAAGCCCGCCATGCTCGACTGGCCGCAGAACCGCCAGGTGGAAGTGCGTTGTCGAACCGGGCTGCCGATACCCAACGTGCAACTGGAAATCGTCACCCCCGAAGGCAAGCCGCTGCCCCATGACGGCAATTCCACCGGCGAGGTGGTGGTGCGGGCCCCCTGGCTCACCCAGGGATACCTCAAAGACCCGGAGCAAAGTGAAATGCTCTGGCGCGACGGCTGGCTGCACACCGGTGACGTCGGTTTTATCGATCCGGAAGGCTATCTGCAGATTACCGACCGGATCAAGGACGTGATCAAAACCGGCGGAGAATGGATTTCGTCACTGGCGCTCGAGGATTTGATCAGCCAGCACGAAGGCGTCAGTGAGGCCGCTGTGATCGGGGTTGCCGATGAAAAATGGGGGGAGCGTCCCCTGGCGCTGATTGTGCCGAAAAAAGATTGGCGCGGAAAACTGGACGAAAG
>DAXETY010000030.1:0-92556 GCA_051155755.1 Desulfobacterales bacterium
AACCAATCCAACCAATCAAACCGGTTTTACGCCATTTCGCCGATTCGCCGTTTCTGTCCTCAAAAGGCATCTGCCGCCACAACCAATCAAACCAATGAAACCAATCAAACCAATCGAACCAATTGTTGCCCCAAAATTCCCATGAAAACCCGACCAAAATCATGTATAATGTATGGTAATCGTCATACAAAAGTTATCCAGCCACCCGGTTTACGAGGAGACAGCCAAGATGGGGATGAACAACCTGATTTTTTTAGAGAATATCGAATGGTTCGATCAGACCGGCCGCGATATCGTTTATCGGATTCCCGAAGAGGGCTCGGGTGAAATCAAGTATGGTGCCCAGCTGACCGTACGCGAAAGCCAGGCCGGAATTTTTTTCTATCGCGGCAAGGTGGTCGGTGCTTTCGGTCCGGGTCGTCATACGCTGAAGACCGCCAATATTCCGATTCTCACCAAAATCGCCAGCCTGCCCTGGGGCATGAGCAGTCCGCTGCGGGCCGAGGTGTACTTTGTCAACCTGAAGGTGTTCACCAATCTGAAATGGGGAACCCGCGATCCGGTGGCGTTTCGAGACTCGGAATTGGGACTGATTCGTCTGCGGGCCTTCGGCGTCTTCAACTTCCAGGTCGTGCAGCCGGCTCTGTTCGTCAACACCATGGTCGGCACCCAGGGAATCTTTAACACCGATGCCGTGGAGGAGTATCTCAACCGCGTGATTGTATCGCGTTTCAACGATTACATGGGGGAAACCCTCGATTCGGTGCTCAACCTGCCGGCCCGCTACGATCAGCTCTCCGAAGGACTCTGTGAACGATTGCGCGAGGATTTCGGCCATTTTGGCATCCGTTTGACCCACCTGTACATCAACGCGGTCACCCCGCCGCCGGAAGTGCAGCAGGCCATCGACGATCGCAGCCGCATGGGCGTCTTCAACGACATGGAAAAACTGATGCAGATGAAAGCGGCCATGGCCATGGAAAAAGCTTCCGATTCGGCCGAAGGTGCCGGCGGAGCGGCCGCCGGAATGGGTGCCGGACTGGGATTGATGCTGCCGGCCATGTTCGCCCGTTACTTTAACGGCAGTGATGGCGGTAAAAACGGCAACCCGGCTCCGGAAAATGCCACCGAGCACTGCCAGGAATGCAAGAGCGTTATCCCGGTGGATTCAAAGTTCTGCCCGCAATGCGGACACCAGCAGGTGGTTTTCGATCAGTGCAGCGAATGCGGTAAGAATTTGACGCCCAGTGCCCGGTTCTGCCCCCGTTGCGGTCATAAGGTGGAAGATAAACCGCGGCCGCGCACCTGCGCGAACTGTGGCAGCGAAAACCTGAAAGAATCGGTTTTTTGTAATCAGTGCGGTGACAAACTCTAATTTCATCATACAACATCAGTGTCCGCAGTGCGGGGCGCCGGCAGAGTTGAGCGAAACCGACCGGCTGTTCACCTGTGGCTTCTGTAAGGTGCGCTCCTATCTGGTTCCCGGAGACGTCTTCCGTTATCGCCTGCCGGACAAAATCCCGGAAAAAGAAGACCGCATTTTCTATCCCTACTGGCGGTTTAAAGGCATGTTGTTTTTTTGTACGTCGGACGGAATCCGTCCGCGCTTTATCGACGTAAGCCACCAGGCGCTTGCCTGCCGGCATTTTCCCCATACGCTCGGTTTCCGCAGCCAGGCGCTCAAACTGCGCTTTGCCACCACCGAATCCGGAGGTCGTTTTCTGCAGCCGGAGTTTTCTCTGGGGCAGGTCGTGGAAACTTTCGAGGAGCGCTTTGGCGCCCAGTTGCCGAAACCACTGTATCACCAGGCCCATGTCGGAGAAGCGCTCAGCCTGGTTTACGCGCCATTCTATCTCGCCGACCGCATCTACGACGGCGTGCTGAACGAACCGCTGGAAGATGCCGACCTGGAGACCGTCACATCGCTTGCCGAAAAGGCCCGACCCCTGCGTTGGAAAATGCATTTCCTGGCCACCCTTTGCCCGAAGTGCGGCTGGGACCTGGAGGGCGCCCGCGATGCCCTGGTGCTGATGTGCCGCAACTGCGACACGGCCTGGCAAGCCGACAACCAGCAGTTGACAGCCATCCGCTACGGTTGTCTGCACGGATCGACGCCCGACGCCGACGAAGTCCTGTACCTTCCGTTCTGGCGAATCGGAACCGAAATTTCCGGCGTTCGGCTGGAAACCTATGCCGATCTGGCAACCCTTGCCAACCTGCCCAAGGTGCCCCGGGAGGCCTGGAATGACATCCCTTTTCGATTCTGGAGCCCGGCCTTCAAAATCCGGCCCCAGACGTTTTTACCGCTGGCCACCAAAATGACCCTGACCGAACCCCGTCAGGCTCCCGAACCGCACCTTCCCAAATCCAGTCTGTACCCGGTGAATCTGCCGGTGCGCGAGGCCGCCGAAAGCCTCAAAGTCATCCTGGCCGACTTCATCAAGCCTCGCCAGACGCAATATCCCCGGCTCGGTGAAATTCAAATCCGCCCGCGCTCTTACCTGCTGGTTTACGTGCCCTTTTACCCGCAACACGGCGATCTGGTGCAACCGGAATTTCACTTTACCATTCGCCAGAGCCAGCTGGCCCACGCCGGAAATCTTTAGATTTCCACCAGACTTCGATTTCAATATTCAAATGCGAATTCGATTTCACCGGGGCGGCAACCTCGACAATCGCTCCATTTCGATGTTCCGGACCGATCATCAGGATTGACACTGACCCGCGGGTCGTCTAACCTCATCTGCGGTTCCACCCGAACCGGAGCCGCCCGCTGATACGGGTCTTCTGCCCGCGGGTTATACTTCAATTTCCTTCCTGGTCGAACAGAGGTATGCCTTGGAAAATCTGCCCCGACGCATCGCCAGCGGCGTTGCTCCCCTGGACCGGCTCCTGGACGGCTTGTTTATCGGTGACAACGTGGTCTGGTATGACGACGCCGGGAGCCTGGCGGCGGTCTTCAGCCTGAATTTTCTGCGCGCTTCGCAACAGGAAGAAAAACCGTTTATTTATGTCAGCTTCGATCGCTCCCCCAAAAATCTGCTCGACAAACTGGGTGGGCTGGCCCGTTCCCCCCACCTGACCATCGTAGACTGTTTTACCCACGGCAAGGGTGCCGGATCGGAAGTTTTTCTGAAATTCTACGCCGATACCGCTCCCGAGCCGCCCTGCCGCATCCTCTGCGTGGACGAGCCGCGCGACACCCATCACGTGATGGACGCCGTCTATCAACTGCACGGGACCTTGACGGGCGATGTCCGTTTCGTATTCGAGAGTCTTACCGGAATGCAGGAGCTATGGGGGGGCGAGGATCAAATCACTCAATTTTACGCACACTCCTGCCCACGGTTGTACGAACTGAACACGGTTGCTTATTGGATTATCGAGAAACGAGCCCATTCGCAACGCCTGCGAGCGCAGATCAACCAGATTGCCCAGGTGGCCATCGAGCTGGCGGTGCGCAGAGGGAAAACGTCACTGACCCTGCTGAAAGCCGAAAAAAGAAACCCGGACAATCAGAATCGGCCGATCCCTTACTGGAGCAAGGACCTGAAGGTCTCTTTCGAATCCGGCCATCGCATGTCGGTTCCAGTGGATCTCGGCGGCAAGCTGCGGCAACTTCGCACCGCCCGCGGATTTTCTCAAACCGAGCTGGCAAAGCGAATCGGCGTCACCCCCAGCACGATTTCCCAGATCGAGAGCAATATGATCCTGCCCTCGCTTCCGGCCCTCTTTAAAATGGCCGAGATGCTGGCTGTGGATGTCGGCGCTTTTTTCCGGGAATCCGCTACCGAACGAAAGCCGGTGATCGTGTCTTCATCCGACGCGGTCGAGATGAAACTGGTCGATTTTCCAATCGAGGCGGTGGTGGGACGTCGATTGCCCTTGGCCGGTTCGGATCCGGCAGCCGAAGTTTACCTCATCGAAATCGGACCGGGCAAAAGCCTGGGGGCTCATTTTTTTCGGCACAAGGGAGATGAAATCGGCTATGTGCTGGCCGGCGAGCTGAAATGTACGGTGGGTTCGCGAGTGAACACGGCCCGGGAAGGCGACCTGATCTATCTGACCTCGGAACTGCCGTCCCAATGGAAAAATTCCGGCGATCAAACGGCGCGACTGCTGTGGGTCAATGTCCAGCGCCCCCGGTAGTGTCCGTCTAGAAATGGCCCTTTTCCCGCTGAACTGCGTTCTCCGCGGGGTTGCCGGCTGCGGTCCATGTGCGGTCAGGACTCGGTGTCGTCGGAGAGCAGAATGGCTTCGGCAACCCGTCGCATGGAAGAACGCGTATCCATACTGCGCTTTTGCATCCAACGATAGGCTTCTTCTCCGGATTTATTGCGGCGGACCATCAGCACTTCTTTGGCGCGTTCGACCAGTTTCCGGGTTTCCAGCTCTTCCTGGATGACCTGGGTTTTCACCATCAACTCGGTGTTCAGAATGGCCGCCGCCGCCTGGTTGGCCACCGTGGTGACCAGGTGAATTTCGGTTTCGGTGAAGCGATGCATCTCGGCGGTAAAGCAATTCAGCACGCCGATGACTTTGCCGTTCTTGACCTGCAGCGGCACGCTCAACAGGGAAGCCAGGCCGAGCTTGCGCGCCATTTCCTTTTCTTTGAATCGGGGCTCCTGCAGGACATCGGTGACCATAAACGGCTTGCAATGGGTGGCCACATATCCGACGACGCCTTCATTGAGACCGAGGGCGCGGTCTTTGACGTAATCGGGATCGATGGCCTGCGTCGCCTTAAGCCGAATGGTCGGCGGTTTGCTGCTGTCGTCGATCAGCCACAGTGAGCAAATTTCCACCCCGGTAACCTTGGCGGTTACCATAACGATCAGCTTCAGGATGTCTTCCAGGTAGAGATCGGAGGTGATCGCACGGCTGATGTCCATCAATGCCCGAATCGATTTCTGATAATCAAGCTGTTCCATGTCGGCGGTACACCTGTTCATTGAATTACGGAGAATTCCGGAGATTTGTATGCTATACGATAAAAAACAGCGGTGTCAACTTCGCTCTGTTCGAAAGCCGTTTCGATGCCATTGCGGCATTGACAGGTCCGATCGAACTTTTTTAAGTTCATTGGGCCGGCCCCCGATCAAGAGGCTCCGACGCATTTGGGCCGTTTCCCGAATTGAAGGTTTCAAATTTTCCAAATTGAAATCGATTCAAATTTTCTGAAGAAACACGGAAGGATATTTTTTTTGGGCGTTCGCAACTCCCGGTCTCGTTGTTTACACCGGAATCCAACCAAATAAGGGAATCAGAGATTATGACACTGGAGCGCATCCAACAGGTTCGAATGCGATATCCCGAAGCCGGCATCGACACACTGCTGGTGCTCGTAGATGAAAACCGCCGCTATTTGAGTGGATTCACCGGCGAAGACACGCAATTCGACGAATCGGCCGGAGCGCTGCTGATCAGTGCCTCTGAGCTGATCCTGGCCACCGATTCACGCTACGAACTGCAGGCCGAACGGGAAGCACCCCTGTTCCGGGTGATCCAGTACCGGGAGGGGCTCGATCGCGAGCTGCCGGCGCTGTTGAAAACACTGAACACTTCCGTGCTCGGGTTTGAAAGTGTGCGAATGTCCGTCCGGCAGCATGAGAAAATCAGACGGGCGCTCGATGAATCCGGGGTCGCGGTAACGCTCAATCCGGTTACGGATCTGGTGGAAGATCTTCGTATCGCCAAAGACGAAAGCGAAATCCGCACCCTTCGCAACGCACTGGCAATCGCCGAGAGTGCCTTTGAAAATGTATGCAGGCGGATCCGTCCGGGCATGCGCGAAAAGGAACTGGCCTGGATGATGGAGCAAAGCATGCGGGAAGCCGGCGCCGACAGCCTATCGTTTCCGGTCATCGTCGCTTCCGGGCCCAATGCAGCCCTGCCGCACGCCATTCCCGGAGAACGCAAAATCCGTAAGGGAGAACCGATCCTGTTCGACTGGGGTGCGCGACTGCAGGGCTATTGTTCCGATATTTCCCGCACCGTAATGATCGGAGAGCCCGATGAGACCTTCCGTCGGGTATTTCAGACGGTACTCGACGCACAGCAGCTTGCCATTGGATCCATTCAAGCCGGAGTCAGTTCAAAGGCGGTCGACAAAATTGCCCGAGATCACATCGAGCGGCAGGGCTTCGGCGGCAAATTCGGACATGGCCTTGGACACGGCACCGGGTTGGCCATTCACGAGGCGCCCCGTCTAAGCCCGCTCAAGGACACCCGCCTGGCGCCCGGCATGGTCACAACGGTGGAACCGGGCATTTACCTGCCCGATTGGGGCGGGGTGAGAATCGAGAATATGGTGGTGGTGCGCGAAAATAGTTGCGAGGTGCTCAATCAAAGTGATCCGGGTTTTCACCGGATATAGGGGTACTTCCGGTTCGATTGGTTGGATTGGTTCAATTGGTTCCCGGATTGCAGTGCCTATCAGAAATTGAAACGGCGAAAGGACGGAACGGCGAAACGGCGCAAACCAAGCGCTTTCATGGTATTTGGTTTTCATTTTACACTTTAGGCATTTATAATTTTAGGCATTTACTTTGAGCTTTCAGCTTTCAGCTTTGAGCTCATTTGCTATGAACTATGAGCTATCAGCTATCAGCTAACTGCTATGAACAACAACCCCGACACCCTGATCGACCGCTACCTGGAGTATCTTCTGGTGGAAAAGGGGCTGGCCCGCAAGACGCTGGAGGCCTACAGCCTCGATCTGGCCGGCTACGCCGACTTTCGGATCGGCCTGGGTGCGAAAGAATTCTCCGAAGAAGATACCGCCCTGATCCTGCGGTATCTGATCGCGCTGCGCGGCCGTGGGCTGAGCGCCCGCAGCCGGGCCCGCCACCTGGTCACCATCCGGGGGTTTTATCAGTTTCTGGTAGCGGAAAACGTGTTGGAAAAAGACCCCTCGGTGTTGATCGACCTGCCCAAAAGCGGTCTGAAACTGCCGGAGGTGCTCTCTTACGACGAAGTTCGCCGCATTCTGGACGCACCCGATGTGGAAAAATCCAACGGCATCCGGGACGCGGCCATGCTCGAGCTGCTGTATGCATCCGGCTTGCGGGTATCGGAGTTGGTAAATCTCCGCGTTCAAGACGTCAACCTGGAAGCCGGTTATGTGAGGGTTTTCGGCAAAGGCGCCAAAGAGCGCGTTGTTCCTTTCGGTCGCCACGCCCGGGAAAAAATGAGCGGCTACCTGGAATCGGCCCGCAGTCGTTTGTTGAAAGGCCGTTCCAGTATCTATCTGTTTCCGGCCCGGGCCGGCCGGCCGATGACCCGGCAGGGGTTCTGGAAACTGCTGCGCCGTTACTGCACCAAAGCCGGTATTCGCAAAACCATCACACCGCACACGCTGCGGCATTCCTTTGCCAGCCACCTTCTGGAAGGCGGAGCCGATCTGCGTGCCGTTCAAATCATGCTGGGACATGTCGACATCGCCACCACCCAGATTTACACCCATGTGGCCCGGGATCGCTTGAAGCAGGTCCACCGCAAGTTTCATCCGCGGCAGTGACGATCCCGGCTTGACTTCCAGGATGGCTTCCCTTACCCTGTAAGGCTTTCGGAGCACGGCACATCCGCATCATGGTTGCATCATGGTACGGAACGAATTGACGGATCAGGTGCCCGGATTTGCAATTGCCGGTGGCCCATCCGGTGCGCCAAACAAGTCATATGGGTTTTAAGGGGCTTGCATCCCCGGAGAATGCTGTCTATGCACCTTGACATCGATCTTCATAACCCCGTCGGCTGGTGGTTTGACCCGCAGCAAACGCCGCAAACAGGCAGTCAGGCCTTGCGCACGGCCTTACACGACGTCCGATCGCCGCTTTATCTGGTCAATTTCGACGGCCGCCCGGCCGTGGTGCGAAACGGAACGGCAACCTTGATTCCGAAGGCCGACCGCCGCAGGCCGGAAAAAACACTGCCGCTGCTGGCTGCAGTCCCACCGCTGCACCCGCGAAACCTGGGAAGTCCTCATTTTCGTCGAGCCGTCGGTGTGCATTATCCTTACGTGGTGGGTGCCATGGCCAACGGCATCACTTCCGTCACCATGGTGGAAGCTGCCGCCCGGGCCGGGCTGCTCGCATTTTTCGGTGCCGCCGGACTGGTTCCGTCCGAGATCGAAGCGGCCGTTCGAAATCTGCAGCAACGCCTCGTCAATCTCCCGTTCGGATCGAACCTGATTCACAGCCCCAACGAACCGGAACTGGAAAAAGCCACCGTCGAACTGTACCTGAACCTGGGTCTGCGACTGGTCAGCGCATCGGCCTATCTGGATCTGACCCCTCCGCTGGTGCACTATCGCGTGAAGGGGGTCCATCGGGACGCGGATGGGCGAATCGTCTGTCCCAACCGGGTGGTAGCCAAAGTTTCGCGGATCGAAGTGGCGCGAAAATTTTTCGCGCCGCCGCCGGAAAAAATCCTGCGCCACCTGCAGGACAGCCACCAGATCACTGCCGCCGAAGCCGACCTGGCCCGCCGAATCCCCCTGGCTGACATGCTGACTGCCGAAGCCGACTCCGGCGGTCACACCGACAACCAGCCGGCCATCGCCCTGCTGCCGACCATGCTGGCGCTGCGGGACCGGATGGTCGAACGCCATAGCTATGACCGACCGCTTTGTGTGGGACTGGCCGGGGGCATTGCGACACCGGAGTCCACCGCCGCCGCTTTCGCCCTTGGCGCCGACTATGTTTTGACCGGTTCGGTGAACCAGGCCTGCCTGGAAGCCGGCACGTCCACTGCGGTCCGGGCCATGCTGGCCGAAGCCTGCCAGGCAGACGTCACCATGGCGCCGGCGGCCGACATGTTCGAAATGGGCGTCAAGGTCCAGGTCCTCAAACGCGGCACCATGTTCGCGTTCCGGGCCGCCCGACTGTATGATTTGTACTGCCGCTATGGTTGCCTGGCGGATATTCCAGAAAGGGATATTCAATTTCTGGAGCGGGACCTGTTTCGACGCAGTATTTCAGAGGAATGGGAGGCGACCCGGGTTTTTTTCCAGCAGCGCGATCCCCGTCAGATCGAGTTGGCCGGTTCCGACCCCAAGCACAAAATGGCGCTTGTGTTTCGCTCTTACCTGGGACGCTCGTCCACGTGGGCCAATATGGGCGAATCCAGCCGCAAAATCGATTATCAGGTCTGGTGCGGCCCTTCCATGGGCGCATTCAACGAGTGGGCCCGCGATTCGTTTCTGCAGGCGCCGGATCACCGCACCACGGAGACGGTGGCCCTGAACCTGCTGCTGGGCGCCGCGGTGAAAACCCGGAATCACTGGCTCCGCAGCCAGGGGGTCGAACTGCCGGTATCGACGGCCGCTTTCCGCCCCCTGCCGCTGCCGGAAATCCGCAAACTGCTCGACGGTTCGTTTGCCGACCGGACCGGTTGAATCCGCCTGCCTCCGATTTCCACTGCAAATCGGCATGGAAGCGATCAGAGAAAAAGGGCATCCTTGTCAATCCTGCGTGGACTTCGTATCTTCGCGCAACGCCGCAAAATGTCTTCGGTCCAGTTCCAGGGCCCCTACGAACCAGCGCAGCGCGTCGGTCACCCGCAACAGAGCGCCCCGAAACCGCTCCGGAGCCGGTGTGCCGTCGGGTTGCACCCGCTCGACAAACCGTTCCTCAACGAAGGCATCCTCCAGCCGATGCCGCTCCAAAAGTCCGCGCAGACGATATTGAAATACCGGTACCCGGCCGGGACCGGAAGGCATGCGATAAATTTCGATGGAAAGATCGCGGACGCGGGTCCAAGGGATTGATTCGACCTGATTTTTGGAAACGGTCCCGGTGAAAATCCCACTCTGCAGAAGCCAGGGGTTCAAATCTGACAGAATCATGCGGGCTTCCGGTATGACAAACTTCAGATCGGCCACCAGCACCCCTCCCAGAAACACGGTCAGCGCATCGTCGACACTGTACTGGCGCGCATAGCCGGACTGCAATCCGCCCAGTGGATCCGGCGGCAGAAACTCGCGCGACCAACGTTTCCATTTGGCGGTCGGCAGGCTCAATCGCCGGGCCAATTCCCGGTTGGTATAAAAACGCAACATGATAAAATCTCCATGGTTGTTTACTTGTTATATCAATATAACAAGTAAAAAATTACGTCAATCCCTTGCTTTTTTTCGGCAAATGCCTTATAAAAATAAGCTTATCTGTGCATCCAAACATTCATTGTATCTGCGGCGACCTCGACAATCGCTCAAATTCGGTTTGACAAAGGGTCATCGACGCGTTTCCTGCATGCAGATCCTCTCTGAATGAAAATTCTTAACTTCAGGGTAACGGCCTTTGAAAACTGAAACCGAGACCAACGGCGCTTCCGATATCCCGATTGCCGTTATCGGCCTGGGATGCCTGTTTCCCCGGTCCAATGGGTTGCACGAATACTGGCGCTTGCTTCTGGAAGGAGAAGATGCCATCGGTGAAGTGCCCCCCAGCCACTGGTCGGCCGGAGATTATTTCGATCCCGATCCGAAGAAACCGGACCACACTTACTGTACGCGCGGCGGTTTCCTGTCGCCGGTGATTTTTGACCCCACCGAATTCGGCATACCGCCCAACAGCCTGGAGGCCACCGATACCTCCCAGTTGCTGGGATTGGTGGCCGCTAAAATGGCACTGGAGGATGCCGGCTACGTTGACGGAAAGGACTTTGCCCGGGAGCGCACCAGCGTGATTCTCGGGGTCACCGGCACCCAGGAGCTGGTGGTGCCGCTCGCCTCCCGACTCGGCCACCCGCGATGGCGGCAGGCGTTGCAGCAGGCCGGAGTTTCACCGGAGACCAGCGAAGCGGTGATCGACGGAATTGCACAGTCCTATGTCCCCTGGCAGGAAAACTCCTTTCCGGGTCTGCTGGGCAACGTCGTGGCCGGCCGAATCTGCAACCGCCTGAATCTGGGCGGCACCAATTGCGTGGTGGATGCTGCCTGCGCCAGTTCCATGGGAGCGTTGCACCTTGCCCTCATGGAGCTTTACGCCGGTCGCAGCGACATGGTGATCACCGGGGGTGTCGATACGCTCAATGACATCTTCATGCACATGTGCTTTGCCAAGACCCGCATTCTGTCGCCCACCGGCGACATCCGGCCGTTTTCCCAGGATGCCGACGGCACCCTGCTGGGGGAAGGCGTCGGCCTGCTGGTGCTCAAACGCCTTGCCGATGCGCAACATGACGGAGATCGCATCTATGCCGTTCTGCGGGGCATCGGCAGTGCCAGCGACGGCCGCTCCCAGAGCATATACGCCCCCCGCAAGGAGGGCCAGGAGCGATGCCTGCAGTCGGCCTATGCCGCAGCCGGCATCGATCCGGCGACGGTTTCCCTGGTCGAAGCCCACGGTACGGGCACCCGGGTCGGTGACAAGGTCGAATTCGAGGCGCTGAAAACGGTTTTCGCCTCCCGCAACGGTTCCAGTGAGCGCTGCGCGTTGGGATCGGTCAAATCCATGATCGGTCACACCAAGGCCGCCGCCGGGGCCGCCGGACTGATTAAAGCCGTCCTGGCACTTCATCACAAGGTTCTGCCGCCGACGCTCAAGGTGCAACAGCCCGATGCCCAGCTTGATATCGAAAACAGCCCCTTTTACCTGAACACGCGCAGTCGTCCCTGGTTTGCCGGTGAGGGACAGTCCCGAAGGGCCGGTGTCAGCGCCTTCGGCTTCGGTGGCAGTAATTTCCACGTGGTATTGGAAGAATCCGGCCCTTCAAAAACCGATACTGCCTGGGACAGCCAGGTCGAAATCCTGGCTCTGTCCGCCGATTCGAAGCCGGCGCTGCTGGAAAAGCTGCATCGACTGCAAAACGATGCGGCAAGTGCCTACGAAAACGACCGGTTTTCGGTTCTGGCCGCCGACACCCGTGGCGAGTTTTCCGCTGAGGCTGCCCATCGCTGGTTGTGGGCCGCGGACCACGGCACGATGAAAACACGCGGGCCTTCCGCCATCCTGGCAGAAGCCCTGCAGGCCATCGGGCCGGATGCGTCGGACCTTCGCCCGGTAAACCGTTCGATTTTCTATGGCAAGGGACCCAAAAACGGCGGGCTGGCCTTTCTGTTTCCCGGTCAGGGCAGCCAGTATCCGGACATGGGCCGCGACCTGGTCTGCCGATTTCCGGAGGCCTTCGCCGTGCTGGAAAATGCCAATCGGCACGTCGAGGGAGAACGGAAACTCACGGACTGGATTTATCCCGAATCGCCGGCCGCTCGAGCCAACCGGCCTCCGGACGGATTGACGGACACCCGGATCGCCCAACCGGCCATCGGGGCAGTCAGCCTGGCCATGCTGCGGGTTTTGCAGCGTTTCGAGCTTCGACCCCAGGCTCTTGGCGGACACAGCTTTGGGGAGCTGACCGCCCTGGCGGCGGCCGGGCGCCTTCCGCAACCGGAATTTTTAAAACTGGCGGCGGCGCGCGGGCGCTTGATGGGCGATGCCGGCCGGCGACAGCCGGGGGGCATGACCGCCGTGCAGGCGCCGCTGGAGCGGATCGAGGACTTGATTGCCGAACACGGGTTGGATCTGGTGCTGGCAAACCGTAACGCTCCCAATCAGGGAGTGGTATCCGGTGCCCCGGCAGCGCTGAAAACCTTCGAAACGCTGTGCCGGTACCAGGGTATCCGCAGTGTGCGCCTGCCGGTTTCGGCCGCTTTTCACAGCCCGCTGGTGGCCGAGGCGCTGAAGCCCTTTCAGGAAGTCGCAGCCCGGGTTGCCTTCCAGTCCGCCACGATTCCGGTTTACGCCAATGCCACCGCCGGAATCTACCCTGCCGGGGAAGACGAAAGCGCCGCACTCATGGCCCGCCAGCTGCGCCAGCCGGTGTGCTTTGTCGAAATGATCCGAGCCATGCATCGGGACGGCATGCGCATGTTCGTTGAAATCGGCCCCAGAAAGATTCTCTCCGGCCTGGTATCGGCGATCCTCGCCGAAGAACCGTCCGTGCGAACCGTTGCGATGGATGCCTCCGGAGGCCGACACTCCGGATTGTACGATCTGGCCGAAGTCCTTTGCACCCTGGCCGCCGCGGGTTACGGTCCGAACCTGCGCCGCTGGGGAAACGCCACCCGCAAAAAGCGATCGACGCGTATGCAGGTTCGCCTTACCGGAGCAAACCATGTCTCACAAAAAACCACCTTCGCACCGCCGCCGGCGCCTGCAAAACCCCGCCCGTCAAGCAATCGGACGCAAAACCAGCAAGAGCCGCGACCTGCGCTGCCCGCTGCAGCGGCAAGCCGGCATGACGATGCAATTGGAAATCAAACCATGAATAAAGATGCCCGATTTACCTCCGGAGACGAATTCATCCGCCAGGCCATGGCAGCCGTTCAGCAGGGGTTGCAGACCATGCAGTCCCTGCAGGAACAAACCGCCCGGGCCCATGAAAAGTTCCTGGAAACCCAGAAAGAAGCCAGCCGCACCCTGCAGATGATGATGGACAGCACCCGCCGGCTTACCGAACCAAGCGCGGCATCCCCGCTGCCCGCCACGTTGCCGGCATCAGAGGGGTCGGAAAATCATACGACGGCCGCACCGGTAAATCCAGGCGTAATCCATCGTGAAGCGGCGGACACCTCCGTCGATTCGATTGAAAAACCGGCCGCGGCGGTCGCCGAAGATCGGCCGCCTTCCCTGCCGGCGGCCAAGTCCAAAACGCAGGAACCTCGTCCGCCGGCATTGGCCGATGCACCGGATGCACAAACGGCAGTCGGCGCCGGATCGAGCCGTTTGTTGGAAGTAATGCTGGCAGTGGTCGGAGAGTTGACCGGGTATCCCGTCGAGACCATCGACCCGGGTATGGACATCGAGGCGGATCTGGGCATCGACTCGATCAAACGGGTTGAAATCCTGTCGGCACTGGAAGAGCGATTGCCCGAACTGCCGACGGTGCCCCCCGACGTGCTCGGTCGAACCAAAACGCTGCGGGAAATCGAGGCGCTGCTGGATCGGGAAACCGCCGCCGATTCATTTTCACCGGAAGACCCTTCCGAACGGCCGGCTCCATCCGAAACCGCGGCGAAGAGTGCCGCAACGGCTGCGGGTCCCGGCCCGCTGATGGAACTGGTGCGCAATGTGGTTAGCGATCTGACGGGATATCCCACCGAGACCATCGATCCGGATATGGATATCGAAGCCGACCTGGGCATCGATTCCATCAAGCGCGTAGAAATTCTGTCGGCCGTGGAAGAACGCATGCCGAATCTGCCGCCCATTGCGCCGGAAGTGTTGGGCCGGCTGAAAACACTGGCCCAGATCGTCGAACAGTTCCAAAAAGGCCCTGCCGCCGAACCGAATCCGGCAGATGAGATGCCGACAGTCGAGGAACCGTCGCAATCCGCAGCACCGGCCTCGCAGGCCGACCCGGACAGCCCCCCGCAGCCGCTGGATCGTTATCGGCTCAAAGCGGTAAAACAACGATCGGCATCCTCGCATGGGGGTCTGACCATCCCCGCCGGACGCAAGGTGTTCATCACCGAAGACGGCGGCGGGTTTGCCGCCGCGATTGCCGACTGTCTGGGAGAACGGGGCATCAACACGGTGCTCGTCTCCCACGATATTTTGCGCCACCGCTCCCGGCTGCCGGCAGCCGGCGGGCTCATACTGGTCACCGGACCCCAAACCACCCTGGATACAGATTACCTCAAAGCCCTGTTTGAACTGACCCGCAGTCAGGCAGAACCTCTGATGACGTCGGCCACAGCCGGCGGCGCCCTTTTTGCCACGATCACAAGAATGGACGGCAGTTTCGGCTGCGACGGCGAAGGGATCGCCAACCCCCTGCAGGGCGCTCTGGCCGGACTGGCGAAAACCGCCGCCCTGGAATGGGAAAACGTGCGGTGCCGGGCGCTGGACGTGTCCCCCAGCTGGACCGATGTCACTGCGGCAGCCGAAGCAGTGGCAGCCGAGCTGCTGGAATCCGCTGCAACCGATGCGATCGAGGTCGGTCTGGACCGCGATCGCAGAATCGTGCTGGAAATGGAGACCGCCGCCCTGGCGGAAACCGACCCGACCGATGTCGGCCTCGATGACGGAGACCTGGTACTGGTCAGCGGCGGAGCGCGGGGGATCGCGGCGGCGGCCGCCCGTGCGTTGGCTGCCCGGGCCAGGCTGAAACTGTTGCTGCTGGGTCGCTCCCCCGCACCGAAAGTCGAACCCGAATGGTTGGATGGCCTGCAATCCGAGGCTGAAATCAAAAAAGCGATCCTGGCCCATGAGTTTTCCGATGATCGCATCCCGCCGCGCCGACTCGAAGCCGCCTATCAACGCATCTTGGCCAATCGACAGGTCATCCGGACACTGGCGGTCATCCGGGCTACCGGTTCCGAAGCATTCTACCACAGCGTTGACGTCCGGGATCGGGAGGCGGTATCGAGAATCGCAGCTGAACGGCAGCGCGAATTCGGCCCGGTGCGCGCCCTGATCCACGCCGCCGGGGTGTTGCAGGACCGTTTGATCGTCGACAAAACCCCGGAGCAGTTCGAAACGGTGTTTTCCACCAAAGTCGACGGTCTGCTGGCGCTGCTGCAGGCGGTCGAATTCTCACAGCTCAAGCACTTGGTGCTGTTTTCTTCGGTCGCCGGGCGGTCCGGCAACCGGGGACAGGCCGATTACGCCATGGCCAACGAGGCCCTCAATAAAATCGCCCGGCAACTGGCCGTCGAACTGCCCCACGTCCGGGTGCGCGCCGTCAACTGGGGCCCCTGGGACGGCGGCATGGTACAACCGGCGCTGCGGCGGGAGTTCGAACGCCGCGGCATCTCTCTGATACCGGTCAACCAGGGCTGCAGCCACCTGCTGGGTGAAATGGCCCTGAAATCCTCGGACGTGGAAATCGTCGTGGGGGCCGCGCAGCTGTCGCCGCCTCAAACCCGGCCGCAGTTGGAGGTCTCGGCCCCGCCGGCCGTCGATCCCGCGGAAGCCGAACTGACGCTTGCGTTCGCACGAGACATCGATATCGAGACCCATCCGGTGCTCAAATCCCACGTCATCGCCGGCCGACCGGTGGTTCCCCTGGCCCTGATGGCCGAATGGTTCGGCCAGAGTGCCCTGCACGAAAACCCGGGGTTGATCCTCCAGGGACTGGAAGACATGCGGGTCTTGAAGGGCATCGACATCGACGGCAAGGCGAAACGGGTTCGACTGATGGCCGGCAGGCCGAACCGCAGCGGCGCTCACTACGAAGTGCCCCTGGAGATACGCGATGCAAGTGACCGGGTGCTTCACAGCCGCGCCCGGGCGATACTCACCGATGCGCTGGAGCCTTCTCCGGATTACCAGCGACCTGCCGTGCTCGGCGGCAACGGCTACAAACGCAGCCCGGATGAAGTGTACGAAAAAATCCTGTTCCACGGCCCCGACCTGCAGGGGATCCGGCAAATCGTGCATCTTTCCGACCATGGCATGGTGGCCGGTATCGCTGCGGCACCGTCGCCGGCCGCCTGGATGACATCTCCGCTGCGAAAACACTGGCTCAGCGATCCGCTGGTGCTGGACGCCGCCTTTCAGATGGCTTCGGTCTGGTGTTACGAAAGGATCGGCGCAGTATCCCTGCCCAGTTATTGTGCGCAATATCGCCAGTACCGCCGGGCGTTTCCGGCCGCAGGCGTTTCCGCCGTGCTGGAAGTGGAAGAAGCCACCCCCCGCCGGCTGAAAGGGCAATTTACCTTCGTGGATGAGGAAAACCGGGTGGTGGCGCGAATGATCGGCTATGAAGCTGTTGTGGATCCGTCACTGAACCGGGCCTTCAAACCCGACGGTGACACCGGGAACATCGAAAGTTCCTTGAACGCCGGAACGACCCTGCCGCAAAAGCGGGCGGCAACCGGATAGTCAACAACCACCGCAAAGCGGATGGCTTGGATTTACCTGCTGCGACACTCGGCGGCCATCAACCAACGAAAAAAAGATCCGCCATAGCCGGGGCCGGGATATCGCCTTCCGTACCGCTTCATGTAGAGGCCGTAATCCTCGCCTCGTAGAATCGCGTGGACCACCGCAACGCTCAGCACCGTATCGTCGGTAAAGGTTGAGTGGCGGGGAAACTATGGAAATTCGGTGTGTTTCACCGGTCGGTGCTCATACATTGAACCGATCACATCGCCTGCAATGGCACCCGGCATCGACGGCCTCCGCTTCCCTGAATCTTGGATTCCGCAGAAATATTGCTTGATTATTTGGGTGATTGGACTATGATAAAAGACAGGTTTTGGTGCCCCTGCATACCGGTAAGCGCCTGAACCGTCACTTCTTTTAAGTTGGGCGTTCCGCGGCCGGGGTCAATGGTAACTGCGCACTTCAAAGGAGTTTGTGATTTGCCCGAAGGAACTGTCAAATGGTTTAACGATCGGAAAGGGTATGGGTTCATCACCAAAGACGAAGGTGGAGACCTGTTCGTGCATCACACGGCCATTTTAATGGAGGGTTACCGCACCCTGACGGAGGGACAGCGCGTCCGCTTCGAAATCGAGGACGGCAGTCGCGGACCGGCAGCCAAAAACGTGGAAAAATTGTAGCCGCAACGATCGGTAAAAACAAAAAACCCCGCCCAGCCGGACGGGGTTTTTTTATTGGGTTTCAAATTTCCGGGACCTATAAAAGCCCCGCTTTTTTCTTGACCCGCAGCAGTCCCGGGCCCGTATTGAGAAACATCAAAGACGAGCGCAAGCCCAGCCGCAGAAAGCACTGCTCCAGCGCATCGAACAGCACCGGCCGATCCGGCCAGGTAAAGGTTCTTCGCCGGGTTTCAAAAGCACGCCACTGGTCCTGCAACACCGGATCGGCGGCCAGAACCTCCTGTTGGACGCGGTTGCACAGGAACATGGCGCAAACGATGGGTCGAAGCTTCCAGCCGCAGCCGGCCCGGCCCAGATAAATACACTTGTCCCGGCGTTCGGGACGCTGCAGTCGCGCCACCAGCGCGTCGATATCCGGTTCCGCAGAATCCAACACGTTAACCGCCACATCGGCGAAGAACACCACGATGCCGTCCTTCGAACAGCAGGCACTGAGCCTGCGCCGAAAACACTGTCGCGTGCAATGGGCCGCAAAATGCTTCGCCTGAAACGCATCCAATTCCCTGCGAAACCGCAGATAGGGCTGCACCATCTGCCGCAACCCTTCGATCTCGCCGATGGACAGCCTCCCCAGTCCGCAGATCACCGTCTGAAAGGCGTCGTATTGTTCCTGCTGATATTCGTTCATGGAGAAACGGGTGGACGGATGTCGCCGTTGGCGGCCGGATCGGTCACAGGTGCCTGCACCGCGGCCTGCAAAGGATTGCGAACGATCCGCGGTGTCAAAAATACGAAAAAACGACTCGAACGACTTTGATCCGCGTCGATGCGAAACAGCGGTCCGATCGCCGGCTGATCTCCCAGGAACGGTACCTTGCGCTGGTTGTCGTTCCGGCTTTCTTCCACGATGCCGCCGATCACCAGCGTGTGCCCGCTGCGAAGCAACACCGAGTTGTTCAATGTCCGATGCAGGGTGGTCGGCCTGAAATCAACCGTGGACTGCACCGCCGAAAGCTCCAGGTTGAAATCGATCCGAATCTGTTCCTTCTGTCCGATGTGGGGCGTAACGGTCAGCACGGTGCCGACGTCCCGGTATTCGAAGGAGTTGAAGGTTTCATTTTGTTCCGTGGAGGTGCTGGTTTGAAACGGAATGTTGCGACTGATATTGATGCGGGCCTCCTCGTTGTCGGTGGCCAGGATTTGCGGGGTGGATAGAATCGACACATCCTCGTCTTCCCGAAATGCCTTCAGGATGGCCGAAAGATTGTTGAAGGTCACCCCGGCGATGTCCACCGGTTCGGTAAACACCCCCAGCGAAAAGCCGTCCGCCAGCGCTCCCCCCACCAGTGCCGGCAGGGCACTCACCCCGGGGGCGTCACGAAACCCGCCTCCCACGAAAGTGTTTCGGCCCTCCAGGGTCCTTTCACCGGCCGCGCTCCACTCGATGCCCAGTTGCAGTTCACGCTGGCTGCGCACTTCCATGATCAGCGCCTCGATATAGACCATGGCGCGGGGTGCGTCCAGTTGCAGGATAACCGCCTCGAGCGCCGATTGCTGGGCCGGATCGGCATCGACAATCAGGCTGTTGGTGGCGGTATCGGCCAGAACGCGCACCGGTTGTCGAACGCCGGGCATACCGGCCGCCACCGATGACAGGATCTCGGCGGTCTCTTCAACCCGGGCAAATGAAAGCCGATGAAGCTGAATGCGTCCTTTTTCGAGCGGTTTTTTTTCGTCCAGGGCGCGAATCAGCGCTTCGATGGCGGAAACCTCCGGTTCTGGACATCGAAATACGAGCAGGTTGGATCGTTCGGCCGGAAAAAAGCGAATCGGTGGCCGTTGCGCGGCGCTCTGCGTTCCCGGCCGGGATTCGAACAAGGGATTGAGCGTTTCGGCCATCTCGCGGCTGTCGGCATATTGCAAAGGGACCGCGGCGATTCGAGTCCCTTCGTCCTCAATGTCGACGGCATCGACAATTTTCATCAGGCGCGAGATGTTGGAAGCCGTATCGGTGACCACCAGCAGATTGGCCGAAGAAACGCTGAGCAGGGCCCCATGTCGGGACACCAGGGGTGTCAATACCGTCTTCAAGAGGCCGGCATCGGCATAAAAAAGCGAGATTACCCGGGTGACGAGCCGGTCTTCGGTCGACGGCGCATCCACCAAGGGCAAATTTTTGGTGACCGCATCGGCGGACGGCAGAATCTTGGTTGCCGCTCCGGCATCGACCACGGTAAAGCCGTGCACATCCAACACCGAAAGAAAAACGGCATACACGTCGGCGGCGGAAATCCGGGCGGGGGAAATCACTGTGACCGTGCCCCGAACCCTGGGGTCCACCAGAAAATTCCGTCCGGTGAGTTCGCTGACGAACCGGATGAAAACCCGGATGTCTTCGTTCTGAAAATGAAAAGTGATCCGGCGATCATCTTCGCCGAAAGTACCGGACCCGGGGGTATCGGCGGCGGCAGGGCCGACAAACGGCGCGGCCGGAATCAGCAGCAGCAGCAGAATGACGGCAATTCGCAGAATGCTCAGCGGCGGCATCATCGGATGGAATACTCGATTTTCCGGTCACGTCCGCCGCGTTTGAGGTCCAGCGTTACGTTCTCGGAAGATTTCAGGCTGTTGTAAAAAGTCATGGCGTCATCGACCGATTCGATGGTGCGGCCGTTTACCCCGGTGATAATATCGCCGTTTCTAAGCCCCATTCGCATGAAGAGCGAATTGGGGCGGATGCGGGACAGCATCAAGCCGTCCGGCTGTCCCCGGTAGAAATGCGGCCGAATATTCACCTGGCTCATCAGCTGGGTGACGTCCTGCATGGCCTCTTCGACCTGTCCGCGCCGCAGCGTGATGCGCTGGGTGCGTACGGGCCGGTTGGTCGGCGGTGTCGGCAGGTTGGAACGATTGATGGCGGCAGGGCGCGTTCCTGCAGCCCTTCCAGCGGCCTTTTCGAGTTCGAGCACTTCGTCTTTGCCGTTCACGTTCAGCACCACCTTCTCCCGCAGGATCATCTTGACGGTGGCATCCTGAACCGTGTCCCCCACGCGGTAAAGGTTCTGTTCCCGCTTGCCCGATTCTTCGATTACGGCATAATCCTGCTCGGGACTACCCGTGACGGTGCCCCAGAGTTTGAGTTGCAGGCGGGTCTGCTCCAGGTTTTCCAGATCTAAGGCCCGGCTGGGCGGCGGCGCCGGAACGGTATCCTGGGTGCCGAAGAGATTCCGTTGCGCGATCGCCTCGTAGTGCGTCGGGGGCGGTCGCCGACTGGCCTGCGATGCGTCGTCGTCTGCGGCCACTTCCGGCAGCGTCGGCAACGGATCGATCCGACTGGTGGTCACCATGTAGAAGGCATTGACGCCGAAGTACACGATCGCACCGATAAACAGCAAGTTCAGAAGCGTGAACGAATATCGGGTCATCGTAATTTCCTGCTCGCGCGTTTCATGCGTTTCGCTATTGGGTTTTCAGCTCCAGATCATCCAGGGTCCCTGAAATCCTTACGGGTATGCCTTTGGATGCCAGTTGATTCACCAGCCCGCCGAGGCCGTCCGAGTCGGTTTCCTGCAGAATACCGGGCTGCGGTTTCAATCTGCCCTCCAGGTCCAGGCGGCTGTCGCGCAGGGAACGTCCGATGCGGCCCGTACCGGAAAGGCTGCCTTCGACTTGATCACCGGAAAGCTGAATTTGGCGTACCTGCAGTTGTTCGTTTTTCAATATGGCATCGGCCCGCAGGGATTCAATCCGGACCTGCTTCAGTACCATCAGCGGACGGCTCAGGGTCACCTGGAGGTTATCGATCCGCGCGTCAGCGATCACGTGCCTTCCATGGGACGCTCCATTTGTGTAGGAGACCTTTCCGGAAAACACTCCCTGCAACGGAGATTCGGAAATCATTCGCGTCAGCGGCATGTCGCTCAGATCGATTCCATGAAACTGAACGTCCACCTGCAACAGCGGTTGGTCGTCCGTTGTGATCCAATCGGCGGTTCCCGTAATTTCGCCGCCATGGGCTAAAATGCGGAACCGATATCCGGTCCCGATCCCCAGGATGGTTTTCAGCTTGGGGTTGACCCATGCGCGTTCGGCCTCGAACAACGGTTGGTTGATGCGTTTTACGGACAATCGCCGAATCTCTATTCCGGGTGGAAAGCTCGGTTCCACCTGTTCGAGCTTCGCTTGAATTTCGGGTCCGAACTGCGCACTCTGAGCGACGATAAATCGCTCCACCGTTTCCACCGGGAAGCGCAGGTAAGCAAAAATCAACGCCAGGGCAACGGCGAACAGACCGTAAGACAGCCAGATTTTAAAATTCTTCATCATCCGGTAGTTTATCACTCGGATCATCGCTTGGCAAGGCGTGTAAAATGAAAAGCAAATCCCATGAAAGCTTGGTTTTCGCCGATTCGCCCTCTCTCCGTTTCAATTTCGGGAACGCAACACCCTTCGGCAACCAATTGAACCAATCGAACCAATCAAACCAATTGAACCAGTTCTGCGCCCTCTCGCCGTTTCAATGACTTAGGTTCTCATCCATTGGCATCCGGCCGACAACGGACCACGGACAACTGACAACGGACAAAGAACGCCGGCGAAGCCGGCAACCCGCAACCCAATTACCGATTGACCCCACGCCGAATTTATGGTTTACTTATGGTTTTTCATCCACTCATTTGGCCTTTTTCCATGCAGAGCCCCTTGCAAATTGCCGTGGTCGGCATGGCCGGGATTTTCCCGGGTGCAGGCGACCTGGAGCAATTCTGGAACAATCTGATTCACAAAAAAGCGGCGGTTCGCGATGTTCCGTCGCACCGCTGGGCGGCCCCCGCGCGCTGGATGGTGCAGCCGGAACCCGCACCGGATCGGGCCAGGTCCCAGCGCTGTTGCCTGGTTGAAGATCTTGCCTTCGACCCGGAAGGCTTCGCGATCGATGCCGATCTGCTCGCAGCCCTGGATCCACTCTATCATATGGTCCTGCAGGCCGGACGCAATGCGGTTTCCAGGCCCGTTTCGGTTCGATTGAATGCCCGCCGCACCGGTACGGTGCTCGCTGCCATCGCCCTGCCGACCGAATCGGCATCGACCCTGACCCGCAAGATGTTCCACAGCCTGTTCGAACACCAATTATTCGGGACCTCCTCCGGCTACCGGATCCCTTCGATGAAGGAGCGGCTGGCCGCCCGGGTAACGTCGCTGCCCGCCTCGCTTCTTGCCGCCGCCCTGTCCCTGGAAGGCGGCTCGCTTACACTCGATGCCGCCTGCGCCTCGTCCCTGTATGCCGTGAAACTGGCCTGCGATGCATTGGCGGCCGGCCGGGTCGATGCCATGCTGGCCGGCGGCGTCTCGCGCCCGGACTGCCTTTACACCCAGGTCGGATTCAGCCAGCTCCGCGCCCTGTCGCCCTCCGGCCGCTGTGCCCCTTTCGACCGGGAGGCCGATGGACTGGTGGTCGGGGAGGGCGCCGGAATCCTGGTTCTGAAGCGTCTGGCGGATGCGTTGCGTGAAGGAGACAAAGTTTACGGAATCATTCGAGGGATCGGACTTTCCAACGACATGCGCGGCAACCTGCTGGCACCCGACACCGAAGGCCAGCTTCGGGCGATGCAAACCGCCTATCGGGTATCGGGTTGGAATCCCACCGACGTGGATTTGATCGAGTGCCACGGTGCCGGAACGCCCGTGGGCGATGCCACCGAACTGACCAGTCTCACGGCGCTGTGGGCCGATCATCAATGGCGGCCGGGCCAGTGCGCCATCGGCTCGGTCAAGTCGGCCATCGGCCATCTGCTTACCGCCGCGGGTGCCGCCGGAATGATCAAGACGCTGCTGGCCATGCAAGCCAAATCCCTGCCGCCTTCCCTGCACTTCTCGGAAGCTGCGGCCGACAGTCCGCTGGTTGGCGGCCCGTTTCGCGTAGCGATCGAAGCGGCGCCATGGGAGCGCCGCACTCCGGACACGCCGCGTCGCGCCGCCGTCAGCGCTTTCGGATTCGGCGGCATCAACGCGCACCTGCTGCTCGAGGAGCCGCCGATTTCGGCTGAAGAACGCACGGCGCATGCGCAACCTGAACGCGTCCCTGCGATGACGACGACAAGCGGCGGTCCGGATGCCGCACCGATTGCCATCACGGGCATGGAAACCATTTTCGGTGCGGCGGGATCGCTCGAGGCCTTTCAGGACCGCATCTTCCAGACCGCACCCGGGCTGTTGCAGCGGCCGGCCGACCGATGGAAGGGTTGTGAAGCCCTGCTGGCGGACGTGCCGGATTTATTTCGCCTGCACGGAGGATTTTTCGAGTCCATTTGCCTGCCCTCGGACATGTTTCGGATCCCGCCGCGGGAACTGCCGGAAATCTTGCCCCAACACCTGGTCATGCTGCAGGCAGCCGCCGGTGCCCTGATCGACGCCGCCATGCCGCTGCGCCGGGAACGAACCGATATGGGCGTCATCGTCGGTCTGGATTTTGATTACGAAGCCACCAATTTTCAGTTCCGCTGGTCCCTGTACGAACGCATCGACCGCTGGTGTGAAACCAACGGTCTGCCTCTCGACACCGAAGCGCGCATCCGCTGGCGCGAGGCCCTGCAGCAGGCAGCCGGCCCCCCTTTGACCTCGACCCGGACGCTGGGCGCACTGGGCGGTGTGGTCGCCAGCCGGTTGGCACGGGAATTTCGTTTCGGCGGTCCGAGTTTCGGGGTGTCCTGTGGTCGAATCTCGGGCCTGAGAGCTCTGGAAATCGCCGTCCGGATGCTTCAGCAGCAAGAAACCGCAGCCATGCTGGTCGGCGCGGTGGACATGGCCGGAGACTTGCGGGAGATGCTCGTCGGCATGCAATCCTATTCCCGAGGTGATGCCATCCGTGCCTTCGATCGCGAATCGGACGGCACCCTGCCCGGAGAAGGCGCCGCAGCGGTGGTGCTCAAGCCGCTGGATCGAGCCCTGAAAGACGGCGACCGCGTTTATGCCGTCATCCGGGGGGTCGGCATCTCCGGCAATGCGCAGATGGGTACAACCGCTTCGGGCCCCCGTATCGATGCCATCACACGCGCCCTGGCCGAGGCCCAACTCGAGACTTCATCCATCGACCACATTGAAGTGCACGGTAGCGGTGTCCCTGCCGAAGACGATGCGGAAGCACATGCGCTTTCTTCCCTGCCGGTGAAATCGGGGCGCAGCCGCAGTGTCGGCGCCACCGCGCCGATCCTGGGCGACACCGGATGTGCGGCAAGTCTGGCCGGCCTGATCAAAACCGCGGTTTGTCTCCACCAGCGCCGAATTCCGCCGCTGGCCACCCCGCGCATCCCGGTGTTGCCGGCCATGGACTTTCCGGATCGAAGCCGGCCGTGGCCGCAGTCCGATCCAGCCACACCGCCGCGTGCCTGCCTGACCATGGGGAGCGACGATGGAAACGCAGCCGCCGTTGTCCTCGAGGCTGCAAAACGCCCCGACAATGGAACGCAATCCCGGGCTGAAAACATCCGATCCGATCACCGGCCGGTGGAAGGACGGAGGCTGTCGATTCCGGTCGGCGGCCCCAGGCTGCAGGCCGTGCCCTGGAAGCACTTTGCACACGGGCAGCTGACAACTTCAGCTGCGGCGTCCGAAACCGCTCCGGCAAACGCCGTACGCGAATACCGCACCGAACCGCGGCCAGCTTCCCCGGCTTTGGAAACGGCGACCGGACCCGATGAAACGGAAATACCGCGGGAGCCAAACACCGAAGTCTTGCGACGCAGCTTCGAAGCCACCGGCGCGGCCCATCGCCGCTTTCTGGAATTTTCACAGGACCTGACCCGCAACTACGGGGAGGCCTTCGCACTGCAGAATCAGCTGCTGCAAAAACTGCGCGGTCCCCGAAGGGAATCGGGCCGAACGGCTTCGGCGGAATCGCCGCCGTCCCAGACCGCCCCCAAGCCGGCGCCGTTGTATTCCAGGGATCAGTGCCTGGAGTTTGCAACCGGCCGGGTGTCCCGTGTTCTGGGACCGAAGTTTGCAGACGTTGACCGCTACGCGGCCCGTGTCCGGCTGCCGGATGAACCATTGATGCTGGTCGACCGGATCCTGACCGTCGAGGGCGAAAAAGGCTCGCTGTCTTCGGGACGGGTGGTAACCGAACACGACGTGCGCCCCGACGCCTGGTACCTGGACGGCGGACGGGCTCCGGTGTGCATTGCCGTTGAAGCCGGCCAGGCCGACCTGTTTTTGTGCGCCTATCTGGGAATCGATCTGGCGGTCCGGGGCCGGCGGGTGTACCGGCTGCTGGATGCCAGCGTGACCTTCCACCGGACGCTTCCCCGGCCGGGAGAAACGATCCGCTACGACATCCGCATCGAAAAATTTATCCGGCAGGGCGACACTTACATGTTCTTCTTCAATTTCCGGGGCACCATTGGAAGCGAGCTTCTGATCCGGATGACGGACGGCTGTGCCGGGTTTTTCACCGAAGCGGAAATTCGCTCCTCGGGCGGCATCCTGGGAGGCGGCGGCCAAGCCGATGCCCGCCAGGGGCGCAGGGATCCTGGCTTTCGCCCCCTGGTTGCCGTGCGGCGAGCCAGTTACGACGATCAGGCCCTGGATGCCCTGCGAAAGGGGGACCTGGCGGCCTGCTTCGGTGATGATTTCCGTTCGGTGGCGCTGGCCGAAGGATTACGGCTGCCCGGTGGACGCATGAAACTGATCGACCGTATCCTCGATCTGGAGCCCGAGGGCGGCCGATCCGGCCTCGGCCGTATCCGGGCCGAAGCCGACATCCATGGGGACGACTGGTTTTTGACCTGTCATTTCGTGGACGACATGACCATGCCCGGCACCCTGATGTACGAATGCTGCGCCCACACCCTGCGGGTGTTTCTGCTGCGTCTGGGGTGGGTCACCGACCGGCCGGAGGTGCGCTATGAACCGATTTCAGAGGTCAAAAGCGTTCTCAAATGCAGAGGGCCGGTCACACCGAAGACCCGCAAAGTCGTCTATGAGGTGGAAATCCGTGAGATCGGCTATCGACCCGAGCCATACGTGATTGCCGATGCGCACATGTATGCCGATGGCCGCTACATCGTTCGCTTCATGGACATGACCCTGCAGATGGTCGGCCTCGATCGAAACATGCTGGGAACCGACTGGGCAAAGCGCAACGACCGCTCACCGGCCCCGGTGGAACCAACCATTCGGTTTAACCGACAGCAAATCCTGGCCTTTGCCGTAGGCCGACCCTCGGAAGCTTTCGGCGCTGCATATCGTCCCTTCGACACGGATCGCTTTATCGCCCGGCTCCCCGGACCGCCTTATTCTTTCCTGGACCGCGTCGTCGGGATCGAGCCCCGTCCCTGGGAGCTGCCCGCCGAAGGGTGGGTCGAAGCCGAGTACGACCTGAAGCCGGCCGCTTGGTTTTTCCGGGCCGATCGTTCGGGAATCCTGCCGTACTGCGTGATGATGGAGATTGCATTGCAGGCCTGCGGCTGGCTGGCTGCATATGCCGGATCGGCGCTGCGCAGCCAACGCGGGCTGCGGTTCCGCAATCTCGACGGCCGCGCCACACTGCTGCGCGACGTGCCGCCGTGCCGTGCCACCCTGACGACCCGCTGCCGGATGAAAAAAATGTCCGCTTCCGGAGACATGCTGATCGAATCTTTCGAATTTCAGGTTCTGTTTAAAAACGCGGTAATTTTCGAAGGCGACACGTCATTCGGATTTTTCACCCGCGAAGCGCTGCAAGCCCAGAAAGGCATCGCCGCCGCAGAAGGTCCGGTCGAGTTGGAAGCCAATCAGACCGGCATGCCGATCGGTCTGAAGGACGAACCGCCGCTGACCCCGGAAGATCCCGATGAAAAGCCTGCCCGCGGCGCCGCGCTTCCCGCCCGGGCGCTGCGGATGATCGATCGCATCGACACCTACCTGCCCGACGGAGGCCCCCACGGGCTCGGCTACCTGCGGGCGATCAAAACCGTCGATCCGTCCGAGTGGTTTTTCAAGGCCCATTTTTTTCAGGATCCGGTCTGCCCGGGGTCTCTGGGGGTCGAATCCTTTCTGCAGCTGCTCAAGTTCGCCGCCCTGCAGCGCTGGCCGGCCCTGGCCGACTCCCGGCGCTTTGTCCACCGCCTGCAAAAGCCTCATACCTGGAAATACCGCGGCCAGATCCTGCCCCACAACCGCCGGGTGGAAGTCATCGCCGCAATCACCGCAATCGAGGAAGGACCCGAACCGGAACTTCGGGCCGACGGATGGTTGAAAGTCGATGGGCTGACCATCTATCATCTGAAAGATTTCGGCATCGCGATGGCGAAAATCTGATACGTACAATTGGTTTGATTGGTTTGATTGGTTCAATTGGTTGACGGAATGCCGGGCGCATCTGAAGCTGAAACGACGAAAGGGCACAGGCCTGGTTCAATTGGTTTAATTGGTTCGATTGGTTCAATTGGTTGCCGAAGGGTGTTGCGTGCCCGAAATTGAAACGGCATAAAAACGGTTTCATTGGTTTGATTGGTTCAACTGGTTCGGTTGGTTGACGGATGCCGGGCGCATCTGAAGCTGAAACGGCGAAAGGGAGAATCGGCGAAACGGCGTAATGTCGGTTCGATTGGTTGGATTGGTTGTCTGGGTTGAGGGTTGCGTGTTACGGGTTGCGGGTCGCGCGTTGGCTACCCAGGCTTTTTATAACGGATGAACTATGAGCTATGAACTATGAGCTATCAGCTACGAACTATGAGCTATGAACTATGAGCTATGAGCTATGAACTATGAGCCATTAGCTATAAACTTTTTTAGGGACCACGGACCACTGACGCCGCGCAGCGGCAAACGGACTAACGGAATGTTACGATACGACAACGTCATCATCGACGCCTTCGGCTACGAGCTGCCGCCGAACGTGTTCACATCCGACGACCTGGAAGAACAGCTGGAACCATTGTACCGGGCGCTGCGCTTCCAGAAAGGACAGCTGGAAGCGCTGACCGGCATCCGCGAACGGCGTTTCTGGGACCCGGGATTTGAGGTGGCACACGGAGCGGCCGCCGCCGGCCGCAAGGCCCTGCGGCATGCAGCGGTCTCCGCGGACGAAATCGGTATCCTGATCTATGCGGCGGTATGCCGCGACAATATCGAACCGGCCACTGCCTGCAGCGTTTGCCACGAGCTAGGCCTGCGGCCGGAGACACAGGTCTACGACGTCTCCAACGCCTGCCTGGGAGTGCTCAACGGCATGGTCCAGATCGCCAACGCCATCGAACTCGGCCAGATTCGGGCCGGGATGGTGGTGGCCTGTGAAACCTCGCGGCAGGTCGTCGAAGCGACCATTCGACGACTGAACGACAGCCGGGACATGAACTTTTTCAAAAAAAATATCGCCACATTGACCGGCGGTTCCGGGGCGGTTGCCGTCATTCTGTCCGAAGCATCCGCCGCCCGCGGCCGTCCCCGATTGCTGGGCGGCACCTATCGCCAGGACAATGCCCATCACCGGCTGTGCATGTGGGGTGCCCAGACCGAATCGGCGGACGAAGGACTGCATTTCATTGAAACCGACTCCATGGGCATTTTGTCCAACGGCGTGCGGCTGGGAGCCGAGACATTCAAAGCCCTGCGTCCGGCACTGCAGTGGTCGATCGGGGCGCCCGACCGCATCGTCTGCCATCAGGTCGGTGAAACCCATCAGAGGCAGATCCTGGAAGCAATCGGCATTTCACCGCAAAAGGATTTCACCACCTTTCAGTACCTGGGCAACATCGGTTCGGTATCCTTGCCGATCACGGCCGCCATTGCAACGGAGCGTCGATTTATCAACCCCGGCGATCGGGTCGGATTTCTGGGCATCGGCAGCGGACTGAACTGCCTCATGCTGGGGCTGCAGTGGTAGATATTTTTAAATCGGAATTTCTCTGCGGCACTGCGGTGAAATGAAATTGAGGCTTGGACCCGAAACGACCATGGCCAAACCCATCGACACCTCGAAATTTGCGCACCTGTATCCGTTTGGGTCGCATTACCTGGACCTCGACGGACTGCGGTACCACTACCTGGATGAAGGACACGGCGATCCGGTGGTGATGGTCCACGGCAATCCGACCTGGTCTTTTTATTTCCGCCGGCTGGCGCTGGCCCTGCGACCCGAATATCGGGTCATCGTGCCGGATCACATCGGCTGCGGGCTCTCGGACAAACCCCCACGGAAGGACTACTCCTACCGGCTGCAGAATCGCATCGACGATCTGCAACAGCTGATCGACCGCCTGGAACCCGAACGCCGACTCACCCTGGTGCTGCACGATTGGGGCGGTGCCATCGGCATGGGCCTGGCGGTGCGAATCCCCGAACGCATCGGGCGCATCGTGGTACTGAACACGGCCGCCTTTCTGCCGCCGCCCGGCAAGGTTCTGCCCCTGCGGCTGCGGATGGTGCGGAACCTGCCGCCGTTGGCGGTACCGGCGGTACTGGGGCTGAACCTGTTTGCACGGGCCGCTGTCTGGATGGCGCCCCGCCGACGGCTTGCACCGGAGGTGCGGGCCGGATTGACCGCTCCTTACAACAGCTGGCCAAACCGCATCGCCACACTGATGTTCGTGCGCGACATTCCGGTGCACTCCCGGGATCCGAGCTACGCCGCAGTCAAAGAGATCGATGCGAACCTGGACCGACTCTCCGGCCGGCCCATGCTGATTTGCTGGGGAATGCACGATTTTGTCTTCGACCGCGACTATCTGGCGGAATGGCGGCGCCGATTTCCCGCGGCGGATGTGCACGAGTGCAATGAGGCCGGCCACTACCTGCTGGAGGATGCCCCGCGGAAAATTACGGGATTGATTCAGCGCTTCCTGAAGGCGCATCCATTGGAAAATGATGCCGAGCACAGATCATGACATGGCTCCGGCCAACGTAAGCCGTTTTCTGCAGCGGGCGGCACGCGCCCAACCGCATCGACGCGCGGTGGTCACCCCCCACGGACGCGACGGCGGCGGCCGGGTCAGCTACGTGCACCTGACCTTCGAGCAACTCGACCGCGAGTCGGACCGCCTGGCCCGCGGGCTGGATCGCGCCGGCATCGGACGGGGCACGCGGACCATCGTGATGGTGCGTCCGAGTCTGGCGTTTTTCGTTCTGACCTTCGCCGTCTTCAAAGCCGGCGCCGTCCCGGTGATGGTCGACCCCGGCATGGGGTTGCGTCGCATGCTGGCCTGCTTTCAGGAGTGCCGGCCGGAGGCGTTCATCGGCATTCCGGTTGCCCATGTCCTGCGCAAACTCCGCCCGGGCTTCTTCCGATCGGTGAAACGCTGGGTCACGGTGGGCCGTCGCTGGTTCTGGGGGGGCTTTACGCTCACCGGGCTGATGGATTCGGATGATTCTCCCTTTGCGGCGATCGAACCCGCGCCCGACGAAACCGCGGCCATTTTGTTTACCACCGGCTCCACCGGACCGGCCAAAGGTGTCGTCTACACCCACAGCGTATTCGGCGCCCAGATCGAAAGCATCCGCTCGCATTACGGCATCACCGCCGGTGAAATCGACCTGCCCACCTTTCCGCTGTTTGCCCTGTTCGACCCGGCCCTGGGAATGACAGCCGTCATCCCGGACATGGATCCGACCCGTCCGGCCCGGGTGGATCCCCGCAAGATCATCGAGGCCATCACCAACCAGGGCGTCACCAACATGTTCGCCTCTCCGGCACTGCTTCATCGGGTCGGCCGATACGGTCGCCGCCACGGCATACAGCTGCCGTCACTGAAGCGGGTGATTTCCGCCGGCGCTCCGATCATGCCGTCCAACATCGAACAGTTTTCGTCCATGCTGGTCGGCGATGCCCAGGTGCATACCGGTTACGGCGCCACCGAGGCGATGCCGGTGGCTTCGATTGCCGGTGGCGAAATCCTGTCTGAAACCCGCCCGCTGACCGAACAGGGCCGCGGAGTGTGCGTGGGGCGACCGCTGGCCGATATCCGGGTGCGTATCCTGGAAATCAGCGATGCACCGATCCCGGACATTTCATCGGCCCGCATCCTCGATGACGGTTCAGTGGGCGAAATCACGGTCCAGGGACCGCCGGTCACCCGCCGTTACTACCAGCGCCCCGAAGCCGATGCATTGGCCAAGATCGCCGAAGAAAAGACGGTGTGGCACCGCATGGGCGATCTGGGCCGCATCGACGCCAAAGGACGCATCTGGTTTTACGGGCGCAAAAGCCACCGGGTGATCACCTCCGGCGGCAGCCTGTTTACGATCCCCTGCGAGGCGATTTTCAACAATCACCCCAGCGTCTATCGCAGCGCCCTGGTGGGCGTCGGCAAGCCGCCGCGGCAGCGGCCGGTGATCTGCATCGAGCCCTATGACAAGCACATCGACCGGGAACAGCTCACCGGGCAGCTGCTGGAGATGGCCGGGCGCAGTGAGTTGACCCGCATGATCGACACCGTTTTGTTCCCGCCGGAATTTCCGGTGGATATCCGCCACAACTCTAAAATTTTTCGCGAAAAGCTGGCGGTGTGGGCGGCAAAAAAACTCCAAACCGGTTCGAAGTTATGAACGCTGAAAATCAAATCAACGGAAAAAAAACAAATCGCCCCCCCCGGCTGCTGGTAACCGGCGGCGGCGGTTTTCTCGGCAGTGCCATCGTCCGGGCTTTGATCCGGCAAGGAGAAAGCGTGCGCAGCTTTTCGCGCGGCTTCTATCCGGACCTCGAAGCGTTGGGCGTCGAACAGGTGCGGGGCGACCTGAGGGACGCTGAAGCGGTCGAATCCGCCTGCAGCGGTGTGGAAACCGTGTTTCACACGGCGGCCAAAGCCGGCGTCTGGGGGCCGGAACATGCATTTGTGGCCACCAACGTAGGCGGAACCCGCAACGTCATCGAGGCCTGCCGTAAGCAGGCCGTCGCGCAACTGGTATACACATCCTCGCCCAGCGTGGTGTTCGACGGCAGCGACATGGAAGGCATCGACGAGTCGGCCCCCTACCCGGCCCGCTACCCGGCTCATTACCCCCGCACCAAGGCCCAGGCCGAGCGCATGGTGCGGGCGGCGGCGGATGACAACCTGAAGACGATCACGTTGCGACCGCACCTCATCTGGGGGCCCGGGGACAATCACCTGGTGCCGCGCATCATCGCCCGTGCCCGACGCCTGCGCCGGGTCGGCAGCGGCCGCAACCGGGTGGACACCATTTACATCGACAATGCCGCCGATGCGCATCTGCTGGCCGCCGATGCGCTGCGGAAAGACGCCTCGCTTTCCGGCCGCGTGTATTTCATCAGCCAGGGAAAACCGATTCGATTGTGGGAAATGGTGAACGCCATCCTCGCCGCTGGTGAACTGCCGCCGGTGCATCGCTCGATTTCGCCCCGGACGGCCTTGTGCATCGGGGCCGTTTTGGAGTTTATCTACCGCAGCCTCGGCATCCGGGCTGAACCGCCCATGACCCGCTTTGTGGCCAAAGAACTGGCAACTTCCCACTGGTTCGACATTTCGGCGGCCCGCCGGGATCTGGGCTATGCCCCCCGCGTCAGCACCGAGCAGGGATTGCAGCAGCTGGCCGGGTGGCTGCAAACATCCCGCCAATTCAACGACGAAGATCGAAATTGACGGTCGGTGCCGCCACATCTTGACAACCCGAAGCGACGGCGGTAGCCATGGGGACGGCATCGGCTGCATGCGCACGGAAAAGGATCGAGGAGCCGCTATGAAACTGACCGACATTCAACCCCTGGAAGACTGGACAGCCCTGGAACAGGACCTGCACGAACGGTTTCACGTAGACGTCAATGTCTTCGACACCAAGGGCGTGCGCATCTCCGAGTTCAAGGAATGGGTCAACCGGCTGTGCCCGGAAATCAAAGCCACCGACAAGGGGCAGAGCTTTATCTGCGCGGTGGCGCATATGAATGTCGCCGCAATGGCCATGCAGACCCGCGAGCCCCGGATCGAAGAATGCGATGCCGGCCTGGTGAAGATCGTGGTGCCGATCTTTGTCGAGGACGAATTTGTCGGCGCCGTGGGGGCCTGCGGCCTGCTGCTCGACGAGGGAGAGATCGACACCTTTTTGATCAACAAGATCACCGAAATCGACGAGGAGCGGGCCGAGCAACTGGCAACGGACATCGGCCGCCTTTCCAGCGAAGACGCCCGGGCGCTGGTGGACGCCGTGCAAAAAGAAATCGACCGCATCCTGCAGTCCTATCATCGTCGGACGGCGCGGTAGCACCGAAGGAGATCGTTGAATGGCGACCGAAAAGGTATCGATCGTTGGCGGCGGCGTGGCGGGAATGAGCGCCGCACTGCAACTGGCCGACATGGGCTTTCGATCCCACATCATCGAAGCCGACCCCTTTCTGGGCGGTCATGCGGTGCAGTACAGCTGTAAAGCCACCGATCGGTGCGTCAAGTGCGGCGCCTGCATGGTGGAAGAACGCCTGCACCGGACGCTGTCTTCGCCGGCGGTGGAGGTGTGGACCGATTCTCGGGTGCAACGTGTCTCCCGGAATAAAGATTTCGAACTGGTTGTCCGGCGGCCGCAAGACCCATCGGCCGCCGTCAAAGCCGGAGCGGTCATTCTGGCCTGCGGATTCAAAGCGTTCGATCCGGTCGAGAAGCCATATGGTTACGGAAAGTTCAAGGACGTCATCACCAACCTGGAACTGGAGCGCACGCTCCGGGCCCGCAGCGTCCCGGTTCGGCCTTCCGACGGCGCCCTGCCCCGGCGGATCGGCTTCGTTCAGTGCGTGGGCAGTCGCGACAGTCGACTCGGCCACCTGTGGTGTTCCCGCATATGCTGCGGATCGGCCCTGAGAATGGCCCGGTTGATCCGAATGCGCTGTCCGGATACGGAAATTGCTTTCTTCTACATCGACGTGCAGACATTTGGAAACAATTTCGATTCGTTCTATGCGACCGTGCAACACGAAGTGCACATGATTCGTGACATTCCCGGCGATGTGTTTCTCACCCCGGATAACCGCCTGAAGGTGGTTTACTACGATCCGACCGAGGGCCGCAGTCGTGAAGAACCTTTCGACCTGCTGGTTCTGTCCGTGGGAATGACCCCGTCCGAAGACGCGGCCGAGCTGGCGAACCAATTTCAAATCGGCCTGGATCCCTCGGGCTTTTTACCGGCCGGCACCGGAGAAAACCAGCAAGTTGCCGGCGTCTTTACCGCCGGGGCAGCCTGCGGACCGATGAGCATCGCCGAATCGGTGGCCAGCGGCGAAGCCGCCGCGTTCCAGGCGGCGATGTACCTGCAGCAAAGCGCGTAAATCGATTTATGTCCTTTTAGGTCAACGTTACCGTTCACCGGAAAGAAATGCGACAGTCATGAATGTATCCGAATCCCCTCGTACCACCCTGGTGATCGGCTCCGGCAAATTTGCCCGCATGACGGCCAACCTTTTGGTCCGGGCGGGAATGCAGACGATCCTGTCCGGAAATCAATCGCAATCGGCCGAGCCGATGCCGGTGCTGGAGCCGGCGGTGGAAACGCTGCTGGGAACCCGCCTGGATGCCTGCAGCGGATTCGCCGGCGGTTTCCAGGTGTCTCTGATTGGAAGCAAACAGTCCCAGCAGCGTTCTGTCGACGGCATTGTTGTGGCCGAAGCGCTGCAACGCAAACCGGCCTTCGAGGATTACGGTTTGCAACCGTCCGTCAAGGTCCTTGCGCTGTCGGTGTTTACGACGGTCCTGGCCGACGGAGAAGCCTTTGACGGGCGCACCATCGTGTTTGTCAACGGACTGGTGCGGGAAAACACCCCTCCGGTTTTCGAGGAACTCGTCCGCGCCGCTTTGAACGTCCGGGCAACGAAAAGCACCCGCTGCTACGTTCTGACACGGAACTTGAAAGTGGCCGGACAGGGACTCGAAGCGCTGTACCGGGAGGCCAAGGCCGCCGGAGTGGTATTCTTCAAGTTCGAAGGCGCCCCCGTGCAGTTCCACCAGGACGGCGAAACCGTTGCCGTCGAATTCGAAGATGAGCCCAGCGGAGAGAGCTTCCGGATTCAACCGGATTTGCTGGTGGTGGATGAATATCTGCGGCCGTCGGAATCTCTGGCATCGTTGGCAAAAACCCTGGATGTGCACACCGATGCAAGCGGTTTTCTGCAGGTGGAAAACGTCCATCGATTTCCGGTGTTCACCAACCGCCGGGGCATATTTGCCGTCGGGCCGGCCCGCGGTCCGCTGTTGGCCTCGGAAATGGCATCCGATGCGGCCGCGGCCGCCGCTGCCCTGCTGGCCCCTTTGGAAGCCGGGGTTTGCTTTCGGGCCGAAATCGACCGTCACCTGTGCATTCGCTGTCTGACCTGCTTTCGCATTTGCCCTTATCGGGCCGTGCGGATCGGGGAAGGCACCCGCATTCGGGTGGAAGTCGCCGCCGAAGCCTGCGAGGGTTGCGGCATCTGTGCGGCCGAATGCCCGCGGCAGGCCATTGCAATGGCCGCGGTGCAAGGTGAGGCGAAACCGCTTGAATCCCGTCTGGCGCCGGAGGAACCGTCGGCCTCGTTGCTGGTGTTCTGTTGCGGTCGTTCATCGGCGCGCGCCGCCGAACTGGCCGAATGCCTGGGACACTCGCGACCCCAAGGCATGCGGTGCGTGGAGGTGCCCTGCACCGGCATGATCTCCCTGCAGCATTTGCTGACGGCTTTTGCCGCCGGTGCCCGGCAGGTGATGGTCCTGGCCTGCCACGAAGACAACTGCCACTCGGAAATCGGCAACCAGCGCGCCCGCATGCGGACCGAACAACTCCGCACGCAGTTGGCCGCAATGGGAATGGCGCCGGATCGGTTGCAGTTTCACACCCTGGCGGCCAATATGGCCACCGAGTTTACGGACCTGGTCCAACGTGCCGCCGAAATGGGCTGAAACCGAAAGGAAAGGATCATGAGCGACAAACCCATCGATCTGAACACCCTGCCCCAGGAACGGTTCCGACGCTGGCCCCATCGTCAGGACGTCTGCCTGACCTGCGGCATGTGTTCCAGTGTCTGTCCGGCTTCCGGCATCGACGGCTTCGATCCCCGCAAGATCATCCGCCTGGTATCTCTCGGGCTGGAACGCAATGTGGTCGAAGCCCGCTGGCCCTGGATCTGCACCATGTGCGCCAAATGTGAAGTCGTCTGCCCGATGGAAATCGAGATCCCGAATGTCATGCGGTCGATTCGTTCGCTGCGGGATCGGGAGAACGTTCCCGGCATTCTGCACAAGGGGGTCGATGCCGCCATGAAAACCGGCAACAACCTGGGCCTGCCGCAGGAAGACTTCATGTTCATCGTCGAGGATGTGGCCGAGGAGATCGCCGAGGAGCCCGGCTTCGAAGATTTCACCGTCCCGGTGGACAAGCGCGGGGCCAACCTGCTTACGACCATTCACAACAAGCTGGTCAACACGCACACCGAAGATCTCAAACACTGGTGGAAAATCTTTCACGCCGCCGGCGAGGACTGGACGGTGTCCTCCGAGGCCTGGGAGGGGGTCAACTGGGGGTTTTTTACCGGCGACGATGCCGCCATGGAAACCATGATCGATCGCCTGGCGGCCCAGATCGAAGCCCTGGAGGTGAAAAATCTCATGTGGCCGGAATGAGGGCACGCCTATCTAGCGACCAGGTCTGGTCTCGAAGCTCATCATCCCGAACTGCTGAAAAAAATCGGCACCTACAGCGTATTCGACCTGCTGATCCACTACATCCGCCAGGGGCGCATCCGTCTGGACAAGACCCGCTTTCCGGAATTGGCCACCTACCACGATCCCTGCAACTACTGCCGCAAAGCGGAAATCCGCTTCGGTCATGGATTCTACGAAGAACCGCGTTGGATCATGGATCAGTGTCTGGAAAACTGGGTGGATTTACACCCAAACAGACGGCATCAAATCTGTTGCGGTGGCGGCGGCGGCGCGCTGGTGAGTGGATACCACGACGAGCGAATTTTTTACGGGCGTCGGAAAATGGAGCAAATTCGCGCCACCGGTGCCAAATTACTCGTGGTTCCCTGCCACAGCTGCCACGGCCAGCTCAACAACATCAAAAAACATTACGATATGGAAGACCTGACGGTGAAATACCTGTGGGAATTGCTGGCCGACTGTCTCGTTTTATAACACCCTCCGGAAGTGCCGCCCTTACCGCTTCCCGGGGCAAGCCTGCGGCGCATTCTTTCATTTCTTCTCTGCCGACGATTCGGATGGAACACACCTGCCCGGATCCGTAATGAAATCGGACCGGCAAGACCAACGGTTGACAGTTCACCGGAAGTGGTATTAAATGGCTTCTTTTTTAAAACTAAACGGAGCGTTTCAAAATTTTATGAATAAAATCGTCATATCGGTGTTGGGGCCGGATCGACCGGGCATCATCGCCACCGTCACCCGAATCCTGTTCGAACTCGACTGCAATATCGAAAACGTCAGCCAGACCATCCTGCAATCGGAATTCAGTGGGATTTTCATTGTCGCCGCTCCGGAAGAGCGGGCCGCTGAAATTCTGCGCAAGGAGTTAAATCAGGCGCTTTCCCCGCTCAACCTCGATGTCACCATCAAACCGCTGGACCCGGCACCGGCATTCTGTTCCGAATCCTGCGAGCCGTTTGTCATTACCACCCGTGGGCCGGACCGCAAAGGGCTGGTGGCATCCATCACCGAAATCATCGCCCGATACGGAGCCAATGTCACCAATCTGCAGGCCGTCTTCAAGGGTGGAGACGATCCCAACGACAACATCATGATCTATGAGGTGGACATTCCGGCCGAAATCGATCAACAGGCATTGTATGCGGACTTGCGCGCCCGTGCCGCCGAGCTTTCACTGACCATCAGCATTCAGCACCGTAAAATATTCGAAGCCATCAACCGTATATAGTATCGAAGGCAATCGCCTTCCATAAATCCGTATCACCAACCGCAACCGAGCTTTTGAGCGACGACAACCACTATGCTGACCCAACGAGAGATTCTGTCGACCCTGGAAATGCTGCAGAACGAACACCTGGACGTGCGGACCGTCACGCTGGGCATCAATCTGCTCAACTGCGCCAGTCACGATTTGACGACCCTTCAGGACAAGATCCTGTTTCGAATCACCGACCTGGCCCACAATCTGGTGACGGTTTGCAACCGTGTCGGGGACAAGTACGGCATCCCGGTGGTCAACAAACGCATCTCCGTCAGTCCGATCGCCGTGGTGGCCGCCCCGTTTTCGTCTTCACAGATGATCGCGGTGGCCCGAACCCTGGATCGAGCCGCCGCGGAGGTGGGTGTCGATTTTATCGGGGGTTTCAGTGCGCTGGTGGAAAAAGGCATCGCCCGGGGAGACCGCGCGCTGATCGATGCCATTCCCGAAGCTCTGGCGGAAACCCGGCGGGTTTGTGCCTCGGTGAATGTCGCTTCCACCCGCGCGGGGATCAACATGGATGCCGTGTACCTCATGGGGCAGAAAATCAAGCGCGCCGCGGCCCTGACCGCTAAAAACGACGGCATCGCCTGCGCCAAGATGTGCGTTTTTGCCAATATCCCCCAGGACATTCCCTTCATGGCCGGTGCCTATCTGGGCATCGGCGAAGCCGATGCCGTGATCAACGTCGGCGTCAGCGGTCCCGGAGTTGTGAAAAAAGCGGTGGACCGGGCCCTGGAGGCCACTCCCAACATGGACCTGGGCCGGCTGTCCGAACTGATCAAGCATACCGCCTACAAAGTCACCCGGGTAGGGGAACTGATCGGCCGAGAGGTTGCAGATCGTCTGAACATCCGTTTCGGTGTGGCGGATCTTTCACTGGCACCGACACCCAACGTGGGCGACAGTGTCGGTGAAATCTTTCAGAGCCTCGGGCTGCTGAGCATCGGGGTTCCGGGCACCACGGCCGCCCTGGCGCTGCTCAACGATGCTGTGAAAAAAGGCGGCGCCTTTGCCAGCTCCCACGTGGGCGGACTCAGCGGCGCATTCATTCCGGTCAGTGAAGATCTCAATATTTCCCAGGCCGCTGCCGCCGGTCACCTCACGATCGAAAAGCTCGAAGCCATTACCAGTGTCTGTTCGGTGGGACTGGACATGGTGGCGATTCCCGGAGACACCACTGAAGACACCGTCGCCGCTTTGATCGCCGACGAGATGGCCATCGGCGTCGTCAACAAGAAGACCACGGCGGCCCGACTGATCCCGGTGCCCGGCAAGCAGGCCGGCGAACACGCCTACTTCGGTGGCTTGCTGGGACAATCGGTGATCATGCCGGTCAACAATTCCCGCGGCGCCAATCGATTCATTCGACTCGGCGGCCGCATCCCGGCCCCGATCCAGAGCCTGGTGAACTGAGCGAGTCCCGCAGCAGGATGTCGCCGCCGGAAACGCTCCGGCCATCCACGTTCGAAACGGCAGGGGGGAATCGGTTGCCGCCCGGAATGCCTGTAACCGTCGGCGCAATGAGCGGCTTGTTAGCCACCGGCGACGACCGGGCATCCCGACATTGGCTTTCAACCTCCGATTTCGACGACCTGTGAAGAACCGTTCCCAAATACCGGCTGCCAAATCCCGATCGGCCAAGTCCCTTCCTTCAAGGGTCCCGCTGCGCGATTGGCTGCAGTATCTGGTTCTGATCGTCGGTGTCGGCTGGCTGATCTGGCGCGGCTCCGAAAGTCTCGGCTATCACTGGCAGTGGTATCAGGTCCCCCGGTATCTGTTTTCCCATCGTGACGGGACCTTGATTATGGGCCCCCTTCTGGACGGCCTGGCCGTCACCTTTAAGATCACCGCCATCAGCCTGGTGCTGGCATTTGTCATCGGGCTGACCACGGCCGTGTTCCGTCTTTCCGCATCCCCGCTGGCCCGCCTGACCGCGCGCAGCTACCTGGAACTGATCCGCAACACCCCGCTCCTGGTCCAGCTTTTTTTTATCTACTTCGTTCTTGCGCCGGTGCTGGGAATCGATGGCTTTACGGCCGCCGTTCTGGCGCTGAGTCTGTTTGAAGGGGCCTATGTATCAGAAATTTTTCGCGCCGGCATCCTCTCGGTGCCGCCGGGCCAATGGGAAGCGGCCGCCAGCATCGGACTCGAACGGCTTCGCACTTACCGCCTCGTGGTGCTGCCCCAGGCGGTCCGCTACACCCTGCCGCCGCTGGCCAGTCAGGCGGTCTCGCTGATCAAGGATTCGGCCCTGGTCAGCACGATTGCCATCTACGATTTGACCATGCAGGGGCAGATCATTATCGCCCAGACCTACCTGGTGTTCGAAATCTGGTTTACCGTCGCGGCCGTATACCTGCTGATCACCACTTCGTTGTCGTTGATGGTTCGCTACCTGGAGATACACCTGAAACTGGAAGGGTAAGCCCGCCGAATATTTGCGGCGGCCCGAATGCAGAAAGGAGGCAATCCATGGGGACACCAAAAGCCTGGAAGAAATGGATCACCGTCCTGGTGATGACGGCGATCGTGATGATTGCCGCCGGTGCGGCGGCAGAGATCCGGGATCAACTGGTCAAGGAAAGCACGATCGAAAAAGTCCTCCGCAAAGGGGTGCTGCGGGTGGGAATGTCCACTTTCGTTCCCTGGGCCATGAAAGACAAAACCGGCGAGCTCATCGGATTCGAGATCGACGTGGCAACGCGTCTGGCAAAGGATACCGGCGTCGAGGTGGAATTCGTTCCCACCAAATGGGCCGGGATCATTCCGGCGCTGTTGACCGGAAAATTCGATGTCATTATCGGCGGCATGGGCATTCTGCCCAAACGCAACCTCAAGGTGAACTTTACCATCCCCTACGACTACAGCGGCATGTCGATCGTGGCTCACAAGCAAAAGGCTTCCGGGTTCCGCCACCTGGAAGAATTCAACAAAGCCGGGGTGGTCGTCACCGCGCGACTGGGATCCACCGCCGAACTGGCGGCCCGCAAGCATCTTCCCAATGCCGAGCTACGCCTTTTCGACGACGAGTCCCAGGTCATCCAGGAGGTTCTGAGCGGACGCGTACACGCCCTGGTTGCCTCGGCCCCATTGCCGGCCTTTCTGGCGGTGGAAAATGCGAACCGGCTCTTTTTGCCCCTGGAGGAAACCTTCACCAAAGAGCCCATCGGATTTGCCGTTCGCAAAGGCGATGTGGATACCTTGAATTACTTCAACAACTGGATCCGGGTGGTCGAATCCGAAGGATGGTTCAAGGAACGCAAGTCCTACTGGTTCGGCACCAAGGACTGGGAAAATCGCATCAAATAAACAGGATGCCACTGCAAAAACCGACAAAATTCAGTCTGCTGGATGCGCTGGTGGCGCTGCTGATGCTCGCCGGCGCCGTCGGCCTGGGGTATCGATTGGAAGCCGGTCTTCATTATGAGTGGGACTGGGGGATCGTACCCCAGTACCTGTTTCGCTATGACGCCGAGACCGGGCGGTGGGTGGCCAACGTGCTGATCGAGGGCTTGCTGACAACCGTCCGGCTGAGCTTCTGGGCTACAATTCTGGCAACCCTCTTCGGGACGGCGGCCGGGTTGCTGCGGATCAGCGGCAGTGTGTTTCGGCGCCTGACGGGCGCCACCTACGTAGAAATCATTCGCAACCTGCCGCCGCTGGTACTGGTATTTATTTTCTACTACTTCATCGGCGATCAAATCCTGCCCGCCCTGGGCATCGACCGAGTATACGGTCAGCTGCCCGAAACCGGTCAGACCTTGCTGCGGTGGCTGTTCGCGCCACCGGCCCGGTTGACCTCGTTTCTTTCAGCGGTGTTGACCCTGGCGTTGTTCGAAGGGGCCTACATCGCCGAGATTGTGCGCGCCGGAATTCAGTCCATCGAGAAAGGTCAGTGGGAAGCCGCCGATGCCATCGGTCTGAGCCGGTTTCAGCGGATGCGCCGGGTGATCTTTCCCCAGGCAATGCCTCGCATTCTGCCACCCCTGGCAGGTCAGTTCATCTCCACCATCAAAGACTCGGCCATCGTTTCGGTAATCTCCGTTCAGGAGCTCACCTTCCAGGGAATGGAGCTGATGGCCTCCACCTACCGCACCTTCGAGGTCTGGATTACGATCACCGGACTCTATTTTCTGTTGACCATGAGTTGCTCACTGGCAGTGGGCCGTCTCGAGTTGCGGCTGCGGCGAAAATTCGCCTGAGGCAGGGAACTCGGCCGAAAGTACAAACCGAAGTGCACGTTGGCGCAATTCTGGTGACCAATGTTTCACCGCTGAGCTGAGAACGCAGAGGCGGCGCAGGTCAGATTTTAAAGCTTTTCTCTGCGTTCTCCGCATTTCCGCGGTGAGTAATCTTTGACTTGAAATACGTCACCGAAATGATGCCATCCAGCACTAAAGGGCAACCGCGATTTCCACGGTGAGGGTTTCACGAATCTCCCGGCCGTTTTGCCGCACCACCAGCAGGATCCCGTTTGATCCTTCCGGCAGGGGTCCGGCACTGAAACTTTCCGCACCCTTGTAGCCGGGTTTGTAGCCACGCCAGGCGATCAAGCGCAAGGGGGCAATCTCACGGCGAAGCTGACCGCCGACGGCGATCACGTCCGGCGGGGGATCGTTGACGTTTTCGCGTTGGATGCCGCGATGAATATAGCGTCCGGCCGGCTGACCCGCGTACAGATAACGGCTGGCGCTCCAATCCACGGTCAACGCTTCGTCGGTGCGGTTGATAATTTCCAACAGGAATCGGTTGAAGTATGGTTTGCCTGCCGTCAAGGGGGTAAACGTGGCGGTGAAATAAGAGTTGTCCACGGTTTGGGCGCTTGGCGTGCTGATCCATGACTTTGGGGCGGCGCAGCCGGCCGCAATGAAACAGATAGCCATCAGGAACAAGGTCCAGGTGTGTGGCTTCATATCATCCCGCCTGTCATTTTTTGCTTTGTTTTCGGTGCCCGTTATCCCAGCAGCATGCGGTCGGTTGAAAACTCCTCGCCCTGCGAGTCGTAAAAGCGCTGGATCAAATCTTCTTTGGTGAGATGTTCTTTTTCATGGCCGCGCACGTCGAACAGTACCCGGCTCCGGTGCAGCATCACCAGTCGATTGCCGAAACTCAGCGCATGATTCATATTGTGGGTCACCATCAGGGTGGTCAAACGCCGCCTCTCCACCAGCTCCCGCGTGAGTTCCAGAATCTGGACGGCGGTCTTGGGATCGAGGGCGGCGGTGTGTTCGTCGAGCAGCAGAATCTCGGGTTCCACCAAGGTGGCCATCGCCATGGTCAGCGCCTGCCGTTGACCGCCGGACAGGAGCCCCACGCTGCTTTTCAATCGGTCTTCCAATCCCAGTCCAATGGTTTTCAGGTGAAGCTGGAAGGTTTCGCGCTGCCGGTCGTTGACCCCGATGCTCAATCCGCGGCGGCCGCCGCGCCGGGCTGCCATGGCCATGTTCTGCTCGATGCTCAGCGAAGCGCAGGTACCGGTGAGCGGGTCCTGGAATACGCGTCCGACAAAGCGGGCCCGGCGATGTTCCGGCCACCGCGTGATGTCGCGGTCGTGGAGCCGCAGCGACCCGCTGTCGGGCAGAAAGGTACCGGCCAGGCAGTTGAGCAGCGTGGATTTTCCGGCACCGTTGGAACCGATCACGGTAATGAAATCTCCGCTCTCGATGTTCAGGTCGATCCGGTCCAGTGCCAGCACTTCGTTGATGCTGCCGCGATAAAAATACTTTGACAGTTTCCGAATGGCAATCATCGTCGCTGCAATCTGGCCTTGATGTGAGGCATGGTCAGCGCCACGACCACCAGCAGCGCCGTGATCAGGTTCAGATCACTGGGGGTGAAGGAAAATGCACCCCACTTCAAGCCCAACGCCAGGGCAATGGCCAGTCGGTACAGGATCGATCCCACCAGCGCCGCCAGGCAGGCCCGGGTGATGCCGCTGTGACCGAACACGGTTTCGCCGACGATGACCGAGGCCAGGCCGGCAATAATGGTGCCAACCCCCATGTTGACATCGGCAGCACCCTGATTCTGGGCCACCAGCGCCCCGGAAAGCGCCACCATGGCATTGGAAAGCCCGACCCCCAGAATAATCATATTATGGGTGTTGACACCCTGACTGGTGATCATCTGAGGATTGTCGCCGGTGGCCAGCACCGCCAACCCCAGCTCGGTATGCAGAAACCAGATGATCGCGGCAGTGACCGCCAGGGCGATGCCGCCGAAAAGCAACGGCGCGCCCCAGAATCCGGGAAGACCGGAATCCATCATCGGATCCAGCACCGTTCGGGCGCCCAGAAGCGAAACATTGGGACCGTCCATGATCCGAATGTTGATGGAATACAAGGCGATCATGGTCAAAATGGAGGCCAGAAGGTGCAGGATCTTCAGCTTGGTGTTCAGCAGGGCCGTGACCATACCGGCCAGGAATCCGGCCGCCATGGCAAAGAGCAGGGATAGAAACGGGTTGAAGCCGCTGGTGATGGCCACCGCCGATATGGCGGCCCCCAGCGGCAGACTGCCGTCCACGGTCAGATCCGGAAAATTCAGCACCCGAAAGGTAAAATACACCCCCAGTACCATGATCCCGTAAACAAAGCCCTGCTCCAGGGCCCCCAGAAAGGCATAGCTGCTCATCGGATACCGTTGCCTAATAAACCTTGTCCGCCCGTGAGATAATTGCCTCCGGAACGGTCAGCCCCATCTTTCGAGCGGCGTCAGGATTTACGTGCAGCTGCAGCGTCTGCTGGGTTTCCACCGGCGTGTCACCAATTCGGGCCCCTTCCAGAATGCGGCGCGCCATGGCGCCGGTCTGCCGACCGTGCTGATAGTAGTCGAAACCCATGGCGGCGATGGCGCCGCGCCGCACCGAGTCCACATCGGCCGCAAACAGCGGCATTTTGCCCTGGGTGCAGACGCGGATGGCCGACTCGAGTGCTTCGACCACCGTGTTATCAGTGGGCACGAAGACCGCATCGACCTTGCCCACCAGACTCTTGGCGGCCTGGTAAACATCGCTGGTCCTTGAGACCGTCGCCTCGACGACTTCGAAGTCCATGGCCGCTCCGACCCGTTTCAGATAATCCACCGAACTCTTGGAATTGGCTTCGCCCGAATTGTACATGACGCCCAGGGATTTCATCTCCGGCAGGAAATCCCGCACCATTTCCATGTGCTGTTCCAGGGGCAGCATGTCCGATACCCCGGTGATATTGGCGTCCGGATGCTGCAGATCATCGACCAATCCGGCGGCCACCGGGTCGGTGATCGCCGAAAAAAGCATCGGGGTGTTTTGCATCTGGGGTGCTTTTTTCAAAGCCTGGGCACAGGTTTGAGCGCTGGGGGTGGCAATCGCCAGGATCAGGTCCGGTCGCTCACCCATAATCTGGGTGGCAATCTGGGAGGCGGTACCCATATTGGCCTGGGCATTGTGGATACTGTAATCCACTTGAATTTTGTTTTCGACCAGATCGTCTTGAAAGCCTTTCAGCACCGAGTCCAGCGCAGGGTGCTCGACAAACTGGCTGACCGAAATTCGGTAGACCGGGTCCTGGGCCGAGGCAAACGAAACCGCCAGCAGAAGCATCGCAGCGATCGGCAGCAAGCGTTTCATAGTAGTTCTCCCTTCCGCTATTTGACGGTTAAAACGGGACATTGTGACTTGAGAATAACATACTGGGCCGTAGAGCCCATGAGAAGTTTTCCGACTTTGGAACGCCGTTTTACACCCACGACGACCAGGTCCATCGAGTTTTCCTCGATGAATTTGACCAAGTCCTCTCCGGGCGACATCCCCCGAATCATCAGATGCGTGTTGCAGGGAATCTGCTCTTTTTCGAATAGCGATTTGGCATACTCCAGTCCTTTTTCAGCCTGGATGATCTGCTCCTGTTCGGACTCGGTGCCTTTTGCCATCGAAGTGACGACCTCTACGGAGGCCCCAAAGGAGGCAGCGCAACGACGCGCCATGCTGAGCGCTTCCCTGCCAGCATTCGAACCATCATAGCCGACTAAAATCTTCATATTTTTCACCCCCGGCTGCAAGATTGGAAAGTTGCCCGAAGAGACGGCCTCGCGTTTCCGGCCGCATTGCGGCCAAAGCCGGTCCGGGCACAACTGCCGCCTTGTTTGCCATGTTCGCGGCGATCCTTCAAGAGGAAAGTTTCCGCTCCGGCTTTTGGATAAACAGGAAAGAAACCTGCGCGGTGGGTAATGATGAAGGATTTTTCCGGGAAGATTTCGTGAAAAGTGATTCACGAGGGGCGATTGAGAATTTTCGGGATCAAGGCGACGGGAAGACGGACGGGTCATCGCACACGGATCAAAGCGCTTGCGTCGGGTTTTCGCGATTTCGCACCTACCGCGAGCCGCCCCTGAAAAAGCTCGCAGAGCGAGAGATGGGTGCGCTGCGCGAGGCCTTCACCTTTGAGTTGGAACGAAAACGCTCGGTCTGCGGAGAAGGTTTCGATCAGGAGGCCTGCGCGCGTTCCTGGATCGTCTCCAACAACTGCTGGGCCGGCTGATATCCGAGACCCAGTGCGCGCTCGGCGTGTTCGCGTGAGGTTTCGAAGTATTGCATTCGGAAGGAAATCACCGCCAGTTGAAAGAAAGCTCTCGGATCGTTCGGATTGAGTTCCGCAACCCGGGTAAAATGTTTGACCGCCTGCAGATAATCTTTGCGGCCGATGGCCTCTTTGCCGAGCTGAAAGCAACGGTCGCTCTCCCCGTCATTACCGGCACCGCCAGGTTTCGCCGGCATCGGTGCGGAAGGTGTGCCGACGGTGGCTTGGCTGCCGGGCTTGCCGCTGCGGCCGGCTTCCATCGCCGGATCGCCGCTGCTTGCCGAAGAAGTCGTGTTTCCAGCGGCGGGATCGGCGTCTTCTTTGGGAGAATCGAACACAATGATGTCCTCTTCAAACGAATATTCGTTTTCTTCCGCCGGCGGTGCCGATTGCCCCCCATCGAAGGCATCTTCCATTTCGTCGGCGTCCCAAACAATGGATTCGTTTTTCAGAAAGGCGCTCGTGTCAAAATCCTCCGTATCCAGTTCCTGCACATCGAACAGTTCCATACTCCCATTTTGAGCGTTGTCTGCTTCCTGCACCGTGTTCGAAGACGGCTCCGAGGCGGGTTCCGGCGTTGTTTGTCGGGGCGCTGCCGCTGCCGAAGCGGCCGGCTTGTTCTCCTTGGCGTCGATCGACGCCAGGATCGTGCTGGCGGATTTCAGTCCAAGTTCGATGGCTTTTTGGGCGAATTTTCGGGCGGTGTCATAATCGTGCAACCGATAGTGTAAAATCGCGAGATTGTGATGGCCGCGGGCCTCGTTCGGTTTCAGCGAAACAAAACGTTTAAAACATTGGATGGCTGTTTTGTAGTCTTTGCGTTGGGAGGCTTTCATGCCCCGGGCAAACAACCCCTCGGGTTTATCGACGCCGGCTGGCTTCGCCGCGGGCTTTTTCCCATCCCGGTCTGCCGCCTGCGGCTTCAAGGGGGCCGCTGCCGCTTTCATTTTTCCGGCTGCAGCCATTTTACCGCTTTCATCGACCTCGGCGGCAGGAGGCTCGGGCGCTCCGATGTTCGTATTTCCCGTCTTATTTTCTATGGGAGGCGCCGGATGACCCGCATTCGGTTCCTTTTCCGGCAACATTTCAGCGGATTGGCTGTCGGTTTTCACCACCGGGTCGGATAAACGGGGTTGCTGCATTTCCTGCAGGAAACGCCCGGAGAGATCATCCGTATTTTCTTCGAGCGCAGGTTCGACTTCAGGCTCTGCAGGCGCCGGTTTACCGCCCGGGGTATCCGGAGGGGTTGCGGCAACTTTCGGCGGGTCTTCGATTTTGGATGCCGTCTTGCGATCGATTTTTTGCAAAATCGCCCTGGCGGTTTCGGCCCCTAAATCCAGGGCTTTTTGCGCGCATTGGCGGGCGGAGGCATAATCCTGCAGTCGATAGTGCAGGATGGCCAGATTGAAGAAACCTTTGGGCTCCTGGGGATTCGCGTTGATGAATTGTTCGAAAAGCCCAATTGCCGTCGGATACTCCTTGCGTTCGGAGGCCTGCATGCCCTGGGTGAAGAGGGCGTTGCTTTCTTCCGCCGTCAATGTCGAAGGTCCCTCCTCCGTCAACGTTCGGCCATCGGTTTTTACGATCTCGTTCGCTGCTCCGGCTGGTTCCGGCACCGGTCCTGTGGAATCGGCATCGTGGCCTTTTCCAACCGGAGAAACCACCGGGGTGGCATCACTGGAAACCGCTTGCACTTGGGCCTTCGGAGGCACAGCCTCCGCATCGGGTTTCCCGCTTTCACCGACATCAGCGGAGGCTTCCGCAGGCTTATGGACCCATTGTGCTTCGGTACCGGAACCGGTTTTGATGACGTTTTCCACAGACTCCGATGATTTCAAGTGCTTATCGATTTTAGCCAGAATTTTTCCGGCTGCATTCACACCGTTTTGAACCGACAGCTCCGCGTATTTGCGCGCAGCGAATGGATTCTGCAATCGGTAATAAAGGATGGCCAGATTGTAATATCCTTTTGCAGGCTCCGGACTCACCGTGATGAACTCCTCGAACAGCGCCGCCGCCGTTTCGTAGTCCTTGCGATTGGAGGCTTCCATCCCACGGGCAAACAGCGCCTTCGCAGCGGGTGCCGAACTTACCGGGGCTTGCGGTTCGTTTTCCGGCAGGGCTGCATTCGACGCTGCCGAAGGATCGGCTTCCGCCGATATCGAAGACGATGCATCCAACCGTTTCTCCTGCCCCCCGGCGGTCAAAGCCTCGTCCAAAGCCCTCTGCGCCGGTTCCGGCTTCGGAGCCGGCGCGGATTCGGTTTGGCTACGTCCGCTTTCGTCCATGAAAAGCGTGGGAAACTCCGGTAATCCTTCCGTATTCCCTGAGCCGAGGGCGGATGTGGCTTCCATCGCCGGTTCCGGTTTCGGCGGCGGCTCCGGCGTGGCATTTTCGATCGCAGCACGATCGGAAGTTGTCACTTCGCCTGGTTCCGGCAGCCTGCGTTCGTCGGTCATCGGTGACTGGGAAGGCGGCTTCGATGCGGCGGTTGCGGTTGCAGCGGTCGCACGTGAAATTTTCTTCATCAGTTTTTCGGCGCCCTGCGCACCCAGCGCCGCTGCCTTCTCCGCGCTAAGTTGCGCAGCCTCGTAATTGCCGGTACGAAAATACAGAACCGCCAGATGATAATGACCGCGATAATCGTTTGGACTCCGGGCCACAAAGCGTTCCAGACAGGTAGCCGCCGTCGGAAAGTCTTTTTCTTTGGTCGCTCGAACGGCCCCGGCGAACAACGCTTTTAAACCTTCCCGGAAATTGGCATCCGTTGACGCCTGATTTTCATCCGCAACCGGTCCGGCATCTTCGGGCCGGTCTGGAGAAACCACTGCCTCGGTCAGTTCCAGCGGAGCCGAATCCGCTTCCGCGGATACCTCGGTTTCGGGTTCAGTCCCCAGCGGCGCAGCGCCCGGTGCCACCATTTCGGTCAACTCCAACGGAACCGGCTCTGCTTCCGAAGGCGCAGCATTCTCGCTGGGGTCGGCCGACGACGCAGCACTCGGTGCCGCCGCTTCGGTCTGCTCCAGCAGCGACGATGACTCAAGCGGGGTTTTCGCGGTCTGGGAGACTTCGCCCGGCGGCATAGCCCACGGAGTCGCTGTTGCGCTCGGCTCCAGCGGTTCCGATGCCGCTTCCCCAGCATCCTCAACCTCGGATGAGCTTACCGCCGATTCAGCGTCCGATGTCTCCGACGCTACAGGCTCCGGTACAGCCGATGACGCTTCCAGAGCCGATTCGCTTTCGCTTGGAATCATCGATGATTCCGATTCGGGTCCTGCCGCGCCCGTGTCCGTGTCGGAGAAGTCCGATTCATCTTCCGCAGCGGAATCGGATGAAAGCTCCGAATTTTCCAAAGACGCATGCAACGGTCGGCTCTTTTCGAAAGGTTGCCCTTCCTCGCCGTGGCCCGGCAATTCTTCCGGGACGCTTTCCGTATGAAGACAATGTACTTGCTGGGTGCTGCCTGCAGTGAGGGTTTGATCGGGGTCGACGTATTCCCATGAAATGGCGGCGCTTTCGGGGTTGACAAACGTTTCATCCGCTTCGGGGACCGTTTCGGGATCCGGATTCCAATTCCGGTATTCTTCGATTGCGTCTTCATCCGTCGGCCCGCTGCCGTGCGCCGTTGCATCGGCCGATGTGATTGGATCTGCGCTGCTGTCGATGTCGTCTTCGCCGGGAGACGATGAGTGAGATTCGCAACTGGAGGCGGGCAGTTCCCAACCGTCGGGCTGGGATTCAGTGTCCGTATCCGGTGGATCTTCTGTTTCCCAGGGCCAATCGGAATCCAAAGATGCGAATAGTTCCTGCTCCGGTGTATGGATTTCCAGATTGCAGAACTCGGGCAAATATTGGCGAACCTGGTCTTCGTTCCAGGTCACTGCGTCCTGTCCTTCTTGATCGTTTGGGAAACCATTTCCACGGTCTTCCGCCTCGGTGTTTTTCTGCGATCCACTCAAAGGATCCTCCTTGTCCGCCTGATTCCGGTCAAGTCACAGAACAGCCGTGTGATTCCGGCATATTATGATCAGTCAACAACCACCCGCGAAGCGGGTGACTTGAACTTGCACCGGGTGCATCGCACCCGGTTTGGGCGAGAATCAATGCCGACAGTGAATCACAGGACAGATGTATTACAAGTTTAGTATATTGTAACATACAACTCTGCAAAAAGTCAACGTTCAGCGTAGGTCATCCATTGTCATTTCTACTAGTTACTCTTCACCCACGTAACATCGAGGGGTGCGATCGAAAGTCGGAATTTTACGAATTCATCAGAATTTCAGAGATGCGCTTTTTTGAACCAAAACCGATGGCCGCAAGTCGAAAAAAATCCGCTTTGATGAAATTGTGTCCCTGGTTTCAATCTGATATGGTAGCGACAGGTTGGTGATCGAACCTCTCATCCGGCAAACGGGCGCTGCGACCATGGTAAAAATCGGCATCATTTCAGATACGCATGGATTCCTATCCGAAGCGGCATCCGATGCACTAAGAGGTTCGTCCCGAATTGTGCATGCCGGCGACATCGGCGGAACGGAAATCCTAAAGACACTGTCATACCTGGCCCCGGTTACAGCCGTTCGAGGCAATATGGACGGCGGCAGTTGGGCCGACGCCCTGCCGCACAACGATACCCTGGCCATCGAAGGCATTCATCTGTTTGTTCTTCACGACATTCTCCGCCTCGATCTCGATCCGGCTGCGGCCGGCTTCGGCGCGGTAATCAGCGGCCATACGCATCAAGCTTCGATCACCCGCAAAAACGGCGTATGGTTGATCAACCCCGGCAGTGCCTCCCAACCTCGTTACGGCGCCCAACCCAGCATCGCCATCCTGGAAATCGTTTCCGGCCGAATGAATGCCCGGATTGTTTCATTCGACGGGTCGAACCGCTGAAGCATCTTCAATCATCTCTTACCCAAAATGTGCGTTTCAATTTTTCCAAAATTTATTTTTTGTTTGTTCAAAGGAATTCGATCGATTTTCGTTTTGAAAATTTGAAACGATTCGTTGAGAATGCTATAATTGCAGAGTTGAATGGAATCGATACCGTCAACCGCCTTGAACCGGAATTGGTTCCGGCCCGATGCACCGGGAACGAGTCTGCGTGGGAAAATCGGAGGAAGACAATGCTGACGCTTCTAGTCAAATTTAATGACCAGGTCCTGAAGACCATCGAGGCTGACAAAGATGTCATTACGATCGGCAGAAATCTCGAAAACGATATCCACATCGACAACCTGAGCGTATCCAAAAACCACGCTCGTATTATTCGGGAAACCGATGCGTTTTGGGTCGAAGACCTGAAAAGCACCAACGGCACCTATGTCAATGAGAAAATCGTCGCCAAACAAAAGCTGAACCACAAAGACGTGATCACCATCGGAAAGCACGCGCTGGAGGTGCTGCTGGAAAAGACCCGATCGGGTAAATCCCCGCAAAACAACCCCAATGACACGATGCTGCTGACCACGGAAAAACACAAAGAGATGTTGAAAAAACAGCAGGAAATGAAAAAGACCTGATCTCAGGGCAGCGTCACGATGACCAGATTGCGGGTCTCCGCGAACACGGGCAGAGTGAACTTCTGCACGGAGACGTCCTTGGAAGTCAGTTTTGCCGCGGTCTGCAGGTAACCGATTCCGCGATTCAACTCATCTCCCGGCAGTTTTCCTTTCCAGGCCATCAGCCGTGTGCCGGAAGCCGCCAACGGCAGGGCCATCGCGAAAAATCGCTCCAGCGACGTCAGGGCCCGGCAGACGATGAGATCGAAACCGTAGCCGATCTCTGCCGTCGAAACCTCCTCAGCGCGCATCTCCAGGATTTTCAACTGCTTCAGTGCGAGACACCGGGCGACATGCTTTAAAAAACTCGCTTTTTTGCGGGAGGCTTCAACCAGGGTCACGTGCAATGTCGGCATCAGGATCTGTAGCGGGATTCCGGGAAAACCGCCACCGCTGCCGAGGTCGAGCAAGCGCCCTTGGCAGGGGACATGTTCGGCGGGCGCGATCGAATCGATGTAGTGTTTGACGGCAACCGCCAGCGGGTCGGTGACGGCCGTCAGATTCATGCGGCGATTCCACCGCAGCAGTTCAGCCGCATGCAGGGCGAATCGATCCAGGACGGCGGCTTCCAGCGAAATCCCCAGCTGCAGCGCGCCGCTTCGAATCACTTCCTTCCACTCGGGGGAACCGACTTCCATTTTTTTTTAGTTCGAAACGTCCATTTAGCTGATGCAGACGCGCCGCACTTCCCTCACATCGGTAAGACCCTGCAGCACCTTCATCAGGCCGTCCTGCTTCAGCGTGGTCATGCCCTCCTTGGCAGCCTGCAAAAAAAGCTCTTCGGTGGAGGCCGCTTTTTTGATCATGCGTTTGACCGTGGGCGTGCCTTCCATCAACTCGTGGATACCCATCCGTCCCCGGTAGCCCGTTCCGGAACAACGCTCGCAGGTGCCCGGTGCCTTGAGCATCAGGTTGGAATCGTACTGGAAGCCGTTTTTCTCGAAAAGTTTGCGGCCGTAATCCGAAGCGATCTCTTCGAACTCCTCCCGCGGGGGGTTGTATTCCTTGGAGCAGCTGCAAAGACGCCGTGTCAATCGTTGCGCCAGCACACCCAGAAAAGCATCGGAGAAGTTCAAGGGATTGAGCCCCATGTCGAGCAGCCGGGTGATGGTCTCCGGGGCGCTGTTGGTGTGCAGGGTCGAGAAGACCAGGTGACCGGTCAACGAAGCCTCCACTCCGATGGAGGCGGTTTCTTCATCCCGCATTTCACCGATCATGATCACGTCCGGGTCGGCGCGCAGAAACGCCCGCATGATCCGGGCGAAATTAAGGCCGATGCGCGGTTTGGCTTCCACCTGTCGCAGTCCGGCCTGGGTGATTTCCACCGGGTCTTCCGCCGTCCAGATTTTAATCCCGGGCGCATTGATGTGCCCCAGGGCCGCATGCAGGGTCGTGGTTTTACCGGAACCGGTCGGGCCCACGCACAGGATCAATCCGTAAGGTTTCTGGATGATGGCCTTCAGGATCTTAAGATTCCGCTCGGTCAACCCCATGTCGTCGAGCTTCATGGCGCCGGCTTTGGCCAGAATTCGCAGGACGGCGTCTTCGAAGCCGCCGGCGGTGGGCAAGGTGGCGACACGAAGCTCGAAACCGGGCACGCCTTTGCGCTTGAATTTAATCTTGCCGTCCTGGGGCAGTCGCCGCTCGGCGATATCCAGCTGCGACATGATTTTGACGCGGGAAAGAATGCCGCGGGCCATGGAATTGGGTACTTTGAGGTACTCCTGGCAGACGCCGTCCATGCGGAATCGGATGGTGGTGGCCTTCGTGACCGGCGATGGCTCGATGTGGATATCCGAGGCGTTTTTGCGGTAGGCCGCAATAATAAATTGGTCCACCAGCTTGACGACCTTACTGGAGCTCTCATCGACTTCTTCGGGCATTTCATCATCGTCGTCATCTTCTTCGAAGGAAACATCCGGTATCAGGTCGATGTCGTCCAGGTTGCTGACCGCTTCCTCATCGTCCATGACATCCTTGTCATAGAACCGCTTGATGAATTCCTCGATGTCTTCGCGCAGACCAACGGAAAAATTGATCTTGGGGGTATTCATCAATGTCTTGATGTTGTCGGTCTTGTTCAGGTCACGGGGTTCGTCCACCAGCACTTCGACCAGGTCCTTGTCCCAGGTGAGCGGCACCCAGCATTCGTTCATCAGAAAGGCCTCTTTCAGATTGACCAGCAATTCCTGGGGCGTCGGCAGGGATGGATCGTATTCCCGGAATTTGCAGCCGTAATAAGACGAAAACGACTTTCCGATGTCGGCTTTGCTGACACCGTATTGACCGATGAGGACGAACTCGACGCTTTTGTTCATTTTTTTCGAGAGGGCGAATGCCTTCTGAAGTTGATCGGTGGTCACCAGATTTCGCCGCAGCAGGTAGTCGTACTTGGACTTCGAAGAAAGGCTGGCCGTCAGACCGTCGATTCGCTTTTTGATTTCCTGGTCCTCGGGATTCTGTTTGTGGGCGGCCCTATACAGGTCCAGGGCCGGATCTTTATGGTCGCGCTTTTCCATTTCCTGGCCGAAAAGACCCAGAATCACCGCCCGGCTGGCAACTTCCAGCCGTTGATCGGAAACCATCTTAATCGCCTCTTCGACCACCTTGTCCGGCGAATTGAGCTTCATCATGCATTCGTGTATATCGCCTACGATTTTCTCCGGTGGATGTCCCTGCAGCAACAGTTTTTCGTACTCCTTGACGGCCTCGGCATGCAGGCCGAGTTCCTTGAAACTGGCGGCACTGTCCAGCAAGGTTTGTCCGCTGAGAATGTCGCGACCGGATTCCGAACCCGACAGGGTCTTTTTCAGCATCGAAATGTCTTTGGCCGAAACCTGCTTGGCCTCGGAATGTTCGCGGTCGTCGATTTGCTTTTTAATTTCGTCGATCTTGGACTGGACTTTACCCGCCAGGGCGGTATCGCCCGGGCCCAATTCGGAAAGCACCTTTTCGTAAATACCGATCGCCTCATCGTAGAGGCCCATGGAGCGGCAAACTTCGGCTTCGTTGAGTCTGGCATCATGATTGCTGTTCGATTTCGCCTGCGCTGATTTCATTGTGATCTCTCCACCTCAAGCGTGTATGAACCGATAACGGGCCCAGCCCAGTGCCATCAGCGATCCGTGGAAGGGCACGAAGCGAATGTCAGTGAGCGGATTTCTTGAAAAATCGTTTCAGCGTTCCGCCACTGCCGACACGTTTCAGGGACGGCAACACGATATCGCAGTTCAATCTCAGCATCGCACCGGACACCTTGGGATCTGCAACCACCAGCAAGTAGCCGGACTCCGACCGGCGCAGATAAATTCGAAGCTTTTCATAGACAATATCGACCTCGCGAAGGCGCTTTATGGCTGTCACCAGCCCCTTCCAGTCCATATCGTCCGGCGGCGTGAAGCGGACACTGTGAAACCGGGCAAAAAGCACCTCGGCTCCGCCGGATAAAAACAACACGCCGTGGACCCCGGTCAGCGAAAGGATATCTGCAAAATGTTCTTTCATATGGTTTTTCGCGTGTCGCCTTTCGAATAACCTGCCAACAGGGTTAAAAGCCGATCCCGCGGAGTCCGGGCCTTGACGCCGGCTTCGACCGGAGGGGAACCCGGCAGCAAAAGAGAATCCCCACCGTCATCCCGATCGATGTAACAAACCTGGATCGCGCCGGAATCGATCTGCTTGCCCATATCGCTCAACCGTTCCAGCAGCGGCTCCCAGGAAGGCGCCGGATGAACGCCGCTGACGGCGCCGCCGCAATTTTTTTCCAGAAATTCCCGGAGTCCGACCAGCGTATCGTGCCCCTCGCCGGCGGCCGAATCCGGCCTTGTCTCCCCTGGGGGGTCCGCTTCAATAGGTCCCGAAGCGACTTCCAGCGACTCGTCCTTTCGCCGGCTGGCCTCCAGAATCAGCGCCTGCAGTTCACTGCGGATGCGGTCGGGTAAGTTGGGACAGACGTTCTGAATCGAAATGGTCACCTTATCCCAGGCGAAAATCTCGTAAGCGGCCGGTTTGCCCTGCAATTGACCCACCCTGGCGTCCAACAGCGTACCGTCTTGAAAAAACAGCACGCCGCTGCGACCGGTTGATTTGTCCTCCAGGCGGACGGTGCAGGTCTTCTGTTCCATTTCGACCAGTTGCAGAAAAATACCGGAAGAAACGCTGTGAAGCGTACCGCCTTCGGATTCCTGTCGCAGTGCGCCCAGGATCTGGTGTGCCAGCGTCTCGAGCATGAAGGGTTTGGCAATGTATCCCACCGCACCGCCGCTGCGTGCCATGGATTCCATTTCCGGCGTGCTGTAACCGGTAATGACAATCACCGGTATGTCGGGATAATGTTCCATGATGTGCTGCAACAGGGCAAAACCATCCAGTCGGGGCATCTTCAGATCGGTAACCACCAATGAAACAGCACGCTTTTTGAGCACCTCGATCGCTTCGACGCCGTCCTCGGCGGCAATGACCGCAAATGTGTCTTCGTATCGAGCGAAGCCGTTTTTCAATGTGGCCAGCATCTCGGTATCGTCATCGACAATGAGAACGTTTTTTACCATTGCTCTTTCCTGCAGCGCAATCGAACCGCACATCCCCCTCAGGAAGCCCGGTCGATATCGAAAATCTTGACGCCGGCCACATATTCCATGGCGGCGTATTTTTTGATCTTCCCGATTTTCTGGGTGATCTCGGTCATGCGGCCGATCTGGTTCTGCACCATCCGGAGCTTTTCGTAACAGTCATCTTCCGGATCGGCACTGTGCACCAATTCGCCGAGCAGATTGGCGGCGATGGTCAACGGCTGATTGAGGCGATGCGCCACCCCGCCGGCCATTTCAAGCACGCCTTGCAGCTTTTCCTCGTTGTTGGATTTTTTACAAGCATTCATTCGCTCGGTCACATCCTGGCCGACGATTTTGATGTGATGCAAACGGTTGGCCTTCTTGATCCCGATGGCCTGAACGTCAAGATGGCGCGCGTTGCCGCCACCACCCATCACTGTCAGCAGCACCTGTTCGCTGCCGAATTTCAAGATGTCCGACAGAAACAGCAAAAACAGATCTTTCTGGGCGGCAACCAGGTATTCCTGCAGCAGTTGTCCGCGCAATCGCTCTCGAGTCTCACCGAGAATGGCAGCGCCGGCCGCGTTGATTTCCTGAATTTCCCCCTGGATGTCCAGAATCGCGACAACGTCATTGGAGGTCGAGATCAAACCGTCGAGCGGCGGGATTCGTTCGGTCCCCTTGATTTCTCCGGTAATGTCGCGAAGCATGCCGTCGAGATGCACTACGATGCCGTCTTCGTCCAGAACGGCCTGCGCCGTAACCGAGCACCACATCTGCGAACCGTCTTTTCGAACGAAGGCAACCGGGACTTCGATCACCCGGCCCCGCTGCATAATCGCATGAATCAAAACGCCCCGATCCTTTTTGTTGCGGTAGAGATCGATCACCGGGCATCCGATCATGTCTGCAACGGATTCAAAACCGAAAATCTTTGCCAGGGCTCGATTCCCGTATCGAATTTTGCCTTCAATTGTGGTGCGATAGACGGCCACCGGCAACCGATTGATAAAATCGACAACCCATCGGGCGGAATTGCCGAAAGTGTTTTTCCCCTTCCCGGACGTCAAACCCTGAAAAACCTCCACCACACTTCAGCCAACGCGTTCGGCGCCGGATCCCGGGCGGCAGTCACCACCCGGAATCGAAAACCCTTCCAGAATCATATTTTTGAAAAATTTGAAACGCTCATTTTACGGCCGCAGCAGTTTACCGATGCCCAGATCGTTCAATTTTGCGTCGTATTTGCGGTACCAGGAAGCCAGGTAACTTCGCAGTTCATTGCCCAATCCAATTTCGTCGGCCAACTCGAGCATCGTGGTTACGAGTCCTTCGGCCAATTCCGGATCGGTCGCGGTACCGTTGAATTTGATTTTGCGATCGACATATTCGAATTCGGCGGCAAAGGGGTCGAGAAACACGTACCGCTCGACGTTTTCGACAAATTTTTTCCGGATCAGGGTATTAAAATCGGTATCCCGGTTCCGTTTCGAACGGTACAGCGTTTCAAAAATGCTCAAAAACTCTTCCAGTATGGTAAGCACCCTGCGCCCCCCGCCTGCCGGGGGCCGGTCGGTTTTTGGGGTCGCCAATGGAATGCTGCTGACCTGAAAGAGGCCGCCGTTGCGCTTGCTCTTTTGCACCAGCGTTTCAACCCGGGCCTGAAGCGAAGTCGATTCACCGGGCTGCCAACTGAAAGACCCCCCGACGACTTCCCCGCCGCTGAGAAAAATCATGCCGCCCTCACCACTCTTTCGCAGCGCCACATCGATGTATCCGGTCAGTTTTTCGGCGCGCATTTTTTTCAGCAGACCCTGCAGGTCGGTAAATTCGGTGCTCAAATCTTTGTAACGAATTTCGGCGGTGGGGATGGTGGCCCAGAAGTAAACTTCCTCCCGGGGCAGGCGATAGACATCCAACACAAAATTGTGTTCGAATTCGTCGTTAACCAATTTTTTCACGGCCGGTTTGCCGTGAAGCTTTTCCTTTTTGTTGGTGTAATAGCCGTTCAGAATCTCATCCGGGTCGAAATAGATTACCCCGCCGGCGACCGCGGACTGAAAGACGATACAACCGGCCCCGATTTCACCCTGGAAATGCTCCAGCAAACGATCCCGGTGCAGGTAGTAGGTATTTAAATTCGCAATAACCGCCTTTTCCTTCGGGATAACGAGCATCGAACCCCTCAAACGTCGTTCGGCAGAGGAACGCACATCCGATTCATATCCATCCCTTCTCCGTGGATGGACATCCATTCAAGCTTTTCACGGGCCGTTGGACCAGGAGTAGCGGAATTACCCGGCGTAGCCCTTGTCACGAATCAGCCGTACCATGGCGATTTGAAATTCGTTTCTTTTGTTCTCCGGTTGAATTTCACGGGCCAGTGCATCGACCAGGTCGGCAGCCAGTTCATTGGGGAACCGGGCAGGTTCGTGTCCCAATGCCTCGATTTCCTCTTCAATCAATACCGGGGCAATCGGCCCGATTGCCTTGGACAGTGCCTGATTCAGCAGATGGAAAAATTCTTCGTCGGCATGTCGAGCTCCGGCCGCCACCGGCCGAATCAAATCCAATTCGAGCAGCCTGGCAATCGCATCCTGCAGGCTTGCCGGTTCCCGATTGATGGTTTGCGCCACCTCTTCGATCGTTCTGCTGCCGTCGCACTTTAAAAATACCTGCAACAGCATCCGGTCCAACGAAACGTTTTTCAGGTGGTCACCGACCACCTGTTGGTAGATTGTATTGGAGATGTCTCCGAAAGAACCTTTCAAGGCAGTTCCTCCAAAGCCACCGGCATCGCGAGATCCTTTCGCTGTTTCGAATTGTTCGGGCCGAAGGCGTTTGGCGGCTTCAATTGCGTTTTGCCAGGGCTTCCTTCAGCTGCCGGATCTCCATACGAAGGGCTTTTATCTCAGCCATCAGACTGGACTTCAACTCGGCGATCAATTTCGCTACCGGCGGGGCGCCTGCACGCGGAGAGGTTTCGGGCGCATCGGCTTCAACCGGTTTGCTTTCAACCGGTTTGCCATCAACCGGTTTGGCTTCAATCGATTTGACTTCAACCGGTTTGACTTCGGGCGGTCTCTTTTCGACCGTGGTTTTCGCCACCGGCGACGCCAGCTTGGCTTTCAGCTTCTTGTATCTTGCCAGCTCCTGGGAGAGCACTTTCTTTTTCTCCGCCTCGGAAAGATGCTCTGCTCCGGCAATGGATTCCAGCTGGTTGAAAAGCGAATTCAGAACTTGAAACGATTCCGGATGCGATTTGGCAAGATTGACCCGGATATATTCGCCCAGAGATCCGAGCAATTGAAGAAATACCAGGACAATCTTATCATCCCGGTAGTGATCCTGAAGTACGCCCACCTGTTCGACGAAGCCGGTCATAACGGTTTCGTTGATTTCCCAGTCGATCGAAAGAACGATGGTTTTCAGCTTCCGCAAGGGGTCCTGAATTTCTTCCGAAGACGGTTCCTCCCAGGCGGTATCGGTTTCTGATTCCGTCTCGGCCGCTTGCTCCGGCTCGGGCATGGCTTCTTGACCATCTTTGTCGACGGTTTCCTCTTCCCAGGAATCGCCCGTGTCTTCTTCGCCGAAGATGCTCTGCAATCGATTTTCGACCTCTTCGGCGAAGGAATCACCTTTGCTCTGCGGTGCCAAGATTGCCCCCTTTACTTCAACTCCTTGATGATTGAAGCCATCGTCATGGAAATAATCTTTTTCATGGTCGGTACCACATTGGTTCCCACCAATGCACTGGCATTGAATGCGGCTGTCTTCAGCTTTTGGTTCAGGTCTTTTTCCATCGACTCGTAGGAAAGCAGCGGGATGCCTTGCTCGGCAAGATCGACCTTATTGTATTGCAGTACGATCGGTGTTTTGAACACGCTCTTTTTGTAAGTGGCCAGATTTTCCTGCAAGTTTTTCAATGAAAGGATATTCTTTTCCCTTCGCACCGCCATCGCGTCGGCAACGAACACGATGCCGTCGACGCCGCGCAGCACCAACCGGCGGGCGGCATTGTATTTCACCTGCCCCGGAACCGTGTAGAGCTGGATTTTGACGTCGTATCCGTTGACCTTGCCGATATCGAAGGGCAGGAAATCGAAAAACAGCGTCCGGTCGCCATGGGTGTTGATCGTAACCATTTCGGTTTTGATCCGGTTGCGGAATTTCTGGAAAATATACTCCAGATTGGTCGTTTTCCCGCCTCGGCCCGGACCGTAGTAGACGATCTTTACCTGCACTTCTTTTTTTCTTGGATTTACAAATGCCATAATCGCCAATGGCCCTGCGGCCCATCACGGGTTACCCGTCCATCATCGGTGTCATCTACCGAATCGACAATCGTTTTCCCAGCCCATCAGGGGGTTTGAATCGCTTCGAGAATCTGCTGGATTTTTTCCACACTTTCGTTGACTCTCAGCCGCAGAAAGCCGAGGGAGATGTCATTGCTGAAAATTGTGATCAACAAAAATTCGTTGATGATTTTGTTGAAATGGATGTTCTCTTTTTTTCCTTTATGGAAAAGCAGTGAAAACTCCCCCTCCCCGATGATTTTGGCCATTGCACTGACGGCACCGAAATTTCCGGCCGCAAGAGCTGCCAGAGAATACACATCGTGTTTGATCTGGCCGTTGTCGCGATTGGCGATAATGTTGCCGGCCATATCGATGAGAAACACGCAACGGACTCCAACATCGACCAGGTCCTGCTGCAGAACCGCCTCGACCTCATCCAGCTGTTCTTGACCCAGGGTGTAAGACAATGGCATTCCTCCAACATCGAGTCCTGAACGGCAATCAGTTCCAGCCCGGGCCGGAGCCTGGTTTGGTTCCTCAACGGCCTGCCAGCCAATGATGCAGCGGCCGGAATCGCAGGGCCGGGTCACTGTCCGGCTCTGAAATTTTGAAATGTAGGATCTTTATAATACACCGTAGTTTATTGTATATAAGAATATCAGAATTGGCCCAGCGGAACAAGCTATTTTCGTGTCGGCAAACCATTTTGTGGCATGGCCTATACTTTTTTTTCGTATTGATATCAATAAATTATAATCGCATGCGCAGTCCCGGGTCATACGTCCTTGATCTGCACGACCATCGGTTCTACAATTAGCCTGCCCTTACAACCGCTTTGTGAATGGATACGACCCGTTGGTTCACCAGTAAGCGGAGGCGATGAGACATGAAATCCAACTCCTCCGGCATTCGGCACCGGCCGTTTCAGCAACTGCGGAAACTGTTGGAGCAAAAGCAACTGACCCTTCGTTCCGAAACCGAAAACCAGGCACCCAGGCGCCAACGCCCGCTGGGCCCGGAACAGGAACGTCAACTTTTTCGCAAAGCGATGGAAGGGGTCGCGCCGCTGGAGCAGAATAAACACGGCAAACGCAACACCTTAAAAACGGGCGCACCGGCGCCCGAATCTCCGATCGATCGGGACGCCCTGACACAACTGCGCTGTTTGATTCAAACCGGACGGGGTTTTGTGGTATCCGACACTGCCGAATACCGTGAAGGCGTCGCACCCAATGTCCATCCGTCGGTTAGCCGGCACCTGCACAGGGGTCGGTTTTCCATTCAAGCCCACACCGACCTGCACGGATTGACGGCGGCAGAGTCCCGGGAGGTGTTGGACCGATTTTTCCGCGAAGCCATAAGCTCCGGGAAACGCGGCCTGTTGATCGTGCACGGACGCGGGCTGTCTTCTCCCGGAAATCCGGTGCTGAAAACGATGGTCCACGAATGGTTGGCCAGCGGCCCCTGGCGCAAATGGGTGATCGCTTTTTCCAGTGCTCGAATCTGCGACGGCGGAGCCGGGGCGACTTACGTGCTGCTGCGCCGGCGTCCCAGTACCCGGCGCCATCGCAAACAACGCCGTCCGGCCCCACCAAAATAAGCGCTTTTGCCTGCGCCCACCGGTTCACTGCATTAAAATTTCATGAGCTTGTCGAAAAATATTGACATCGACCTGTTTTTTCACTAATTTTTGTTGTTTACGCAAAGCCGGTTGCATGTGATGAAAAATCCTTGACTCGGATGCGCATTTCCAAGTGAAGGATTTTTTTATTTTTTTAAGGTTGGACTGCTCCGTTTGGGAAATACCAACGCAGACGTTAACACATCGACACAGAAGGAAGCCGCAGCAATGATCGATCAAAACAAAGTTCGGAACATCGGGATCAGCGCTCACATCGACTCGGGCAAGACCACGCTCACCGAACGAATTCTTTTTTACACCAATCGGATTCACGCCATTCACGACGTGAAAGGCAAGGACGGCATCGGCGCCACCATGGACTCCATGGAGCTGGAAAAAGAGCGGGGCATTACCATTGCCTCGGCTGCCACCTTTTGCCAATGGAAAGGCCACGAGATCAACATTATCGACACGCCCGGTCACGTGGACTTCACCATCGAGGTGGAGCGTTCCCTGCGCGTGCTCGACAGTGCCGTGCTGGTTTTGTGCGCCGTCGGTGGGGTGCAGTCGCAATCGATCACCGTCGACCAGCAGATGCGCCGTTATAACGTGCCATTTATCGCTTTTATCAACAAATGTGATCGCAGCGGGGCCAATCCCGATCGGGTGATCCGGCAGCTCAACGAAAAACTCGGCCACAATGCGGTGGCCATGCAGGTTCCCATCGGGCTTGAGGCGGATCACAAAGGGGTCGTGGACCTGGTGCGGATGAAGGCATATTACTTCGACGGACCCAACGGCGGTACCGTCCGCGAAGAAGATATTCCGGAAGAGCTAGAAGAACTGGCTGCCGAAAAACGGGAACTTCTGATCGATGCCGCCGCCATGTTCTCCGATGAGCTGACCGAAGCCGCATTGGAAGACAGCGTTTCTGAACAACTGTTGGTTCGAGTGCTGCGCGAGGCCACCGTCAAACGACAGATCGTTCCGGTGTTCATGGGTTCGGCCTACAAAAACAAGGGCGTGCAGCCACTGCTGGATGCCGTCAACGGCTATTTGCCCTGTCCAACCGAGGTCACCAACGAGGCCATGGATGTGGAAGATGCCGAGGCGCCGGTGGTTTTGGATTCCGATCCCCAAAAACCGCTGGTGGCACTGGCCTTCAAGCTGGAAGACGGACCCTACGGGCAACTCACTTATTTTCGCGTCTACCAGGGCACTCTTGCCAAGGGTGCGACCGTTATCAATGTTCGCAACGGCAACAAGCTTAAGATCGGCCGGTTGGTTCGCATGCATGCCAACCAGATGGAAGAGATCGAAAGCATTCCGGCCGGTTTCATCGGTGCGCTCTTCGGCATCGAGTGTGCGTCCGGAGACACCTTCGTCAGCCCGGGCCTTAACCTGACCATGACCTCGATGTACGTACCCGAACCGGTGATCTCCCTGGCCATCGCCCCGAAAGACAACAAGTCTCAGATCAACATGTCCAAGGCCCTGAATCGATTCACCAAGGAAGATCCCACTTTCCGCACCTACGTGAACGAAGAAACCGGCGACACGATTATCGAGGGAATGGGTGAGTTGCACCTGGAAGTTTACGTCGAAAGAATGAAACGCGAATACAAGGCCGAAGTGGAAACCGGCCAGCCACAGGTGGCCTACCGCGAAACCATCACCCGACGGGCGGAATTCAATTATATCCACAAAAAACAGACCGGCGGTGCCGGACAGTTCGGACGGGTGGCCGGATGGATCGAACCGGTACCGGATGAAGAATTCGTCTTTGAAAATCAGGTCACCGGCGGCGCGATTCCAACCCAGTTCATTCCTGCCTGCGAAAAAGGCTTTCGGCAATGCCTGGCCAAGGGACCCAAGATGGAGTTTCCGGTCACCGGAATTAAAGTGGTTCTCAACGACGGGGCCTCCCACGCGGTGGATTCCTCGGAAATGGCATTTATGGCCGCCGCCCGCGGCGCTTTTCGCGCGGTCTATCCGAAGGCCAATCCGGTCATCAATGAACCGATCATGAAAGTGGTGGTCGAAACGCCCACCGAATTTCAGGGCTCCGTGATGGGCTCTTTGAACCAACGCCGGGGAATGATCGTCGGCTGCCAGGACGAAGGCGTTCAGTGTGTCGTCGAAGCGCAGGTCCCGCTGGCTGAAATGTTCGGCTACTCCACCGCCCTGCGGTCCCTGACCCAGGGAAAAGCCCAGTTCACGATGGAGTTTTCGTCCTACAAACAAGTGCCCCAGAGCATCACCGAAGAACTGGCCAAAAAAGCGGCGGAATCGAAGCAACGGGTGGCCTGAGCATAATCCCCGGCCAACGGATGATTCGCGGCGGGCGGCATCGACCCGCCATCCTTTGGAAATGTCCTGCAGAGCGTCCGTCCGTCTTGCAGACATCGGCAGTGCGCTGTATATGAAAGTTTACAAAGACACCGGCGAAATCGATCGGGACGGTCTTGCCACAACGCTGGCCCGCAACGGTTCAGTGGATGTCTCGGCAAAATTCGGGCCGAATTCGACCTCCCAATCAGGGTCTCGAAACCGTCGCTCCATGAAGGCAAAGCCGGCAAGAATTTTTTTCCTGCGCAAAAGGAATCTGAAAATGTTGAAAAAAGATTTGATTCTTCGTAATCCGCTTAGCATTCTGCAACGGGAAGGACACACCGACACCCTGGCCGCAGGGAATTTCGGCGCCGTCCTGGCCCGTGCCGGTGTGGGAAAAACCGCGTTGCTGGTGCAGATCTCCCTGAACAGTCTGCTGGAAGGGAAAAATGTGCTTCACATCAGCCTGACCGAGCCGGTCCAGAAGGTGAGCCTCTGGTACGATGAAGTCTTCTCCCATATTTCCCGCCAGTACAACATCCAACAATCTGCGGAACTCTGGCAATCGCTGCTCCCGCATCGGTTCATTATGACGTTCCGGGTTGAAGGTTTCAGCGTCCCCAAGCTGGAAGAACGCCTCACTGATTTAACGGAGCAAAACATCTTTTCACCCCACATGCTGATTATCGACGGTTTGCCCTTCGAGGACAGCGGAGTCCGGGATCTGTTGACGGCGTTAAAATCCATGGCGTTGCGACGGGGCGTCCACGTCTGGTTCACCGTCCGGACCCATCGCGAAGATCCGCCCGTTGAAGGTGAACTGCCGCGCCCGCTCTCGGATATAAGCGAACTCTTCGATGCATTTATAAAGCTCCAACCCGTGGGGGGGAAAATTCATATCCGCGCCCTGACCGGATCGGAAGAAACCAGGGAAAAATCGCGACTGCAGCTCGATCCTGAAACCCTGCTGATCGTCGACGCGCATTGATCCGCCTTTTTCACCGCAGCCGATCTGCCGCGACAACCCATTGACATTCCCCGGTAATTGATTCTATAAATTAAGGTCGATCGACGAAGTCCCAGCGGAGCGGTACCGTCGCAAAGACATTTCGGACATCGTTGCGTTGACGCGCGTCCATCACCGTTTCGTGGACGGCACGAACGCCTGGTGCTCATCGGATCGAAGTCAACAGCCACCCGCGAAGCGGGTGGCTTGAATATTCTTGCTGCGGCACTTGCCGCTCGCAAGAAAAGACAGAAGCACCCTTGTGCTTCGACGTTGAACTTGCAGTCGCACCCGGTTTGGGCAAGAATCGAGGACATATCCAGATGCCGCCCCAAAAAAAGAAATCCGCCGATCCCACACCGGTCACCACCGGATGTTATGACCGAACCATTTTCGATTCTCTTTCGGCCCATATCGCCATTCTGGACAAAAACGGCGTGATCCTCGATACCAACCGCGCCTGGAGCACCTTCGGCCAGGCAAACGACGTCGCCGGCAATCCGGCCATGATCCGGGTCAATTATCTGCAGGTCTGCGATGCGGCCGCAGCCGACCCGGAATCCGGTGAAGTTTCGCGTCGCGCCGCACAGGGAATTCGCGCGGTGATCGGGGGAAAATTCGAAGAGTTCGCCATGGACTACCCCTGCCACTCGCCCACCGAAAAGATGTGGTTTTACATGCGCGCCACCCGGGTCGACGGGCCGGGGCCTTACCGGGTGGTGATCAGCCATGAAAACATTACCCCTTTGAAACAGGCCGAAGAAACCATTCGGGAGCGGGAAGGCGAGCTGGAATTGAAAACCCAGAGCCTGGAAGAAGCCAATACCGCTTTGAAAGTCCTTTTGAAGCAGCGCGAAATGGACAAACGGGACCTGGAGGAAAAGGTGGTGGCCAATGTCCGTCAGCTGGTCACGCCCTATCTGGAAAAAATCGCGTCCACCCGGCTGGACGCCCGTCAGAAAGCGTTTCTGGATATTATCGCCGGGCATCTCAACGACATCATCTCTCCGTTTCTACATCGCCTTTCGGCCATGCACCTGCACCTGACGCCCCAGGAAATCCAGGTGGCCACACTGGTAAAAGCCGGTCGCACAACCAAGGAGATATCGGACATCCTCAGTATTTCCACCAACGCCGTCGATTTCCATCGCAAAAACATCCGCAGAAAATTCGGATTGAAAAATCAAAAAACCAACCTGCGTTCCTTCCTGATGTCCCTTTCCTGAATTTGAATTGCAACACAGTCTGCTACGCGGGGATGAACTTGCTGTTGAAACCATCTGTTTACAACATCTTCATCATTTTGATGAATTCGTAAAAATTCCCAATATCATCAAAATCTGTCATTCCCGCGAAAGCGGGAATCCAGAAAACAAGATAATTACAGTTTATTAAACTCGAGATCCCCGCGCGGGGATGATGTACTGTTAAGGAGGACTTTTTACGAGTTCATCGGCAATGAATGATTCCAATTTTTGAGATCTGCCGCGAAGGCAAAGGCACCTTCTAGTAGTATTTTACTACGATTCCTCCCTCGGTTTCTTGCCATTGACAGTTTTGTAGACCATGGCCATTTTCCTCGCAAGTTGTCGAAATCGATTCAATCCGTAGTAAAAAGAAGGATTGCAATCTTCCACCAACGAATTACTTCGAATGCAAAAGTGGGTTTGTCATGGAGAAGATCAATACCGAAGCTTTAGCGAATATTCATTTCCACTTACGCTACCGGGATCATCATGCCGTTCATCGGCAAATTTTTTATGCGCGGCGGGTGAATTTCTGGCGTGATTTGCTGCCGCAAAAACTGACCGAACCGCTGATGGGTCGTTCCAACGGCGAATCTGTCACGGTGGATTTTTCCCCGGGCGAAGCGGTGTCCGCCTACGATGAACGCCGGCGATTCGAATTGCGCCCCGCTCAGTTCACTGGATTCGCGCCTTCGGGGTATTCGGTGCATCTGCGGGAGGGACGCTACTATCCCGGGGGCCTTCTGCGCGGCGTGGCCGGTGTGTTTCCGCAGAATGTCGAACCGTTCCGATGTACCCGGATCGAAGATCGCAGATTCGTCGCGGAATTCAATCACCCGCTGTCCACGCGCACCTTGCAGGTCTCGGCCATCGTCGATCGTGTGATTCCAAAAATCACCGAGCGGGGCGGTACCAGCATCGACTGGATGGAGACCGTCACCGACGGACCCGGTATGCAAAGCCGTGTCAACGGCACCCGCACCGACTTTTTCTCCGAGAACGCCTTCGCTCGTGGAGACGCAAGACCGGATACCGAATTTTACCGGACCCCGCGATTCGTCAACCACATCGATCGACGCGCATCCGAGACCATCCGGAATCTATACGGCGATTTGATACCGGCCGGGGCCGAGGTACTCGACTTGATGAGCAGCTGGGTTTCCCATTTGCCGAACGAGCCTGCGCCGGCTTCGGTGACCGGTTTGGGGCTGAACCGCGCGGAACTGGACGCAAACGAACGTCTGTCGCACCGGGTGGTGCACGATCTGAATGCCGACCCGAAACTGCCGTTCGAAGACGGTCGCTTCGATGCCGTCATCTGCACGGTTTCCATCGAATATCTGATCCGGCCTCTGGCGGTGTTCCAGGAGGTGGCCCGCATCCTGAAACCGGGCGGCATCTTTGTCGTGACCTACTCCAATCGGTGGTTTCCGAGCAAGACGATCCGACTGTGGACCGAACTGCTCGAATTCGAGCGCACCGGCCTGGTCATGGAGTATTTCCTGGATTCGGGTCGATTCGACGGGTTGGAAACCATCGCCGTCCGGGGGTACCCCCGCCCGGTGGATGACAAATATTTTCCGGAAATGCGGCTGTCCGACCCGGTTTACGCCGTTTGGGGATATCGCAACTGAAACCACCGGGTCATCCGGAAGACAGAAGCACTTTTGTGCTTCGATGTTGAACTTGCAGTAGCACCCGGTTTAGGCAACAATCAACCGAAAGGAGCCGATTGGATGAAACTGAAACAGTATTTTGAAAATCAAAAAGGTACCGGCGTGTTGGCCACCGCAGACAGTGAAGGCCGGGTGGATGCAGCCCTGTACGCGCGCCCCCACTTCATGGAAGACGGGACACTCGCATTTATCGCCCGGGACCGGCTTACCCATCACAACCTGCAATCAAACCCCCATGCCGCCTACTTGTTCGTCGAAGACGGCCGCGGGTACAAGGGCAAGCGACTGTTTTTAAAAAAGGTGGGGGAAGAAAAAGAAACCGAACGACTTTACGAGCTAAAGCGGCGTGAGTACGTCACCGATGCAAATACCGAGGAAGACCCCAAATACCTCATGTTTTTTTCACTGGAGAAAGTTCTCTCTCTTGTCGGGGGACAGGAAGAGCCGATCGAGTAAATCGCCGGATGCATTGAAACCGCGCCGAGTTGCACGCTGACGTTGGCCCTGCCGTGCGATCCGATTGAGGGTACTCGGGCTGCATCGCCTCCCCTCCCGCCAATGGAGGAACCGAGCATACTTCGTTCCTTCAGGTCCCCAGCGGTGCAGCTCCGGGTACCCGATTTTTGAGTCGATCCGTGACGGACTTTGCAAACAGGTTATTCAAAACCCTGCAGCTGACCGGCCGTTTGAGGCTGGGAAAAACATCCCCGCTGACGGGCGCGCACGTATATCAGCATTCGCCCCGGCTTCGGGTGGAGAATTGAAAATCCGATGACCTCTGTCAAGGTACCGCTGGTCACCAAAATTGCCTACGCCGCCCCTGCCTTCGCCCTGGCCGTGGTGGGCATCCCGGTGTATGTCTACATCCCGAAATTCTACACCGATGTCGTCGGCGTCAATATCGCGGCACTGGGGTTCCTGCTCTTCGGCGTTCGCATCTTCGACGCGATCACCGATCCCGCCTTCGGGTATATTTCCGACCGGACCCGCAGCCGTTTCGGCCGCCGGCGCCCATATCTGGCCGCAGGTTCGGTGCTGGTTGCAGCGACCCTGTTCATGCTGTTTTACCCGCCCCGGGGATCGGCCCACTTCGAGACCATCTGGTTTGCCGTCAGCATCTATGCCCTGTTTCTGTTTTGGACGGCCGTGGTGGTTCCCTATGAGTCCCTGGGCCCCGAGATTACCTTTGATTATGATGAACGCACCTCCCTGTTCGGCATGCGGGACGGCTTTCTGATTGCCGGTACCATGGCGGCGGCGGCCTCACCGGCGCTGGTTCGCTGGATCTTCGGACTCGATGAATCGCCCGCCGGTGAACGGGCCACCTTCTTCTGGATCGCCGTGATCTATGCACCCCTGGTGATCGGAACCTGCTGGTGGTGTGCCATTGCCGTAGGGGAGACGGCACAAGAGCTTCGCAGCGGTTCGACCCGGTTGCTGCAGGGCTTGAAGCAGGCCCTCGGAAACCGTCCGTTTGTCATCCTGCTGATCTCGTTTACCATCAGTTCCATCGGCAACAACCTGCCGGCCACCCTGATCCTTTACTATGTCGAGTACGTGCTGCGTTCGGATTTGGCCGAAGCGTTCCTGCTGCTGTATTTTGTCACCGGCATCCTGTTTTTGCCGGCCTGGGTGAAACTGGCCCGCCGCATCGGCAAAAAAAAGACCTGGCTGGGCGCCATGGCAATCAATACCGGTGCCTTTACCGGTGTGTTCTTCCTTGGACCCGGCGATGCGGCCGTCTACGGCATTCTGGTGTTCTTGTCAGGAATCGGTTTCGGGGCGACCCTGGCCCTGCCCTCGGCCATCCAGGCCGATGTGATTGACTACGACGAACTGCACAGCGGTGTGCGCCGCGAGGGGCAATACATCGGACTGTGGTCCATCGCCAAAAAGCTGGCCGCAGCGGTGGGGGTCGGCGCCGCACTTGCCATCCTGGGGCTGTCCGGCTACCAGCCGAAGGTGGAACAGTCCGGGACGGTGGTTTTCTCCTTGCGCGTCCTGTATGCCGGCATACCGTCGCTCTGCAACCTGATCGGCTTCCTGGTGGTATTGGCCTATCCCATCGACGGGGAAACGCACCGGCAGATTCGCACGGCCATCGAACGCAGAAAACGCGGCGAGGTCGTTGCCGACCCGCTGCATCCCGAGCGGACCATCCCTGCATCGGGGACGGATGACATCAATCCCGGAGAAACAAAGCTGGTTTGCGGTGACGCCTGTCAGGCCTAAAAAAAGGGGGCTGAAAGCTCAAGGCTCAAAGCTGAAAGCTGACAAAATTTCCATGTATTTGCTTATGCTTAGCCCTTGCCAGAGTGCATGATCGGCAGTCAAAAAAATGGCGTAACCAATGGAATCAATCATCATACTTTTTGGAATCAACCTGGCCGCGGTGGCGGCCATGATGGTCATCGGCTGGCTCATCAGCCTGATCTACCGCAATGTTACGGTTGTCGACAGCCTGTGGGGACTGGGATTCGTTCTGGTCGCCTGGATCTCCTTCGGCCTGACCGAGGGTTACCTGGTGCGCAAACTTCTGCTTTGCGCGCTGACCACGGCATGGGGATTGCGCCTGTCGGTCTATCTGACCCTGAGAAACATCGGCAAAGGCGAAGATCCCCGCTACGGTTCCTGGCGCAAAGAGTACGGTGAACGATTCTGGATCGTCAGCCTGTTTAACGTGTTTCTGATCCAGGCGCTGGTTTTATGGGTCATCGCCGTGACCGTTCAATTCGGACAGACTGCCCAACAGCCGGCGCACCTGACGCTGTTCGATGTCGCCGGGATCGTGGTCTGGCTGACCGGTTTCGTTTTCGAGACCACGGCCGACTGGCAGATGGCTCGATTCAAATCCAATCCGTCCAACCGGGGCAAAGTCCTGGACAGCGGTCTGTGGGCCTACAGCCGCCATCCGAATTATTTCGGAGAGATGCTGATCTGGTGGGGCCTCTTTCTCATCACCCTTTCGGTGCCGGGGGGCATCTGGACCATCGTCAGCCCGGTCCTCATCACCCTGGTGCTGCTGAAGGTCACCGGCGTCGCATTGACGGAAAAAACCATCCTGGAAAAACGCCCCGAATATCGGGAATACATCCGGAAAACCAGTGCATTTGTGCCCTGGTTTCCCAGGGAGAATCACTGATGGCAACATTCATCGAACTGGCCGAACGCGGCATCCTGCCGGATGCAATGATCCGACTGGGTATCCGTTTCCTGGACCGCAAACGGTTGCGGGAAGAAGCCCGTGAAAATCAGGGCACCGGCCGCGTGGATTTCCTGCAGCAAATGGAAAAAAGTCCGATCGCGCTGGACACCCGGGCGGCCAACGAACAGCATTACGAAGTGCCGCCGGATTTCTTTACCCACGTGCTGGGCCGTCACTTGAAGTACAGCGGCTGCTACTGGCCCGAAGGCTGTCGATCCCTGGACGAGGCGGAAGCCCACATGCTGGCGCTGACCTGCGAACGGGCCGAATTGAATGACGGCATGGATATTCTGGAGCTCGGCTGCGGTTGGGGTTCCCTGTCGCTCTGGATGGCCCGGGCCTATCCGAACAGCCGCATCGTATCGGTGTCCAATTCCGGCCCCCAGGGAGAATTCATCCGTGCCCGCAGCCGGGAAAGGGGTCTGAAGAACCTGGAAGTGATCACGGCCGACATGAATCATTTTGAAACCGACCGCCGTTTCGACCGCGTGGTGTCGGTGGAGATGTTCGAGCACATGCGCAACTGGAAGCAGCTTCTGCAGAATATCAACCGCTGGCTCAAGCCCGCGGGCAAGCTCTTTGTGCACGTGTTCAGCCATCACAAGTATTTCTATCCGTTTGAAGTTCTGGGCGACGACAACTGGATGGGCCGTTATTTCTTTACCGGGGGCATCATGCCCTCCGACGACCTGATCTACCGCTTCCAGGAAGACCTGGTCGTGGAAGAACACTGGCAGGTGGACGGTACGCACTACGGTAAAACCGCCGAAGCCTGGCTTGCGAATCTGGACCGAAATCGTTCTACGATCGCACCGATTCTGGAGAATGTATACGGCAAGAAGGACGCCGAACGCTGGTTTCAGCGCTGGCGCATGTTTTTCATGGCATGTGCCGAACTATGGAACTTCGACCAGGGCCGCCAGTGGATCGTGTCCCATTATCGCCTGAAAAAGCGGGCGGACACCCCATAACGCCGAAAACAACACGAGAATGGCCACCGCCTTAGAAGTCAACAGCCAACCGCGAAGCGGGTGTCTTGAATGTTCTTGCCAGCGGGAAAATTGCCGCTGTTAAGAAAGGACAGCCGCACGGTTGTGCTTGGATGTTGAACTTGTTAGCTAGGGCCCATCCACGGAGTGATTGTGGCACTGTTAAGTGTCCAATTCAGAAATGAGCAATTTTTGCGTTGAGCAAGGCCGCACAAGGGTTTTCGCCGAGGCGCACATGGAGTACGCCGCAGGCGAGAAACCCGCGGAGAACACAGCTCAGCGGAAAAAGAGCCATTTCTGGATGGGCACTAGCTACGGTACCCGATAAATCATGGAGTTGATGTTCATTCCGGCACCGACCGAAGCGAAAACGAGGATATCGCCGCTGTGCAGTGAATGGTCCTGCAGCTCGCCCCGATGGATCAGATCGAACAGGGTGGGCAGCGTCGCCACGGAGCTGTTGCCGGTCCAGGAGATGATCATGGGCATGATGCCGGCGGGGATTTCTTCGACGCCGTAAAGTCGAAACAGGCCTTTGAGAATGGCTTCGTCCATTTTCTTGTTGGCTTGATGAATCAACACCTTTTTCACCTGGTGTAAACCGATCCCGGATTTTTCCAGGTTCTGCCTCACCACTTCCGGCACGGTTTTCACGGCATACCGGTAGATGTCGTGGCCCTGCATTTTGAGAAAAAGGTCGCCATTGCCGCTGTGGTTGTAGGATTTGTCCAGCCGCAGCAGATAGGCGTGGTCGTGCGTATCGGATCGAGTCACGTGAGAAAGAATGCCGGCGTCCTGTTCGGTGGCTTCCAGCAGCGTGGCTCCGGCACCATCGGCGTAAATCATGCTGTCGACGTCGTGGGGGTCCGACACGCGCGAAAGGATTTCCGCCCCGATCACCAGGATGCGCCGGGCATCGCCGGACCGGATGAAATAATCGGCCATGATCATACCCTGGAGCCATCCCGGGCATCCAAAGGGAACATCCAGTGCGATGGTATACGGATTGCGAATGCGCAGCTTGTGCTTTACCCGGGCGGCCACCGTCGGCACCATGTCCAGACGCGATCTGTCACCGTGAACATCACCGAGGTTCTGGGCCACCAGGATGTAGTCCAGAGTTTCGCGGTCCACGCCTTCGAGTGCCGCTTCGGCGGACCGATAGGCGATTTCCGAAGTGGTGAGATCGTCGGTGACATACCGTCGTTCCCGGATACCGGTAATTTCATATAGTTTTTTGATGATTTCCGGATTGGGACGCTCGAGTCTTCGGCCGTCGATACCGTAAAATTCGTGCTCGAGAAAGTCGGTGTTCGGAACGGCCTTGGAAGGGATATAACTCCCACTGGCGGTGATGATCGATCGGGTCATGCGGTAAGCTATATAATTCGTTCGGTATTTTTTTATTGAGTCTGTTATCATATCGCAACCGAACCGGATTCTCAAGCACTTTCAAACCCATCGTTTCGGAAGCGCACACGCGAATCGGTCGGCGCGCATGACGACCACCCACGGCGCCATGACCGCTGGCCGGGTGATCGGAACGGCAAAAACAACTCAGGCAAGCGGCGGAAGGATCGGCTGTTCTCGGCTCATCGGCTTGGCAAATATCATCTGCACGTCTCCGATGTAGCGTTCGGTAAAGCCAGCCTCGCAGTAACAGAGGTAAAACTCCCACATGCGGATGAACATATCGGGAAAACCCATCTCTTTGACCCGCTCGATGTTGTTGAAAAACCGCCGGCGCCATTCCCGCAGCGTCCGGGCATAATGAGGGGTGATATCTTCCAGGTGAAACAGGCGCAGGTCGGTCCGGCGGGACGCAGCCCGGTTCATGGCGGTGATGGATGGGATGCAGCTGCCCGGGAATATGTAACGCTTGATGAAATCGACGTCGTGTTTATGGCGGTCGAAGACATGGTCTCCCATCGTGATGGCCTGCAGCGCCATCAATCCGTCTTCTTTCAGCAAGCGGCTGCATGCGGCAAAAAACGTCTCCAGGTACTGATGCCCGACGGCTTCGATCATTTCGATCGAAACCAGGCGATCGAACCGGCCGGTCAGGTTGCGGTAATCCTCTTTGACAACCTCCACCCGCTCTGAAAGGCCCGCATCTCGAATTCGCCGACGGGCCATTTCGTATTGTTGTTCGGAAATGGTCGTCGTCGTTACCCGGCAGCCGTATCGGTCGGCAGCGTGCATCGCAAAGCCGCCCCACCCGCTTCCGATCTCCACCACGTGATGCTCCGGCCGCAAGCGCAGCTTGCGGCAGATGCGCTCGTATTTGGCGCTGGAGGCTTCGGCCAGGGAACTGTCATCCCGCTCGAATATACCGCAGGAATATGTCCAGGTGTCGTCGAGAAACAGCGCGTAAAAATCATTGCCCAGATCGTAGTGCGCAACGATATTCTTGCGACTGCCCCGCTGGGTATTGCGTCGCAGAATATGAGACAATCGATGAATGGGTGCGGTCAGTCGGCTCCAGCCTCGATCCATGTCCTCCATCACCATCCGGTTGCGTAAAACGATTCGGATGACATCCGTGAGGCAGTCGGTGGACCACCACCCGCGCATGTACGTCTCACCGGCCCCGACGCTGCCGCCGAGCAGAATGCCGCGAAAAAATCCCGGGTGATGCACCCGGATGGTGGCTTCCAGCGGAAACTGGGGATTGAGGCGTCCGTAGGTTCGGCTTTCGGCGCCCTCCTCCAGATGCAGCATGCCCTGCTCCATGCGGGAAAGCAGCCGCAGCACCATGCTGCGGGCCTTGCGGTCCATGATGCCCCCGGTGCCGGCCGGGGCGGATTTCTCCGTCGGTATGATGGAAGCAGCGGAGCGTAACAATGACATAAAGTCCGGTTTCCTTTCCCGTTTGTCGTCGTGGAACCAATCGGCGGTGCCGCCTTCGATATAGAGGTTTAAAATAATACTTCAGGCTGGCGGAAGCAACCGTATTGCGCTGATCCTGCCGCACCGGCGGCAATCTTTCGACCCGGATTGCAGCCCGCCGGCCGGTTCCGGGCAGGCCGGCCCCGCATCGGAATGGGCCGTCATTTAAAGGCCTTGTGGCAGTCTTTTTTCAAACGATCCAGTTCGGCATAGGCGGCTTTGAAGTCATCCAGGATTTCAGAAGCATAGGCTTCCGACAGCCGGCGGCAGCCGGCACGATAAGCCGGATAGCATGCCTCGCCAAAACGCTCTCCGGAAAATCGCATCATCTGATCGGAGTCGGTCAGAAACTCCCTCAGCACCTGCGGCTCCGGCAGTTGTTGTGCAGCCAGGCTTTCTTCGATCGCCGTAAAGGCGCTCTTTATCCGCTTCTTCAGTTTTTTGTATTCGTTTTTTGATTCGTCGGTGCCGGCGGCGGCTTGCGAAGGGACCCGTTTTCCGGTGAGATCCGATTTCTCCAGGCCGGCGGAAGACTCGGCTTTGATTTTGATTTTCAGCTCCCAGCGGCCTTTCCGGGCTTTGCCCTTCACTTCCATTTTGGCGATCGGCTCCGGAAGCGTCCTCAGCTCGGACGGCAGTCGGGCCGTTTTGCCGTCCAGGGCGTCGGCCAGATGTCGCAGGTATTGTGCCACTGCGGCAGGCGGCATGAACTGTTTAATTTTTCTTTCCGAAGCTTTCACGATCCCAACCTCCATTCGCCCGTCGGACAGCAACACCGGAGGCGGCCGGACTCGATATCGTTCATTCTAAGCAGTTTGGTCACTCTCAAAAGGCCAAAGACGCTGGAGCCAGGTGATCACTTGCTGCAGGATCGAGGGCTTTTCGGCCTGCCGGACCCCCCGCACGTTCTCGCTCAGCCGCTGCGCCCGCGCATCCGGGGCCGGATGGCTGGACCAGAAGGAATGATCGCCCCCCTGGGCGGCCAGTTTCTCCAGCGCGGAAACCGCCGGTTTGCGGCCGTACCCTTCCCGCTCCATAAACGCAACGCCGAAGTCGTCGGCCTCGCGCTCTTCCTGCTGGGAAAACTGGGCGTTGAGCAGGCTTTCGGCCAGCGCGCCCAGCACGGAGCCGGCGACGGCCCCGGCAGCGTTCTGCTGAGAGGCGATGGCCTTGCGAACCGCACTGGAGGCATATGCCAATCGGATTTTATTTTGGATGTGCCCCTCCACGACGTGCCCCATTTCGTGCCCGACGACGAACAACAGCTCCCGGTCGTCCATCAGGTCCATCAGTCCGCTGTAAATCCGGATGGTGCCGTCGGCCATGGCGAACGCGTTGACCGTTGGCGAAAGATAGACCTTGAAGTCGAACTGGTGGCCGCCGGAATTGCGGTATGGACCGGCCAGCCTTTCCAGGCGCCGGGCATACGGATGGCCGGCTGGCGCCACCCGGTGTTTGCGGTCGGAAAGTTTGGCAATTTCTTCGGCCACGCGTTTCACCTGTTCTTCGTCCAGGGTCAGCGCCCGGACCGCATCGACGCCGGCCCGGGCGGCCATGCCGACGTCCGTATCCTCGCAACCGACCCCCAGAAGGCTTATCATCAGAATCAAAATCAAACCGGTGGTTCTCATGCGTTTCATCCGAAAAAGTCGTTCGTCATCTCCACGGCGCGGCCCGCCGTCCGGCAGTTTGCTAAGATAATACCGGGACCTCGATTTTCCAAATGATTTGCCGATCCACTGCCGGCCTGCCGAACGGATGCCGCTGCTTTTTCCGAAAAGCACACTCCTGGCTGCACACTCCCGAATTGACTGCCACGGGTTATTCCTTATCGGTAAAACCTCTCCGAGTCCTCCACCAAAGGTGGATGTTTTAGAATGATTATAATTATCAATGCTTTTTAAAGGACTTATCGATTTATCCGTCTGCAGTGTGCAAGGTTTGCCGGTTCGAGTCGACTGATTGGCCGAGGGATCGCATCGAATGACGAACCAAGGAGCTGCCATGAAAAATCGCACGAAAATCATTGGAACCGTCGCGATCATCGCTCTGGTAGGCATCGTACTGGCGGTGCAAAGCCCGGCGGATGTCATCCGGCAAGACAACCGCGTGTTCATCGTGGACCGCACCGGCGAGCGCTGGGACGTCACCCAGGCCGCCTCGATCGGTTTCGACCCCCACGGCTTTCAGTTCGGAATCGGCCGCAACGCCATCCGGCCCCTGGACGAATCCCACCTGCAGGACAACCCCGTCGTCCTGGATCCCGGCGAGCCGGTCATCGGCGTGGAAAACGCCAGCGAAGCGCACGCCTATGTGATCCGCAAACTCACGCGCCATGAAATCGCCAACACCTGCATCGGAGACCAACCCATCGCGGCAGCCTACTGACCGCTGGTGGATTTAGCCGCTGTGTACAGCCGGCAAATCGACGGTCGGATGCTGACACTGGCCCCCTCGGGCTGGACCTACAAGAGCACCTTCGTGCTTTACGACAAGGAAACTGAAACGCTCTGGTATCCCTATGAAGAAGGCCTTATGGGGATTCAGGGCCGCTATTTCCAACGGTGGCTGCCGGAAATCGAATCGGAAACCACCCAGTGGAAATCGTGGACGCAGCAGCATCCGCATACCGAGGTGCTGCGCTGAACATGGGATAACAAGACGCTCTCAGCCAATTTAGCTGTTCGGCTCGCGGGACGACGACAACTTCTTAGCGCGCAGCATCGCCATGATGCGGCAGGGCTGCGGTGGCCATACGTTCGGATCGGATAAGGCCGTCGCCGCTGCGCGCCGCGAGGTGTAGATCGGGGGCTTTTACAAAGAAGATTCGGCAGCCGATTATTAAGCCTGGAAACATCTCACATTTTCGGCGGTTGGACCCAAGCTGATCATCGGTTCGCGTGCGCTTTTTCGATCAGATCTCGTTTGTCCGAATCTTAATCTCCGAAGAAAGCGTACGGTGGACCGGGCAGCGGGCAGCAATTTCCAAGAGCCGCTTGCGCTGATCTTCATCCAGATCGCCTTCCAGGTGGATCTCGCTTTGGATCTCGTCGAGCATTCCCTTCTTGGTCTCGCAATCCTGACAGTCTTTGGAATGGATTCGATTGTGGCTCAGTTTTACCTCGACACCCTGCAGGTTCCATCCTTTCCGCTCCGCATACATGCGGAGAGTGATCGAGGTTCAGGATCCGAGGGCGCCCAGCAGATAGGCATAGGGCCCGGGTCCGCGGCCGGAACCGCCGACGGATTCGGGTTCGTCCGCGAAGAGTTCGTGCTTTCCGGATTCAACCACCTGGGCAAAGCGTTCTTCCGGAACCGAGCGTACTCGTACAACGGAAGCCATGCGATCCTCCTTTTTCCTTTCATCAACATGCAATCACCGGGGAATTCTATACCAAAAGACCGGACTCAGGGAAACACCCCATTCAGTCCGATCGTAAACAGCTGTGAGTCAGCTACCACCCTTAAAGCGGGTGGCTTGGATTTTCGGCCATAGGCCGTTTCGACTTCCGCCCGCCTGGCGGGCGGTATGGCTTTTCATCGAAAAGCCCGGAGCACAGCTGTGCTCCGGGGTCGATCTTCCTGCGGCAATCACGTTTTTTGTTTTGCCAGCAGTTCGCGGCTGTTTTCCTTGGTGACTTCCGGGCTCATATCAAACGCTTCGCCGACGGCGGCAAAGGTCTTGTCGGTGATGGCCTTGCCATCGGGATCGACAGCCGCGTGGCCTTTGCCATGGTCGTCTTTCGGTTCTCCACATCCGCAGTTGTATCACATATCTGATGCCTCCTCGTGCAGTTCGGTTTCCGGTTTGGCAAATTCCCAAAGGCGATTCGCCTCAGGATTTGATCTCGATTTTCCGGCTCCGGGCGGTCTCGGCTTTCGGCAGCTTCAGGTTCAAAACGCCGTTTTTGAAATTGGCTTCGGCGTTCTCGGCTTTGACCTCAGAGGGCAGCCGGACGGTGCGCTGAAAAGAACCGTAATAGCGCTCGCGGGCATGGTAGCTTTTTTCCTCGGTTTCCCGCTCCTCTTTCTTTTCGCCCCTGATGGTCAGCAAATATCCGGAAATGTTGACATCGATGTCATCGGACTCCAGTCCCAGCAGTTCGGCTTTCACCTGGATGTCGCCGTCGGTCTCGCTGAGATCGATCGACGGCATCCAGGCCGTAGAGACGGTTTCGGAAGGCGCGCCGAAAAAGCGGCTCCAGAGATCGTCCATTTCTCTGCGCAGACGGGACAGTTCGCCGGTGGGTCTCCAGGGTGTCAGATCCATTTTCATTCCTCCTTTGCATGCGTTGTTTAAATCATAGGCAAACGTTTTGGCCGATATTCACTCGAATGATAAAAATGCGCAGGTCTCGGTAAATGGGGGCAACCCTGTATTCCCCTTTCAGGGTTTGAAAAATGCGGATGGGGTGGGAAGGAAACCATTTTTTTCCAACACCAACGGGAACCTCCCGGATCAGCCGGTGGCAGACACCTTCTCACGGTCTCCATCGACTGTGAACAGCGGTGAGCGCTTCATCGGGGTCTGCTTTCGAATGCGTTGGCGTTCCAATGGCACCGGGGTTTCCGCAGGAACCTTTTCCAGATCGAAAGGCAGCAGGTTTTCGGTCATGGGCAGCAGGGGACGCGCGAGCAGCGTCTCGTACAATGCCTTGTAGTGCTGGGCCGTGTTGTGAGAATTGAATCGTCCGGCACTTTCCCGCATAATTCGCGCGATCGTTGCAGCTTTGACAGCGGCGGGACGTCGGCAGAATTCCATGGCTTCACGAATCGCCCAGTGCAGTCCGGCAGCGTCGCAGACCTCGAACAGAAAGCCGTTGCCGGTGCTGCCGCCGCGGTGAAGGTGCCGAATGCTGTCGCGGATGCCGCCGGTTTTGTGCGCAATCGGCAGGCACCCGTATTTGGGGCCGATCATTTGCGGCAGGCCGCAGGGCTCGAATATCGATGGCATGAGCAGAAAATCCGAAGCCGCATAGGCCAGGCGCGATAACGGCTCGTCAAAATCGTTCACCGACACCCGGCGCTGCAGGCCGTGAAAATCGACGATGTCGCGCACGTGATGCTGATCCGGACCGTCGGCGACAAACACCATCTGCAGGTCCTCCTGCCAGAACTCCGCCACCACCGCATAGAGGATTTCCATTAACAGACCACAGCCTTTCTGCACCGGGTCCAGTCGCGAAGGCCAGAAAAACAGCGGGGCGTTGCCGTCGCGGTTCAAACCCAGCCGGTCCTGCAATACCATCTTGTTGCCGCGTTTGCCCAGGGCATGGTCCTGCGGACCATAGCGCAGGGCCAGGCGGGTGTCGGCACAGGGGCAGTAATCCGGCGCCGGGGCGTTCAATATGCCCGTGGCGCAGCCGGACTGCAATTTTGCAGCGATTTCCCGGCGCACCGCCGGCTCCACGAAAGCGTGCTGTCCGGCTGCCGTCTCCGACAGAAACGCGACACTGACGGTGTTGATGAAATGCGCGCCAAAAATCCCGCTGGCCAAAAAGTTCACCGGTATGTGATCGCGCGCACTTTCGTAATCGGCCGGCTGGGTGTCATAGTAGAGATATTCCCAGAACTCGGCGGCATCGATTCCCCCGTCCTCGATCTGCCGCAGTGTGCAGCGGAAGGTGTGCAGATTGTGCAGGGTAAACAGGCAGGGGGTGCCGATTTTCCGGGCCATCGCGGGAATCAGTCCCGTGGTCCAGTCGTTGCAGTGAATCAAATCGGGCTTCACCCGGGGAACGATATTGTTGATGACCTCGCGTTGGAAGGCGATGGACATCTTGAGGTTTTCCTCGGGGTGGGCCGAATACACTCGGTCGCGGTAGAAAAAGGAACGGTCCACCGCCAGGTGCACCCGTTCATCCGGAATCTGTGACAGGATCGTGCGCAATTGCCGGCGTTTTTCCGGCGGCAGCCGGTGGTTGAAGATGGTTCGATAGTCCGGAATCGCCAGATGGATATCGGCACCTTGTTCATACAATGCCTGGATCAGCGCTGCGGAGACATCGCCGAGTCCGCCGGCCTTGGCGTTCAGGTAACCGCCGAGAGAACTCATGGCCTGGGGCAGGTGGGAAACTTCCGGCGTCACGATTAAAATACGCGGGGTGCGCAAGATCATGGATCGACAACCTCCTTGATTTGAAAGCCCGCATGCGGGCGGTTGATCTCATTGATTGTGCTGTGCTGCGCTTAAACCGATTCCAGGACCTTGCGCCAGTCGCGACTCAAGGATTCGGCCACCGTCATCAGGGTGGTTTGCCCCACAGCGGCTTTGGTGTTGATCAGGACCTGCCGGGTCAATTCCTCGGCCTCGGTTTGCGGAATCCGGAACTGGCGGGCGATTTCGGTGACACAGTCATCGAAGGAGAGCGGATTGGGAGACGCCTGGTTGCCGCGGAGCGTATCCACATCGAGCGGGTCGGGCAGATACTCCGCCAATCTGCGGGCATCGGCTTCGCTTACCGCGCTCGATATTTTTCCGAGCACGGCTTTGGTCGCCGCGTCGGCGGTGGCGTCGTTTTCGATAAAATCCAGCGAATTCAGAGGATCAATGAAAAATTGACGATAATTCATCCGGCACCTCGTTGCTGACATTGGCGGTAGGTTCAAGCATTAAAACTAACATCAGCATTACCGGCGCCGGAGGAAATACCGTCTTTTTCGTATTCGCTGGTAGGGTGGGAGAAATTACACCGGCGGGTTTCGATGCACTGCAGGGGCGTTGAGAAAATATGCCTTAATGGATGCTCATTACATCAGCATACGATGCGATTTTCACCGCAGACAAACAGCAATCCTGCGTTTTTGTGCCGGCACACCAGCGTTAAGTTCAGGGCCTTGCCCATTTCGGCGGCAAGGGCCGTCGGCCGCGACATGCTGATGACAATCGGCACGCGCGCACGGGCGGCTTTTTGAACCAGTTCGTAGCTGATGCGAGACGATAAGACCAGGATGGCGGCTTCGGTCAGTTTGCGATTCAGGAACGCTTTGCCGACAACCTTGTCCAGGGCGTTATGCCGGCCGACGTCTTCGGCGAATGCGATCGACTCGATTTGCCGGTCCAGCAGCAGGGCGGCATGTGAGCCGCGGGTTTTGCGATAGTAATGCTGGTTTTCGGACAGGCGTTCGATGCAATCGTAAATGCGGTCGAGTTCGATCCGGGGGCCGTCCGCCGCCGGCGTCAACACCTGGTGAAGCTCTTTGACCATTTCTTTGCCGCAAATGCCGCAGCTGGTTTGACTGATAAAGCCCCTGCGCTGGAGCAGGTCTTCGATTTTCTCACGCCGCTGGGGTTTGAGCCGGATTTCCACCACGTTGGGATCCAGATCGATGCAATGTCCCAGCGTCATGAAATCATCCGGGCTGTCGACAATCCCCTCCCCCAGACAGAACCCTGCCGCGTGAAACACCTCTTCGCCCGGTGTTCGCATCACCACGGAATACGGCTTTCCGTCGATGCGGATCAACAGCGGCTCTTCGCCGATCAGTTCCTGCTCGAAGGTTTCACAAACCCGGTTTGCGCAACGCACGACCGAATAGCGACGGCTGTGTTTTCCATTTTCCTGCAACGGTAATTACCCTCCAAGGAGCTTACTGCGGATTGTCGTGCCCGCGCCCGTCGGAAGCCGGCCGACAAAGTGGCCGGCCCGACTCCATTCTTTTAACTTGTGTCCATCCATTGATTATGGATAACAATATAAAGTGTCCGATTCAGAAATGAGCAATTTTCTTGCTGAACAAGGCCGCACAAGGGGTTCCGGCGAGGCGTACATGGAGTACGTCGCAGCCGGCAACCCCGCGGAGAACGCAGTTCAGCGGGAAAAGGGCCATTTCTGGACGGATACTAACTATTTTTTGGGGGCCGCACGCGCAATGACCCTTTCTTCTTCAGCGATGGGCGGCGGCACCGGCTCGCCGGACACCTTCTTGACCGCACCGAAACGCGGCGGACAAGCTTCGGAGCAAGTGCCGCACTTGATGCATTTTTCCTGATCGATGACATGGATGCGTTTTTTGCCGCCGACGATCGCCTCGGTCGGACAGCGGCGCAGGCAGATCATGCAGGCCTGGCACAATTCCGGATCAATGTAATAGGAGACCACCTCGCGAAACAGGCTGTCGATCTCTTCCCGGGTGAACAGCGTCTCGAGTGCTTCGCGGTCACGCCGACGGGTTGCCAGCTTGTCCTGTTTCTCCAGCTTGATGTAAGGAACCAGCTTCGTGATTTCCCTGAGCCGGGACTTGAGTTCGGTCTCCTCGAGGCCTTCGCTTTGGCCCAGAGGACCCAACCGGTTGACCTGGTCGACGAACGCGTTGACCACTTCGACAAAGCGGAAGCCGTCGCCGGCGGTCATGAACTCCACCCGCAGCCGCTCGGGATTCAACCCGATGTGTTCCATGATTTTCCGGCACAGCAGCACCATGTTGCGGGCATCGTAATTGCCGTGGGTCACGTAGTTGCATTCGTCCAGCCGGCAGCCGCCGATCAACACGCCGTCCACGCCGTTGAGGAAGGCCCGCAGCACGAAAGCCAGATCGACACGGCCGGAACACATTACCCGGATCAGCCGGATTTCATTGGAATATTGCAGTCTGGAAACTCCAGCCAGGTCAGCTGCGCCGTACGCTCACCAGTGGCAGACGAAACCCAGGATTTTCGGTTTAAAATTCGGCACGATACTCATCGGGTGCTTCCCTCACTCGTTGGAATATTCACTTTGTTTTCCCGGTCGGGATGGTCTTCGTCGCCGAAGGCCGCATCGATTTGCCGCTGGAGGGCCTCGGCGGATCGCACCGCATCCACCTGGCTGAATAGCTCCGCGTCGGTGAAATGCTTCAGCTGGATGGCCCCGGTGGGGCACTTGGCGTTGCACAGACCGTCGCCCTTGCAGATGACCGGGTTGACCAGGGCCTTTCTCCCCTGGCGCGTGTCGCGAAACTCGATGGCGCCGTACGTGCAGGCGGTGATGCACTGCCCGCAGCCGATGCACCGGCTTTCCTGCACCTCGCAAATCGCCCCGGACACCGTGACGGTATCCCGGCAGAGCAGCGTCAGTGCCCGGCCGGCGGCACCGTAGGCCTGGTTGATCGTCTCGGTCAGGTGCTTGGGGTAATGGGCCGTGCCGCACAGAAACACGCCGTCGGTGCTGAACTCCACCGGTCTGAGTTTCACGTGGGCTTCTTTGAAGAAATCATCCGGACCCAGGGAGACTTTAAATTGCTGGGCGACTTCGGTGCTGCCGTCGGCCGGAACCACCGCGGCAGCCAGGGACAGCACATCGGCGTCGATGGCCAGCTCCGTTCCGAGAATCGGATCGGTCAGCGCCACCCGCAACACGTCGCGACCCTCGGCCTTGGCGGCTTCCACCCGGGGGGGCGCTTCCGGCGTGAAGCGAATGAATTTGACGTCCTTATCGGCTGCCTCGCGGTAGTAATCCTCCTTGAACCCGTAGGTGTGCATGTCCCAAAACAGGATGTAAATATCCATCTCCGGATTGACTTCTTTCAACTTCAGGGCATTTTTGACCGACTGGCTGCAGCAGATCCGGGCGCAGTAATTGCGCGCTTGGTTGCGGCAGCCCACGCACTGGATCATCACCAGGGTCCGGGCTCCGGTAACGGTTTCGTCGCCGGCGGCCACACGCGCCTCCAGTTCCAGGTGGGTCAGGACCCGCCCGTTTTCCCCGTACAGGTATTCATGGGGTTCGTACTGGGCCGCGCCGGTGGCGATCACGGTCACGCCGTGTTTGATTTCGGCCGGACCGCGTTCGGATTCGATCTTGGTGACGAAATTGCCCACGTATCCGGTCGCCTCGGTGACGGCGGCATCGGCATAGACGTGAACCAGGGGGTGTCGATAAACCCTGCGCTCCAGATCTTGCAGATAGGCCTGCACATCCAGCCCTTCCAGGGTGTAGTGGATATTGCGGGCCATGCCCCCCAGCTGCTTTTGCTTTTCCACCAGGCAGACCTCGTGGCCCTGTTCGGCGATGGAAAGCGCGCAGGTCATGCCGGCGATCCCGCCGCCCATCACCAGGGCCCGCTTGGTCACCGGCAGATCGAATTCCTGCAGTGGCTCCAGGTGGCAGGCCCGGGCCACCGACATCCGGATGATGTCCTTGGCCTTTGCGGTGGCTTCTTCTTTCTCTTTGGAATGCACCCAGGAGCAATGCTCGCGGATATTGGCCATGTCGTAGTAGTACTGAGTGATGCCCGCCTCGCGCAGGGTGTCGCGAAACAGCGGTTCCAGCGTGCGCGGGCTGCAGGCGGCCACGATGACCCGGTTGAGGCCTTTTTCCTTGATCATGTCCGTGATTTCCCGGGCGCAGTTGGTGGCGCAGGAAAACAGCTGCTCCTGGGCATGGACCACGTTGGGCAGCTCCGAACAATACGCCACCGTCGCAGGCACGTCGACCACGCGCCCGATATTGGCCCCGCAGTGGCACACGAAAACGCCTATGCGGGGCGCTTCGACCGAGACATCCCGTTCGGGCGGATAGACCCGCTCTTCGGACAGCCGGCCGCGCCGGTAATTCAGGATTTGACCGATCTGCGAGCCGGCCCCGCTGGCGCTGAACACCGACTCGGGAATATCGGTGGGCCCCTGGAAAGCGCCGCTGACAAACACCCCCGGCCGCGAAGTTTCCATCGGATTGAGGGGATTGTCCTCGCAAAACCCGTGGCGATTGAGATTGAATCCGAACTTGTCGGCCAGCCGGGCATAATCGTCGGGCGGATTCAGCCCCACCGACAAAACCACCAGCTCGAATTCTTCCTCTTTGACGCCCTCGTCGGGACTGGCATAACGAATGGTGACGTTGCCGCTTTCCGGGTCTTCACCGACCACCGCCGCGTAGCTGCGGATAAAGCGCACACCGGGCAGGTCGGCGGTCCGCTCGTAAAAGCGCTCGAAATCCTTGCCGAAGGAGCGGATATCGTTGTGAAAAATCGTACACTCGGCCCCGGGGATATGATCCTTGGTCAAGATGACCTGCTTCTGGGTGTAAGTGCAGCAAACCGCCGAGCAATAGCTGTTGTCGCCCGGTGTCACCCGCCGGGAACCCACGCACTGAATCCAGGCGATTTTGCGGGGATGGGCCTGGTCCGAGGCGCGCCGGATCTCTCCCTCGTGGGGGCCGGTGGCGCACATCAGGCGCTCGTAGTCCATGCTGGTGACCACGTTCTGCATCCGGCCGTAGCCGTATTCGCCTTTGACACCCGGATCGTAGGGCTCCATACCGGGGGCCAGAACCACGGCGCCGACCTTGATTTCGACCTTCTCGGGGGCCTGGTTCAAATCGATGGCGTCGTTCTGGCAGACGCCTTCACAGATTCCGCATTTATTCTCCTTGAGATACAGACAGCTTTGATCGATGTAGGCGATCAATGGAATCGCCTGGGCGAAATAAATGTGAACGGCTTTGTTCTGCGATATTTCCTGGTTGAATTTATCCGGATAGCTGACCGGGCAGTATTCCGCACAGATCGTGCATCCCGTGCATTTGCTTTCAATGATGTACCGCGGCTGCTTGATCAGGGTTACCGTGAAATCGCCGGCCTCGCCTTCGACGCGGTCAACTTCGGTTAACGTCAGAACTTCGATGTTTGGATGCCGGCCGACCTCGACCAGTTTGGGGGACAGAATTCACATGGAGCAGTCGTTGGTCGGAAAGGTCTTGTCCAGCTGGGCCATGTGCCCGCCGATGGCCGGGGCTTTTTCAACCAGATAGACCCTGAAGCCGGCATCGGCCAGATCCAGCGACGCCTGAATGCCGCTGATTCCGCCGCCGAGCACCATCACGTCGCCGAAGCTGGCCCCGGCGAAATTCCGGCAAAGCTGTTCGAGCTGTTCGTTGTCCAATTGTTGATTTTCCACAGGTCGATTTCCTCATCCGGTTTCTGCGGTTGCCGCCATCGCTTCCAGGACGATCTCGGTGATGTCTTTGATGGGAAGCGCGGCTTCGTCTTCCAGCGCCAGCCGGCTTTCTTCGAAATTGGTGATGCAATAGGGGCAGGCGGTGGCCAGCACCTCGGCCCCGACCCCGAGCGCCTGCTGGATACGAATGTCGGAGAACCGCTCACCCTTGGGCGTTTCCATCCAGATCCGGCCGCCGCCCCCGCCGCAGCAGAGACTGTCGTCGAGCGCATCGGGCAGCTCGATCAGCGCCAGCTCCGGAATCGTTTGCAGGATTTCCCGGGGCTCGGTGTAGATGCCGTTGTGCCGCCCCAGATAACAGGGATCGTGATAGGCCACCTTTTTCGCATAGCTGCGTTTCAATTCGAGACGGCCTGCATCGATGAGTTCCCGCAGGTACTCGACGATGTGCACCACCTCGAAGTGTACCCGGAATTCGGGGTACTCGTTTTTGAAGGTGTGATAACAGTGGGGCGAGGATACCAGGATTTTCCGTACCCCGTGATCGATAAAGGTCTTGATGTTTTCCCGGGCCAGCCGCTTGAAGACCGCCTCGTCGCCGGTCTTGCGGATGCTCTCACCGCAGCAGTTTTCCGCAGCCCCGAGAATGCCGTACTGCACCCCGGCCGCGGTGAGAATGGCGGCCGTGGCCCGGGCCACCTTTTTCAGCCGCGGATCGTAGCAGAGGTAGCAGCCGGGAAAATACAGAATTTCCATTTCCTCGGTGAAGGCATTGACCGCAAGTCCTTCGGCCCACTCAGCCCTTTTATTGCGCGGTTCGCTCAGGGGGTTGCCTTCGGCGGTCAGGCTGGCGCTGATGGTGCGCACCGGGTTGACCGAGGTCGGAAACACGCCGTATTCGGTGGCGATTCTGCGCAGCGAAACCCCGGATTCGATTTGCTTGACGTCCCGGGGGCACCGTTGGGGACAGATGCCGCAGGTCGTACAGCGCCAGATCTCGTCGCTTTCGATCTCGGTCATGCCGAAGGTCGCCTGGCGGATAATCTTGCGCATGCTGAAATTCCGGACCCGGTTCCAGGGGCAGACCACATCGCAGAGCCCGCACTGGTAGCAGTATTTGAAAGCCTCCCCACCGTTGGCTTTGATCAGATCGATGATCTCTTTGTAATCGGCGACATTCTCCACGGTATTTTCCTGTCCTCTTTTGCGGCCTCTGGTTTCAGCCTTTCTTCGACAGCTTCATCCGGGCGACGGTCTCCATCACCTTTTGCATGCCGTATTTCTTGGCCAGCGCCTCCAGCCCGACCTCCAGATCCTCGGGCTCTTCGGTCTCTTCGACTTCTTCTTCGCGCTCTTCGTAAATCAGGGCGTCGTTCAGACACCACTGCACGCACAGGGGCTCTTCCTCGCCCTCGCACATATCGCATTTCAGCGGCAGGCCGGAGTCGGGCTCCTTGAACTCCTCCCGGGACGGACAGGCGGCCCGGCAGAAGGCGCATTCGTCGTACGCTTTGCCGTCGATGGTGTATTTGTCCCGGCCGGCGCACTCGGCGGCGGCATTCTCACCGGCATACACCGGCACGTAGATGTCGCGCAGCGGCTCTCGAATCACCCGGATGCGGGAGCGCGCCGGGTTGTTGCTGCTGTACTTGGGATCCGCGTGAAAGGCGGAGCAGATCACCTCACAGGCGCGGCAGCCGTTGCATTTGTCCACGTCGATGCGGATGGTTTTCACGATTTTCTTTTTTTTCTCACCCTTCACGGTGACCACCCCCTGGTATCTTCGATTGTTCCGCAGCGGTATCGCGAACAGACGCGGCTTCGTCGCCGTCGCGCAGGATGCCGCGTTTGACAAAGTCTTCGCCGACGTAATCCAGCCCCAGCTCGTTCAGAGACGCCCGGGTCGGAATGCCGTCTTCGTTCCAGCCTTTGTAGCGGTAGTAGGTGTCCAGCAGTTCTTTTTCGAGTTCCGGAAACCGATGCTTCCAGTGATTTTCGGGCGGCTTCTCGTCCTTGCGGCGCATGCCCCGGCGGATGTTCACCGCCCGAACCAGCGTCCGGTAGCGCTTGGCGGCCTGGGTCAGCTTCTCTTCGTCCATTTCGATGCCCGCCCCGGCCGAGATGAACTTGGGGTAATTATGAATGTGATACGGCGGTTTCAGCGGAAACGACGACAGGCCGGCGCACATCCCCAGGGCGTCGTCGATGTAGTGCATGCGCTCCTGCCAGTCGACGATGTCGCAGGTCATCTCCACGGTCGGATAGTAGGGAATCGAGTTTTCCCCGCGCAGCTCCCAGTCCAGGAAATACTGTTTGAACTTTTCGTCCGGAACCTGAAACCAGTCCTTGACGAATTCTTCGCGCTGCTCCCGCTTGGGAAACGGCGTCTGGGGAAACTGCCCCTCGATCTGGGTGATGTTGATCTTCTCGCCGGTGGCATACATCAGAAAATAAATGGGATTGAGCATGGAAAGCTTCAGCGGCAGCTGCTCGTGCTTCTTGATATTGTTGTGGGCATAAGCCTCGGCGCCCTTGCCGATCTGCCGGGCGGCCCAGTAGGTGCCGTTGGCCAGCACGTCGCCGATGCCCTCGCGGCGGACGATGCGGTCCAGCAGCCAGTAAAAGCGCGCTTCGTTGTCGGACGGAAATCCGGGCATGTCGGCGTCGGTCAAAATCCCGTCTTCGTAGAGCTCCACGGCAAAGGCCATCACCTGGGGCGCGGAGAATCCGTCCACGCCGTATTCGGTGGCGCGCTGGGCGATGGTCAATCCGAAATCCAGGTCCGAAAAGGCCGCCATAGTGTAGGTCAGCTTGGAGAAGCACTTCATCATGTAGGTGGGAAGCCCGGGCATGGAAAGCGTGGCGCCGCATTTCATCGGGCAGTTGTAGCAGCTGATCAGCCGCGTGCGGGCGTTTTCCATGGTCTCGGTCCAGGTCTTCTCGATCTCCTCGTTCCAGAAGCCCTTGCGGCGCTCGCGGGAGTTGCCCCACATGAAGTTTTCGGTGTGCCACTTTTCGTCGTGGACTTTCATCTCCTGGGGCGAGCCGAGCCCGGCCAGAATGGGCATAACCCCGGGGATGGGATTTTCTTCGCGGAATTTGATGTACTGCAGCACCTCGTTGCAGAGCTGGATGAATTCGGCCGGCCGGGCCACGTTGATGTCCCCGGTGCCGCGCACCGCGATGGCCTTCAGCCCCTTGTCGCCCATCACCGCGCCGATGCCGCCGCGACTGGCACTGGAGCGGCCCTGCTCGACGGAGGCGTAATAGACCCGGTTTTCGCCGGCCAGGCCGATGGCCGCCACCTGGGCCTTGGGCTCGTTCAACTCCTGCCGGATCGCCTCGGCGGTTTCAATGGCGCCCTTGCCGCTCAGGTGCGAGGCATCCCGAATTTCGACCTTGTCGTTGTGAATCCACAAATACACCAGGTCGGGTGATTTGCCGCGGACGATCACCTTGTCGTAGCCGGCATGCTTCAACTCGGGCGCCCAAAACCCCCCCATCATGGAAAAGGCCATCAACTCGGTCTGGGGGGAAATGGTGGAAACGATGGTGCGATTGCACCCGATTGCCGGTGTGCCGCACAGCAGGCCGGCGGCGAATATGAGCAGATTTTCCGGGGCAAACGGCCGGGTTTCCGGTGGAACCCGATCCCACAGCAATTTGGCGCTGGTACCCAGCCCTCCGAGATAAAGCTCAGTCAATTGCGGATCGGTGCCGATCCGATCGATGCTTCCCCGAGACAGATCGATTTCCAAATTAAAACCCGTTTCTGCATACCGCATGGTGTTTCCCTTCTATCTGGCCGGAAATGGTATTCGGATCGTTTTCAGGTCGTTATTCTCCAGTCCATATTCGATACGCTCATTTCCGGTGTCAGTTGATGCGGATGATTTTAACGCGCTTGCCCACCCAGTGGCAGGGCAGATAGACCCGGCCGGCACTGCCCCCCGGTTTGACAACCTTTTCGATCACTTCTTCGCCGGAGATGGTAAAACGCGCCGGAGGCGATTTCTCGGCGTTTTCCGGTATCACCTCGGCCTCTTTCAGGGTCATGTCTCTTTTCAGTGCGACCATACGCTTTCCTGATGGAAGGAATCGACCAATTCCCTTGCGACCGGAAGCCATGGTGATTCCAACCCGGATGAATGGAATTGCCGATTCCGAGCGCTCGATCGCTAAGAATTTGTATTTATCATCGATTTTAAATATTCGCCGTGCCGGTCGGAGGCAACGGCATCACAAAACAGCTATAAACTAACTACAATTTAGCTATAAATTCGTCAAGAGAAAATTTTCAGGCGGCCCGCATGCAAGGGTTTGCCTCTTAAAAGCGCCCCCCGCTTCGCGGCGGCCAAACCGGTAAATAGCAT
>DAXETY010000031.1:0-15034 GCA_051155755.1 Desulfobacterales bacterium
CCGCAGGGATTCGATATGTTCCTCCGCCGCCGGATCCGACCGGGCCGGATCCGGCTCGGCCGCTGCCAGGCGGGAGACCAGGTCCCGGAAGCTGTCGACTTTACCCCGCGCCAGATGGAGATGGTCCACGTTGAGATTTAATTTCTCGCGATAATGACCGTAGATCAGGTAAAAACGCAGGTGATGCGGTTGGTAGCCGCGTGCGGTCAGATCCGACAAATAAGTGATGTTGCCGCGGCTTTTGGACATCTTGACCCTGCGGACCAGCACATGCTCGCCGTGCAGCCAATAGCCGGCGAAGGGTTTGCCGGAAACCGCTTCGATGACCGCGATGTTATAGTCGTGGTGGCGATAGAGGTTGTCCACACCGCCGCAGCTGATGTCCACCTGGTGGCCGAGATGCTTGGTAATCATGGCCGGATCCTGAATGTTCCAGGAGGGGCGGCCCTGGCCGATATCGGTTTCCCAATAGATGTTGTCCTGCGGACCGCGACGTCCGTGCCAGAGAATAAAATCCCCCAGGTTCCAGCGCTGACCGGGATAGGTATCCTTGCGAAAACGAATTTTTTTGCGGGGCCAACGGCTCATGTCGAGACCGTAGAGTTTGCCGAAGCCCTTGAATTTGAGCGGATCGTAGAACACGTCCCGTTTGTGCCAATATGCGTAGCCGCGATCGAGTAATTTTCGGATCAACACCACGGCCTGGTCTACGCTGGTGGAAGAGCGGGGAATGATCTCCGGCAGTTGGATGCGCAGCGCCCGGCAGTCCTGCCGGAAGCTTTGCGCCACCGGTTCGGTGAGCGCTTCCAGCGTAATGCCTTTTTCGCGGGCCTCCGCGATGGCCTTGTCCTCGACGTCCGTAAAATTGATCAATCGCTCGACGCGATATCCGAGGTACTCCAGGTAGCGCTGCAGTATGTCTTCGTAGAGAAAGGTTCGATAATTGCCGATGTGGGGCCAGTTGTAGATCGAAGGTCCGCAGGTAAACAGCTTCACCTTTCCGCGCTGGCGCGGTTGGAAAATCTCCATGCGATCGGTCATCGTGTTGTGCAGGCAAAGTCGGGTCGCCAAGGTTGCCTCCTTTTCAACTTTCTTAGCATGACATGAGCTCGAAATTTTTTTACAGCGATGATTCCACCGGCAGGACCACGGCGGTCAGATGCCGGTGCGAATCCCCGGATTCCTTGAAACCTCGCAGTGCTTCCAGCAGCCCGTCAACCGCTTCGTCGGACACCAGGGCCTGGACCACGGAGCTGTTGCCCGGAAATACTTTCGAACCGTAATGCTTGCCGTCCCGGTCCTTGCCCTCCACCATCGCGTATCGGACGAAATGGTCGACCTCGCAATCGTCCAGAATCGCTTCAATGGTATCGGAAAATTCGAAATGATAATAAATTTGAATCAGTTTCAATGGACTCCTTTCGAAAGCAAATTTCTTACCGGCGAGAAGGTTACCGCCACCACCACCAGAGTCCGGCGACGACCCCAATGCCAAGGGTCGCTGCAATCAGCGAAACCCGCACACTCCGATGCCGGGACAGGGCCCGCTGCAGACGGCTGAGCAGGATGTAGGCCACCGGGATCACCAGCAGCGTAAGGGCCGTTGAAACGAAGTTTCCCAGGGCGATCACCACGCCCATCGGCGCCCTGGCATTGCCGCCGGCTCCGAAACCCAGCGCGATGGGCAGCATGCCGAGCACGGTGGAGGTTGCCGTCATGATCACGGGCCGGAAGCGAATATGCGCCGCCTGACGGGCAGCCTCTTCGATTCGGCTGCCCCGGGCGCGGAGCACATTGGCATAGTCGACCAGCAGAATGCCGGTTTTGGTCACCAGTCCCACCAGCAGGATCAGGCCGATGAACGAAAAAATATTCAGGGTCATGCCCAGGACGTAAAGTGCACCGGAAGCCCCGACGGCCGCCAACGGCAGCGTCAGCAAAATGGTAAACGGGTGCAGAAACGATTCGAACTGGGCACTGAGTACCAGATAGACGAAGATCACCGAAAAACCGATGGTGACGGTTAAATAGAAAAAGGACTCCCGGAAGTCCTGCGCCCGGCCCGTGATCGTGGTTTCGAAATCGGCCGGAAGCGTCTGCGCCAGTTGAGCCTGGAGTTTGCTCAGCGCCGGCCCCAGCGCGACCCCGGGCGGGTTCTGGGCGCTGAGGGTCACCGACCGGCTGCGGTTGAAGTGATGAATTTCGCTGGGGCCGACCGCTTCTTCGATCCGAACCAGCGACTCCAGCGGTATCATCTGTCCGGCACCGTTGCGGGTGTAGAGGCGAAAAATCGTCGCCGGCACGGTTTTTTCGGCGGCGATTTCCGTGATCACTTCGTAGCGTTCGCTTCCACGATCGATCGTGGATATTTGCGGATCGCCGAAGATGAAGCGCAACGTTTCGGAGATCGTACGAACGGAAACCTTCATTTCCGCGGCCCGATCGCGGTCGATGCGCACCCGGACCTCCGGGCGGTCCAGGCGCGTGTTGGTGTTGACACCGACATATTCAGGCTCCCGGCGCATCCAGGCCATGACCTGTGCCTGTTGTTGTGCCAGCTGATCCAGTTCCGGATTTTTGAGCACGATCTGCAGCGGGGCTTCGGCCCCTAGGGGACCGCCGGGTTCCAGGACGAAGGCCCGCACACCGGTCAACCCGGCAATGCGATCCCGCACGTGCTGCATGACCGCCTGTTGGGACCGCTGGCGCTGTCCCCGGTGGGTCAGGCGGACGAAACTGATGCCCTGGTTGACCTGGCCGGGGCCGGTGCGCCCGAGGGCGACTGCCAGAAAATAAGTTCGGATTTCCGGTATTTCAGAAAAGATCTGTTCGATTTTACGGGCGTATCGATCGGTGGCCCGCAGAGAGGCGCCCTCCACGGTTTCGAAAGAAACCACGAACTCGCCCCGGTCCACGCTGGGCGAAAATTCGGTGTCCAGCAGGGCGAACAGGTACAGCCCGCCGGCAAAGGCGGCCGCTCCGATGAAAACCGTGACCCAGAGGTGGCGCAGGGCGACGTTGAGAATGCGTCGATAGATCGATTCGAAGGCCCCAAATGCGGATTCGGTCCAGCGCTGCCAGCGGGGCGGATGCTGCCGATCGGGACGCACCAGAAAACGCGAGCAGAGCATCGGCGTGAGGGTCAAGGCCGTGAAGGTGGAGAAAAATACGGTGACGGCCACGGTCAGGCCGAACTCGAAAAAAAATCGGCCGATCAGCCCCGGCATGAAGGCCACCGGGATAAAGACCGCCGCCAGGGACAGGGAATTGGCGATGGCGGCAAAGGCGATTTCCGTGGTACCGGTGCGTGCCGCCGGCCGGGATGCGGCCCCCTTTTCCATGTGGCGAAAGCAGCTTTCCAGCACGACGATGGCGTCGTCGACCACGATACCGATCACCAGGATCAAACCCAGCATGCTCAGGACGTTCAGGCTGAATCCGAAATAGTGAATCGCCGCAAATCCTCCCAGCAGGGAGGTCGGAATGGCGAGGCTGGTAATCAACGTGCCGCGGAAGGTCCCCAGAAAAAAAAGGATCACCGCCACCACCAGGGCGGTGGCCAGAAATATGGTTCGCAACAGGTCGCGGATGTTTTCCCGGACGTATTGGGAATCGTCCGAGGCGATCGTGTATTGCAGGCCCGGAGGAAAGTCGTTGCCGATGGCCTGCATACGGTTGCGGACTCGCTCCACCAGGGCCACCAGGTTGGCATCCGACTGCTTGACTACGCCCAGTCCGACCGAAGGTTCCCCGACAAAACGCGCGACCGTACGGTCGTTCTCCACGCCGTCGACGGCCCGGCCCACTTCGCTCAGCCGGACCGGGGCGTTGTCGCGGTAAGCCAGAATCAGGTCGTTGAAAGGCTGCGCCGCGGAGAACTGTCCCTGGGTCTTGACCAGAAATTCCCGCATTTCGCTTTCGATCCGCCCCGACGGGATGTCGACGTTTTCGTTGCGGATGGTGTTCACCACGTCCTGCACGGTGAGCCGATAGGCCGCCAGTTTCAACGGATCGAGTTGAATCCGGACCGCGTAGCGCCGCTCCCCGCCGATGCGTATCTGGCCGACGCCGGGCAGTCCCTCCAGGCGCTCCTTGATGTTGTTTTCGGCATATTCGGTGATGCGGACCGGATCCCAGCGCTCGTTGCCCGTCAAGGCGATCCACATGACCGCCCGGGCATCGGGATCGACTTTGCGCACGATGGGCTCTTCGATGTCGTCGGCCATTTCCGGGCGGGCCCGCGAGACCCGGTCTCTTACATCCTGTGCGGCGATGTCGATATCACGATACAGTTCGAACTCCACGGTGACGGTGCCGACTTCCTCCCGGCTGGTGGAGCGGATGGTCTTGATACCTTCGATGGTGTTGAGCTCTTCTTCCAGCGGTTCGACCACTTCGGTTTCGATCACCTCCGGATCGGCGCCGCGCAGCACCACACTGACATTGACGACTGGAAACTCGATGTCGGGATACTCGCGTACCGGCAACTGCTGATATCCGTAGATGCCGAAAATGGCGATGGCCAGGAAAACCACCACCGTCAGAACAGGGCGCCGTATGCAGAAATTCCAGATCATGATTGCGCGTCGCCTGCCACTTCAATCCGATCTCCGTCCGAAACGGAGATATGTCCCGAGCGAATCACGGTCTCACCGGATTGGAGCCCGCTGCGGATTTCCACGATACCGGGACGGCGCAGACCGATGGTCACCTCCCGCCGCCGGGCCTTGCCTTCCTGCACCACGAACACGATGTAGCCGCTGCGCGTCGGCACCAGGGCTTCTTCCGGCAGGACCCGCGCCTGTTTGCGAACCTGCAGAATCAATTCCACGTTGGCAAATCCGCCCGGCCGCAGCAGTCCGTTTGGATTTGCGACTTCGGCCTTCAGCAGCAGGTCGCGGGTATCTTCTCGGATTTGCGGGCTGAGGAAAAAAACACTTCCCTGAAAGAATCGTTCCGGGTTGGCCGCTGTGCGGATCCGAACCGGTTGGCCCTCACCGACGCGGTTGGCATAGCGTTCGGCCACGGTGAATTCGATCTCCAGCACGTCGGTTCGCACGATGGTCACCAGCGGGTCGCCGATTTCCACAAAGTCGCCGGGGTCGATTCGGCGGGCGCCGGTGATTCCGTCGATGGGCGATCGGATTTCGGTGTTGTCGAGGGCTACGCGGATCTCCCCGATTTCAGCCTTGAGACGTTCCACCCGGGCGGCCGCGGTTTCGTACCGGGTTTGGACTGCATCGAAAGTTTCCGCTGCGATGGTTCCTTCCACCAGCAGTTCCCGCCGCCGCACCAGCATTTTTCTGGCATTCTGCGCCTCCGCCTCGGCCGCTTTCAGGGCGGCCCGGCCGGCTTGCAGCCGCTGACGGATGGCTTCGTCATCCAGGGAAAACAGCAATTGGTCGCGTTTGACCCTCTGGCCTTCCCGAAATGATATCGTGCGCACAATGCCGGAAATTTCCGGTCGGATGGTCACTTTTTCGGCGGCTGCCAGCGAACCGACCGCAGTCAGGGTTTCTTGCAGATCCTGCTGTTCGACCTGAACCACCCGGACCGGGGTCGGGGCGGAAGGCTTGCCGTCCTTTGCAGAATCCGTTTCCGAACAGGCCCACAGGGCGACGGCCAGCGCAAGGAATCCAAGCACGGTGCTTATTGAAATTGAGTTGCCGATGCGCAGTAATGTCATAAATTCTTCAACAAAAGACGGTTCGAAAACAGGGCGGCAGATGCATATCGGTTAAATTGATATCCGCGGCGAGTGGAAGGAATAGGGACAAGAATGTATTTTATCCAAAACGATTGTGGATTCGCGGAAGTCGCCGAAACGGGTTTTGACTTTTCGGCTCCGCAGCATTATTTACCCGGGATGGAAACGGTTGCAGAAAGATCGGTTCGGGCCGGCCGCATCGGCGGTTCGGCACAAGGCCGATCCGGGGGATTCCCGAATTGCGATGGCGGGTTATGAACGAACACGCACATCACTACACCCAGTACAGCCGTGCCTTCCTGGTGGCGGTGATTCTGAACGTGGCCTTTGTCGCCGTGGAGGCTTTTTACGGATTTGTGGCCGATTCCCTGGCGCTGCTGGCCGATGCCGGTCACAATCTCAGCGACGTGCTCGGTTTGTTGCTGGCCTGGGGCGGCGCCTACCTGGCCCAGCGGCAGCGCACCCCCAGAAGGACCTATGGCTGGCGGCGATCCACGATTTACGCCGCGCTGTTGAACGCGGTCTTTCTGTTTGTCGCGGTGGGCGGGATCGGTGTGGAGGCCGTTAAGCGGCTCTTTCAACCCGCCCCGGCTGCCGGAAGCACGATCATCCTGGTGGCGGCCATCGGCGTGGTCGTCAACACGGTGACCGCGTTGATGTTCATGGCCGGTCGCCGGAGCGATCTAAATATTCGCGGTGCTTTTCTGCACATGACGGCCGATGCCGCCGTTTCGATCGGCGTGGTCGCCGCCGGCGTGGGGATGGTCTATACCGGGTGGCTTTGGCTGGACCCGGCGGTTTCTCTGGCCATTGCCGTTGTGATTCTGATCGGCACCTGGGGCCTGATGCGGGATTCGGTCAACCTGGCCATGGATGCCGTCCCCAGCGGGATCGATCCGGAAAAAGTCCGCAGCTATCTGCTCGGCCTGCAAGGGGTCACCGGCGTGCACGATCTTCACATCTGGGCCATGAGCACCACCGAGACCGCCTTGACGGCCCACCTGGTGCAGGACGGATCGATTGATCCGCACGAGATTACCCTTGAAGCCGGCGAGCAGCTTCACGCCCGGTTCGGCATCGGGCACAGCACCCTGCAGTGGGAAAAAGCGACTGCAGCGGGCGAGGCGGCGGCCTGCACCATCGACTGCGAACGGTTCTGCCGGTCTCAGGAGTAAAAATCATTCCGAGCGTCTTAAAACGACGCCTTGCGCAGCGTGGGTGCCGCCGGAAGCGACTCCAGAAATTTCCGGTTCAGAAAACAGTCCACCTTGTGGTTTTTCATTTCCAGTTCCGCGGCCTGCATTTCCAGAACCAGCGCCGTCCGGTTCTGCTGGAGGAAATCAACTTTCATCTGCGAGATGCGGGCGTCGTTTTGCAGATGGACGCTCCTCGATGACATCAAATCCTTCTTGCAGTCGCATTGGCTGATTTTCCGGTCGATGCATTTTTCGTAAAATTTTGTTTCCGGACGATCGCCGGCAACGGCTCCTCCGACACCGACCGCCACAACGAACATCACTGCCGCTACGATCCATACCGTTTTCATGATGGCCTCCCTGTTTTGATACGGTTGATGAAACAACGGGGTATACGATCCCCGGGCTTTCAAAGACCGACGGGAAAACTGCATTCGGTGTGGATCAGGCTGAAGCGGTTCCCCATGGCTCCGGCAGCGGGCACGGGAGATGCAGTCGGGTTGCCGGGAAGCGGCGAGACGGGAAGCGGCGAGATTGGAAAGGTAGAATCCGGCTCGAATTTCCGGTTTCAAAAGATGCCGAGTTGATCCACCCAGCATGAGTAAAATAAAAAAAATAAGTTATTTCAACCCCATAAAATTGTTAATAAAATACCTAAGCAATCTAGGGGGTGGATCGGGGATTGATAGGGATTTGGCCTTCACAGGCTGCGTTCGTGTTTCAGAAGCCATTCCTTGCGCCATAAACCACTTCCGTAGCCCGTCAGACGGCCATTGCTGCCGATGACGCGGTGACAGGGGATCAACACGGTAATCGGATTGCGGGCACTGGCCAATCCGACGGCCCGGGCCGCCCGGGGGCGTCCGACTGCAGCGGCAATGCCGCCGTAGGTGGTGACGTTACCGTGGGGGACTGCCAGCATCTGCTGCCACACCGCCCGCTGAAAGGCCGTGCCCTGCGGTGCCAGAGGCAGATCGAATTTGCGGCGCCGCCCTTCGAAATACTCCGCCAGCTGGCGGGCGGCTTCGACGGCGACGGCATCCGTCTGCTGCGCTTTGCCCAGCGAGGCCACGAATTCCACGGCGGTAACCGCCCCGGCGACGGTGTGCACCCGCATCGGACCGATGGGCGAATCGCAGTAAACCACACTTTGCGGAGCGTTGTCGCCAAGCGTAACAAATGTCATTAAGCGGCTCCTTGCCGGAACGAAAATAGATTATGGCTTCGAAGTTCCGGTCGTCAGGGGTTCGGCCACCCGCAGGGCGCCTTCTTTGCGTACCCGAATGGCGATCGGGATGGTGTCCACCTGCAGGGCGATGTCGCGGTCACGGGGATCGAATTGCGGCAGCCGCGGATCTTCGAATTTGGCCGAGTCGCAGGACGCGCGCAGCAGGGTTCGAAGCGCCGATCGATCCGGTCGGAAGCCCTGCAGCCGGTTGCGCAAGTACAGGGCGCACAGTTCGTCTTCCTCGCCGCGCATCTCTGCCCGACTGCCCATGGCCACGATGGACACCCGTTCGGCCTCCAGGGCGGTGATCGCCGCAGCGGTGGCTTCGGCGTTGACCAGCGCGGCGGCAAAGACCGCCTCGGCTCCGGCAGCGGCGACCACCCCGCGGGTTCCCGCACCCGTGCTCTGGATGAGGGTTTTCCCTGTCAAATCAACCGCGGACAGCTCCCAGGGCGAGTTTCCGTAATCGAAACCGGGTACCTTGATGCCGTCGACTTCTCCCAGGCACAACTCACCCGCGCCCTGGTCCCGCAGGGCCAGGGCTTGTTCGGGGCGGTCGACCATGATGATCCGGCGCGCGCCCTGCCGGAAAGCGATCGAAGCCGATGTAAAGGCCCGGTAAACGTCCACGATGACGGCCACACCGCAGGCCTGCCGGGCGCCCGGCAACAAGCTCAGAATGTGGATGTTCATTTGCGATGATCGTCGATTTCAGGAAGCCGGTCGCCGTAAACAAGGGCCTTGACGGGCTCCAATTCAAGGAAATCATGTGGAAAGCCGGGCTCGACGGCACTGACGCGATCCAACTCGTCGCGATGTTCCGGCGGCAGCGAGAAATCCAGGCAGCCCAGGTTGTCCTGCAGATGTTCCTGCGTGCGGGCACCCACAATCGGAATTAACATCCCGCCATCCCGGCGGCCGATCAACCAATTCAAGGCCACCTGTGATGGCGATTTCCCCAGGGCACGCGCGACGGTTTCCACGGATTGCGCAATGGCGAGGTTGCGACGGCTCAGGAAATAATCCGAAAACGGGCTGCTGCCGTCGTAGCGTTTGGCATCATTTCGTTCGGTTTTGTATTTGCCGGTCAAGACGCCGCCGCCCAGGGGCGACCAGGCGGTCACACCGATGTCCATCGCCCGGGCCATCGGCAGCAGTTCGCGTTCGGCAGTGCGCTCAACGAGGCTGTACTGAATTTGAAGCCCCACAAACGGAGTCCATCCCCGCAGTTCTGCCAGGGTGTTCGACCGGGATACCTCCCAGGCCGGGGCGTCGGAAACTCCGGCATACAGAATTTTGCCCCTGCGCACCAGGTCGTCCAGCGCCCGCATGATTTCTTCGAAAGGGGTGAGGAAATCCCAGGCATGGACCCAGAGCAGGTCGATGTAATCGGTTTTCAACCGCTTGAGACTGGCTTCCACCGACTGGACCAGGTTCTTGCGGTGATTGCCGGAGGCATTGGGATCACCCGGGTTCATGGACAGGGTGTATTTGGTGGCCAGCACCACCGCCTCGCGCTCGGCGGCCATGAACTCACCCAGGTACGTCTCGCTGGTGCCTTCCGTATATTTGTTGGCCGTGTCGATGAAATTGCCGCCGGCTTCCCGGAAACCGTCATAAACCCTGCGGCTTTCCTGCCGGGACGCGCCCCAGCCCCACTCCTCTCCAAAGGTCATCGTCCCCAGGCAAAGCTCGGAAACGCGCAGACCGCTTCTGCCGAGTAACTTATATCGCATAATCACCTCCTGATTGAAAATTTGAAACGCTCCACTAGTAGACTTTGCGTCTACTGAATCCCAGCCCGATCACGTTGAACGTATTCTCGACGATAAAAAACGCGGCCGGATCGATGGTGAACACCATCTCTTCCAGGCGTTTGAGCTGCACGTTGTTGGTGATGGTCATGATGATCTCTTTGTCTTTGCCGGTGTAAGCGCCGCGGGCCTTGATCAGGGTCGCCCCGCGCTGCAGATCGGCAGTGACGGCCCGGGTCAGCTCACGGCTCTTGTCACTGATGATATACACCAGTTTGCGCTGACTGAACATCGCCAGCACGTACTCCATGGTCGTGGTGGTGATGAACATCAGCAGAATCGAGGCGATAAAAAGGTCGATGCTCAGGTATGTCAAGCTGAGCGTGTACAGAACCATATTGTAGGCGAAGTAAAATTTTCCGACACCGATGCTGAACTTCTGATTGAGCAAAATGGCCAGCACGTCCAGTCCGCCGCCGGATCCCAGCGAACGAAGGATCAGACCGTGTCCGGCGCCGCAGACAAAACCGCCGGCCAGCGCTGCATAGACCTGATTCTGTACGCCGATTTCGATCTCGATCAATTCGAACGCCACGGTGAAAATCAACGTGGCGTAAACACTGTACAGAAAAAACCTCCGGCTCACATATCTCCAACTGGCGGCGAACAGCGGAATGTTGAACAAAAGAAACCAAAGGGCCGGTGTCATCAGGCCGGTGTGGTAATAAACCAGCAGACCAGTGCCGAAGAGGCCGGATGTGATAAACTCCTGCGGGATCACGATTCCTTTGGCGCCCACCGAAAAGAGCACCGACCCGGCTGTGATCAGCAGCAGATTCCAGGCCGGGGTATAGGTCGCCTGTTGCAGGTTCACCCCCAACCGACTAATGTCGGGTGGTTTCCTGGAAGGAGGGTTTCGTTCCATGGTGTGCCTCCGGCCGGCGGGACGGGATTCAGGGCAGGCTCCGACCGCAACCGTTGAAAGTGCGTCCGTCCAGGGTCGCCCGAACGGTGGTTTCAAAGCGTTCACCGCTCATGGAATCCCGGCAGGGCTTGTTGTTGATCACGACTTCCAGTTTATGTTCCGACGTCCGGGCCCGAATGGTGGTCTGGGCGGCATCGGGGTCGGGCGGTTCGGCCGGGGCCGGAAAAGAATGGCGTTGATTGCCGGTATCGGTAACCACCAGAATTCGTTTGCCGAAGGCCATTTCCAGATACCAGCCCGGTTCGTTGCCGACCGCGCGAAAATCGATCCCTCGCAGTCGGGCCGTTTCCCAAACGGATTTTTCTTTTTGCAGCATGCAGGTCGTTTCGGCTTGACCGGGCAAAACCAGGCTCGCCTCCCGACCCTTGGTCCAGAATGTGGCACTGCCATTGCTGTATTTGACGCCCGAAGCCGCCAGGACCTGATCCAGCCGCAGGGTGTTTTCTCCCAGCATCAGCGTGGCGCTGCGGTTTTCGAAGCGAACCGTGATCGCCTGCCCGTCGGTGCAATCGAATGCGACCACCGAAGGCGGCGGCGCGTTGCCCGCAGGGCGGACGGTGGTATGCTGGACTTTGGTGCCCACGCAGGCAATCGGCAACAGCAGCGTGCAAAAAAGTGCAAACCAATATCGTGGTTTCATAAAAAAATCTCCCCGGAAACGTTTAGTCTCCCACAGACGGCTGCCGGCCCTTCATTCGCGGCAGATGTGCTTCCCAGTCCAGCTGGAAACTGAGCATGGACAGATAGACGCAGTTTTGCGGAAATACGTTGTGCAGCAGCGCCAGGTTTTCGAAGGGATCATAATCATCGGGGGCGGCATCGGCTTCGGCGCGGACGCTCTGGATCAGCAAGTCGATGTTTTTCGACATCCAGGCTTCGACGACCACCGTTATTCCCAGGGTTTCCAGTTCCAGGACCCCCCTGTCGGCCCCGATGACCGGCTGGGTGATGACATATGCGGCGCCGGCTTCGATTTTTGTGTGCAGTTTGCGTGTCTCGAAAGCCCGGGGCGCATACTGGTTAAAGGCCGCTCCCGTGACAAACCTCTCCGGCCGGGTGGCGTGGATATATCGAATCAGTTCGGCGGAAGTGACCACGCTTTTTTGGCCGCCTACCGATCGCGGGTCGAGTTTCGACAGCTGCGGTCCGCCGTCGCCGCGTACCACCAACAGATAACGCAAGCCCAGGTCGGCGGCCTGATCGAGCAGTTCGTTCAGCTCCGCATGGCTGTGAAAGGTATTCAGATTCATCACGACCCGATCGCCGTCGACGGGCAATTCGCTGTGGCGGATCGCCTCGACCGCACTGATCCGGGGTCGCCCCATGGGGTTGTCCGGAATGGAGATGCCGCAGCCGGCGTCGAAGATGCGGCGATAGCGGTCGGAAAAGCGTTTCAGGTCGGCTTCCCGGTCGGGGGCATCTTCCCGCGGGGTCATCAGTTCGATGAAATACGGACAGGCAAACATGGCTAATCTCCTTGAGTGGGTACCTGAACGGAAGTGGTTGAAAATTTGAAACGGGTTCGGTACTTGTCAATCATTGCAGTCGTATTTTTGCGATCCGTACCCGGCTCCGGCAGTAAAGTCCGGCCGGTTCGACCCGGGGAAGACAATCCAACGGCGCCCTTGCCCGCCGGTGGAACCGCACAAACGGGGCTGCCCGGCTAAGGAGCTGGCATGACAACCTCCATTTTCGAACAGGTCCGCAGCAGCTGCCGTTCCGTGGCCCGGCGGGCCGGGCACGTGCGCATTGACGCGCATCGAATTGCCGACTACGCATTTTCCCTGTCGCTGGCCGAAGCCCGCTCGCCCTCACTGGATCGGGAGCGGCACTATATCGGCTCGACCGAAGACACCACGGCATTTTTTCTGACGCTGGACACGATCAACTTTGGTTCGGGCTGGTTTCCGCATCTGAAAAAACGACCGGGTATGTCGGGATACTACACCATCGCCATGGCGCTGACCGAGCGCTTTCGCAGTGCCGGGCCGATTTCGGCGAACGAACTCTGTGCGATGACAGGCGCCGACTGCACCGCCCTGTTCGGCCAGGACCCGAAAAATGCCGCCGTTGTCGAGCTTATGACATTTTTCGCACGTGCGTTCAACGATTTGGGACGGTTTCTGCTGGAACGTTTCGATGGGCGCTGGCTCTCGCTGGTGGCTTCGGCCGAACAATCGGCCGCGAAGCTGGTGCGCATCCTGGCCGAAATGCCCTATTTCCGGGACGTCCACGCCTACGGCGACATCGAGGTTTCATTTTACAAGCGGGCCCAGCTGGCCGCAGCGGACCTGGCGCTGGCCTTCGACGGCCGGGGACCGGGACGATTTCACGATCTGGACCGGCTGACGATATTTGCCGACAACCTGGTCCCCCATGTGCTGCGCCTGGACGGAGTTTTGACCTATGAAGCATCCCTGCTGCAGCGGATCGCGGATGGGGACACCCTGGCGGCGGGCAGTGCCGAGGAAATCGAAATCCGTGCCGGAGCCGTTGATGCCGTGGAGCGCATCCGGGAAACCCTGCAAAAGGCGGGCTTTCACATCACCGCCCGGGGTCTGGATTACCTGCTTTGGCATCGCGGGCAGCAGCCCGAGTACAAAGCGATGCCGCGGCATCGGACCCGTTGCGTGTATTATTGACGGGATTCCGGAGTCGGGGCGTTACGAAGTGATGCAATGCCAAGAAGATGGCTGCAGGACCGACCGGCGCCAAGCGTTTCCCGCTTCGACGGAACCCCGTTCCGGGATGCGTTTACAAAACCGACGTATCGGCCTGCGGGGCTACCCGAAGCGCTTGTCGGAGCGGGTGTTTCGAACGGCAGCCTGCGTTGCTTCCAGCCATCCGATGCGTTCGACCCGGTGGTGGTCGAACCGGGGTACCGAAGGCTTGATGTCCAGCAGCGGCGTGCCGTCAAGGATATCCACGTTTTCGATTTCCATCCGGTTCCCGGAAATGCGGATCAGGCGCACCACGGACATTCCGATGGGGTTCGGCCGTCGCGGGGCCCGGGTGGCGAAAACCCCTCGCGGTTCGGTATCCAGGAAAGGGGTGACGGTCAGCAAGGCGCCGGGCGAGCGGTGGAAGTGGTAGAGCAGGATAATATGAGAAAAGCCTTCCAGATCCTTGAGTCCGGCTTCATAGGCAGGAAAAATATCGACGGTGCCGCGCACCCCCTCGGCCCCGGTTGGCTGGATCGGCATGTCCTCGATGCGTTCGTACGGGCTGTGAATGCGTCCGATCGGTCGATATTCGATTACGTTGGGCATACTTGTGTCTTGCCGTTCGTTGCCGTCGGCGGCCATAGGGTGCTCCTTTTCCAACCAGCATGAATCCGCCGGCAGAAATTCAATACCGCTGCCAGCGAAATTCGGTTCCCCTGCGGATATTGTAGCGATCGGCGAATCCGGCCGGAACTTCCACCACGTATCGGGACGGATCAATCGAATGATAGTGGCGGTCCGACATCGGGCGGGTGCGGCGGGCGACGCGCACCACCCGGCCATCTTCGCCGATAAAGATCATGTCCAGCGAAATCGGCGTGTTTCGCATCCAGAAGACCTGCGGTTGCGCTTCCGGATAAATAAAAAGCATACCCTCATTTTCGGCCATCTGCGTGCGACCCATCAAGCCCTTCGTCCAACTGTCCGGATCATCGGCAATTTCGACAAGGACCCTTACCGCAACGCTTCCGTTCGGGCGGAGAAATTCGACCACACCCTCGTGATTCAAAAAACCGGGGGGGGGTTGCTCTGGAGACGGCTCCGCCGCCTGCGCGGCGACTGCGAGCCCGACCAGCAGGGCCGCCCGTATCCAGGATTTGTATCGGTGGAAATGTCTTTTCATGAGAGGGTCTTCATTCCGGTCATCGAGCTTCCATCCCTGCGGTTCGGTCAGCGGGGCCTGACACCGGTGAAACCGGTATCGCTCTCAGACCTGGACCTTGGTTACGGCTGTACTGCAAACCGTTATATCCACCCCGTTCGGCCGCGGCAATACCAATTTGACCGCCGACTTTAACAAGCCCAAATCCACCTGAAATGATTACAGATGCAATTTGAGGCTACCACCCTGTCGTATGATTTTCTCTACAGTTCTAACCAATTAGAATTTTGATGATTTTTGGAATTTGCCGCTTTGCATGCCTACCCGAGTGTATGAAAT
>DAXETY010000032.1:0-11004 GCA_051155755.1 Desulfobacterales bacterium
ATCACGTAGCGCGGAATCTCCCGCCCGCTGCCATCCCGGCGGACCCGGGTGGCGATATCGATGACGTCGACCACGTCCACCGGTCGGCGGCGGTTCCACTGTTGCTGCAGCGGCAGACCGGCGACGTAGAGGTGATGAAACTCGATACCGCATTCGCGCAGCCGGAATGCGAGCCGGTTGATTGCTTCAGGCGAATCATTGACTCCGCTCAGCAGCGGCGTGTTGTTATAGACCGTAATGCCGCGGTTGCGCAGGTTTTCGGCCAACACCGCGTGGCGGGGCTCGATTTCTTCGGCCCGCAGAAAGCGGGCTTCGATCTCCAAGCGCTGGGGGGTGACCACCGTAACCCGATTGAGCTCGCCCAGGGTGTCCAGAACGGCATTGCTGTAACGTCCTGGGGCGCGTCGGAAAGCCGGGCTGCGCAACCGCACCGCATTGATGGACACAAGCGGACGCAGCATTTCCAGAATTGACTGCACGCGGTGCAGATGATCCAGAATTTCCCTTTCGGCCAACAAAACCACATCGGTAATATCCGGGTGGTTTTTCAGATAGGTCGAATCGGGCCGCCAGCGGTCTACCTGAATTTCCACTCGGGTTTGATGCACCCGGTGCAGGCCCGCAATCCCGGTATCGACGACCCCCGGCAGGCGGTCGGTGATGCGGTCGGCTTCGATGGAAGCCGAGCGGATATCTTCGTCCGTGGCTGCGACAGCGCGTTTTTTCACCGGCGGACGCGCACCCAGAAACAACGATTCGTCACCGATTTCGGCCATGTAGCGGATGTCGATGGTGCCTTCGCCGTTGACCCGGATGATATCGAGTTCGTTGGCGATCGGCGCAAAGGATTTAAAATAATCCGGGGTATAGGGGGTTCGAATCCAGATGAAATGCGGGTTTTCCGAATCCGGGCCAACGGCCCACCCGCTGCTGTGCCAGTCCATCTTGCCGATGGGTGTTGCCGTGCAGATGCGCGGAATGACGCGGTCGGAGAGATGGGCCCGCAGGTAGTGGGCCACGCGCAGTCCGTCGGCGATGGGGGTCCAGTAAATCCGGTTGCCCTGGATGGGACTGCAGGGAATGTAGATGTAATGCAGCTCGGCCCCCGCGCCCCGCAGCAGACTGAAGAGGCGGACCAGCTCCGGCCCCCGATCGTTGCAATCCTTGAGAAAAGGTGTCTGCACGTACACGGCGATGCCGTGGTTGACCAGCTCGGTGATCAGCTCCAGACTTTGCGGGGAAATTTCATCCGGATGAATGAAGTGGGTGGCCACTTCCATGCGCTTGCCCGACATCTGCAGCTCGTAATTTTTGGCCTTGATGTATTTGAGCAGGGAACCGTTGCGGGCGAGAAACAGGTTCGGGTAGTAGGCGATGGAGCGGGTGGCCAGCCGCAGGGTCTGCACGTGCGGGATCTCTTTCAAGCCATCGATGGCGCAGGCCAGATTGTCCCGATTCATAAATGGATCGCCACCGGTGATGACGATCTCTTTGATGGTCGGGCTGGTTCCGACATATTCCACCGCTTTGCGCACATCTTCCCGGCTGGGGTTGGTCTGGTGGCGGGATTCCTTGTGTTTTCGGAAACAGAACCGGCAGTAAACCGGACAGCTCATGTTCAGCAAAAAGATGACCCGATTCTGATACATCTGCTCCAGCAGCCCCTGGTGAAACTGGCCGATCCAGGTGTTGACGTGTCCGACCGGGTCGAGTTCTTCGACAAAGGGCAGATACTGGTAGCCGACATGCGGCGACACCCGCATCTGCCGAATCACGTGGGAAGACAGACGCACCGGATAAGTCTCCAGCACCGCCTGCATATCGTCGCGCTGCCCGGCGGGAATCGAGGTGTGGGTCAGGGCCTCGAGCTGCGCCACGGATTTCACCGTGGTAAACTTCTCTTTGGGCATCATCGTTTCCAGCGCCGCCACCAGCAGCAGGTGCGGCAGCTCGACATCGTTGATCCGAATCGGCGCAGCGCGCCGGCTGTCGGCCGCTTGCAGCTGCCGGACCAGTTCCCGGCAAAATCCGTCCGGATTGTGCCCAAACCCAGTGGCCTCCAGAAGGCGTTGAAATCGCCGTCGGCCGGATTCCGGCCCGATCAGCTCGCAAAAACGACGCCCCACGAGTGCCGGAACACCGTAGCGTTCCAAAAACTCGACCAGGGACGCGGTCAATGCGGATAAAGACGGCGGCTCGAAGTCTTGAACCGTGGTTTTGACGGTGTTTTCCGTACGTTCCTGTACTTCCATGGACGCTGCTCCGGTTTCGTCTCGACCCGGCGGGACGCGAATCCACCCGGCAATGGCCGCAGTGGTTCCGATGGCGCCAACGGGCCGATACTGAATCGTTTGTGCCTGCCGCCGCAGGGCGACCGCTGGAAACGGTCCGGCCGGCCGCATTTGGATGCAAGCGGCCTATGGGTATCCAGCCTCCGGCGAATTTGGACTCCAGGCTCCCCTTAGAAGAACCGATCCCGCCTGTCAATCGGAATCGGCCCCCGGCATTCTTTTATGCCAGACCCACATGCTTTCGATATCGCCGGCAATGTGGGTGTTGTTTACCAGCATCCCGGCCCTCCGGTAACCCCGTCTGCGGAAGACGATGTTGATACCGGGCGAACGCGTACGGGCAATGGTAAAGGCGGTGCGCATGCCGCGGCGATGCATGTCGGCTTCCATCGCCCGCAACAGAAATCCGGACATGCCCCGCCCCCTCTGGGCCGGCAGGACGGCAAAATCGGTCAATTCCACCGCACGGTTTTTGAGGTCCATTTCACAGGAGGCCAGCGCCACCATGCGGCCTTGTTCGTCTCGCACGCCGTAGTAGCGCACGTCGCCATTCATGGTCGCGGCCAAATACTTTCGATCGTAAATGGGAAACGGATAGGACTGAAAAACCCGGCGATACAAACGGCGCATTTCGGGAATGTCTCCCGGACGACAGACCCGCACAGACGGTTCGGATGCAATCGGTTCGGATGCGGACTTCGGGCCGACGGTTTGAAGGCGTTTGCGGGAACGTTCGATATCACTGCGATGCAACGGTTTGCGACGCGCGGCGTCCGGAAACAGGGCCAGAAACAACGCATCCTCGCCGCCCCGGTAAAAAGCGGGAATGCGCGCTTCGCAAACAAAACCGTTGCTCCGGAAGTCGGCGGCGGCCCGATGCGGTACTTTGGCCAGGATCTCGCCGTAATCGTTGCGGTGTGCCAGCCGCATGAGTCGAGGCACAATTTCGGGCATGTCACGGGGATCCAGCCTCATCAGGTACACCCGGTCATTGAGCGGGCCGTGATGGATTTTCGAATGTCCGATCTTTTCGATGCGATCCGTTGCCGTCATAACGATTTCCCCGTCTGCAAGCCCATTGCCTGCTGATTTTGGCAGTAACACATCCCAACCGTTTCGTCCACCGCCGGACGATGCGGTTTTTGGGGTTGAGTCCGCCGTACAAATCCGATATGAGGGCGTTGCATTCGCGTGCAACTCGATCGGTGCGTTGCGCCGTTGCAGGGCAATCCGAACGAACGGGCAAACGGGCAAATCAACATCTTATGAAATATCCATTTGCACTTTATAACGAGGAGCTTGCAAGAGCGCCGATTTTTCCCGGACTGCAGGGAGATCCGTTCGTGGCGGACCTGTCCCGGCAAAACCCCCTGCTGGATGAAATCGATGTGCGCGACCAGCGCCGCTTTCAAAACATCCTGGCGGAACAGATGAAACCGCACTACACGTGGGGTTTTTCGGGATACCTGGAACGCCGCGATTCCCTGCTGCGGTCCTGCCCCCAGATGGTCGCACAACAACGGTTTTACCACCTCGGCCTGGATATCATCGTGGCCTGCGGCACCCGCCTGCATGCGCCACTGCAGGCGGTGGTGGTGCAAACCGGCTACGAGGCCGGTGAAGGCAATTACGGCGGATTTGTGTTGTTGCAGCACTGCATCGACGGTGCCCGGCCCTTCTATAGTTTTTACGGTCATCTCAGCCGCCGGGACCTGCCCGATACCGACCGGCGGCTCCGGGCCGGGGAAGCCTTTGCGACCATCGGCGATTTTCACGAAAACGGCAACTGGTTCTACCACACCCACCTGCAGGTCATTACGGAAGCCGGCCTGGAACGAGGCTATATCGATAAGGGCTACTGCGCCGCCGCCGATCTGCCCGAAATCAACGATCTGTGCCCGTCACCCCTGCCGTTGTTTCTGCGTTGATCCGGGGGTATCTTTGCCCAAAGTTCCCGAGTTTTGTTCACCTTGACATCCGAACCCGTATGGCATACTAATTTGAATTCTTTTTTGACCCGAATCGGATGCACCCATTGATGCAGGACCGTACACTGAAAACAGTGAAAAGGATCTGAGCGAAACTCGGTCCACACATGTATAAGTGCATCCACACGTTGTTTTGCAGTGCGGATTCCGACGAACCTTGTCGCATCTTGAGAAGGACATCATGGACCTGCTTCGCACCCCTTGCCGGCCCTGCCGGCTCGGCATTGCCGCATTTTTGCTTCTGGCGGCAGTCATTCGACCCACTGCCGCTCCGGCGCAATCGGAACCTACGCGGCTGGAAGGTAAAGCGGCCGTACATCTTTATTTTGCGGATCGCAAAACCGACGTTCTGCGGTCGGAGGTCCGGGCGATAGAGATGTCCGGCGGCCGCACCGGCCCGATCCAGCGCATCATCGAAGCGCTGATCGCCGGTCCGAAATCGGAACTGATGCGGACACTGCCGGCGGAAACCGCACTGCGCGCCGTCTATTGGTCCGAAGACGGCACGGCGATCTTGGACTTCACCGACACCCTGGTTGCAACTCATCCGGGCGGATGTGCCACGGAGTTGTTGACCATTTTTTCCATCGTAAACACGCTGGTACTGAATCTGGATGAAGTCCGGCAGGTGAAAATTCTGGTGGGCGGCCGGGAATCCCCCACCCTGGCGGGTCACGTCGACATTCGCTACCCGCTCCAAGCCGAAATGCTGATGGTCCAATGAGTCCTGTAACGAATCTGAGCAAAATCCGAAACATCGGAATTATCGCGCACATCGACGCGGGCAAGACCACCGTGACCGAACGGATCCTGTATTACACGGGCCGCTCTCATAAAATGGGTGAAGTCCACGACGGCGAAGCCGTCATGGATTGGATGCCCGACGAACAGGAACGCGGCATCACCATCACCTCGGCCGTCACCACCTGCCAATGGAAGGAACACGACATCCAGGTCATCGACACACCCGGTCATGTGGATTTCACCATCGAGGTCGAACGTTCCCTGCGGGTGCTGGACGGGGCCATCGGCGTGTTCTGCGGGGTCGGCGGAGTGGAACCACAGTCTGAAACCGTATGGCGCCAGGCCGATCGGTATCGGGTGCCCAAAATTGCCTTCGTCAACAAGCTCGACCGAATCGGTTCCGACTTTTTCGGCACCGTGGAAATGATCCGGCAGAAGCTCAAGGCCCGGCCCCTGGTGCTGCAAATTCCCGTCGGGGCCGAAGAAACGTTTTCCGGCGTGATCGATCTGATCGAAATGAAACAAATCGTATGGGATGACGACACCCTGGGCGCCAGCTTTCAAATCACCGACATTCCGGACGAGCTCCGGCAGCAGGCCGATCAGTACCGGGAAACGCTGCTCGAGACCGTCGCCGAACACGACGACCCGATCATGGAGGCCTACCTTTCCGAGGAGCAGATCGAAACCGATGCGCTGCTGGCGGCCATCCGCCAGGCCACCATCTCCCTGAAGCTGGTCCCGGTGCTGTGCGGCTCGGCACTGAAAAACAAAGGCATCCAACCGCTGCTGGACGCCATTGTGCGCTTTTTGCCCAGTCCTCCGGAAGTACCGCCCATCAAAGGAATCAACCCGGAAACCGGCGAAAGCATCTCCTGCAAGGCGGTCGAAAACACGTCGCTGGCCGCATTGATTTTCAAGGTTTCCATGATGGAAGGGCGCAAGCTTTGTTTCGTGCGCATTTACAGCGGTCGATTGAAAGCCGGCGACGATGTGTTCAATCCCACGCTGCAGAAAAAAGAAAAGATTTCAAGAATCCTGCGGATGCACGCCAACAAGCGCGAACGGCTCGACCAAGCTGGAGCGGGTGCCATCGTCGGGGTGGTCGGCTTGAAGAATTCTTCCACCGGCGAAACCCTTTGCAGCCCCGACCGGATGGTACTGCTGGAACGCATCGACACCTATGAACCGGTCATTTCGGTGGCCATCGAACCCAAAACGCATGCCGACCAGGAAAAACTCGATCAGGTGCTCGAAAAATTCCTGGCCGAAGACCCCACCCTCACCGTGAAAATGGATGAAGACACCGGCCAGACCATTCTTTCCGGGATGGGCGAGCTGCACCTGGAGATCATCATCAGCCGCATGCGGCGTGAGTTCAACACCCAGGTAAACGTCGGCAGGCCGCAGGTGGTGCATCGGGAAAGCATCGAAACGCCGGCTGAAGCCAGTGTCGTATTCGACAAGGAAATCTCGGGACAGCGACAGTACGGCGAAGTGATGCTGCGACTGGCACCGTTGCCGCGCGGCGAAGGCCTGCGCTTTGTCTCCAAGGTGCCCGAGACGCAGATACCACCCGAGTTCGTGCCGGCAGTGGAAAAGGGCGTGCGGGAATCACTGGAGAGCGGCACGCTGATGGGTTATCCGGTGGTGGATGTCGAAGCGCGTCTTGTCGGCGGAGGGTTCCGGGAATCGGTGGGCACCGAACTGGCATTCCGGGTGGCGGCCTCCATGGCCTGCAAGGAGGCTTTGAACAAGGGCAACCCGTTCCTGCTGGATCCGATCATGGCCGTGGAGGTCTTTGTCCCGGAGGACTTTATGGGCGAGGTCATCGGCGACCTGAATGCCCGCAACGGTAAAATCGAAGCCATCGACGCCCAGCGGGGCCTGCAGGTGCTTCGCGCCACCGTACCGCTGTCGGAAATGTTCGGCTATTCGACGGCACTGCGCTCGGCCACCCAGGGGCGGGGCACCTTTACGATGCGCTTTTCCCATTTCGACCGCGCCCAGAGCTGAGGCGCGTTTCTACTCTTTTTTTTCGCCTTCCTCAGCCTGACTCGACTTCTTCAACAGCGCCTCGATCTCCTGGCGCCGGTCGGCGGAGGGATTGTTTTCCAATGCCTGCTGGAACTGGGTCCGTGCGGTGGCAAAATCACGCCGCATCCAGTGGTATCGCCCCATCTGATAGTGGGCTTCGGCAAGATTGCCCTGCATTCCGTGGGTCCGGCCCAGCAGGTAGTGCACCTGCTGGCTCACCGGTTTCTGATTGAGCAGTGCCTCCAGGGCCGTGCGGGCTTCCGCCAGATTGCCCAGCTCCATCTGCACCCGTCCCATGTAAAAAAGCGCTTCGGCGTTGTCCGGGTCGAGGCTCAGCGCCCCCTTCAGGGACTGCAGGGCCTGGGGATACTGCCCGTCCAGAAAATACACCCGACCCAGCGCACTGAGCATGTGGGGGTTGAAGGCCCCCAGCGCAAGCCCTTGCTGCAGAACTTCGACTGCCTGCTGCCGGTTGCCGCTTCTTGCCAGCGCCAGTCCGTATCCGTAATAGGCCGCCGCATCCGGGTCGGGTTGCTGGACAGCGGCCCGGGAGCGATTCAGCGCCGCGGTTTCATCTCCGTACAGCGCGGCGATGCGCGCCCGCACAAAACGGAATTCTTCGGAGTTGACCGGTTCCTTGGGCCGATTCGCTTTCTGCTTTTCCAATGTCGTGTCGATATAGGCCAGTCGGGCTTCGACCGCCGGGTGGGTCATCAAATAGGAAGGCACCTGGTCGGAGCCGAACCACTGTTTTTCGCGAATTTTGTTTAAGATGGTAAGCAGCCCTTCCCCGCTGTAACCCGCCTCCATGAGATAGCGCAGACCGATCTCGTCGGCCTGGATTTCATCTTCGCGGCTGAAGGCCAGTTCGGCCGCCTGGCCGGCCGCCACGGTGCCCATGGTCATGGCGCCGGCCGCCTGGCCGGCACCGGCGGCGCCCAGAAAAATGCCGGCGGCCAGACCGGCCAGAGCGGCCATATTGATCTTTTTGGAGCGCTCGATTTTCTGGGAAATATGGCGGCAGTACACGTGGGATATTTCATGGGCCAGAATACCGGCCAATTCCTCTTCGTTTTCCATCGCCGCCATCAGACCGGTGTACATAAACACGTGTCCGGCCGGCGTGGCAAAGGCATTGTAGACCTCTTCTTCCACCACATAAAAATGGTAGGTAAAAGGCTGCGGCGGGAATTCGGCGGCGATCCGATTGCCCAGTCGATTCACGTAGCCGACGATCATCGGATCGTCGACCAGTTTGAAATGGGCCTGTATCGCTGCAAACACCTGCTGTCCCAGTTCTTCCTCTTCTTTGGGGGTGATGGCCCCGGCGGAACCCGCCTGCAGCAGCGCGCCCAAGAATGCCGCCATGACGATCCAGACCGTAATTTTATTGCAAATTCGCATGATTCCGAAGCTTTCGGGTTCCCCGGCCATTTCCACCCTCCAGCGGGGCGTGAAAAACGGCAGGTTGCACGTATAGAACCATCGCCTCATTCTTGGTTACAATCTGGCACATTTTATGGGTCTTTTCAAACCCCGTTTATTATGGTAGTAACGGCGCCATGACAACGGTGATCTGCATTGCGAACCAAAAAGGCGGTGTCGGCAAGACCACCACCGCCGTAAACCTCTCGGCGGCACTGGCCGTTTCGGAGCGCCCGACCCTGCTGGTGGACTGTGACCCGCAGGCCAACGCCACCTCCGGAGTCGGCATCGACAAAAACCAGGTTGAGCGAACACTCTACCACGGCATGCTGGCCGAAGCCGAAGCTGCGGACCTGATCCTGGAAACGGAAATCGAAGCCCTGAAACTGATTCCCGCCAACGTGGAGCTGATCGGTTTCGAAGTGGAAATGATGAGCGACAGCGGTCGCGAAACGGCTTTAAAATCATTGCTTTCCAGGCTGAAAGGCCGCTTCGAGTTCATCGTCCTCGATTGTCCGCCGTCGTTGAGCCTGTTGACCGTAAACGCACTGACGGCGGCCGACTCCCTGCTGATCCCCCTGCAATGCGAATTCTACGCACTCGAGGGACTGGGCCAGTTGCTGCAGACCTTCCAGCGCATCAAAAGCAATCTCAACCCGCACCTGGAAATTTTGGGCATTTTACTGACCATGTTCGATCGCCGAACCAATCTATCCTATCAGGTCGCCGAAGATGCGGAAAAACATTTCAAAAACCTGGTATTCAAAACGGTCATCCCCAGGAACATTCGCCTGAGCGAGGCGCCCAGCTTCGGCAAACCGATTCTTCTCTACGATGCCACTTCCACCGGTGCTCAGAGCTATTTTGATCTGGCCATGGAAATCACCGGCGGTGCCCCCCACAGGGCGGCCTCCGTGCTGTGATTCAATGCTGCTGAACCCCCGGCCCCACACCGCCGTCTGGAATCGATAAGGATGCAACGGGAAAATTTCGAAAAAAAATCCGAAAAGAATCCCAAAAAGCGCAAAAAACTGGCGCTGGGTCGGGGACTGGACGCGCTGATTCCGGTGAAGCCTGCAGGGGATGCCGAAGCGCAATCCTATTTTCCCTGCGACATCGACCGGATCCGCGCCAATCCCTATCAACCGCGCCGCAGTTTCTCCGAATCGGATCTGGCGGAACTGAGCGATTCCATTCGCAGCCAGGGCATCATTCAGCCCCTGCTGGTGCGCAATACCGGCAGCGGATACGAACTGGTGGCCGGCGAGCGCCGCCTGCGTGCGGCCAAAATGGCCGGTTTGCAGCAAGTCCCGGTCGTAGTCAAAAACGTCACCGACAGCGAGATGCTGGAAATGTCGCTGGTGGAAAACATCCAGCGCGAGGCCCTCAATCCCGTCGAAGAATCCGAAGCCTACCATCGCCTGATGAACGAGTTCGGACTGACCCAGGAACAGGCCGCTGCCCGGGTCGGAAAAAACCGTTCGACAGTGGCCAACTTTCTGCGTCTGCGCAACCTGCCCGCAGAGATCAAACAAAGCATCGTTGCCGGCGACCTGAGCATGGGGCACGCCCGGGCGCTGCTCGGCCTCGATTCGAAATCCCTCCAGCTCGCCGTATGGAAAGAGGTGGTCCAGCGCGGGCTTTCGGTTCGCGAAACCGAAAACCGGGTCAAACGGGCCCGTAAGGGGCAGAAAAAAGCGCCGCCGCCGCCTTCCACCGAAGCGGTCTACCTGGCCGACGTATCGGCCGAATTGTCCCGGCGTTACGGCACCAAGGTTGAAATCCGCAAGCGGGGAAAGGTCGGCAAGGTAGAAATCGAATTTTACAGCGACGCGGATCTGGATCGACTGCTGGCGCTGCTCCAGAACCTGCACTGAGCGTTTGGAACTCCCCGCCGCATTTCCGCTGCAAATCCCTTTCACCCGGTCCGGAACGCGATTCAGAACGGACCAACACTCGGCATAGTTCGAACCATAGCCATGGCGGTTCACATCATCATCGACGGTTACAATTTCATTCGTAATTCGGACTCCCTAAGGGCCCTGGACCGTCAGGATATCCAGCTCGGTCGGGAAGCCCTGGTGGATCTGCTGGCAACCTACAAACGCGTTCGGCCCCACCGCATTACCGTAGTGTTCGATGGTACCGGAGCCCCCGAATTTTCAGCCGCCCGGGACCGGGTCAAGGGAATCACCGTACGATTTTCACGCAGCGGGGAAACCGCCGATGCCGTCATCAAGCGCATGGCGGCCCGTGAACGCGAGCGCGCCCTGGTGGTCAGCTCGGATCGTTCCATTGTCCGTTCGGCCTGCGCCAGCCGGGCCGCAATCATCGACACACCGGAATTCGAGCACCGCTTGCAGCTGGCCGCAGCAGCCGGAGGGGCCATGGAGGACACGGACAGCGGCGGGTGGGTGCCGACCACCCGCAAAAAAGGACCCGCCCGTCGCCTGCCCAAACGCCGGCGGCGTGATCGGACCAAGATCCGAAAACTCTGACCGAAACGGAGCGTTCCAAAT
>DAXETY010000033.1:0-9121 GCA_051155755.1 Desulfobacterales bacterium
GGAAGGTCAAGGCGGCCTACCCGGGCCTTCCGGTGCGCTGGGCCTACACCTCCCACATTATCCGCAGCAAGCTGGCCAAACAGGGCCGGCACCTGGACTCGCCGGAAGTGGCGCTGGCCCAGATGCTGGATGAAAAATTCACCCATGTGGCCGTGCAATCGCTGCACACCATCGGCGGGCAGGAATACCACGATTTGCGGCGGACCGTGGGGGCCTTTGCGAGCCTGCATGGATTTCAACGGGTGATACTGGGATATCCGTTGATGGCAACCCAGAAGGACCTGGAAAAGGTGATCGCGGCGGTGATGCAATCCATCCCCGGGCAGCGCCAAAAAGAGGAAGCGGTGGTGCTCATGGGGCACGGAACCCATCACCCCTCCAATGCCTTCTACGCGGCTCTCATGTTTCAGCTGCAGCTGCAGGATCCGAATCTGTTTGTCGGCACCGTGGAGGGATACCCGGAGATCGATGTGATCAAAGCCCTGCTGCTCGAAAAAGAAATTCGAAAAGCGTATTTGATGCCGTTCATGTCGGTGGCCGGAGACCATGCCAAAAACGACATGGCCGGGGACGAGGAAGACTCCTGGAAATCGATTTTGACCGCTGCCGGAATCGAGTGCGTAGCTGTAATGAAGGGCACCGCCGAATTCGATGCCTTTGTCGACATTTGGGTCGAGCACCTCAGCGGCCCGCTGGCGCACTTCGAATAAATTCATCCCGGTCGTCGTCAGTGCTTGCCCAGCGGATCGGGTTCGATTCGAAGAACGGATCGCCAAAGGGCATGGGATCATGCCGGTTCATTGAGAGCGACCGCCTTGCTTTTCAATGTTCGGTCTGATGACGAAGGCCTGTGATCCAGGCCACCGGCGGCATCGGCGACCGCAACCACCAGTGCGTGCGGATAGGTCATGGCGGCAATGCCGATGAAGGTCACCCGCACCAGTCCGGGCACGTCGAAGCGCACCCCGCTCAGCAGAAGATAGGCCGCCGCGCCGAGCACCAGTGTCAAAACGGTGATCGGCAAGGCGGCTTTGATCATCGCAAACGATGCACTCAGTGCCGATGGGTGCCTGTCGCCGGCGGCGCGGTGCAGGTGTCGAATCGAATGTAGAAAATTGAAATAAACCGCAAAGGCCAGGAGGGCCGGCAGAAGGACAAACAGGGCCGCTAGAGCTAACAGTTCAAGCCCCCGGGCCAGTTCGAGCGGATTTTTCTCTACTTTATACGCCAGCAGGCTGCCGGACAGACAGCACACCAGCGCCAAGGCAGCAACCGGTGCCAGGGCGGCCAGCACGGCAACCAGAGCAAGGGCGCCGGTTTCCGGAACCATGTACGCAAACAACTGCAGCACTTCCTGCCGGCTGAATATGGCCGGAAAGGTCAGCACCACGCCGCCGCGGGCGAGCATTTCACTCCAGCGAAGCCAGCGCGAAAGTTTCGGTGTGCTCAGGGCATCGCCGCTGCCGAAATGAACCAACGTCAAGATGAGAAACGCCGTCAGGCTCGCCGTTGGAAACGCCCACCACAAGGCCACGATAACTGCCATGCCGGCCAAATAGGCGGCAATGAACCCCACGCCCCATTTCCGGCCGTAACGGGGACGCAGCAGCGGTTCGGCCAGCACATAATCCAGTGCACCGTGCGGGATTCCGAAAAACGCCGCCAGCACTAGCAACAGACCCAGGTGAAAGCTTGTAGAACCGGTGCCCCACAGGGCCGAACCGGCCAACACCATAACAGAGACGATCGCAAACATCCCCGCATGGCGGATGGTCCAAGCCGGGAAAGCCCGATGCGAATTCATCGGGTCGCTCCCCGGGCCGCCAGGTCGCGCACGGCCGCTCGAAGGAAAGGGGCTTTCGGCATGGCAGCCACCACCGCAGCGGTGTCTGCCGGCCGGGCCCGTTCCGTAAGAAATCGCACCAGCCGATCCGGTGCAACCCGCTCGAACAGATTGAAAAACATGCCTGGAGCGTCACGGGGGTGACGCTCCAGGTAAGCCAGAAAAACCCGATCGAGAAATGCAGTCCATTGCGACCGTGCAGGTCTTCGGCGCTCGATCCGGCCTGCGGCGACATCTCCGGCCACCTCGCGGCTGTGTTTCTGGATGGGCAGAAATCCGTATCCCGTGCTGCCCCGGACCCGGCCGGCAGCCGTGCCGATGGGAACGATGCGGGCGGTTGGCGGCGCCGGCGATGCCGCCGACATGGGGATGATGCCCTGCTCCTGAAAACGCACCTGGTATTTGAGAACACCGAAACGATCCCGCAGGTAGTCGCGGATCGCCTCCGCGTAAACATCGGGTGGCAGCGGCGCAGGTGAAAACACCGTCGGTTCCACCAGCGCCTCGTGCGCGGAAAAAGGCAGTACGTAAACGAACGCAATGCCATGGCGCTGATTGACATCGAAATCCATCAGCGTGACGGTGCCGGGCGTGAAAACCGGTTCAGCGGTGCGAATTTGCTGACCGAGGTAGTGCTGCAGCAGGCAGCCCCGCTGAAGATGGTTTTCTCCACGATTTCTGCCGTCGAACACAATCCCTGCGCGCAGGTCTCCCTGGTTGGTGGAAATCACGGCGTGGTCCCCGTTTTCGACGATCGCCTCGGCGGTGGTTTCCAGTCGCAGATCGACGCCGGGATGCCGGTCGATCACGTCGAAGGCCGCCTTGTAGAATGCATCGGCCGGCACGCACTGGTATGGATATCGCGCCGAAACGCAGGTCACCTCCTTGTGGTTGTAGCGGACCGTCCACCGATGCCATTCATGGCGCACCGCCGTCGAAAAACGATGCGGCATCGTTTTCCAGAAGCACCACATGCGATCCAGCCGATAATCCCGGCGGGGGTCGATCAAGGCGATGCGGTGGCGATCCGAAACGGTTCCGGTCAACTCGGCCGCCAGCGACAGCCCCGCACAACCGGCCCCCACAATGGCGTAGTCGTAGTCGGTCTGCATCACAAGCCTCCGTGGGTGCCGGGCAATCCGGCCAGGGCCCGGTGCAGCGTCGGATCGTGGCGCGGATACCGACCGGCCGGCCAGTATTTGGGATTGCCCAGTAGAACGGCGACCGCCCGCAAGGTCTGCAGCATTTTGCCGCGCTTGTCGACAAAGGCGCGACTGTACCAGGGAGTGGAACTGTCCAACACCCTGGCCCCGATGGCCTCGTAGAGCCTTGCGGCCGTCATCACCGCCAGGCGTTGCCGTAGTGGAATAAACCGCATGCCGGCATCGGCACTGCGATAATAGGTTACCGCGCGGTGGAGCAGCCGTTGTCTGGCACGGGCAATGCTTTTGCGAACCGCTGCGTTGCCATCCAAAATTGCATCCGGCTCGTATGGTTCGCCGAGCACTTGCCTCGGCAGGTAAATCCGATCCCGCCGGGCATCTTCGACGACATCTCTGGCAATGTTGGTCAGCTGCATGGCAATGCCCAGATCGACGGCGAACGGATGCGCTGCCGGGTTGCGGACGTTCATGATCGGACACATCATCAAGCCGACGGTGGAGGCCACCCCATAGGCGTATCGGATGAGTTCATTCCAGGAACCCATCCGCACGCTGGTCAGATCCGAGGCGACCGCATCGACGAGCAGGCGCGGCAGGCGCAGGTCGATCCCCCGCCGAAATGCCAGTTCGATAAAGGTTTGCACTTCCGCAATATCGCTGGAAGCGGTTTTTAGATCGGAACGGATGGTTGCCAGTTTCCGGCGTGCCGTTTGGGGCGAGAGAGTATCGCCGGTATCATCCACGGTTCGGCAAAATGCATATAAGGTGGCAACCTCTTCCGCCATTGGGGCCGAAAATGCCCGGGCGGCCCAGTGAAAGCTTTTGCCGTGGCGCGCCAGGGACCTGCGGGCGCGGCTTTGGGTTTGGGTGTTTTGCAAAATGGCGACCGCCGTGTTTACGTTCATCGATGAACCGTTCCTTTCTACGCGGCGACAGCGGCTGGAAAGTCCGCCTGGACCGCGTTTTGCAGCACTTTGGCGGAACACAATACGCCGGGAACACCCGCCCCGGGATGGGTGCCGGCCCCCACAAAATACAGGCCGTCTTGAGCGGCCTTGTTGTGAAAGCGAAACCAGGCCGACTGGCTCAATACGGGGGCGATGGAAAAACCGGTGCCCCAGAGCGACAGGTACCGGTTTCGAAAATCCACCGGCGTCATGTAGAACGAATGCACCAGGTGTTGTTTCAGCCCCGGGAGCAAGTGACGCTGCAGCGTGTCGATAATCCGGTCGCGATAGGCATCACCGGCCTTCTGCCAATCGATGCCGCTTTGCAGGTTGGGCACGGGCGAAAGCACGTAAAATCCGTCGCAACCCGGCGGCGCCATGCCGGGATCGGTCGCCGTGGGCCGGTGCAGATACAGACTGAAATCATCCGCCAGTATTTGGTGCTGAAAAATGTCCTTGAGCAGCCCCTGGAAGCGCGGCCCCATCCAGATCGTGTGATGGGCGATATCTTCGTACCGGCAATCGGTGCCGAAGTACAGGACGAAAAGTCCCATTGAATACTGCATGCGCTCGACCCGCCGATCCGGCCGCCCGCTTTGGTTTTCCTTGGGCATCATGTGGGTGTAGACGTAGGGCGGATCGGCATTCATGATCACCACATCGGCCGATTCCGTACGCCCGTCTTCCAGCACAACGCCCGCTGCGCGGCCGTTTTCCATCCAAATGGTTTTTACCGTGCAGCCGAGCCGAACATCGATTCCCTGTCGAAGCATCAATCCGCCAAGGGCATCGATCATGGCCCCCATCCCGCCCATGCAATAGTGAATTCCCCATCGGCGCTCCAGGTAATGGATCAGGGTGTAAATGGACGTGGTTTCCATGGGGTTGCCGCCGACCAGAAGGGGATGCACGCTGAAGATCTGTCGCAGGTAATCGTTGCGAATGTAGTGCGACACCATTTGGTATACGGTTCGGAAACTCCGAAGCCGGATGAGTCTGGGCACCTGGGCGATCATGTCGCTCAGCCGGTGAAACGGTTTGTCGGACAACTCGGTAAAACCCACTTCGAAAATCCGGCGGGACATTTCCAGCAACCGCAGATAGCCGTCCCGATCGCGGGGCTCGAAACGTTCGACTTCCTTCAGGGTGTCGTCGATCGTTCCACCATAGTCAAAAGTCTTCCCATCGGAGAAAACGATGCGATACCACGGGTCGAGCGGTCGAAGGTCGACGTGGCGGTGCAAGTCATCTCCGAACAGCGAAAACAGCTCTTCGAACAAAAACGGCGCGGTGATCACGGTGGGCCCGGCATCGTAGGTAAAACCGTCTTTGCGAAACACCTGAGCGCGTCCGCCCAGGCGGGGCATGCGATCGATCAGCTCGACGCGAAACCCCATGCCCCGCATCCGCAGGGCGGCCGCCATACCCCCGAAGCCGGCGCCCACCACGATCGCCTTGGGGGCTTCAGCGGCATTGGAGCGGGGCTGTTCGTTTACCGCCCGGTTTGTTTGGAAAAACGGTATCATCTGGAAAACCTCCCTGTTTACGGCAGCAGCGTGCCTCCCGGTTCCGCGCCCGCATTTTTCTTTTCAAAGGCCGTCAACAAAAGACTTTTGCCGTGTTCCAGGGTGCCGCGCAGCACCGGAGGCAACATTTCCAAGTGGTTTTCGGCGTTTCGAACCGCGCTGTAGAAGTCCGTTCGACAGCGATCCACGGCCGGCGACCGGCGCAAACGATTCAGCCAGCGTTGAATCTCCGTTTCGTCGGAACCTGCCGCGGAACGGATGAAGGCCGCAAACGCTTCCCGCAGCGGTTGGGATTCGCCGTGCCAATAATGCAGAATCGGAAGGCTCATGCGGCCTTCGCGCAGGTCCACGCCCGGCGGCCGGCCATCTTTCAATCCGAACAGATCGGCCAGGTCATCCTGGATCTGATAGGCGACACCCAGCCAGAGCATCGCCTCGCGGGCATCTTCGATCCTGGCCGGATCCACCTTTGCAATCCTCAGGGCACCGACCACCGGCAGGGCCATCAGCACACCGGATTTCCCCCTTGCAATATCGCGGTAATCCTCCGGGCCGATTTCCAGCCGGCGGGTGGCCGCCAACTCCGCCGATTGCCCGGCAATCACCTGCCGGGTGCTGTCGGCAAAAAGCGCAACAAGCTGCGCGACAACGGGCCCGGGTGTCGGCATGCGGGCCAATACCGAATAGGTGCCGGCGATGAAATAGTCGCCCAGGTTGACGGCCGTCTCCGGCCCGAAACGACGCCAGACGGCCTGGCGGCCGCGCCGCAGTTCGTCTTTGTCCTGCAGGTCGTCGTGAACCAGCGAAGCGTTGTGCAGCATTTCCACGGCGGCTGCCAGGTGCAGCAGGGAGCGGGGGTCGGCGTTCACGGCGAGTCCGACCGCCAGGGCAAACAGGGGTCGAAACCGCTTTCCGCCCGACGCCAGATGATGGTCAGCGGCATCGCCGATCAGTCCGGGGGCGACAGTATATTGCCGAATCAAATCCGTCACTGCCTCGATATGCGTCGAGGCCTGCATCCACAGGTTTGGAGCGAGGTTTTCTGCGGGCGGATCGTTCGCGGACGCCGATGGATTCATCGTATTCATACAGGTTGCGCTCATTGATGTTTACCCATTTTTGTATTCTCCGAAGGGATCATGCCTCCGGGCAACTGTATAATTAAGGTTACGGCTTTACCCGCCGCCAGGGTTGCGGAAATTGCCCCGGCGTCGCCCCGGTCGTCGGGTCGATACCGGGCTCGCCGATTCGGATTTCCATAACTTTCGGCGGTCGTAAAGTATGTAGGGTTCAGTTGCATAATTTTTGATTAAATAATGTTGACAAATAAACGCTAGACACCATCATAATAAGGTAAAAATTGACCATTTCAAGATTTATGTTTAAAAATTGATTAAATTAATTGAGGGGGAAATGGAAGTGTTTGCTTCGGCAATTGCCCATCCGAACGTAGCTCTGGTTAAGTACTGGGGCAAAACCGATTGGGATCGCAACATTCCCGCAGTGGGGTCCATATCCGTTACTCTGGCGAACCTGACAACGCACTCCACGGTGCAGTTTCAACACGGGCTGGCGCAGGATCGGCTGTTTATCAACCAGGCACCGGCCGGGCGGCATCAGACGTTGCGAGTCTCCCGTTTCCTGGACGAAATACGACGGCGGGCCGGCATCGATAAATTCTGTGACGTTCATTCCGTCAACAATTTCCCAACCGGTGCCGGACTGGCTTCTTCGGCTTCGGGCTTTGCAGCCCTGTCCCTGGCGGCATCGCAAGCCGCCGGACTCAATTTGGATTCCACCGAGCTCTCCGCACTGGCGCGGCTGGGTTCCGGGTCGGCGGCTCGCTCAGTATTCGGGGGATTCGTCGAACTGACCGCCGGTGACAAAGAGGGCGGCGAACCGGCAGCCTTTCAACTTCACGATGAACATTTCTGGCCGCTGGCGGTACTGGTGGCGGTGACCACCGACGCTCCAAAGCCGTTCGGCTCCCGTGAAGCCATGGCCGTGACCGAGGCCCGTTCACCGTACTATCACAGCTGGGTGCAGACAGCCGCACAGGATATTGAAAAGATGCGATCGGCGATCCAGCGGCGCGATCTGCAGTCCCTGGGAGAAACCGCCGAACACAGCGCACTGAAGCTGCACGGATTGTTGATGGCGAGCCGTCCCGGTATTTTGTACTGGAACGGCGGCACCTTCGCGGCGATCGAAGCGGTGGTTCGAATGCGCAGCGAAGGCCTGGCGGCATATTTCACCATCGACGCCGGCCCACAGGTCAAGGTGATCTGCCGCCCGCAGGATGCCCCGGCCGTATCCGATCGACTGCAGGTTTTGCCGGGCATTATTCGCGTTCTTCCATGCCGCCCGGGTCCTGCGGCCAGACTGTTGGAGAATTGACCATGCCGGTTTCTGCGACAGCTCCTGGAAAATTAATTCTGCTGGGTGAATACGCCGTGCTCGCCGGGGCGCCGGCGCTGGTGGCGGCGGTGGATCGCCGCGTACGGGTCGAGATCCGCCCCAATGGACGTGAATCTACGCTGACGCTGGCCCGTGCGGATATCGACGGCATTGCCATCGATGGATGCGGCGGGGGCCTGCAACTGTCAAAGTCTCCCACCGCCGACCCACAAATCGGCTCGATCCTCGGAATTCTCGATTTTTTCTGCCGTACCACCGGACAAGATGCCGAAGCGCTTGCGATGGAATTGACCGTGGATGCCGGCGGTCTTTTCTCCGGTGACGGCTCAAAATATGGCTTTGGATCGAGTGCCGCGTTGAGCGTGGCGTTGCTGGCTGCGCTGCATGGGCATATGGGCCGGAAAAGTCTGCGGGCCGAAGATTTGCTGACAAATGCCTTGCAAGCCCACCGATCCCAGCAGGGTCGACTGGGCAGCGGGATCGACGTCGCGGCCAGCGTATTCGGCGGCATACTGGAATACCGCCTGAAAGCCGGTCTCGAAAACCAAATTCCCCAAATCCGGCGCGTGCATCCGCCCCCGGGACTCTACATGCGGGCCGTGTGGACGGGGCAGAGTGCCTCGACCTTTCAGATGCTATCCGGGCTGGATCGGTTCCGTTTGCAGGATCCGGAGGCCTACCGGTCGGCGATCGGACCGCTGGTCGAAATTACCCGACAAGGGCTTGCTGCGTTTGCAGAGAACGATCACCACGAATTTATCGATACCGTCAATCGCTTCTACCGGCAGCTGATCGCGTTTGCCGATCGAAGCGGTCTGCCCATCGTCACTCCGTATCACGAATGTCTGGCCTTCATTGCCGAAAAACTGGGCGGCGCATACAAGCCGTCCGGTGCCGGCGGCGGTGACGTCGGCCTGGTGTTTACCGACTCGGAAGAAAAAATGGCCCGAATCGTCACGGCGATGCAGGTGGCCGGTTTCGAGATATTGGACCTGAGATGGGGGGATGACGGGGTTGAGTTGATGACGGAAGGAGCCGAACATGAAACAACAGCCGTTTGCTAAATTTTATCGCAAATCCATTTCCGATCGCATCGAAACCCTCCAGCGCCAACAGATCATCGAAGGCACCGATTCCGATCGGTTGCGCAAGGGCGATCCGCTTCTGGGCGCGACGCAGGCCGATCGGATGATTGAAAATGTGATCGGTGTTTTCGGGATGCCC
>DAXETY010000034.1:0-37645 GCA_051155755.1 Desulfobacterales bacterium
GCGCCGATGTGCCGTGCGATCACCAGCCGCTGCACCTCGGAGGTGCCCTCGCCGATTTCCAGCAGTTTCTGGTCCCGGTAAAACCGCTCGACGTCGTATTCTTGCATCAGCCCGTAACCGCCGTGCAACTGAACGGCATGGTTGGCGCAGCGATACATCACCTCGGAGCAGTAAAGTTTTGCCATGGCGGCCTCTTTGGAAAACGGCTTGTCGTTGTCGCGCAGCCAGCAGGCACGATACAGCATCAGGCGCGCCGCGTCGATCTCCGTGGCCATGTCGGCCAGCTTGAAAGCGTTGACCTGGAATTTGGAAATCGGCATTCCGAACTGTTCCCGTTTGCGGGCATAACGGATGGCCAGATCAAAACAGCCCTGGGCGCCGCCCAGTCCCATGGCTCCGATGGACAGGCGTCCACCGTCCAGGGTTTTCATCATCTGTTTGAAGCCTTCGCCGCGGGGGCCCACCAGGTTTTCCTGCGGCACCCGGCAGTCTTCGAAATAAAGCTCGCTGGTGTTGGAGGCCCGCCACATCATTTTACCGTGCATTTCCCGGGTTGTGTATCCCGGGGTGCCGGCTTCCACCAGGATACAGGACAGTTCCGGTTTGCCGTCTTCGCGGGTGCCGGTGCGGCACATCACGGTGGAACCCAGGCTGATGTCGGTGGAGGCATTGGTGATGAATATTTTACTGCCGTTGATCACCCACTGATTGCCGTCGAGCACTGCGGTGGTGCGCGAGGCCACTGCGTCGGAGCCGGCGTTGGCTTCGGTCAGACCGAATCCCCACAGGCCTTCGCCGCGGCACAGAGCCGGCAGGTATTTCTTTTTTTGCGCCTCACTGCCGAAGTAGTAAATCGGACCGATGCCGAGTGAGTTTTCGGCGGCCACCGTGGCGGCATGGGAGCCGTCCACCCGGGCGATTTCCTCGGTGGCGATGATGTAAGACAGATAGTCCATTCCCTGGCCGCCGTATTTTTCGGAAACAAAAATGCCAAACAACCCCAGCTCGGCCATCTTCCGCATGGTATCGTAGGAAAACCGCTCTTCCCGGTCCAGCTGCCGGGCGACGGGTTTGATTTCCTTTTCGGCGAAATTGCGCACCGAGTCGCGCAAAATTTCCTGCTCCGGGGAAAGGGTGAAATCCATTGCAGCTCCCGATGGTAGAGGGAAAGGGTAGATACCGGCCCGGAAACTGCCCGGGATCATGCATGCCGGAAGGTTTTGGCCGGGCCGGCGCTCCTGAAAAGTTGGCTAAATTGCCCTCATTTTATAAAGGCAAGCCCATTGGATGTCAACGCCAAAGCGCGAACGCCGGTTGGGTTTTGTTTTACGTCAGCCGTTGAGCCGCCCGGAAAAAATGATTATGCTTGCCCGTCAGAACAGCAACCGCAACGATGAGGTGCACACCGTGGAAAATCCCGGGCGTTTGATAACGTTGGTTTTGACTTTCACCCTTTTGTTTCCCGTTTTCGGTCGGACCGAAAGCTTTGAGGTCGGTTTCGGCGGCATCCCCTGGGGAGAATCGGCCGAGCGACTGCCGGGCCTCCAGAAGGTCGGTGCCAAGGAAAGCGTCGAATATTACGTCAATCCGGGCAAACAGTTTACCCTGGACAATGTCGAGATTCGCGAGGTGGTCTACGGCTTTTACGTGGATCGTTTTTTTGCCGCCTATCTGGAGATCGAGACCCTGGAGGTTTTCCAGCAGCTGAAGCAGAAAATCCAGTCCCGCTACGGACCACCGCTGGTGCGTTACGCCGTGGACGGTCAACCGGCCGTATATCGCTGGAAAGAGCAGGACCTGAAAATCAAGTTGAAGGTCGACCACGCCGGGCGGAACATGAAGCTGGGACTTTATTACGTGCCGCTGACCGACAAGGTCAACGAGCAAGATCAGGAGCGCTTTCAGGAACAGCGGTTGCGGGTCCTGCCGATCCGACCGGACCGCACTCCGGAGATGATTCCGCTGCTGGAATTTTGACATGCCCGGTTTCGAGTCGCTCGATCCGTTGAACCTGGCCCTGCTCCTGGCGGTACTGGCGTTCGCCGGGGCCGTTCACGGCGCCCTGGGACTGGGGTTTCCCATGATCGCCACGCCGCTGCTGGCTCTGCGCACCGACGTGCTCAGTGCCATGTTGATCGTGCTGGTGCCGACTCTGGCCGTCAATATCCTGAGTATCCTAAAAGGCGGTCGCTGGGGTCGCAGTATCGAGCGCTTCTGGCCTCTGGCGGCTTTCGGTGCCCTGGGCAGCATTGCCGGGACTCGCTTGCTGGTGGCCACCGATCCGGAGCCCTATCGGCTCGTGCTGGCGGCGGTCATTTTGCTCTATTTGAACGTGCGGCGCTTCGGCGTTCGAATGCAGTGGGTCAATCGCCGCCGCTGGCTGGCTTTCGGCGTCTTCGGCATCAGCGGCGGCCTGCTGGCGGGTACGGTCAACGTCATGGTGCCGGCTTTGATCGTATTTGCCCTGGAAGCCGGTCTGGCGGCCACGGTCACCGTGCAGGTGTTCAACTTCTGCTTTCTGGCCGGAAAACTTTCCCAGGCAGCGGTATTTACCGCCGCCGGGCTGCTTACGCCGAACGTGCTGCTGAACACCGCGCCGCTGGCGGCAGTGACCCTGCTGGCATTGGCACTGGGCATGGCCGTCCGCGACCGCATCGATGCCGAAACCTACCGCCGCTGGCTGCGCAAGGTGCTCTACCTGATCGCCGTGTTGCTGGTGGTTCAATTTTTCGTGGATTGAGGAAACGTCGGACCGTGAATACAAAACCGATCCCGGAGAAAATCGCCAAACTGCGACGGTCGTACCGCGTGGCCGAAATGGAGGTCGAGCGGGTGGTAGGGTTGACCCTGGCGGAATCCCCGGCTCCAGCCGGCAAACGGCATTCCGACGCCGGGAAAAATTACGCCGGCGACTGTAAAAATTTCGATCGGGGTCAAAGCACCGCCAATGACGCAGATATTGGCGCTTTTACAGACCGCGATCACATCAGTGTTCACCGTCGGTGTGACGACAAACCGGCGGCCGAGACAGGTAGCGCCGATTTGGTAAGCGTAAATTGCAAGTAGCGGTTTCTTCTCCGGGATCTTACACAGATTCAGGCGGGGTCCGGAACGGGTTGATTACCTCTACTGCATCAATTCGCAGACTTTCCTGGAGGTCTTCCGAAAGAAGGTAGCGGCAATCCGTGGTTTGAGCTGCGGATGCGATCAAAGCGTCCCAATAAGAAAGCTTGTAACGATCCTGGATGCGCCAGGCTGTCTCGAGAACACGAGCATCCAACTGGGTCGGCCCCCAGGATAAAAGCAGACGTACGTCTTCACGGGCGCTGTGAACCTCCATGCCGGGTTGGAGCTTCTGGGTGACGGTAACGTAAAATTCATTCAATACCTGATAGCTCAACCGGCCTGTCTGTAGGCTCCACAGATGATCCATCCACGCCATGGCTTGCTTCTGCTTTGCGGGTTCGGATGCATCCCTGCTGTAGACGAGAACGTTGGTATCAACAAATACCCTAGCGGTCATGGAGATCCTCGCGACTGGGATATTTGTCGCCCTTTTTCTTCAGTGCGGAGGGCGATTTGCTCAAATAATGTTGCATGGAGGCTTGGTAATGGTTCTCGTCCGACATTTTTTTTCGAAGCATCTCGCCGATCATACGCGAAAGACTGGTATCTTCTTTGGCGGCACGGATGCGGGCCCATCGGGCGACTTCTTCATCGAGTGTAATGGTTACGTTTTTCATGACAAAATAATAGTGTTACACGAAATTCGTGTCAAGTGTTAGATGGGTGTCGCTAAAATCTTCGGGTGGGTGGTAACGCGGATCAAACCGCTAAGGACCGGTGGACAAAAATCCGAGCCACCCGTTTTATGGTTGCTATTGAGTTCTTGTCCGAACAGCATGTCACTTCAAGATCAACACAGAAGTACAACGATACGATTGTATTTTCGAAGTATGGTCGAAAATACAGGCCGCCTGCCAGGCGGGTGGCCTGTGAACTCGGAAGACTTTTCGTCAGCGGGCGAATTCCCACATCACCGGGTTTTCGTCCAGGTGATCGGTGACGCTGCGGCCGATACGATCGATTCGGGCCAGATCGTCGGAGGAAAGTTCGACAGCTGCCGCCGCAGCATTTTGCACGGCCTGGTCGGCGTTGCGGGCGCCGGCAATGGCGCAGGTATTCGGCTGGGCGATCACCCAGGCCAAGGCCAGCTGGGCCAGGCTGCAGTTGTTTTTTTCGGCGATCGGCTGCAGGGACTGCAGGGCCTCCTGGGCACGCTGGTAATGCGGTGATTGAAACAGGATGTTTTTGGCGCGGTGGTCACCGCGCTCGAACTGATGATCGGGTCCGAACTTACCGGACAGCAGCCCCTGCGCCATGGGCGAATAGGCCAGGATCGTGATGTCGTTTTCCACGCAGTAAGGCATCAGCTCGGATTCCACCTGGCGCCAGAACAGCGAGTAGGGCGGCTGGAGGCTGTCGATCCGTCCACAGGCGGCGGCTTCCTCCAACTGGCTGCGGGAAAAATTGGAGACCCCGATGCTGCGGATCTTGCCCTGTTGTTTTAAATCGTTCATGGCCCGCATGGTTTCTGCCAGGGGCACGAGTTCGGCACCGAAGGATCCCGGCGGCCAGTGGATCTGATACAAATCGATGAAATCGGTTCGCAGGTTTTTCAGCGACCGCTCGCAGGCGGCAATGACCTGATCGTATTTCAGGTGGTTGGCGAAAACCTTGTCGGCATAGACGACCTGGTCGCGCACGTCTGCCAGCGCCCGGGCCACGATCTGCTCCGAGTGGCCCTTGCCGTAAACCTCGGCGGTGTCGAAAGTGTTGATACCGGCCTCGAACGCCGCCCGCATGGCCCGGGTGGTTTCGGCGTCTTCGATACCGGTCCACATCTGCCGGCCGGCCTGCCAGGTGCCCATGATGATCGGGGTAATTTGAATGGGCGAACGCCCCAGGTTGCGAAATTCCATTCCTGCCTCCTTTGCTCTCCAAGCCAGCTGCGGTGACCCCCTGAACACACGGGTGAAAATTCCCTTTGACATCAGCGCAATCATTAGTCAATGTCAGTACCTTGTCAAATATTCAAGCTTGCAGGCAACACGCAAACACCGGCACACAACGTCTAAACCGGAGAGTCAACCGCGCAGCGGCGTTTGCCGGGCTCAAGGAGGTGTGATTTTCATGCAATCGATCTTCACATTGAATTCTCTTGTGATGGCGGCTATCGGGGTCGGTGTCGGAATCGGCGCCTCATTTACCGGGTTGGGCGGAGGATTCCTGATGATACCGCTGCTGCTGTTTCTGGGCTACACGGCCCAGAAGGCGGTAGGCACGTCCTTTCTGGCCATTTTCGTGATCTCGATTTCGGCGCTGATCGCCCACAACAAACTGGCCAACGTGGATTACCGCGCAGGTATATTGCTCGGATTGGGCGGCATCATCGGTGCCCAAGTCGGTGCGCGCCTGGTCGAATACGTGTCCACGGCCAGTTTTAAACGCATTTTTGCCGCAATTCTGGTCGGGCTGGCCGCCTACCTTTTTTTCAAAAAATAATACGGTTGCCGGTTCCGTAAAAAACCCGGTTACCATACTTATCAAACGGCACACGTTTGCACTGCATACCTTCCGCCTCGAACGCATCCGGGTTGTACCTGCGAATATTTTTTGCTAAATTAAGGACTTGATGGAATCGTAAAAAGCATTAATCATACTCAAATTGACCCAACCGGAAACCACCGCCGGAAAACGAACCAGCCCGATGATCATCATCAGTGACGCCCACGTCAGCCGTCAGCACGGCAACCACGCAGCGTTTTTTCAGATGCTTCAGCTGTTGGAGGGCAACTCAGAGGATCTGGTGTTTCTCGGCGATATTTTCGATCTCTGGATCGCACTGCCACGCTATGAAGATTCCCTGCACCGCAGGTTCCTCGACTGGTGCGGGGCCCAGGGAAGTCGCCGCCGCATCGGTTTCGTGGAAGGCAACCACGAATATTTCGTCGCCCGCGGGAAACGGCAATACTTCAGCTGGTGTACCGACGGCGCCTGCATGCGGGATCGGGCTGGCACGCTGTTCTGCCACGGAGATCGGATCAACCGCAAGGATTTGCAATATCTGCGATTCCGCAAGCTGTCCAAGAATCGGCTCACCCGGATGTTGCTCCGGGGGCTTCTGCCCGGCCCCCGGCTCGTGGAAATTCTGAAGGTGAAAATGAAAACCACCAACCTGGCCTTTCGCAAGGCACTGCCCCGCACCGAAATCGACTCCTTTGCCGAAGCCGAATTCCGCAACGGCGTGCGGTGCGCCTTCGTAGGCCACTTTCACCAGCAATACCGTTACTGCAATGCCGATGGCTGCTGCCTGTACACCGTGCCCGGCTGGTGCACCGGTGGGCTGGTTACCCGCTATGAGTCGACAACCGGCGAGGTGCGACACGTGAATTGGAGATCATTGGACCGCTGAACGGCGCATATCGATCATTGCGCAATCGGAACAATGAAAGTCATCGCTTGCGCGTTTTTTCGAAGGAGAGAACCATCGATGGTGGATCCGCCCAACGATTTAACCGGTCAGCTTCAGATTCTGAAGTCCATGTACGAGTCGAAAATTCTCTTCAACCGCATCCTGGGCTTCAAGGTGGAGTCTGTGGAGGGTGAAACGGTGTATGTGCGTTTTGCCATGAAGCCGGAGCTGATCGGCAATTATGTACTGGAGACCCTGCACGGCGGTGTTATCTCGGCGGTGCTCGATGCCACCGGCGGTTTGAACGTGTCGGTGAGCCTGCTGCAAAAACTGCAGGGGCAGCCGGCGGCGGAAATCGAACAGCGCATGACCCGCATCGGCACCATCGATTTGCGCATCGATTACCTGCGGCCGGGGCGCGGCCGTTCCTTTCGCGCCACCAGCGACATCATGCGCACCGGCAAGAAGGTGGCCGTCACGCGCATGCAGCTGCACAACGACGAAGATAAACTCATTGCCGTGGGCACGGGCACCTATATTGTGGGATAGCCCCGGCATATTTTCAGGAACCGACGGCTTTTATGAATCTGATTTTTTTCGGCATCGTGGTGGTCGCATTTTCTTTTGCCGGCTGGCGCCAGATCGGCTGGACGCCGGTGGAAGGCCAGCCGTTGCCCATGGAGGCGCTTTCCACCGCCATGGTGGAATCCGCCGCCGGTGCCGTGGAACTGGCCATCGGCCTGGTGGGTGTGATGACCCTGTTCCTGGGCCTGGTCAAAGTGGCCGAAGCCGGCGGCATGCTCACCATTCTGGCCCGGTTGATCCGCCCGCTGATGGTGCGGCTGTTTCCGGAGGTGCCACCGGAGCACCCGGCCATGGGCGCGATGATCCTGAACATGTCCGCCAATGCGCTGGGGCTGGGCAACGCGGCCACCCCCTTCGGTATTCGGGCCATGCAGGAACTCGACAAGCTCAACCCGACCCCCGGCACGGCTACCGATTCCATGGCGCTCTTTCTGGCGATCAACACCTCCAGCATCACCCTGCTGCCCACCGGTGTGATCGCGCTGCGCGCATCGGCGGGTTCGGCCGATCCGGCCGGGATTTTACCCACCACCCTGGTGGCAACCCTGGGATCGACCGCGGCCGCCATCGTGGCTGCCAAACTCTACCGGCGTTTCTTTCCGGTGCCGGTAGCCGATGATGCGGCCGCAGTGCCGCGATCCGAACCGGCGACCGAAAACCCCGTCGCCGTGGAAGCGCCGTCGACCGGATATCCGATGTGGGTCAGTGTGTCGGCCCTGGCGCTGCTGGTGTGTGCCATCCCCCTGGCCGTGCTCTACGGCCGCATCGTGTCACCCTGGATATTGCCGGCTCTGATGGTGTTTTTCCTGGGTTTTGGATTTATCCGCCGCGTGCGGGTCTACGAGGTGTTCGTCGAGGGAGCCAAGGAAGGTTTCCAGGTGGCGCTTCGCATTATCCCCTACCTGGTGGCCATTCTGGTGGCAGTGGGCATGTTCCGGGCCAGCGGGGCCTTGGGCGCGCTGGTGGGATGGTTGGGTCCATGGACTTCGGCCCTGGGGTTGCCGGCCGAAGCATTGCCAATGGCGATCATGCGCCCGCTGTCCGGTTCCGGTGCCTACGGCATTCTGGCCTCCATCATCAACGATCCGGCCATCGGACCGGACAGCTACACCGGCTACCTGGTCAGCACGCTGCAGGGTTCCACCGAAACGACTTTTTACGTTCTGGCCGTTTATTTCGGCGCCGTTCAGATCCGGCGCGTGCGCCACAGCATGGCCGCAGCGCTTACCGCCGACCTGTTCGGACTGATCTTTGCGATCATCGCCTGCCTGCTACTTCTACGTTAATTCTTGCCCAAACCGGGTGCTACTGCAAGTTCAACATCGAAGCACAACAGTGCTTCTGTCTTCACCCCGCCAGCACCGCCGAATTCTCCTTCGCTTCGCCGTCGGTTTCCAGCGGCGGCAGGCGCTCTTCGAGTTGCCCGCGCATGGCTTCATACTGCGGGGGCAGCATCAAGCCGCTGCCCAGGTCAGGCAGGTCTTCGTCAATGGTGAACCCCGGCGGATCGGTGGCCATTTCAAACAGCACTCCTCCGGTATCGCGGAAGTAAATGGAATGGAAATAATTGCGATCGATCAGTCGGGTGACATCCAGGCCGAACCCGGTGACTTTCTGCTGCCAGTGTCGCTGCTCACGATCGTCGGCGGCCCGAAACGCAATGTGGTGCACCGTGCCCACGCCGGGCCGCCCGGTGGTCCCGCCCCGGTCCTCGACGATGTCGAAAACCGTCCCTGGACCGTTTTCATGGCGTGTGCGGAACCGGGTCCGCCCGTTTTCGGTGCCGACCGGCTCCAGTCCCAGCACTTCGGTGACCAGTTCTGACGTTTTTTGCGCGGTGTGCAGCCGGGCCGTGGCCGAATGAAATCCGCGCACGGCGTGCTGCCGGGGAATCGAGTCGGTTGACCATGGGGCCGGTTGGGGCAACCCTTGCGCAAAAATCAACTCCAGCGGCAATCCGTGGGGATCGGCTAAGCCCAGCACGCTTTCTCCGAACCGATTGGTCTCGGTGAAATGAATGCCGCCGGTTTCAAGTCGTCGCTGCCAGAAAGATTTCGAGTCCGCCGCCACGGCAAAGGCTACGGCCGCCACCTGACCGTTTCCGACACGTCCCGCAGGCATATTCTCCCAGGGGAAAAAGGTCAAGATGGTGCCGGGCGTCCCGTCAGCGTTACCGTAGTAGAGATGGTAGGTGCCGGGGTCGTCGAAATTGACGGTTTTTTTGACCAGCCTCAGACCCAGCATTTCCGTGTAAAACCGGTAGTTTTCCCGGGTCGAGCCCGATATGGCCGTTATGTGATGAATTCCATGGGTATATATGGTCGCAGACATCGCGATCTCCTTCTTGACTGGGTTGTGCCACCGGAAGCATCCGCAAATACGCCGCAATCCGGCGGCCGGCATTCAATGAGGCTAGCGACAATCACCCGAATGTCAAGATTCAATGGGTTAGTTCAACCGGTGCCGGGCGGCGCGTTTTGTGTCGGCCGGTGGACAAAATGCGGCAAAACCGAGGCGGCGTCGGTGGATGCTGTAATGTAACTATCTGGCTTCTAAAGCTTTTTGGGGCAGACTTGCCCGGCACAGGAATTGCAAAATGATTCTTGCCCAAACCGGGTGCGATGCACCCGGTGCAAGTTCAACATCGAAGCACAAACGTGCTTCTGTCTTTTCTTGCCAGCGGCAATTACCGCTGCCAAGAAAATTCAAGCCACCCGCCTCGCGGGTGGTTGTTGACTTCAGCGGTTTCGAAATCCAGTTCCGCACTCACCCGATCGGAGGCGCCATGAACATCGTGTGCAAGCAGTGCAATGCGAGCTATACAGTGCCCGAAAGCAAGCTTCCCGATAAAAACTTTGCGGTCAAATGTAAAAAATGCGGATACCGCATTCTGGTCGAACGTGTTCCGTCGCCCGCCGGAACCCGGGCGGTATCTCATGCCGGGCCGGCCCGACCCGGGGGGAAAACGACCGCCCCGGTCGCATCGGACCTGACGGCGACCTACCCGGAGCTGGAACCATTTTCCCCGGATCGATTCGATCTGACAGCCATATTTACCGCCGACAAAAAGGGGCGTTACAAAAGCCGCAAAAACAAATTCAAGCTCAAAATTCTGGTCGCTGTTGCCCCGGCGATTGAAGCGATACTGGAAGACGGTGAACGGGTGCGGCACATTGCCTGGGGGACGGCTTACTACCCGCTGGAAATCTTCTTTGGCAACGGCTGGCTGACCACCCTGTACAACCGCTATGCACTGGCGGCCACCGATCGCCGTCTGCTGATGATCCACACCGATCACCGGATGAAAAAAACAGGACACTACCGGTTCCAGATGCGCTATGAAGAAATCCGCAAGGTCGGCCGGGGGCTGTTTCGCACCAGCCTGGCCTTGACCCGCAAGAAGGGCAAAAGCCGCATTTTTACGGCCCTCAAGCCCTATCTCTCCAAAGAAATTTACGAATTTGTCGAACAGCGCATCGACCCCGAGCAGCCGGCGCTCGAGGAGACTTCCGCCTACGAGAACCTTTGTCCGGCCTGCAACACGGCCCTGCCTGTTGGGCTGACCGCCTGCAGCGAGTGCGGGGCCGAATTCAAGGCTGTCAAGCGGGCCGTGCTGCGGTCGTTGGTGCTGCCGGGATGGGGGGACATCTACCTGGGACACCGCATGATCGGCGTCTTCGAACTTCTCGGTTCGCTGCTGGTCTGGTCGGTGGCGCTCCAGTTCTTGACCGCCGGCAATGAAGGCTTGATCCTGGGGCTTTTCCTGCTCTGTTTCTATAACGGCATGGATGCCCTGCTGACCTGGAGCATGGCCAAAAAAGGATATATCCTCGAAAAAGATGCTTCCGCCGGCATGGCCCCACAGGCCCACGCTGCCGGGGTGCGGGCCTAGTCCCGCAACGTGCGTTTAAAATGCGGATGGACGCCGTCCATCCGCGATCACCATAACCGGTATTTGTCCGGTTCCCACGTCACGGTATCTTACTGCGGGCTGCACGTCCATTTCTTCGCCACTCTTGTCACCGGCCTTCGGTCTTTGTTGACATTTTCCGGATTCGTCCCTACATCCATCCTCATTATGGTCGTCAACCGGGAGGAATGTTCGTGAAAGTAACCGTATGCCAGCTGCGCAACGATCCGCAGCACCTGGAGGTGGACTGGAATCTTCTGGTGGCGCATGCGAACCGCTGCGGCAGCGAAATGGTCCTGCTGCCGGAAATGCCGTTTTATCCGTGGCCGGCCGCCGTTCGACCCTGCGATGCGGCTGTCTGGACGGCATCGGTGGCGGCCCACGAGAGATGGGAGCAGCGCTTCGAAGCTCTAGCTCCGGCGGCCGTGCTGGGCACCCGCCCGGTGGTGCAGGAGGGCAAGCGCTACAATGAAGGGTTTCTTTGGGATGCACGGGACGGTTATCGATCCGTACACACCAAGTGTTACCTGCCGGACGAAGAAGGATTCTGGGAAGCTTCCTGGTATGCCCGGGGGCCGCGGGAATTTTTGCCGGCGACTTACAATGGACTTCGCATCGGCTTTCTGATCTGCACCGAAGTGTGGTTTGCCGAGCACGCTCGCGAGTATGCCGGCGCCGGTGTGCACCTGGTGGTCTGCCCGCGGGCGACGCCGGCGCCATCGGCCGACAAATGGCTGGCCGGCGGCCGCACCGCCGCCGTGGTCTCCGGTGCGTTCTGTCTGTCTTCCTGCATCGGCGGTACCGATTCGCGCGGCATGCACTGGGCCGGAAAGGCCTGGGTGGTCGAACCCGAAGAGGGGCAAGTGCTGGCAACGACCTGCGATACCCAGCCCTTTATCACCGTCGATATCGATCCGGCGGTGGCCGAACGGGCCAAGCACACCTACCCGCGCTACGTGAAACGCTGACATTCATTCTTGCCCAAACCGGGTGCGATGCACCCGGCGCAAGTTCAACATCGAAGGACAAAAGTGCTTCTGTCTTTTCTTGCCAGTGGTGAGTGCCGCAGGAAGAAAATTCAAGCCATCCGCTTCGCAGGTGGTTGTTGACTCGGACCTGCCCGGCGGCGGGGGCGGCCGGTACGCTTCGCGCTTACGGACCGGCGTTGACAAACGTATTGGCATGCGCCCGTCCCGATACCCCGGGAGGAATTGCATGGATTCGGTTGTGAGGCTGACGCAAAAATTGATTGCTTATGACACCGTGAACCCGCCCGGCGAAGAGCAGGCCTGCGCCCGATTTCTGGCATCGCTGCTCGAAGACGGTGGATTTCAAGTCGATGCCTACGAGTTCGCTGACCGGCGTACCAGCCTGGTGGCGCGCAAGATGTTCAACGCTGATGTGCCGCCGATCTGTTTTACCGGACACCTGGACACGGTCCCGCTTGGAACGGTCCACTGGCAGGGGGATCCCTTCGGCGGGGCGCTGGAAAACGGCCGGCTGTACGGCAGGGGGGCTTCCGACATGAAAGGCGGGGTGGCGGCCATGGTGACCGCCGCGCTGCGGGCGGCGGCATGTGCCGGCGGCAGTTCCGGGATCGTGCTGGTGCTGACGGCCGGGGAAGAAAACGGCTGCCAGGGAGCCCGCTTTCTGGCGGGTCTGGAAGGTGTGCTCGGCGAGGCCGGGGCGCTGGTGGTGGGCGAGCCGACCGCCAACCTGCCGCTGATCGGCCACAAGGGCGCCCTGTGGCTGGAGGGAAGCACCTACGGAATCTCCGCACACGGTTCGATGCCGGAAGAAGGCGAAAACGCCATCTATGCCGCTGCCCGGGCCGTGCTGGCACTCGAAAAATTTCGTTTCGGCGTGCCGGACCACCCCATCCTGGGCAAACCCACCGTAAATCTCGGTACCATTTCCGGGGGGGTGAACATCAATTCGGTGCCGGATCGGGCGCGCTTTGAAATCGACATTCGCACCGTGCCGCCGCTTACGGCAAATCAGGTGCTGTTGGAACTGCGACATGCACTGGGAGCGGCGGTGGAACTGAATATCATCAACGATGCGCCGGCCGTGGCGTCGAATCCGGAAGACCGCTGGGTCCGGCAGGTCTTCGATATTGCCGCCGCCCATCACCGCCGGCGATTGCCGGTCCGCGGGGCGACCTATTTTACGGACGCATCGGCGCTCACCGATGCCATGGGCCATCCGCCCGTGATCCTGCTGGGGCCGGGCGAGCCGACCCAGGCCCACAAGACCGACGAATTTGTATACGCCGACAAGATCGAGGCCGCCGAAGAGATGTATGTTGAGATCATCCGCCGCTGGTGCGATCGATAGCGGATCGCCCCGATTGCGCGTCTGCCGGCAAAACGGACCGGGTTACTTTGCTGGTTGCGGCGGAAATTGGGCCAGGATTTTGGCTACGGTTTCGTTGACCTCCCGGGTGATTTCCTGGGGGTCGGAGTACTGCCGCAGCCGGCGGGTGCCGATGCCGCGCCAGAACAATTCCCCGCTTGCGGCATCGAGGAAGTCGATCACCAGGATGCCTTCGTCATACTCCCGGACCGTGGTTTCGTAGCCCACGCCGCCCCAGTAGGGCCAGTATCCGTAGCCGACACCGGTTCGATAGGTGTCCGATTCCAGGCGGGAGCGTACGGCCAGCTGGTAATTCACCAGAAAGTCCGCCTGATCCCGGGGCGTCTCGGAAAAGCCCTTGCTCTTCAATGTGTTTTCCACCGCGTTGCGAATCCGGGCATCCAGCAGCGGATTGTCGATGCGCACGTCGCCGGTTTTATTCCGGGATTTTTCGACCCACTGGAAATCCTGGTAGCGGGAAAAATCGGTCTGCAGGTCATAGTCCTGGCTGACCTGGACCGTGGTGCAGCCAAACGGCAGCATCATTGCTGCCAGGGCCGTCAAAAAGAAAAACAGGCGCATCATGGCTTTGCTCCTTCCTTGCGGCCGAAGGCCCATTTCTCCAGCCGCAGACTGCCGATCACTCCACCGCTGTCGCCGGCGACGGGCCGTGGATCAGCCGCCGGTAATAGACCAGCAGCAGATAGGTGGCCGGCAGCGCGATGATCAGGCCCAGCAACCCGAGAAGCTTTCCCCAGATGGACAGGGACAGCAGGATCACGGCCGGGTTCAAGCCGGTGACCTTGCCCATGATTTTGGGCACCAGGAAGGCATCCTGAATGACCTGAACCAGAACGAACACCACACCGGTGAGCGCCAGGATGACCCATAAGTTGTTCCCGGTTTCCAGCGAGTGAAACAGGGCCAGCAAGAAGGCCGGAACCAACCCGATGGTCTGCAGGTAGGGCACCATGTTGAGCAGACCGATGAACAGCCCCAGCAGAATACCCAGCGGCAGGCCGATCAGGGCAAAGCCGACGGCGAACAGAACGCCGCAGATGGCGGCCACGGCCGCCTGCCCCCGGAAATAACTGCTCATGGCAGCTTCGAAGTCATCGACAAAACCCACTACCGCTTCGCGATAATCGGCGGGGATCAGGTCTTTCCAGCCCGTGGCGATTTTTTCGTAATCCAGCAGCAGAAACACCAGGTACAGCCCGATCACCGCCAACCCCAGCAAGCCCAAAAGAAAGCTGGCCGTTCCGGTAATCAGGCCCCATACGCCCGGCAGGATCTTTTCCGCCCCGGCCCGCAGCGCATCGATCAATCTTTCGGTATCGAAGAACCTGCGGATTTCCGGCCGGGTGACAAAATCCTTGATGGACTGCCAGAGCTGACTCGGCAGATATTCGGCAGCACGCTGGGCGATTTTGGAATCTTCGGCGATTTTCGAGACAATTTTGCTCATGTGGCTGACTTCGCCGGCGACCAGCGGGATGATGACCATCGCCACGAGCACCGCGGTCGCCAGCACCAGCAGCAGCGCAATGAATACCGCGGCCGAGCGGTTGCGGATTTTTTTCTGAATGCGCACCACCAGGGGATTGATCAGGTAGGCCATCAGCAAAGCCACGGCAAAGGGGATCAACACATCGCTCAGGTAGCCGGCCAGCCACACCAGGCCGACCAACACCCCGGCGGTCGCAATGATGCGCACCACCCGGTCGAACGTGTACGGTCGGTCTTCAAACGCCATCGTCTTCTCCGGATTTGTCCGTGTCCTTTTTGTAATGGGCTTTGAAGGTGCTTACGGCCTCCTTAAAAGCCAGCCAGGCGTGCTCGGCTTCCTTCTGCACTTTTTCCCAGGCGTCTTCACCGGAAGCGCGCAGTTCTTCCAGCTTTGCTTCCGCGTCACCGCGCTTGGCCTTCAACTCGTCCAATCGGCCCTGGTAGCGGGTTTTCAGACCGCTCTTGAGGGTATCAACCCGTTGCTCCAGCCCCTCGATTTCGTGGTTCCACTCATCGATACGTTTTTTTAGGCGCCCAAAAAATTCATCTCTGCGGTTCATCGGCTTTACTCCCTTATCTGCATCTGCAAGGCAATCGGCGGTGTCGGGAAGGTAACTCCCGTTTTTCGATATGCAACGGTTTCGGGCTGCGATCGGGCTCAGCGTTGCCCCCCGGCAACCGAAATAAAACAGCTTTCGGCCGGTTCCTCGTCGGGCGTGTCCGGCTCCCGTGCTTCTCCGACAATAAAGCCGTCACCGACGAACGTCAGGGAGACCTTTTGCAGGTCCATGCGTCCGTCTTCGCGCACGGTGTTCCCCGGGTCGCTCTCGATGACAATTTTATCCGACCGGGATGCGATGGTGCCGCGCAAACGGCCGATATCGTTCAATGACAGGTCGTCGCCCACAATGACAACCGCCTTCGTATCGGCGTTGGCCAGGCTGCCGCCGGTAATCGAAGCAGCCGGCCCGGAGCCTGAGGGCGTTTCGACATTCAGGTCACCGAAGCTGACAAATACCTCTCCCGGCGGCGATTCGAAACCCAGGCCGAACAGGCGCCAGAACCCCACCAAGTCCTGGGCGGTGGAAAACACCACCGAACCGCTGGTTTTGATCCAGATCGACAGCAGCCGCTCCGAATCATCGCTCTCTATGACCGCCGTGATTCGGTTTTTGTCCGGACTGAGGATCCCGTCGGTGAAGCTGTCAACCCTTTCGTCGTTCTGGCCGGCTTTCAGCGTGCCCGCCACCTCGCCGTCGTCGGAAAGAACCGTCAGGGACGCCTCGGTGATCTGGCGCTGGTTTCCGAACGGGTCCTGCAGAAAATTGTTCAGCAGGTCATCGGCATTCAGGGTACCGTTGTCGAGCAGGTTGACCGGCCCGAACTCCCAGGTCAGCTCGCTGGTATCGTTTTCGAAACGCAGGTTGTAAATCCGCCAGCCGCCAAGGAGATCCGCAGTGGCAAAGGTGCCTTGCCGCCGGGTGAGCAGCAGGAGCGCACTCTGGTTCGGTGTGCATTCGGCACAGGCGGCTGCCAGGATCGCAATGTCTTTCAGGGTGGTGGTTCCGCCGGAGCGTTTGCCCTGCAATTGCCCCTCTTCAATGGTAAAGGCCAGATCCAGGCTGCCTTCCGAAACCCGGAAATCGCCGCGGATCTGCCCCGAGGGATTCAATGACAGTCGCCCGTCGCGGAACGTGCGCGACCGGCCGATGGAACCACGGGTCGAACCGCCTGTAACGGTGCCGTCGGCAGCGATCTCCAGTTCGCCGAAATCCCAGCTCGTTTTGCCACCGGCGATCGAGACCTGGTGGACCGCCCAACTCCCTTCCAGGTCGGCCTGCAAAAATCCCGATTCGATTTTCAGTGCCGCAAACCAGCTTTTTTCCTGGGCGGATGCGTCGCCGACGATCAGAACCACTGTCAGGAAGCTGCATATTGTCAGAAGTCTTCCGAGCATGGCCAGTCATTTCTCAGAGTCCAACAAAACCGGGTTTGATCCAGGTAGGCTATATCCGAAATCCGGCGCTAAGAAAAGAGGCTGTGCCGTCGGAAGCAGCCGCTAGCGGATTGGCCCGCGAACCGGCCAGAGGAAAAAATCGGCTATGTCCTTGGTGCCGACTCCGACCGGCCCGTCTATCGTGTACAGCACCCAGGCGTAGGATGGTTCATAGGCGCTCGAAGTGGCCGACCAGTAGCCATCGCGTACATTGGCGAAGGGATGAGCCGGTGGAAGCGCCGGCGAGTGGCAGCGCAAATCCAGCAGGCTTTCCAGCTCGCGAACGTTGGGCAGTCGCCAGTCGCTGTATTTCAGCAGGCCCTCGGCATTGAAGCGCGCAACAGCGTTCAGGGCTTTCTGCCAGGACACCGGCCTGCCGGGCAGGTCGGCATCGTGCGGCCAGAGCAAACCCGTACGGTGATCTTTGACGACGGCTCCGAGGTCTTCCAGGATCGTTCCGGGGCTGGATTCCGGATTTTCTCGGCTGCAGACCGGCCAGACCATGTACGAGCCGGGTTTCATCCCCTTGAACACTCGCCCGCCGCCCAGATGCACGTACCAGGCCTGGTCGGGCAGCCGGCTGACCGAATCGCCCGTCCAGTAGTAGGCGGGGAACACCTGGTCAAAGGGGTGCCGCTCCGGTAAAGCGGGGTTGATGTTCGCATGGCTGATCAGGCTGAAGAGCTCGCGGCGGTCGGGCAGGCGCCAGGCATTGCGGCCGGCATAATTTCCGGCGTTTAATTCGGCGACAAACTCCCGGGCTTCCGGCCAGGAAAGCGGAAATTCGCTCAGCGAAGCATTCCGGGGCCACACCAGTCCGGTGAGACGGTCTTTGACCGTTTCGTTTTCGGCTTCAAAACGGGGAGCCGGCCATGGCAGGCCGGCCCGCATCTCACCGTCCTGACCGGTACCACGACAAGGTATCGGCATTCCGGAAGCGTTGTAGCAATGGGTTTGATCGGTGGAAAAGATCATATTCCCGGCAAAATCCCATAGTTCCGTTTCGAAAATACGATCCGAAGCTTGCAAGTCTGAAAAAAATTGTTTATGGATTTCAGAAGTCGCATTTGGCTGAGACGATTACAGGTTCTGTCATTTCCAGATACTCTCTGTCATCCGTATCATATTTTTAATTCCTTAAACCAATCATTTTACCGGTATCGAAGTTGAGCGATTGTCGAGGTTGCCGCCCCGTTGAAATCGGCTCCGCCCCAGTGCAACGGACTGTGAGTTGCACAGGGCAAGCATTTCACAGGGCACGCAGATACCAGGAAGCTTTGTTCCTTTTATATGACAGGCATAACAGGTAGGGAGGCCGCTGGATGAATGTGCAGATTATTGATTTGTATGCAGACCGATATCGACGTTTGGGTTGGATAATCTTTGCGGTATTTATCCTTATGGTGAGGGTTCCGGCAATTTACGCGGAAGGACAGATTGCAGGATCCTCATCCAGCAGTCCGGTATGTTTACACTACGACATCAACTGCAGCTCATATCAAATAATCAAAGGTTTCCTGAAACCGAGTCAAAATCTATCCGAGATTCTGACAGCCTACAATATCACTGCCTCTAAAATACACCATGTTGCGAACAAATCAAAATCCATATTCGATGTGCGCAAGATGAAAGCCGGCAATCAATACACGCTCATGGTTGAACCTGATTTTAAAAATACGGCCCGCTACTTTATATACGAAAAAAATTCAACACAATATGTGGTATATGATCTAAGCGATCCAATTGATGTGTATCAAGGCCGGAAAAAAATCGAAGTCTCGACGCGCATCGCTACAGGAACGGTTAATTCATCATTGTACAAATGCCTTACCAATATCGGACTCGATACGGATTTGCTCACGCCCCTTTCTGAGATTTATTGCTGGACCGTTGATTTCCATCACCTTAAGAAGGGGGATCATTTTGTCGTCGTTTTTAAGGAAGACTACGTAGAGAATAAATCCGTTGGCTTGAACAAAATAATTGCCGCCAAATTCAATCACAGCGGGAAAGACCATTACGCATTTTACTTTGACGAACAGGGTTACGAAGAATATTACGATGAAAAAGGCCGCAGTCTGCAACGAACTTTCCTAAAAGCGCCGCTTCGCTATCAAAGAATTACATCGCGGCCATCCACTGGTCGTCATCATCCCATTCTAAAGGTTCGCAGACCTCATCTTGGAACGGATTACGCCGCACCGCACGGAACGCCAATCCACACAATCGGCGATGGCGTCATCGAAACAGTCGGATACCACAAAGAACTCGGCAACCATTTGATGATCGAACACAACCGCATTTACAAAAGCCAGTACCTTCATCTTTCCAGGTATGCCAAAGGAATTCGTCCAGGGGTGCGGGTCAAACGGGGAGATGTGATTGGCTATGTGGGAAGCACCGGGTTGGCCACCGGCCCTCATCTTGATTTTCGATTCTGGAAGAATGGGAAAATATCCAGTCACATCGATGCCAATGGATCAGAGGTTGAAGCTCTGGAAGGGGAGGCATTTAATCTGTTTCATAATCAGATATCGAAACTCAAAAATAGTTTGGACAACCCCCCGCTTACCAAAGGCGTGTCGGTAGCTGAGTACATCTTTTAATCCGTGCCCATACACGAAGACACGCAACAGTGCCGCCACCTGAAGGTAGCCAATTCGACACCTCGGGTAATTTTCGGTCTACGGATGCAGCGTCTCCATAATTGTCATGATCGGCAAAAATAGTAGACGAGTTGGGAAAATGTTGGCTTCGAAATCAAAAAATATACTTTTGAAAATTTGAAACGCCCACGTTAGATCTATTGTTCTTCAGAGACAACACATGAAGACGATGCCTTTCCATCACCACACCTGGTTCTTGGCCGTCGGCTTCATTTTACTGTGGAACTCCGGTTTTATCGGCGCGGAATATGCCCTGCCGTACACAGAACCCCTTACCTTGCTGTTCTGGCGGTACTGGTTGTTGGCGTTCATTCTTTTTGTATACCTTGTCATTTGCCGCCGCTTGGAATGGCCGGGGTTTAATGCCGTTTTGATCGCCTTGCTCGTTGGTGTTCTGGCCCATGGCATCTGGCTGGGGTGTGTATTTTTTTCATTGCAGTACGGCGTTCCTGCTGGAATTGTTGCCCTGGTGGTTGCGCTGCAGCCGATGACAACCGGCGCTTTATCCGGGCTGGTAGTCGGAGAACGGACGCCGCTTGTCCGCTGGGCAGGTTTGCTGATCGGGTTGGGTGGAGTCCTGGTGGCGGTTCTGGCCAGAACCGAGCTGTCGGATGCAGGCTCCGTCTTTGCTTATCTAATCCCGTTTGGTTCGGTGGCGGCGATTACGGTCGCAAGTTTGATCCAGCGCCGGCTGCAAGTGCAAAGACATGCGGATCGTTTGGCCGTGGACTTGGGGCTGTTTTACCAATGCCTCGGCACGGCGCTGGCCGCAACCATCCCTGCTTTTCTTCTTGAAGGCCTGGTGACCGAATGGTCCCCCCTGTTTATGGGAGCCCTGTTATGGTTAACTCTGGGCGTATCTTTAGGGGCATACGCTTTAATGTGGATTTTGATCGAACGGATTGACGCAACAAGAGTGGCGAGCCTGTTTTATTTCGGTCCTCCTGTAACGATGCTGATGGCCTGGGCGGCATTTGGTGACAGTCTCCTGGCCACGGACTTGATCGGCCTGGGAGTCATCGCCGTCGGTGTTATCATCACTCAAATGAAATCGGACGCCCGTCCCCGGGATGCGAAATAACCGCCTGACTTGAATAAAACAGTTGCAATCCAATGCCATTATGATTATTATGATCAATACAATCATTATGGCCGAGGAGGATGATTTATGGGTCAATCGGTTTCAGCTGTCGAGGTCCGACAAAAGTTGGGCGAAATTCTGAACAGAGTCTCCCTGCGCCGGGAAGAAATCATTATTGAACGTGCGGGCAAAAAAATTGCCCGTTTATCACCGATAGACAATGACCTTTCCCGTTCAAGTGGAAAGCTGGATTTTCGCAAGGCTGCCGGACTTGGCAAAGAAATTTGGAAGGAAATCGACGTTGATGCTTACTTGCGACGGGAACGGGAAGAGTGGGTTTAGACCTTAAAACCGGTGACATCATTTTCCTTGATACGGCTCCGTTCATCTATTTTTTTGAGGAGCATCCGGATTATTTCCCCGCAATGAAAATGCTTTTCAATCGCTTATATGAAACGAATGCCCAGGCAATCACCTCGGTGATTACATATATTGAATTGACCACCCATCCAGCGCGCCTGGGAAAAACACAATTGGTTCGCAAATATAGAGACTACCTTACAAATTCTGAAAATATCAGCCTTTTTCCGCTGGATTTGAATATTGCCGACCACGTGGTCGAATTGCGGGCCCAACACCATTTCAAAACACCGGACGCGATCCAACTCGGTACCGCTGTTGCCTGTGGTGCGGACTACATCCTAACAAACGATCAGGAATGGCAGAGATTTAAGGAGATACGGGTTGTATTGACCGGGGATTTATAGCCCACTTTCTTTCTATCCAATTCAAAGATTTCGGCACCTGCGCATCTCCTCCTTTTCCAGTTTTCAGATATGCCTTCAATCCGCTTTTCCGGTTTTGTCCATCATTTTATCGATTTCCGCCAGCGGTTATGCAAATCCGGCTTGAGCGATTGTTACGTATACCTTCGGAAATCCCGTGGCTATCCATTCAAAAGATAGTTGTGGTTTTCGCAACTTTTCCTATAAATCATTTGATAGGCGAAAAAACCGAAATCTTGATAAAGTAGATATGAGCACGAAAATTGAGGTTTTTTAACAGATATTACAGATTTTTCATCGATAAGACCTCCTTTTGCACCAGTAATGCCGTTAGCTGCATAACCGTTCGAACTCCTGAACAATTTTTTTCACATCTTCGATATCGAAATCTCCGACGATTTCTGGACGTGCCGAAACGAAAAACTCTTTATTCCAGTCGATTTTGCCTGATTTTACATAGTACCTGCAACGGCTGTCATTTTTCGGTTTGCGGATGCAGTCCTTTGTGAAGTGGCATTGTTCGCAAATCATAGTGATACCTCCATTTCCGAAGCGCTTTTACAGGAACGGATATATATCTGAAATCCATTCACGGGGTTAAAAACGCTTTTTCGAACCAATTCGATGGCTTGTATACCAGATCGGTTACGCCTTCGGCTTCAAGACAAATTCGAGCCAATTCGAAAGTGTGATAATCCAGCTCGATATCATTCCAGCCGATGAGTTTCAATCGTTGTTTGATGACCCTCAAATTCAAATCCGGGCTGATGTTGACGGCATTGGAAAAGCTTTTTAGAAACCCAGGGATCACGGTACGTTCCAGCCCGATGTGCTCCAGTCTTTGCACCAAAAGGTTTTTCAGCTCGGCGTTCATCGTTGAACCGATTGTAGGATCGTATTTCAAAAAGTAAGGGGGGACAGGATATATTGAAAGCGACTGAATGGTTCCAGTGCTGGATTATCTTGATGACACCGAACACTGAACGTCATCAGCCAGTTATGGGTCAAATTCGATGACGCTCGGATATCGCGAATTTGACATCTGGTTATCAACAATTGCTAACAAATTGAAAATAATAATCAAAATATCCCAATAATAATAAAAAGACAGCGAAAACAGTTGCTTGCAATTAAACAAATAAAATCAGTATTAACAGTCACATATGGCGTTATCAACAACCTGTTGTCATCTGCAGATCTTCAATTTTCTGAAAATTTTGCCGTTTTTTGAATCGATTTTACTTTTTGAAAATTGGAAACCCAGCTGGATTTCCGATCTTACCGCATCTACGGCGTCAGAAGCCGTTGCGCATACATGAATATGGCACAGCAGCTTCTTCCTTGTATCTGCTCGCCCTGTGAAATGCGAAGCGGATTTCAACGGGGCGGCAACCTCGACAATCGCTCAACTTAGGTATTTCCCGGATTTGATTTTCTGATGAAAGAATTCGATCTGTTTTTGAATGATCGGATTATCGCGGAGGCCTTTTTCAATGGTGTTGATGCCGTGCAGGGCCGTGGCGTGATAGCGGTTGAAACTTCGTCCGATCTCCTGCAGGGGTGAATCCGTGTAATTCCGGGCCAGGTTCATGGCAATCTGACGCGGACGCACAACGGACTGCTTGCGGGAACGCGACACGATTTGAGTTGGTGATATTTCAAAATGCTTGCAGACCATCTTCTTGATGGTTTCGACGGTGATTTTCCGGCGCTGGCTGACAATGTTTTTGAGCACGGCTTCGGCCAGATCCAATTCGATAGAGCAACCCAGCAGCGAAGCCCTGGCAGTGACGCTGATCAAGCCGCTCTCCAGTTGGCGAATGTCATCGGTCAATTCGGAAGCCAGATATTCAAGAACGTTTTCCGGGATCCGAAAACCCTTCTGGCGGGCTTTACGCTGCAATATGCGAAACCGTGTGTGAAAATCAGGGGGCTCGATGTTTGACACCAGTCCGCATGAAAGACGCGACCGCAGGCTGTCGTGAAGTTTGGGTATTTCGGCGGGGCGGTAGCAGCTGGAAAAAATGATCTTTTTGTTGGCCTCGAACAGCGAATCCAGTGTATTGGTCAACTCCAGCTGGGTGCGGTTCTTGCCGCTGAGATGGTGGACGTCTTCCAGCAGGAGAACGTCGCAACCGTTGCGGTACTTGCCCTTGAATGTTTCGATCGCGTCTTGTCGATAGGCCCGCACCATCTCGTTGCTGAAATCCTCGGCTGTCATGTAGAATACCCGCTGTCGGGGAAAATGACCGAGGATGTGGTGTCCGGCAGCCTGGGTCAGATGGCTTTTGCCCATACCCGTGCTGGAAAACAGCAACAGCGAGCACTGAGACGCATCTTTTTGGGAAGCCAGGGACAGAGACGCCGAATAGGCAAAATCGTTGTTTTTGCCCACCACGAATTGATCAAAGGTGTAATCTTTGCGCAGCAGGCGGCCGTTGCAGGGCCGCAGCGAAACCTTGGGCAGCTCGAGCTGAAGGGCCGCCGTGTCCCGGGGGGCGATCGAGTTGTTGCCGCCTCTGGAAATAACAAAAGATAGCGTAGCGTTTTTTCCCAGCACCCGCAAAATAGCAGACTGAATCAGCTGGTGGTAGTTTTCCTGAACCCGTTTTTTTGAAAAAGAATTCGGGCAGGACAGCACCACTTCGCCATTCTCGGTGGACCGGCACTGCAGCGGCTCGATCCACATCCGAAAACTGTGATCGGGCAGCTGCGCTTTGATCACAGTCTTCACCTGGTCCCAGAAAGTTTCCATTTGGCCTGTTCGGTTAGCGTTTTGTTAGACTAAGATGCTGTAATGCCTGAATTAATTGACTGAAAAATTGCCGATTTTATGCGATATGATCGGTTTAGCGGGATTTTGTAACGGATTGAAATCGGATGGCCGTCTTTTTATGGAATGCATTCGCAGGTGTCAAACCGGATGATTCCAGATTTCCGACAAATGCTTCCAGGATCAAGATATAATCATAATATACTGTAATTATTATTATAAATTATTGTCAGACAAACAACTACCCTATAATACGGACATTTTTGAAAAGTGGATTTCAATAAACGATTTACGGGTGTTGTACCGTGTTTGCGATTTTTTAGTGTGGCATACAAAGCGCTGTTTTCGACCAATTTTTACGATTTTCACCGATTTTTAATAAGATAGTAGGGATTTGTTTCAAAGCACTTCGATATACAGCTGGCGGTAGGTGCTCGGAGGCATGCCGGTATGTCGCTTGAAGACGGAGCCGAAATTCCAAACCCGACGGGTCGCCGGTCAAACAATACGGCGGATACGATCATGCCCATCAATCTTTTATAACAGGAGGAAATGAATTGAGCGATCTGATTCCCGGAACCGAAACCGCCCAAAAATGTTATGCCCACACGTCTGATTCCGAGACCGCGGTGGCCTTGCCCGCTCGCAAGGCCCGGCTAGGGAAAGGGCTCGAGATCTACCGCGCCCTTCCACTCAAGGAACTGAAAATGATTGGCCCGTGGTGTTTTGTCGACCATTTCGGTCCGCTGCAGGTGGCCCAAGGCGCGGGCCTGCGCATCGGTCCGCACCCCCACATCGGCTTGCAAACCGTGACCTGGTTGTTGGCTGGCGAGCTTTTGCATCGTGACAGTTTGGGCTTTGTTCAACGCATCCTTCCCGGACAGCTGAACCTGATGACCAGCGGCGGCGGCATTTCTCACTCCGAGGAGTCCCCGGCCGAGCACGTGGGCCCATTGCACGGTGTCCAGCTCTGGTTGGCGTTGCCCGAAGTTGAACGCCACCGCCACCCCGGTTTCGATCATTACGCCGTGCTTCCGGTGATTGAAAAAACCGGCATGCGGATTTGTCTGCTGGCCGGCGACGCCATGGGTCAGCACTCACCGGCCAGGGTGTTTTCACCGATGGTCGCATTGGATATCGAGCTGATCGATACGGGCACGGGGCAGATCGGCTTGAATCCCGAATACGAACACGGCCTGCTGGTTCTCGAAGGTCACGTTACCACGGCAGACAAACTGCTTGGTGTCGGCACCTTGTTGTACTTGCCACGTGGACGGAGGCATCTGGATTTGGACAATCCGATGCCGGCCAGAGTTCTGCTCATCGGTGGCCAGCCTTTTTCCGAGACCATCCTGATGTGGTGGAATTTCGTCGGTCGAACCAAAGAGGAAATTGCCTCAGCGCGTGATGATTGGGAAAAAGGAACGCGCTTCGGTATCGTCCATGGCTGCAACGGGGCGCGGATCGCCGCTCCCGAATTCACTTATCGTATAAAATCCGGTGAGTGATCCGGCCTATGATAGTTGCGTTGGAGCATAAACCCACACCTATCCGTTTTTGTATAATTTTATATTTATTATCAACGGGTTAAATTTTTGACAAAGTTCAGTTATGGGTTCTAAAGACCGATTTTTATGGAGCTATCGCAGATTTGGCCGTTTGGTCGTATTCTCCATATATTCCTAAATTTATCTCTATGCTTCCCTACACACCTTCGCGTGAAAATCCGGTAACGATCGAGACCCCCGGAATGCAGCAGTTCTATGCTCTCAGAAAATCTCGAATTGGTTGCAGTTACAATATCCAAAGCTCCCGTTGACCAGATTACGCTTTTATTCTTTTTGAACGGTAGCTGGATCTTCTGAATTTGCGAAATGACACAGCTTTTGTACGTGGTTAACCGAATATGGGCCGAGTGATACTGGATGTCTTTGCAACCATCTCCCCAAAATAACGGTGAATCACATGATAGAAAAAGATGTATCAGGCACTCCGGCGACCGGTATATTCGACCGGATACGACGCTCGGTATTTGCCGTGCCGCTTGTTCCTCGCACCGATACGGAACGCCGGCGCTATCTGTTTCAAAATCTGGTTTTGCACTTTCGGCCGGCAACGGTGGCCGAACCCACCCTGAAATTCTCGTTGACGTGGGGACTCGGCGGCATGGCGGCGGTGCTGATTGCCATGCAGATTTTCACCGGTTTGCTGTTGAAAATCGTCTACGTACCGACTCCGCAGGAGGCCTACAATTCGATCCGGGTCCTCCAGGACGAAATTCTTTTCGGTGGTCTGATCCGCAACCTGCATCACTGGAGCGCTAACCTTCTGGTATTGATCATTTTCCTGCACTGGCTGCGGGTGTTCTTTACCGGTGCGTTTCATCCGCCACGGCAGTTCAACTGGGTCATCGGGTTCGGCATGCTGCTGCTGGTTCTGGGCGCCAATTTTACCGGCTACCTGCTGCCCTATGACCAGCTGGGCTACTGGGCGGTGACTGTATCCACCGGAATGCTGGAGTACATCCCGTGGATCGGCCGACGCCTGCAGGCGCTTTTACAGGGCGGCCCGGAAATCGGGCCGGCCACGCTGCGGTTTTTTTTCGCGATTCACACGGCCATTTTGCCGATCGGCCTGGCCCTGCTGATGGCCTTTCATTTCTGGCGCATCCGCAAGGCCGGCGGCCTGGTGATTCCGCGCTCCGCAGGAAACCCGGCTGTCGACAACCCGCAGCGGGTGACCACGCTGCCCAACCTTCTGGTGCGCGAGGCGGTGACGGCGCTGGCACTGATCGCCGCTGTGTTTCTGTTGGCGGCGCTGTTTCATGCACCCCTGGCCGGTCCGGCTAACCAGGGCTTGAGCCCCAACCCCACCAAGGCCCCGTGGTATTTCGCCGGCCTGCAGGAGATGCTGCTGCACCTGCACCCGACCTTTGCGGTGTTGATCGTGCCGGCACTGCTGACCATCGGTGTGCTGCTGATTCCCTATCTGCGGTATGACGCGGACACCGGCGGCATCTGGTTTGCTTCCCACAAAGGCCGATGGACGGCCGCTCTGGCCGCAGTCGCTGCCCTTGTCCTGACCCCGCTGTTGATCCTGCTGGACGAATGGATCATCGACCCCGCCCACCTGCTGCCGGAACTTTCGCCGCTGGTGCGAAACGGCCTGCTGCCGTTCCTTGGATTGACCGGGATTCTGACGGGTTTCTGGTTGGTCTTGAAACGGCGATTTGCCGCAACGCTCCCTGAAGCGGTCCAGGCGATATTTGTTCTGACCGCAGCCGCGTTTGCCGTTTTAACGGTTTTTGGCGTTTGGTTTCGCGAAGAGGCCATGATGCTGCGCTGGCCCTGGTGAGCTTTGGCTACGAAACGAAGAATGTTGCATTGCTTTGGATTTTGATTCATGCCGAAGTCTTCCAAAAAAACAAAATCGGACTCGGCCCCCGCCACACTGACGCGGCGATCTTTACTGAACTGGCTGTGGCTCGGACTCATCATTGTCGCTGTGGGCGAAGTCCTTTACGTGGTGTGTTCCTTTCTGCGTCCGCAACGGCTGCGCACTCACTCGGGCGAGTTCGGCACCGAGATCGAAGCCGGGCCTTCGAGCAGTTTTGCAACCGGCAGTGTGACCGCATTTCCCCGCGGTCAGTTCTATCTTTGCCGGCTGGAGGACGGCGGATTTCTGGCGGTATCGCGCAAGTGCACGCATCTGGGTTGCACCGTCCCCTGGGATGAAGCCGGTAAGCGTTTCGCATGCCCGTGCCATGCGTCGGTATTCGACCGGACCGGCGCGGTGATTCGGTCCCCGGCACCCCGTCCCCTGGACATCTTTCCAATCCGGGTGGAAAATGACGTGCTGTACGTGGATACGGGCCGGCCGTTGAAACGCAGCCAGTTCCGAAAGGAACAAGTGGTGTACCCGAAATCAGCTATATAGCGGCCGCCCGAGGCCGTATGGGCTGTACCGACGTCACCTGCACCCGGATCCCGAAAGGCAAAACCCGGCGCAGCAGACCAGGGAAGTTTTGACGTTTGATCCAGATGCCTTATGGCCGGTGATGCCGGCTGCGGACGCACACATTTGAATGAACCTACTGATCCGATGAACTCTATGGTTGGTTGGAAAATCACCGGCATTGTGGCCACGGCGGTCATCATTCTTAGCATCCCCCTGTATCAGGTCTTGGAAAAGCGGCGTGTTGGGGAATCCCGGCAGCCCTCGATCATTGGAACGGCCACTTTCGTTGGCAGCGGCAAGTGCAAAGATTGCCATAAGCCCCAGTACGACAAGTGGCAGGACTCCCACCACCGCTGGGCCATGGAAAAAGCCGGCGAAGACACCGTGCGCGGGGATTTCGACGACGTGGTTTTCGAGCGCCACGGCATCCGATCGCGCTTTTATCGACAAGCCGGCCAATACTTCGTGCACACCCAGGGGCCGGGGGGCGAGATGGGCGACTTCGAAATCACCCACACCTTCGGATGGTACCCCCTGCAGCAATACCTGGTCCCGTTTGACGGCGGACGGCTGCAGTGCCTGCCGATCGCCTGGGACGTGGTCGAAAAACGCTGGTATCAGCTGCCGCCCGACGAGCCCCTGGACGCCGGCGACTGGCTCTACTGGGCCAATGCCGGGCAGAACTGGAACGGCATGTGCGCCGAGTGCCACTCCACGAACCTGCAAAAAAACTACGATCCGGACACCGGCACCTACCAAACCCGCTGGTCGGAGATCAGTGTCGGATGCGAGGCCTGCCACGGACCGGGCTCGGAACATGTTCGTTGGGCCGAACTGCCAGAGATGGGCCGGCCGCCGCTGGCTAACTACTGCCTCATCGTCCAGACCCGAGGGTTGACATCCCGCCAGCAGATCGAACTGTGCGCCCCCTGTCACTCGCGGCGGATGTCGCTGGGCAACAATCTCCACCAGAACATCGACTTCATGGACTACGGCATCCCGCAGCTGCTGCGCGAGGGATACTATTTTGCCGACGGGCAGATCCTGGAAGAAGTCTACGTGTACGGCAGCTTTATGCAGAGCAAAATGTACGACCGGCAGGTTCGCTGCAGCGACTGCCACGACGTGCACAGCATCGGCCGTATCCAGGAGGGCAACGATCTTTGCCTGCAGTGTCACAAAGCCGCCATCTACGATACGGCCGACCACCATTTTCACAAAAAAGCGGGTCAGCCGGGACAGCCGATTCGATCCGCCACCGGCGAGGTGCTTTTCGAGGTCGGCACCGGCGCCCAATGCGAACAGTGCCATATGCCGGGGCGAAACTACATGGGCATCGACTATCGGCCGGATCACAGCTTTCGCATCCCCCGCCCGGACCTGACCCTTCAGATCGGTGTGCCCAATGCCTGCGACCGCTGCCACATGGACAAGACCACCGCCTGGTCGGTGGAGGCCTTGGGCAAATGGTACGGGAAAAAACAGCGCCCGCACTACGGCACTGTACTGGCGGAGGGGCGTCGGCAAGATCAGAGAGCCCTGACCGGACTGGTGCGGCTGTCAGAAGACCGGCTCTACCCGGCCATCGTCCGGGCAACCGCACTGTCCTACCTGTCTGCCTATCCCGGCGAGGAGAGCGCCGCCGCGCGAAAGCGGGCATTGCAGGATGAAGAGTCCCTGGTGCGCTACACTGCGGTGCTAAATTTCGCTGGCTCCGATGCGGCCCGGCGCCTTCGCGACCTCGGTCCCTTGCTCTACGATCCGGTCAAAGCCGTGCGAATCGAGGCTGCCCGAAACCTCGTTGCGATTCCGCAAGATCGTATGCCCCCAGATTTGTCGGACAAATTTCGATCTGTTCTGGCCGAATACAAGGAGGCAATGGAATACACGGCCGATTTTGCGCCGTCCCGTCACAACCTGGGAAACCTTGCGGCCGACCTCGGCCGGTTTGAAATGGCGGTGACGCACTATTACAAAGCCATCGAAATCGACTCGCAGTTTTACCCGGCCAAGGTCAACCTGGCCATGCTGTACAACCGCCTGGGGAAAAATGCGGAAGCCGAAACGCTGCTGCGCCAGGTGGTGGCCGCCAATCCGGATTTATACGAAATTCAATATTCCCTGGGTCTGTTGCTGGCCGAACGCCAAAAATATGCCGAGGCTGAAAATCACCTGGCCGCCGCGGCCATGGGATTGCCGGAACGGGCCCGGATTCAGTACAATCTCGGTCTGCTGATGCAGCAATTGGGGCGGGATCACCAAGCCGAGGTCGCCCTCCAGCGCGCCGCTGCAATCGAACCGGACAACCTGGATTTTCTCTACGCATTGGCCGACTTTTATATCAAACGGGGCCGTTTCGACCCGGCCGAACGGGTGGCCAATCAAATGACCGCAGCGCACCCGGACCAGCACCTCGGTTATGAAATTTTGGAATTTATTCGCAGAAAAAAGCGGCTTCCCTGAATGAACGATGCCGATATCAGCCTTCGTTTCAGCACTTCACCGATACGCATTCCGTCGCGTGCCAATTGGTATCGTTGGATTTTTGTAAAACCGATCAGTAATGCATACTCTCCATATATCGCGAGTACGGCGAGTTAATTGTACATTTATTCAATGCGTGCAGTTGAAAGCCGAAAAACGCAGGGAACTTGGCGGCATCTTTATCGTCCGGTGCTTAGGCCGGGGAGTTAGCGTTGCTGAAGAAAAACAATAAGATCGCAGGGGACCATCTGAAAACCATCGGTGAGGCTGGTGGATTTGGAGGTTATACTCACTCTTGATGAAAAGCTTGCGGCTTCCGATTCAGTTTAAATCTGCTATCTGAATCCTACATCTCGGGCAACATGCCGTCTTCGATTTCCAGCATCTGCATGACTGCCGACTCGCGCGCATAGGGGTCCGATCCGGTTCCGCCAAAACGGCGTGCATCCTGTTTGTTTTCTTGCAGCAATTCCTGCAGACGTTTGTAGTCCGCATCATCTCCCGCATAAATGCACTTGCATGCGGCAACATCCGGATAAATCCAGATCCGTTGGCCCTGCCGCTCATGGCGAATGAGTTCATGTTGAGGCAGTGCTGCCATCTTCGTCAGCATCGCATCATCTTCGGCCACTTTGTAAGTGAAACCGGCTGCTACCAGCATTTTTTCCACCTCAAACGCTTCTTGTTCTTTTTCTGCGGCGCTCGAACAGTGCGTGATGAAAACCAGGCTGACCAGCAATATTAAGTGGCACATTTTTATTTGTTTTGGCAACATGTTGATCACCGATCCTTTGATCCGTCCAGACCTCTTCCGGGCTCCATAGCAAAGCAAGGGGTCCCTGAAATTGAATGATAATTTTTACCAAATCACATGCGGGCCGATGCTTGCATTAATGTATTCGCATAAATAAGACTTCAAACATCTGTTCCACAGACGGCTGGTAGTAAACGCCTTTCAGGACATCATTTTGTCTGTCGTAGGTCAGAGAATAGGTTGCCCCCGGATATCCCACATCGTTTAACTCGATAAAAATTCGAATTGGGGCGTGCTTGTCTTGCACCAGTGCTTTTGAAACGTTGATCGAACGGGGGTTGTAATAGGCAGCGCCGATGGTTCCATCCGTGTTGACACGGCTGATTTCAATAATATAGCCTCCATCGGGTCGCTGCCAGCGGCCGAGCAACATATTGTATCGATTCGGAACCGATATCGGAGCCGAATCCGTTTGAGACGGTGGGTCCGGCTCCGGTTCGGTATGATCCACGATGAGTTTTTCCTGGATCAGAATCCCAGCGGCTACTGCGAAACCGACCAACACGACAAGGTACCGTAACTTGGGATACCCTTTTTTGTGCTTTGCGGGGCCTTTGGATTTCAGGGCCTGTTTCGGTTTGCCGGATGCAGTCCCCTTGCTGGATCGATTCATAACAGTGATTTTTCGTTTGAGGGGATGATCCGTTGGTTCGGCGTCTAAAGCGCTGGAATTTATCAACTGTCTTTTTGTGCAGATTTTTTGACCCGTTTCCAACTGATCGTGATTTAACCTCCCTTGGCTTTGGACTTGACACACCATCACCATGCAAGTAATTCATTTTATAGCCGCTGTGGGCCAAGTTTTGCAACAGGGAAAATGGTTCTTTTGCCCAGCAAAGCGCGTGATGTATCTTTAAACGCTCGGAAAAGTTACCCAACACATGGAATAGAGCGCTGTTGCTTGCAGGCTTCGCCGATCTGTTGAATCGATTAAACGCTGTCGATTCGGTCAATAATCCCTTTACAGATCACTCCGGTTACGCATGCATCGAATAGATGACATATTGAATTGCCGTGACGATACGGGCGGCCGTTTACAGTTCGAGGAGATGATTTCGAATCTGTCGGCGCGCATCATCCGCATGCCGCCCGAGCAGCTCGACAGCGAAATCGAGTTGGCCCTGAAACGTGTGCTGGAGTTTTTCCAGGTCGACCGCTGTGCATTGCTCCGCGCTTTTCCGGGCGAGGACGCCTGGGAAATCACCCATGCCGTCTATTCGGAAAACACCCCGCCGGTCCCCACCGGCACGGTACTGCCCCGCTCGATGAATCCCTGGGCATTCGAAAAGCTGGCGGAAAAAGTCGAAGTGGTGTCATTTGCCCGGGTGGACGAAGTGCCCGATGAGGCCCAGGTGGACAAGCAAACCTGGAGGGATTGGGGAATACGCTCCAATCTCGTCATTCCGATTCCTGCCGATAACACCCTCGTCCATGTCATTGCCATCAATGCCGTCAAGAAAGAACGTACCTGGCCCGACACCTTCATCCCCCGTTTGCAGTTGCTTGGTGAGATTTTCGTCAATGCCCTGGAGCGGCGGAAAGCCGAACAGGCCCTGCGCGACAGCGAAGCGCGGTTGAACCTGGCGGCCGCCTCGGCCGAGGCCGGCCTCTGGGAGCTGGATTGCAGTAGCCGCGTCTTCTGGGCCACCGAGCGGGCCCGGGCGATATTCGGCTATGGCCGGCAGGAAGTGATCCGCATGGAGCGCTTCGAAGCCTCGATTCATTCCGACGATCTCCAGGCGGTCCGGCAAGCCATCTCCAGGGCCCTGGATGATCGCAAGCCGATTGAAGTCGAATACCGAATTTGGGTCGACGATGACCATTTGAAATGGATCGTCTCCCGCGGGCGGCCTTTTTTCAAGTCCAACGGTGAACCGGATCGCTTGATGGGCGTGTCACTGGATATCAGCGAGCGCAAGCGCATGGAATGCGAATTGAAAGAGCAGCTGGAGGAGATCAAAGCCCTGAAACTTCGGCTTGAAGACGAGAATCTCTACCTTCGCCAGGAACTTCGGCTGGAACAAGGATTCGAGAAAATTGTCGGTGACAGCCAGGCGCTGAAAACGGTGATATTTGCCGTCAGACAGGTTGCCCCCACTGACGCCACCGCACTGATTTTTGGTGAAACCGGAACCGGAAAGGGCTTGATCGCCCATGCCATCCATGAACTGAGTGAACGCAAGCATCGGCCGCTTGTCACGGTAAACTGCTCGGCCCTGCCATACAACCTCATCGAAAGCGAGCTCTTCGGTCGTGAGCGCGGGGCCTTTACAGGGGCCCATGCGCGTCAGGCAGGGCGCTTCGAGGTGGCCGACGGCGGGACGATCTTCCTGGACGAAATCGGCGAAATGCCCTTTGAGCTCCAATCGAAACTTTTGCGGGTGCTTCAGGAGGGAGAGTTTGAACGGCTCGGAAGTGCCAGAACTGTGGAAGTAGACGTTCGCGTCATCGCTGCAACGAGCCGGGATCTCACAGAAGATGTCCGCCAAGGGCGCTTTCGCCAGGACTTGTTTTATCGTCTCAAGGTTTTTCCCATATGGGTTCCGCCTCTTCGGCAGCGCAGAGAGGACATCCCGCTGCTGGCCCAATATTTCACTGAAAGATACGCCCGCAAAATGTACAAACAGATCGAAATCATCCCCAAGGCCACAATCAATGCGCTGATGGAGTACGATTGGCCGGGCAACGTCAGGGAATTGGAACACGTAATGGAACGAGCGGTTATTGTTACCCCGGGCCGCACGCTTGTCATGACAGACCCACTGAGGCCTGCCCCCGACAAACATTCAAGGAAAAGGGAGGCTTTAAAGGATCTATCCGCTGTCGAGCGGGCGCATATCTTGAAGGTTCTCCGGGAAACCGGATGGAGAATTGAGGGGCCGTCCGGAGCCGCATCAATTTTGCAACTTCACCCCAGCACGCTTCGCTTTAGAATCAAAAAACTGGGTATTCGTCGTCCTTCCTGAAACAGTTGCGCAACCAGTACCCTCAACATATGACGCAACATATTGCAGAACCGCTAAATGTTGAGGCTTTTGGTGCTTTTCCCACTTTTGATCCCGCCTTTGTAAAATCCATATTTAAACAATAATACCGAATACTTGTATCTAGTTTGCTATTTTTTGTCCATTCTGGTGCACTTTTTGCCTACTATTAAGTTGCCGCAATGCAGAATTGATATTTCGTAAGCCTTCAATGCGTTCACACCGTGGGCGGACCCTATCCGTGGGTATCATTGATGCCTTGATAATCCTTCGGCTGCGAGGAAACAGTGAAAGCGATCCAAGCGTTACGAAACCTTGGACAAAGTCTCTGGCTTAATCACATCGCACGCGAAATGATCAATAGCGGCGCATTCAGATCCTACATCGAGGACGGGTCGATGACGGGAACAACTATCGATGCGAAAAGTTTTGGTCACGCCATTCGGCAACATTCAGCCTATGATGAGGATATTAAAAAAAAACTCGGATTGGATAAAACGGGAGAGGAACTGTTTTTCGAACTCGCGCTGGAGGATCTCCGTTATGCTGCTGATCTCCTACGGCCGATTTACGACCAAACCGATGGCTTTGACGGCTGGGTATCGCTGGAGGTTTCACCGCTGATCGTCCATGACCCGGTCCAAACCCTTGTTGAGGCTAGGCTACTGTTTGCGCGGGCGCGGCGTCCCAACTTTCTGATCAAGATTCCCGGTTCCAAAGAAGGCCTTTCCGCCATCGAGGAGGCAATCTTTGCCGGTGTGCCGATTAACATAGCGCTGTTGTTCTCCCGGGAGCATTACCTGGCGGCCGCCGAGGCGTTCCTGCGAGGTATCGAACGGCGCATCGATTCCGGACTGACGCCCAATATCGGATCGGTAGCTTCTGTGTCGCTCAACCCGTGGGATGCAGCCGTCGAAGGCAAGGTGCCGGAGGCGTTGTGCGGCCGACTCGGCATCGCCATGGCCCGTTGTATCTACAAGGCCTACCGCGAGTTTCTCCGTTCGACGCGCTGGCAGCGCGCATATAATCACGGTGCCCGGACCCAGCGACTGGTGTGGGTCGATACGGCAACCGAAGACCCCGAAACCTCCGATGTGTTTTCCATCGCCTCCCTGGTTGCACCGCTGACAATCAACAGCTTGTCCGAGCCGGCTCTAACGGCATTGGCCGATTACGGCGAGCATGTTTCAGAGATGCCGCCCAACGGTGGAGACTGCGAAGCCGTGCTCACCCGGTACATCCAGGCCGGCATCGACATCGATGCCCTGGCTGCCAAGCTCCAGCAAGAAAGTATCGAAGCGAAGGTCAGGTCCTGGTTCGATTTGTTGTCAGCGATTGCTTATAAAGGCGCCGCCCTTTCATCGAATCATCATCATGATAGATTGGCCGAATCGTGAAGAAGGACATATCGAAGAGAGTTTCCAATTTGGACAATGTCCGATTTTATACCCGCCAAGGAAGGAGGCACTTATGGATTTTCGCAGAATCGTTCTTCTGGGAGCTATCTTTACAATCTCCCTTTTGGCATTCGCGACGCTCGGATTCGCCAAAGAGGTGACCGGTGAATTGGGAAACCCGGCCGCTACGACCACGATCGACGGTAAGCAACTGCCGGCGCCAGCGCCGGCTTTCGGCGGTGTGATCAAGGAAGATGCCCTGCAATCCAAACCCTGGTGGGCACCGCGGGTGGTGCCGCCCAAACAGGCGCCGAATATTCTTCTGATCATGCTGGACGACGCCGGCTTCGGCGTACCCAGCACGTTCGGCGGCATCATCCCGACGCCGACCATGGACCGTATCGCCAAAAACGGTCTGCGCTACAACAACATCCACTCCACGGCGCTGTGCTCGCCGACGCGGGCCGCGCTGATCACCGGCCGCAACCATCACTCGGCGGGCTTCGGCGTAATTTCCGAGCAGTCCACCGGGTTTCCCGGCTACAACAGCATCATCGAGAAGGACAAGGCTACTATCGGGCGGATTCTGCTCGAAAACGGCTATGCCACCTCCTGGTTCGGCAAGGATCACAATACCCCGGCCTTTGCCGCCAGCCAGGCCGGGCCCTTTGACCAGTGGCCGACCGGTCTGGGCTTCGAGTACTTCTACGGTTTCGTCGGCGGTGATGCCAACCAGTGGCAGCCGAACCTGTTTCGCAATACCACCCAGATCTACCCGTTCAAGGGCAAGCCGAATTGGAACCTGATCACCGGCATGGCCGACGACGCCATCGAACACCTGAACCGCATCAACCAGGTCCAGCCGGACAAGCCCTTCTTCGTCTGGTACGTGCCGGGCGCCACTCACGCGCCGCATCATCCAACCAAGGAATGGGTGGATAAGATCAGTGCCATGCACCTGTGCGACGACGGCTATGAGAAGCTGCGCGAAAGGATTTTCGAGAACCAGAAGAAGCTCGGTGTCATCCCGGCGGACGCCCGGCTCGAACCCTGGCCCAAGGACATCCTGAAACCCTGGGATGACCTGACACCTGAGGAGCAGAAGCTCTTTATCAAACAGGTCGAAGTGTTCGCTGCCTATGCCGCCTATACCGACTGGGAGATCGGCCGTGTCGTCCAGGCCATCGAGGACATGGGTAAGCTCGACAACACCCTTGTCATCTACATCAACGGCGACAACGGCACCAGCGCCGAGGGCGGGCCGATGGGCACGCCCAACGAGGTTGCGTGGTTCAATGGCGTCAACAACATGCCTGCCAAGGTGCAGATGAAGTGGTATGACGTCTGGGGCACCGAGGAGACCTACAACCACATGTCGGCCGCTTGGTCCTGGGCCTTTGACACGCCCTTTACCTGGTTCAAGCAGAATGCTTCGAAGCTCGGCGGCATCCGGCAGAACATGGCAGTGATGTGGCCGGAGCGGATCAAGGACAAGGGCGGTCTGCGCGAGCAGTTCATGCACGTGATCGACGTGGTCCCCACCATTCTCGAGGTTACCGGTATTGCGGCCCCCGAGGAGGTCGACGGCATCAAGCAGGCACCCGTCGAGGGTACCAGCTTCGCCTACACTTTCGACGAGAAGAATGCCAAGGCGCCCTCGCGGCACAAGACCCAGTACTTCGAAATGATGGGCCAGTGGGCCCTCTACCACGAGGGCTGGCTCTTAAGCACCAAGGTCGACCGCGTGCCTTGGGAGGCCTTCAAGTCGGCCAAATCCGACCCGCTCAACAACCAGGTGCTCGAACTTTATAACTTGAACGAGGACTTCACCCAGTCCAAAAACATTGCCGACAAACACCCGGACAAGGTCAAGG
>DAXETY010000035.1:0-108289 GCA_051155755.1 Desulfobacterales bacterium
TGATCACCTTCAGTCCGCCGATGGGCGCATCGTTCTCCGGCGCCCGGGTCATCTTGGCAATGATCGGCTCACCGGCCAGGATGTCGCCGGAGACCTGGTCCGGTGTAAGATCCCGCAGCACGTCTTTCTGCGCCGGTGACGCCGGCGCGTCGATCCGCTCGTACACCGGGCTGCCGAAGGTTTCGGCCAGCCGCTGATAGTGACGGCCGGGATCGGTGCCGGTAACGGCGGTAATCTCGGCTGCCAGCAGATCCATGATGATCCCGTCTTTGTCGGTGGTCCAGACCGATCCGTCCATACGCAGGAAGGATGCGCCGGCACTTTCCTCACCGCCGAACCCGTAAGCGCCTTTCAGCAGGCCGGTGACAAACCATTTAAAACCCACCGGTACTTCGGCAACCCGCCGGTTCAGGTGGGCGGCCACCCGGTCGATGCTGCTGCTGCTGACCAGGGTTTTGCCGATTGCGGCATCCATCGGCCAACGATCCCGATGCTGGTACAGATACCAGATCGCCACGGCCAAAAAGTGGTTGGGATTCATCAGGCCTACGCTGGGTGTGACAATTCCGTGACGATCACAATCCGGGTCGTTACCGAAGGCGATGTCGTAGCGACTTTTCAGATCGATCAGGCGGGCCATGGCAAACGACGACGAGCAATCCATGCGGATTTTGCCGTCTTTGTCCACGGACATGAAGCCGAAAGTCGGATCGACGCGGGGGTTGACGACATCGACATTCAGCCCGTAGTGTTCGGCAACCGGCTGCCAGTACTCCACCGCCGCGCCGCCCATGGGATCGACGCCGATCTTCAGGCCCGCATTTCGAATAACGGTCATATCGACGACCGTTTCCAGGTCCGCCACATAAGGGTGCACGTAATCGTGCTGCCGGGTGGTTGCGGCGCGCAGCGCCCGCTCGAAGGGAACGCGCTTGACCGAACGGTTTTTCTGCGTCAGGTGTTCGTTGGCCCGATTTTGAATCCAGTTGGTCACTTCCGTGTCCGCCGGCCCCCCGTGGGGCGGGTTGTATTTGAAACCGCCGTCTTCGGGTGGATTGTGCGAGGGGGTAATGACGATGCCGTCGGCTCGCCGGTGCTTGTGAGCGCGATTGTGCGTCAACACGGCATGGGAGATCACCGGGGTGGGAGTGTAGCCAAAGCCTGCCTGGATCACGGTATCGACTTCATTGGCGGCCAGCACCTCCAGTGCGGTAACCCGACTGGCTTCCGAAAGCGCATGCGTATCCGCACCGAGAAACAGGGGCCCCTTAATGCCGTTGGCCTGTCGATATTCGCAGATGGCCTGGGTCGTGGCCAGAACATGCGCCTCGTTGTAGCTGTTTTTCAGAGACGATCCCCGGTGACCCGACGTGCCGAACGAGACCTGTTGGTCGAAGCGCTCGGGATCCGGCCGGTGGGCGAAATAAGCGCTGACCAGGCGCGGAATGTTGACCAGCAGCGAGGGTGGAGCCGGTTTTCCGGCCAGTTCGTGTGGATTCATCGGCAGCCTCCTGTCTCAACCATGGATATGGGAACCTTCCGGAAACCGGCTATTTCCGGATCGAGTCGGGTTTGTAACGGACTGGGTTTGACTCTTGCCCAACCCGGGTGCCATGCACCCGTTGCAAGTTCAACATCGAAGCACAAAAGTGCTTCTGAGTTTTCTTGGCAGCGGCAGGTGCCGCAGGAAGAAAATTCAAACCATCCGCTTCGCGGCTGGTTGTTGACTCGGCGCCATTCAATTTCGACGGTGCACGATCAGGCGCAGACCGCAAACCGCCGTCACCGTAACCGCTTGCCCCCTTGGCACCGGCGAATGGCCGGCCGGCACGGAAGCTTTCCACAATTCTCCCCGCACCCGAACGTAACCGGTTGGATCCAGCGGTTCGACGACAGTGCCCTCGCGGCCCACCATGGAAAAATTATCGCTCTCGCGGTCCCAATCGTAGGCCCGCCAGAGAAACGGATAGAGCACGACGTCCTTGGCAACCCACATCGCCACTACGGTCACCGACGCCCAGACCGGAAAATTCCACCAACGCTGTATCCCGGCGACCACCACGACCAGCAGCAGCGTGCCCGGCAACTGCAACAGCGCGTATCGAATCAGCAGCCGCGGCTGAAATTTGTCACCGCCGCGGCTCGCTTTGGCCGCTTTCGACATGCGCTCACCGAGTTCGACCATCGTGTTTGCCCACGGTTGCAGGATGTACCGCCCGAACAGCGATGCTGCGTTCAGCGGCCGGGAATGATGATGCGCGAATCTTCCTCTTTTCCCCCGGCGGGGGTCACGATCGAGGTGCGTTCTTCCTGCTGGTATTTTTTAACCTCTTCGGTCAGCTTTGCCACGGCACCCATCATAGCTTCCGGGAATCTTTTGATGGCCTGCTGAAGGTGTTTGGCCGATATGAGGGCCTGCACGGGCACCGGGCCCCCCGGGGTCATCAGCTGCGTCTGGCCGACGAACACCGCTTTACGGGTTTTATCCGGTGTTCCATCGTCTTTTACCGGGTGCAGGCATCGAATGCTGGCGACTTTCAGGTCGGTGTAGGTCTCCTCCCGGTATAGATTTTGTCGATCCACGCTGAAATCGATCTGTTCGATTTGTCTTTGTTGCGTTTCTTCCATGTCAAAGTGCTCCTTCTTTGTGAGTTGAAGCAATCCTGATAGAATCCCCCTGCCGGCGCAGCCCGTTTTTCATCGCCACGGGTGCAATCACGCAAATATTTCTTGTAAACCCCTGGAATGGCTTACGAATTTGCGCTCCCGCGCGTTATCCTTTTCGATCCTTGAAAAGTTGCCATCTGCGCTTTCGAGGGTTTTTACGAAAACGTCTTGTTTTCTGCCGCGCCGTGTTTTTGCAACTGTAAGAACTCCAGGGATCTTTCGCAACCGCCGCGATGGTCGATATTGCCGTTCGGCTCGGAGGGAATTATGGATGTTGCCGGTTGCATCGAGTCCAAAATAGGTTTATCTGTAAAGGTCCTTTAACAATCGGTTTCGGAAATTCGTAACCGAAGGAAATGCGACGATGGATGCGGCCAGAATCACCGGAATCGGCTCGGCGTTTCCCGTGCGACGTCTGACCAACGAAGACCTGGCGCGACGCCTTGCCGCCGACGGCATCGAAACCAGCGATCGCTGGATCCGGGAGCGCTCCGGGATCCGGGTCAGAAGAATTTCCGACCTCGGCAGCAACGAAGCGGAAACCAACTCTTCCCTGGGAGCGCGTGCAGCCCTGCGCGCGCTGGAGATGGCCGGGCGCCGCGCCGATGAACTTGACCAGATTCTTTATGCGACCTGCACGCCCGACACCCTGCTTCCGTCGACGGCTTGCTGGCTCCAGAAAAAAATCGGTGCCGAAAATGCCTGGGCTGTGGATATCAATGCCGCCTGCTCCGGTTTTGTCTACGGAGTGGTCATGGCCCAGCAGTTCATCCGCAGCGGGCATGCCCAAACCGTTCTGGTGGTCGGCGCCGAGGTGTTGAGCTCGATCGTCAACTGGCAGGACCGTTCGTCCTGCATTCTCTTTGGCGACGGCGCCGGTGCGGCGGTGATCGAGCGCGTTTCGGCCAAATCGCACAGTCGCATATACTGCAGTCATTTGCAATCCGACGGACGCCTGAGCGGTTTGTTTCATGTCCCGGCCGGGGGCTCGAGCCTGGAGGTCACCCCGGAACGGTATGCCCAAAATCTGCACAAAATGCGGATGAACGGCCGAGAGATTTTCAAGGTGGCAGTCCGTACGCTGTCGGAATGTGCCCTGCGCACCCTTGATATGAAAAGAATGTCGGTCATGCGACTCGACTGGCTGGTCCCGCATCAGGCGAATCTGCGCATCCTCGAGGCCGTGGCCAATCGGCTTGGATTTCCCATGAACAAAGTGGTGGTCAATCTGGACCGGTACGGCAACACCTCTGCTGCGACCATTCCCACTGCGCTGGACGAAGCGGTCCGCGACGGTCGCATTCGTGAAGGCGACACGGTTCTGCTGGTGGCCTTCGGCTCCGGCCTTACGGCCGGTGCCGTGTTGCTGCGCTGGTAACTGCTGCCGGGCTGGCGCGTTTCAAATGGACGGGATCGGACAGTCACCCGGCGGCCCTACAGGGCGTGCTTTTGCGGCCGGTGGTCCTCCGGCATCCCGGCACCGGTCGGTGTTTTTCGCAATCTTACCGGTTCCGGCCGACGCCGGCGAATCCGCATGTTCAGCATTTCCACGAAAACCGCAAAGGCCATCGCGAAGTAGATATAACCCTTGGGGATGTGCAGATCCAGGCCTTCGGCCATCAGTGCCAGTCCGATCAACAGCAGAAAGCTCAGGGCCAGAATCTTCAGGGCCGGGTGCTTTTCGATGAAGTGGCTCACCGGCCCGGCGGTAAATATCATAAAACCGATGGCAATGACGATGGCCGCGATCATCACCGGCAGTTGACCGACCAGTCCGATGGCGGTGATGACCGAGTCCAGTGAAAATACGATATCCAGTACGGCGATCTGGGCGATGACACCGGTCAGGGTTGCCTTGCGGCCGGAAGCACGTTGGTGATGACCTTCGGCACCTTCCAGGTTGGCGTGAATTTCCAGGGTGCTTTTTCCCAGCAGAAACAATCCGCCGGCCAGCATAATCATATCCCTGCCGGAAATTTCCTTGCTCCAGACGGCAAACAGCGGCGTTGTCAATTGCATGATCAAGCTCAGGGAAAACAGCAGCGCGATGCGCATCAGCAATGCCATGATCAGTCCGATGGTGCGACCTTTTTTCTGGTCTTCGGCCGGCAATCGGCCGGCAAGAATGGCGATAAAGATGATGTTGTCGATACCCAGAATGATCTCCAGCGCGGTGAGGGTTAGCAGTGCCACCCATATCTGCGGATCGGTCAGCAACTCCACCATGTTGTTTTCTCCTCGAGATGGTTGCGAATTCAAATACCGGTAGCAAAAGACACGCGTGTCAGGCAAGCAAGGACTGTCGATTCATTGGATACTGCCGCCAAGATAACTTGAGAAGCCACAAAGAGTGCGGCCAGATTATGAATCCTTTTTGCGGGCCGGAAGCATAGACTGGAATTATTAATGATTTGTATACCTAATGAATCGTAGGCCCGCCAGAGAGACGGATAGAGCACGACGTTCCTGGCAACCCACATCGCTATGACGGCCACGGACGCCCAACCCGGAAATCCCACCAGCGCTGTATCCTGGCAATCCCCACAATCAGCAGCAGCGAGCTCGGCAACTGCAACAGCGCGCATAGAACCAGCAGTTTCTGCTGCTTCCACGGCAAAAGAAGTCAGCGCCCCTTGCATTTGAGCACGCAACGATTATTGTCACACCTGGGTGTTATAAAACCAAAACCGCTGGATCGCGGTCAACGACATCGGCGGCTCGTGCTGTTGACGGCCGCTGGCATCGACATGGAGGTGTGGTTATGGCGAGACGTGTTGTGATCGACACTGATGAATGCGTGGGCTGTGAAAGCTGCGTGGAACTTTGTGCCGAAGTTTTTGCTTTTAACGAAGATGAGGAGAAAGCCGAGGTGATCAAGCCCGAAGGCGGCCCGGAAGACTGCATCGAAGAGGCCATGGAATCCTGTCCGACGGAGTGCATTCACTGGGAAGAGGATTAGCGAGTGAGGATTGCCCATGTTTGAGGTTTTGATCGCAGCCCTGATAACCGCAGCGGTGTTTGCCCTGTTTATCCTGGCGTTTCTAATCCGTAAACGTCCGCCCGGAAAGCCGGTTCACGTGCACCGCTGCGCGCGCTGCGATTGCGAGCGCAAAGATTCGCAACAGCTGCCCGTACATGGACCGATGCCGGATTCCGGCCGCCGGGAGGAATCGGACCCGGCGGCGTCCATCCCACCGGGAAATTGTACGAATACTTCTCACAGATGATAGACACTTGCAAAGCCCTGATTCGACCCTGCACCGCCGACTCACTTTGCGGTCAACCTTCGGTCTGATTTTCCAAAATTCGTTTCAGCTTCTGCAGGTCGTTTCGGACCTGTTGACGGGCTTTGCGGCGGACCAGAAACCCGGCCAGCTTCAAGCCCTGGAGTTCCAGAACGCCTTGGGTTGTGAAACGGGTACCGCCGTTGACCGGTTCAAATAGAAAAGAGTTCCGACCCCGCACGGGGCCGGCGACAAGTTGGAAGGTGCATCGTTGATCGGGCACGAATTTGGAGATCACCCCTTCCATCTCGAGTCGTTGACCCAGAAAGCGATTGACCAACCGATAGGTGGCGCCTTCACCGAACGGGCCGCTGGAAGTTTGCTCGGTGTGGATGACGTCGGTCTGCCAGTGTGCATTTTTATTCAGGTCGGTCGCATAGGAAAAGACCTGCCTTACCGGGCGATCGATGTAAATACTGTCTTCGATGGTAATCATATCGTCCTCAAATCATGTTCTCGAATGATTCGGTTCACAGACAGTAATTCGCCCCGGCGATGGTTTCAAGTCTCCCAACGGAAAAAGCCCCTGCGATTTCGCAGGGGCTTTTGAGTCGATGCACGCTCCGATCGATGCCGCCGGCATCCCCTGCCTTTTCCCGCCGATGCCGATACGGCGGCAAACAGGGACGATCGCCGACCTGCCCGGAGCCCGATTTTAATCTTCGCCCGAGTACTTGAACGACAACTTTACCCGGGCCCGAAATGCGGTTACTTTGCCGTTTTCCACTTTCATGTCGAGCTTGATCACCTCGGCAATGCGCAGATCCCGCAGGCTCTTGGAAGCGGTTTCCACGGCATTCCTGGCAGCCTCCTCCCAGGAAGTTGGACTGGTTCCGATCAGATCGATAACCTTGTAAACACTTTCTCCCATAACTTCCTCCCTTTCATTCGATGTCAACGATCGAAATAACGCCCGGTTTCAGCCTGACCGCTGCAGGAGCGGTGTACGATTTCGACCCAACTGATTTCGACGCGGAACGGATTCATCGCCATCGGTTCGATCGATGCAGAGAGGCGCGCAATACGTGCGCGGTGAGCGGATTTCCACTGACATTGTCGCATCCGCAGAAGAAATCAAACACCTTCGATGTCGCCAGCGTTTCCATTGTATGTAACCAAGCTTCACAGAAGCGTCAAGATGTAATCGAAAGAAAATGCTTTCCGGTTTCGAGCCGAAGCTTGCCGCCATAGCGGGTTGAAACCGGTAATGGATGATTGCCTCGACCGCATTTCCCATTGATCGCTTTGGAGCCGGGCCGGATTGCCATGCGTTCGCTTTTTTGCTTGCAAGGGGTCCCGTTTCCCGTTAAAGCAACATTTTCTGCGGTTTCTCGCAGGCGGAGCACCGCCGGTTCTACCGGCGGCCCGCGGACCGGGCATCCGGCGCGCCGCCCGCTGTGGACATGGTTTTCGGGCCGATGGCTTTCGAATCGGTGCGACGAATTTCAACTGTGAGGCTTATGATTTCGGATCCTTTTGCAAAGCGACCGGAACGCCCGCTGGAAGAGGGCTTGCTGGCCGACGGTATTGCCGCCGTTCAGCGAACCAGCGGGGAAATCCCCTGGTCGTGCAGCGGTAAGTGCGATCCCTGGGATCACGTCGAAGCTGCGATGGGTTTGTCCATTGGCGGGTTGATCGAGGCGGCGGAGCGCGCGTATATGTGGCTGGCCTCCGTACAAAACGCCGACGGCAGCTGGTTTGCCGCCTATCGCAACGGCCGGGCGGTCGATCGCACCCGCGACGTCAATTTCAGTGCCTACATTGCCGTCGGTGTTTTCCAGCACTACTTGATCACCGGCGATCGGCGGTTCCTGGAAGACTTGTGGCCCGCCGTGGAATCCGCCATGCAGTTCGCGATGGCCATGCAGGCACCCCAGGGAGAAATGTATTGGGCGGTCAGCCCGGCGGGAAAAGTGGACCGAATGGCCCTGCTGACCGGTTCCAGTTCCATCTGCATGAGCCTGCGCTGTGCGCTGGCGATCGCAAGGGCTCTCGATTATCGCCGTCCGCACTGGGCACGCGGCCTGGAACAGCTGCAAACCGCCATTGCCACCAAGCCGCACCGCTTCAACATTGCCAAATCCCGGTATGCAATGGACTGGTATTATCCGGTGCTTTGCGGTGTGCTGACCGGAGAGCGGGCCCGGCGCCGGCTGGAACATCATTGGAAGCGATTTGTCATTGAATCCCAGGGCGTACGCTGTGTGTTCGACCGTCCCTGGGTGACGATTGCGGAAACCTGCGAACTGGCGCTGGCCCTGGTTTCCTGTGGTGAACACCAGCTGGCCCGCATCGTTTTCAGCTGGCTGGCAGACAAACGGTACGAGGACGGGTCGTTCTGGGCCGGCTATACCTATCCGGATATGACCATCTGGCCCGATGAAAAGCTCACCTGGACCGACGGGGTTGCATTGATGGCCGCCGATGCGATTTTCGGACTCTCCCCTGCCGCGGAATTGTTTTCACATCGTTTCTGGGGCCTCGTGTAGCGGCGTCGATGCGTTGAACGAGGCCGGCAATGAGAGAATCCCATGCTTCGCGATCACCGGCCCTATTTCATAAAGCGGACCTACCTGAAACTGCAGCAGTGGCACACCCGTCACTTTCTGCGGCCGCAGTTTGAACACCTTGGCCTGCGACCGCTTTTCATCAAACCGTGGTATGTCGAAGTCTTCGGCGCGCGTATTTCCTGTGGAGATTTCGCGGTCGTGATCGCCGCGCCGGATGCCCGCGTGCGATTTGCGGTTTGGCCACCGCGTCCGGAGATGGGCCGCATTCGCATCGGCAACTGCTGCATGATTTGCCCGGGGGTTCGCATCAGTTCGGCCCTTCGAATCGATATCGGCGACAACTGCATGATTGCCAGTCGCGCCTATATCACCGACAGCGACTGGCATGGGCTGTACGATCGAGTTTCCAACGGCCGGTGCCGACCGGTCACCATCGGTTCGAATGTCTGGATCGGTGACAGTGTCATTATCTGCAAAGGCGTATCGGTGGGCGACAACAGCGTCATCGGTGCCGGTGCCGTCGTCGTCGAGGATGTGCCCGCCAATACGGTCGCTGCGGGAAATCCCGCCCGTCCGGTCCGCCGACTGGATCCCGGTCAACCGCTCGTCACGCGGGCGCAATGGTTTGCCGATCCGGACAACCTTTTTGCCGGCATTAATCAAATCGACCGCGAAATGCTCTCCGACAACACGCTGCTCCACTGGTTGCGAAGCCTGGTCTTGCCGGCCCGCGGGGACTGATCGCTTGGGCGGTTTCCGGTTGGTACCCCGCCCGCCCATCCCGGTTGCCGGTTTTTGGCGGTCATCCGATTTCCGGTTTGTCTCCGTGCGGGTTTGCGCCTCGGGATGTCTTCACATAGGCGCCGAACAGCAATCCCGTGGCCAGGGCGATCGCCCCGCTGACCAAAAACAGGGCCGCCGAACCGATGCGCTCATAGAGAAAACCGCTCATGAAAAACCCGACCATAAGTCCGAAACCGTATTGGACCGAATTATTGATCGCCTGACCCAGCGTCTTGGCGCGATCGGGGGACTGCCGATCGATGTACAGAATGCTGGCCATATGAAAGAGTCCGTAGGTGGCCGCGTGCAGCGTCTGGATCAAAAGGATCGCTGCGGCCTGGCTGAAGGAATACAGCAGCAGCCAGCGCAGGGCCGCAACGGCAAAAGAAAACAACAACACCCGCTCCAGCGAAAATTTTCGGAACAACGCTTCCGAGCGAATCATCACCAGGATTTCGGCCGCGGAGGCCAGGGCCCATGAAAACCCGATAAATGTGCGCGAATATCCCAGGTTTTCAAGGTGAATGGAGAAAAAACCATAGTAGGCGCCATGGCTGACCAGCATCAAAAAACCGCACGTAAGAAAGACGATGATCCGCGGTTGCAGAAAACTGCGCGTCTCCGATGAAAATCTGCGTTCGGTGTCCAGTCGCGGCACCCGCAGGGAACTCAGGGCCTGCAGCAGGCTGCCGCAGAAAATCAGGACCAGGATCAGACGAATCGGGAAATGGTCGATCAGGCGGCCCATTAAAATCACAACCGTGATGAAACCGATGGAACCCCAGACCCGCACTTTACCGTAGGCGGCTTTCCGGGATTGGAGCGTATCCATGGTGAAGGCTTCGAGAAAGGAGATCAGCGGGGCAAAAAAGGCCGTGTACAGTACGGTGATGATGACCATGGGCCAAAATTCGGCCGTGGTGAAATACAGCAGCCAAAGCCCGGCCGCTGCAAAACTGCAGAGCGTATAGATCGGTTTGCGAATCCGGTGGCGGTCTGCGAGATGACCCCAGGCCAGAGAAAAAATCACCATGACCGTGGACCGCACGGCCGACAGCGAACCGATCTCGGCTCCGTTGAAACCGATATGATAGCAGTAAAGGTTGAAATAGGGCAGGTAAATGCCCAGGATTCCAAAATAAAGAAAGTACTGCCTCCGAAGCGTTGCCAGCCCGCGACTCGGATTCATTCAATATGAACCCTGATTTTTCGGTTCTTTTCCGCTTCCGGCCTGGGCAGTTCCACGATCAGAACGCCGTCTTTGAAACGGGCCCTGACCGCATCGGGTTTTACGGCATACGGCAGGTTGAAGGTGCGCTGAAAACCTCCGAAATAACGCTCGCGGCGGACATACTGATCATCCTGCAGAAGGGGATTCCGACGTCGCTCCCCCCGAATGGTCAGGCGCTGCTCTCTGATTTCCACCGTAACATCTTCCTTGCGGACCCCGGGGATTTCGGCATCGAGCACCATCGCGTTTTCGGTCTCGTAAACGTCCACCACCGGTATCCGATTCGTGGAGGACCGTTCGTCTTCCGACTCCCGGCACCGGGGGAAGGCGTCTTCAAAGAGTCGATTGATTCGGTCCTGAAGTGCGGTGGCTTCCTGTAAGGGATCCCAACGAATGATTGCCATGGATCGGCCTCCTTGCCGAGGACAGGGATGGGACCGCAGTTTGCGGCCGTTTTTCAACCAGCGTCAATATACACCGAACGCCACAACAATGCCATCGCTTCGGCGGTGTGGTATGGAAAGAACCGGAGGCGTTGCCCGGATGCCCAAAGGCAGTATGCGTTGCGGAGTGGCATCCGTCAAGACTTTCGGACCGCAAGCCTCTCTTTACAATCGTTTCAATCGGTGTTAGGTTAGTCTGGATTTTTTTGCACCGATGCGCATCTGTCCGAGAAGGAGGGGAAAATGGACTACATTAAAATTCGATTTGGAGATGATTTCGATTGGATATCCTCCAAAATCGAAAAAACGTTCGAGGAAATGTATCGACCCCGCCCGGTCAGCCCCATGTTTGCCTCCTCCGAGTGTGCCTGGGCACCGCCGATGGACGTATTCGAAACCCCGGAAGAAATTATTATTTTGGCAGAGATTGCCGGCGTAAGCCAGGAAAATCTGGAAGTTGAGATCAACAGCCGGGCCGTTAAAATCAAAGGCCGGCGCAGTCCGATCCCCCGGACTCCCCGCTGTACCTACCGACTGGCGGAAATTCAATACGGGAAATTCGAACGGACCCTGTACCTTCCGTTTCCCATCGATACCGAGATCGTATCTTCGGCATACGACAATGGGTTTTTACAAATCCGAATGGCCAAGCGGGCTCGAGACGAGGTTCACCAGATTCCCATCGAAGACGGTTGATGCACCCACGCCGGGACCTGACCATGGCCACCGTACCGAAGGAAAATGACTCGAAATTCCGACCTTTTTTTCAGACCGGCTGCATTGCCCTGGCCGTCGCTTTCCTGACGGCCTGCTCCGTGCTCAAACCGCCGGAAGCCCCCCCGCCCGCTCCTTCTTCTTCCTCGCCGACACGCCCCTACAAGGTAATGGGGCAATGGTACCATCCCCGAGCGAGTGCCCACGGATTTCGTGAAACCGGTTATGCATCCTGGTACGGCCGACCGTTTCACGGACGCAAGACCTCCAACGGCGAAACCTATGACATGTATCGCGTATCGGCCGCTCATAAGACCCTGCCGTTCAACACCGTGGTGCGGATTCGCAATCTGGAAAACGGAGCCGAGCTGGACGTTCGCATCAACGATCGGGGGCCTTTCGTCCGGGGCCGAATCATCGACCTGTCTTATGCCGCCGCACGCAAGCTCGGAGTCGTCGGTCCCGGCACCGCCCGGGTGGAAATTGTTGCCCTGGGAACGCTGGATCGGGAGGTGTCCAAGGCCGGCGCACCGGTGTATCGACCCGTGGATTACAACACCGGCGTTTTCAGCTTCCAGGTGGGTGCCTTCCGTCAGAAGGACAACGCCGAAAAATTGCGCAATCGGCTGCAGACCCGCTATGACAATGCCCACATCGTGCGTTATGATTTCGGACCGGATACGTACTACCGGGTCCGGGTGGGGCGCTACCGCACCCTGGCGGATGCCCGCAAGTGGGAATCCCGGCTGATTGCGGAAGGATTCGAACCATTCATCGTGGCCGATTGAAGGTGGAAGGTTCGCAGGACTCCAATGCCGGCGGTTGAACAAGGATCGAATGAACGTCAAAGCGCCGCTCAAACACGTGGTCTTTCTGGACCGGGACGGGGTGATCAATCGCGACTCGGCCGATTTCATCAAGAGTTGGGACGAGTTCGAATGGATCCCCGGAAGCCGCAAAGCCCTGCGTCTTTTGCATGAAACCGGCCACAGCGTGATCCTGGTTACCAATCAGTCCGGGGTGGGGCGCGGTTTGATTTCCCCGGACGCACTGGAGACCTTGCATCGCAACCTGAAGATCGCCGCCGCCGAGGCCGGAGGCGCCATCCGGGATATCTTTTTCTGCCCGCACCACCCCGATTCAGGGTGTCGGTGTCGCAAGCCGTCTGTCGGTTTGGTGGAGCAAGCCTGCCGGCGATATCGAATCGATCTTGCCGCCAGCGTACTGGTGGGAGACAGCCTGCGGGATATCGAATGCGGCCTTCGGGCCGGATGCGGACGCACCGTCCTGGTGCGAACCGGTAAAGGCGCGGCGGCCTTGACGGCGCTGGCCGAGTCCGGCTTCCGGGTCGATTACTGTGCCGCCGATCTGCTGGAGGCTGCCGAATGGATTATCCGGCAGCGCCGGCACGACCAAGCCCCTCCGGATCCGGACCGCAGCTCCGCAAAGGCAAGCAGAAAATGAAGTCATTTGCACCGGAGCCGTCGGCCGTTTCGACTCCGCCGGAACACGGTTCGAATCCGATCGTCGTCGACGGCCACATCGAGCGCGTGCGCTATCACAATCCCGATACGCTCTTCACCGTGGCCCGTTTCCGGGAAACGCGCACCGGGGGAACTTTTACGATCCTGGCAATCTTGCCCGATCCGGATTCCGGTGAGCACTACCGGCTGCAGGGCTTCTGGCAGGGCCATCGCCGTTTCGGCCAGCAGTTTCGGGTCGTGTCCGCCGAGCCGGTGCAGCTCTCCGATGTGGAAACCCTCCGACAGTACCTGGCATCCGGTATCATGCCGGGTGTCGGCTCTAAAACGGCGGAAAAACTGGTGGCGTGTTTCGGCAGCGACACGGCCGACGTGCTCGAAAATGCCCCCCAGCGTCTGACGGAGGTGCCCGGCATCGGGCCCCGCACCGCCGCACGTATGGCCGCACAATGGAAACAGCACCACGCGTTGCGCCGCCTGGTGGAGATTCTCAGAAAACACGATGTCCCGGCCGCCCATGCCATACGGCTCCATCGACACTACGGTAACGAAGCTGAAAACATTCTCCGCAGCGACCCCTTTCGGATTGCCCAGGATTTGCCCCGCATTGGATTCGATATTGCCGACCGAATGCTCATCGAGCGGGGTGTGTCCTGTGACGATCCCCTGCGCGTGCGCGCCTGTCTGCTCAACCTGCTTCGGGAGCAGGCCGAAGACGGCGACGTCTGCGTACCTTGGGCGGAGCTGGTGCAGCGCCTCGAACGCCGTTTCCGTATCATTGCCGAGTCTGCCGAAACGGCTCTGGAGCAGTTGCAAACCGCCGGCGAAGTGGTCGTTGAAACCGGAACGCTGCATGCCGTCCGGGTCGTCTACCTGAAGGCCCTGTACGTGGCCGAAAACGTGGTTTGCCGGCGCCTGGAAGCCATGCTCGCATGGCCCCCGCCACTGGATCGAAGCGATACGGTCTTTGCGTCGTCTGCGCATTCGGATCCGTCACTTTCCCCGGAGCAGCAGGCCGTGCTGCCACATCTGCTCGGCTGCCGGGCGGCGGTGATTTCAGGCGGTCCCGGAACCGGCAAAACGACCCTGATCCATGCCGTTGCCAACCTGCTGGAATCCATGGGAGAGACCGTGGCCCTGGCGGCGCCCACGGGTCGAGCCGCCCGGCGACTTTCCGAGATATGCGGTCGGCCGGCGTTTACCATCCACAAACTGCTGGGCTATCTGCCTTCCGAAGATCGGTTCGAACACGACCGCGACCAGCCGTTGTCGATCGATGCGGTCATTGTCGACGAAGCTTCCATGCTGGATATTCTTCTAAGCGCCCATCTGCTGGAAGCCGTGCCCGTTTCCGCCAGGCTCATTCTGGTCGGCGATGTGTATCAATTGCCGCCGGTGGGACCCGGGTCGGTGCTGTCCGAGCTGATTGAATCCGGGCGGCTGCCGCATTTCACCCTGAACCAGGTGTTCCGCCAGGCCCTGGAGAGTCGTATCACCGTAAATGCGCACCGGATCCGGCGCGGAGAAGCCCCGCTGTTTGGAGCTGTCGATCCCGATGAGAATCCCGGGGACTTTTATTTTGTCGAGTTGCATCATCCCCCGCGCATTCTGCAGACCGTTGTCGAACTCTGCGTGCGCCAGATCCCGGACGCCTTCGGTTTCGATCCGATCCACGACATCCAGGTGCTGACGCCCATGCACAAGGGGGAGTTGGGCACCCACAGCCTGAATCAGGTTCTGCAGCGTCGGCTCAATCCGGGTGCCGCCGGTTCGTCTGACGGACGGTTTCGGATCGGCGACAAAGTGATGCAACTGACTAACAATTATCGCAAAGACGTATACAATGGCGACATCGGTGTGATCGCGGACTTCGATACCCCAAACGATATCGTTTCGGTGGATTTCGCCGGGCGGCTGGTCGATTACCGGAAACAGGAGATGGAGGAACTCAGCCTGGCCTATGCCATGACTGTACACAAATCCCAGGGTTCGGAATATCCGGCGGTTATCTTGCTGCTGACCATGCAGCATTATCCAATGCTGCAGCGCAATCTGCTGTACACGGCGATTACCCGCGGCCGTCGCCTGGTGGTTCTGATCGGAATGCAGAAAGCCTTGCAGATCGCGCTGTCAAATGACGCACCCCATCTCCGCAGAAGTGGCTTGCTTGGAAGACTCCAGGAAAATCCGTCGGAACGGTGATCAGGAATCGGTTTTCGGAGGCGCCGGCAGTGGAATTTTGAAAAATTCGACGCCTTCTTTTTTCAGCAGTTTTTCTTCCTGGTCGGTACTGACGCCCCGAATGTTGCGCGGTTCGGTGACGCCGTAATGCATTTTCAGCGCTTCGCGGGTGAAATCGCTGCCGACGTCGTCGAAGTTTTTTTCGACAAAATCGGACACGCGCCGGGAGAATTCGACCGGGTCGAAGGCCGCCGCATCGTTTGTGCGGGCGGATTTGATGGCAAAGGCGGAGGGAATGCGGCTGACGGTCGTGTCGCTGCACAGCGGACAGGCAATCTGTTTGCAATGCCGCTGCCGGTCATAATGGTCTTCGTCATCGAACCACCCTTCGAAACGATGACCCCGGGAACATTGAAGGTCGTAGATGATCATGGTCGCATACCACGTTCTCAGGGAGATCCGAATCGATGGCTTGCAATCTTTGCTCGAATCGGCCTATACTGCTCCCCTTCGTCGTTTTCATGGTTATGGGTAAAATAACACAAATTCAAACGGTTGCAAACCAAGATTGAAGCTGGTCGACATGCAGCGGGGACGCAGAGTCGGTATCGGTTTCGGACCGAATTTGAAACGCCCGGTTTAGATCGTGACACCCGGGGAAAATGGATGGATCGGATTTAGAAAGTCGGTACCCATGGACGTCGAAACGGATTTTCTGGTCATCGGAAGCGGTATCGCCGGGCTGTCTTTTGCACTGAAAGTCGCCGGGCATGGCACCGTCGCACTGGTGACCAAGAAGTCCGCCATGGACAGCAACACCAACTTGGCCCAGGGAGGCATTGCCTCGGTGTTCAGTCCCGAAGACTCTTTTGCACTTCATATTGAAGACACCTTAAAATCCGGAGACGGCCTGTGCAACCGGGACGTGGTGGAGATGGTGGTCCAGGAAGGCCCCCGGCGCATCCGGCATCTGCTCGAAATGGGGGTCGATTTCAACCTCCGGGGGGGAGCGGCCGGTTCGGACAACGACCCGGCACGCTTCGACCTGGGACGCGAGGGAGGGCATTCCCGCAAGCGCATCGTCCACGCCCAGGACATGACCGGCCGGGCCGTGGAGCAGGTCCTGGTGGAACGCGCCCGGAGTCATGAAAACATCTCCCTGTATGAAGATCACATTGCCGTTGACCTGATCACCTGTTCCACCCGGCTCAAGCGCGGGATGGTGGTCACCACGCACGAGGACTTCTGCTGCGGTGCCTATGTGCTGGAGCGACGGTCGAACCGGGTGAAAACCTTCAAGGCCCGGGTGACCCTGCTGGCGGCCGGCGGTGCGGGCAAAGTGTATCTGTACACGAGCAATCCGGATATCGCCACCGGAGACGGCATCGCCATGGCCTATCGCGCCGGTGCGACGGTCGCCAACCTGGAGTTCGTTCAGTTTCATCCCACCTGTCTCTTCAACCCGGAAGCGAAAAATTTTCTGATATCGGAGGCGGTGCGCGGCGAAGGCGGCGTTCTCATCGACCACCGCGGGCAGGCATTCATGGAGGCTTACGATCCCCAGAAAGATTTGGCCTGCCGTGACGTGGTGGCCCGTGCCATCGATACCGAAATGAAAAAGAGCGGCGCGGATTGCGTGTTTCTGGACATCTCCCATCGCCCGGCGGACTCGGTCAGAGACCGTTTCCCAAATCTCTACCGGAAATGCCTCGGGTACGGAATCGACATGACCCGTGAGCCGATTCCGGTGGTGCCGGCCGCCCATTATATGTGCGGGGGCGTGGCCACCGACATGGTGGCCCGCACCGACATCCGACGGTTGTATGCAGTCGGAGAAACCGCCTGTACCGGTCTGCACGGTGCCAATCGGCTGGCCAGCAACTCGTTGCTGGAGGCGCTGGTTTATGCCCACAATGCGGCCGAATCGGCCATCGCCGAATGGCACAACGGCAGCGTCGAGATCGATCCGGTTCCGCCCGCCTGGGACGAATCCGGTACGACCGACAGCGACGAGATGATCATGGTCTCCCACAACTGGGATGAAATTCGGCGCCTGATGTGGAACTATGTCGGCATCGTTCGGTCGGACAAGCGGTTGGAGCGAGCCCGGCGGCGCATCGAGATCATTCAGAATGAAATTCAGGAATACTACTGGAATTTCCGGATTGAATCCGACTTGATCGAGTTGCGCAACATTGCCGTAGTGGCCGAGCTGATCATCCGCTGTGCCGCCCACCGCAAGGAGAGCCGGGGACTGCACTACAATTTGCAGTATCCCCGGCGGGATGACCGGCGCTGGAAAAAAGATACGATTTTACGCCGTCCTTTCGTCGGATGAAGCCGGTTTTCATTGACAATTTTTTGGATTTCATTCAATTTCCAATCGAGTGGCATTGTTCAAAATGGGTTGCGTCGATGAAACCCTAAAGCCGAATACCCGGTTTTGTTCGGTTTACCGGTCTGCAATGAAAATAACTTCCAGGTACCAGGTACACACTTGATGTCCGGTCAGTTGGGATTTTTATTTGTCCTGATCGTCCTTTCGGGGTTTTTTTCCTCTTCTGAGACCGCCTTGTTTTCCATCAGCAAAGCCCGGGCGCGGCACCTGGCCAAGGAGGGCGGCAAGGTCAACAACTTGATCCAACGAATGAAGGAAGATCCGCACCGGCTTCTCTCCACCATTCTCATCGGCAACAACCTGGTCAACATCGGGGCCTCCGCCCTGGCCACCGCCATTACCATCGAGCTGGTCAGCAACAACGCCGTGGGCATTGCCACGGGCATAATGACCTTACTGATTCTGGTTTTCGGCGAAATTTTCCCCAAGTCCGTGGCCACCCGCAACAATATCCTGGTCGCCCGGATCACCATCGTTCCGCTTTTCTGGCTTTCGATTCTTTTTTACCCGGTGATCCTGTTTCTGAACTTTATTCCCAGGTTGACCGGACGAATCAAACACAAACCCAAAGTCACCGAACAGGAGCTGTTGACCTTTGTGGAAGTCGTCGAAGAAGAAGGGGAAATCAAAGAGGAAGAAAAAGAGCTGATTCACAATATTTTCGAGTTTGACGACACCAACGTTTCTGAAATCATGTCGCCCCGGGCGGACATGTTCATTATCGAAGCCGGTGCGGAAATCGATCTGAAGCAGATCGTCGAATCCGGATTTACCCGGATTCCGGTGATCGAAAAAGATATCGATCATGTGGTCGGCATTCTGAACATCAAGGACCTGTTTCTGCAGTACGCCAAAGGCAATCAAGCCATCGATGTCCGGCAAATCATGCAACCGCCGTATTTTGTCCCCGAAAACAAAAAACTCGATTCGCTGTTGCAGGCTTTTAAAAGGCGCAAGCAGCACATGGCAATCGTGGTCGACGAACACGGGGGCATATCCGGTTTGATCACCCTGGAAGATGCGTTGGAAGAGATTGTCGGGGAGATTACCGATGAAACCGACAAGGACGAACCGACGATCGTCAAAGTGAAAGGCAACGAGTGGATCGTGCCGGGGAAATCCGACATCGAGGACGTCAACGAAAAGATTCCAATGAACATCCCCGATTCCAAAGACTACGACACCTTTTCAGGTTACGTGCTCAATACCATCGAGCGCATACCCCGCGAAAAGGAGGAAATATCCATCGGGAAATTTATCATCACCGTAAAGGAAATGGACGGCAATCGCATCCGTGAATACCTGGTCCGGCAGTCGAAATGACCCCTGTTCGGTTAGAGCACCTCGCGCATGCGCTCGAGGTCCGGCTGCTTGCCGATGGCCACAATCACGTCGGCGGCATCGAGTTTCTCGTTCGGCATGGGATTGAAAATCATCCGGCCGGAAGCTTTTTTAATTGCCACGATGATGACCCCATAGTCGCGACGCAGGTTGCTTTCAACCAGTGTTTTGCCCACCAGCGGCGATTGCGGACCCAGCTGGGCCTCTTCCATCAGCAACCCCAGATGACGGTTGGCCATTGCAATGTCGATAAAGTCCACCACGGTGGGCCGCTTGAGGACCTCGGCCATTCGCCGTCCGCCCAGCAGATAGGGGGATACCACCCGCGATGCACCGGCCTTGATCAGTTTGGCTTCGTTTTTGACATCCGAAGCGCGCGAAAGGATGAAAATGTCAGGTCGCAGCCCCTTGGCCGTCAGTGCAATGAAAACGTTGTCGGCATCCGCTCCCACGGCGGTAACCAGCCCCTTGGCACTCATGATGTGGGCTTTGATCAGGGTCTCCTCGGAAGAAGCATCCCGATTGATGTACAGATAGCCGTTTATCTCAAGCTCTTCGTTTTTGGACGGATCGCCTTCGATAACGACAAAAGGGATATTTTCCGATTGCAGCTCCTGGCAAATGATGCTGCCGATGCGTCCGAAGCCGCATATGATGAAATGGTTTTTCAACGCCGAGATGTTTTTCTCCAATTTTCTTCTCCCGAAGATTTTGCTTAACTCGCCCTCGACGAACATTCGCAGCAGCAATCCGATCGTGTAGGCGCCGATCGTAATGCCGGTGCTGATGGTCATGATGGTGACGATCCGGCCGGCGAAAGACAGTGGTTTGATTTCCCCGAAGCCGACGGTGCTGATGGTGATAATCGTCATATAAAATGCATCGAAGAAGGGCATCCGCTCGACGATCATCAACCCCAGGGTGTTGAAGGCCAGGGTGCAAGCCAGCAAGGTCAGAGATATGCGCAGTTTCCGGTTGCTCATGGAATTCGTTCCCGTTGCGGGTCGAATTGCGGGGGGCGCCAACGGACGATTCGTTCGGCTGCGTCTCCGGATAGCGGTGGTGCCGGTGCCCGACAGGTCGTCAAAAGGACATGCGGACGGCCGCTTTCCTGTATCTGCTTGCCCAGTGCAACATGAAGTCCGTTTCACCGGGGCGGCAACCTCGACAATCGCTCCATTTCGGCGAAAACTGTATCATGACGGGCGGTCGGCGACAAGACGCACACCGGAACAGACCGGTTTGGGTCGATACGGCTGCCGGTATGCTGCCGGGGGAGATTTCAGACCGATTTGCGGCACTGCGGGCAAAATTTGCGCGGAACACCGCGACCGGTCCAGGGAAACTGCATTACATGGCGGATCCCGCATTTGGGGCAGATGCATTCGACCGACACTTTTTCGACGTCCAGGTCGTCAGCGTCTGGCGGTGTCGCGCCATTTTGCAAACCTTCTTCATTGTCTTCGATCACGGTCGCAATGTTCCTGCCGGTCTACCGGAGACCCGGCGGTGACCCGGTGAGCGGCTCGAGAGAAACGGCAGATCGATCAGCGCTCATATTTCATCCGGAAATGCTTTTTTTTATCATCGGGGTGCCGCGCCATTTTCACGGCCTTCGATTTGCGCTTGCGGCATTCGGGGCAGCGTTTCGGCAAGTCAAATCCCATCGAATGGAGGTGCTCCTGCTGCTGGTCATCCAATTCGAACTCGCGGTCACATTGAATACAGACGATGGTTACATCCGTCATGGCGACATCCTCAGCGATGATTTCTTTTGGCGTTTCGTTTAAAATCTTCTTTGCGCAATCCGTATCTGGTCATCAGCTTGTGGAGCTGGCGGGGGCTGATGCCGGCCTGAAGGGCGGTTTCACCGATTTTCCCATGCTTCAGCGTCAGAATTTCCGCCAGATAATTCTTCTCGATCAGCGTGATGGTCTGCCGTCGCACCTCGGCCAGCGTTCGGTTGGGATCGATCGGGTTTTTGATGTTCGGATTGCAAACGACGAAAAACTCCTTCGGCAGGCTGTCCAGCGTGAGTTCTTCGGTTTTTTCAAGGATAAAAGCCCGTTCGATCAGATTCTCCAACTCCCGGATGTTACCGGGCCAGGAATATTGTTCAAAGGCGCTCATGACCGGTGCCGATACCGAACGGATCTTTTTCTGGTATCGCTGATTGAGTCTTTCGAGAAAGGTGTCCACCAGCATCGGGATATCTCCCTTGCGGTGGCGCAGACTGGGAATTTCGATGGGAAAGACGTTGAGCCTGTAGTAGAGGTCTTTGCGGAAGGTTCCCGATTCGGTCATGCGACGCAGGTTCATGTTGGTCGCCGCGATCACCCGGGCATTGGACTGCAGGATTTCTTCACCGCCGATCCGTTGAAAGGATCGATCCTGCAGCACTTGCAAAAGCTTTACCTGTACGGCAATGGAAATCGTGCCGATTTCATCCAGAAACAGTGTACCATCCCGCGCGATTTCGAATTTGCCCGGTTTGCGCCGCAATGCGCCGGTGAAGGCGCCTTTTTCATGCCCGAACATTTCACTTTCGACCAGCGTGTCGGGAATGGAACCGCAATGCACACTGATGAAGGGCCCCTCACTCTGTTGGCTGCAGCGATGAATCAGGCGGGCGATGACACCTTTTCCGGTGCCGGTTTCTCCGTGCAGCATCACCGTGGTGTGGGTAACTGCGACCGATCGAACTTTATCGAACACCGACTGCATCAGGGCACTGCGGGTTCGCATTCGTTCAGCGATATCGGATGTCGGAAGACGATTGTTCAGGCAGGTGACTTCGCGATTCCGACGACTGGGTTCCTGAACCGAATTATTCAACTGCGACCGTATCGAATATGAAGTGATTGCCGGGGCTTGTCGAACGGGCTATTCGATAATTTCCAAAACGAAACGCTGCTTGGTTTTCGCCGAAGATGCGTGTAGAATGGTGCGCATGGCACGGGCGATGCGCCCCTGTTTTCCGATGACCTTGCCCAGGTCTTCTTTGGCGACCCTCAATTCCAGTACCGTGGTTCGCTCCCCCTGAATTTCTGAAACCTCCACTTTTTCCGGATAGTCGACCATCGCTTTGGCAATCGTAAGAATCAGGTCCTTCATCGCATCCCCCCGAGATTAGTGCAAATGGAACAACATCCCCTGAATGAAAAAAGAACGAACAGCCAGGAGGCCGATCAGCGTCTGCGGGTTGACGGTTACTCAAAAACCGGCCGCCCGCTCCGTTTTTTCCATGCGACTTTTGCAATCAATGCAGTGCCTTGCCACCGGCCGGGCCTGCAATCTGCGAATCGAAATTTCCTCACCGCACCTCTGACATATACCGTAAGTCCCGTTTTCAATATCTTCCAGGGACTGACGGATTTTTTTGATCAAGCGGCTTTCCCGATCCCGAATCCGGATGGTGTAGTCGCGTTCCGATTCCAGCGCTGCGCGATCCAACAGGTCCGGTGCATTGCTGTCTTTGTTCAGCAAATCCAGCATTGAATCGTCGGCCTGATTCAGCAGCCGGTGCAAATCGTTTTCCAGCAGCGTTTTGAAAAACTGAATATCTTGATCTTTCATGATCGACACTTTTCTGTAGGATGGGTCCGAGCCACTATCACAGTGAGTCAGAGACGGTAATCCGTTACGGTAAGGTGTCAAGAGAAAGCAATAAGGGTGCCATTTTGGTAAGCCTCGGGCTTCAGATGAAAATCCGAAGTATCCGGAGGATTCAGTGAAACGTTTTGTTGGGGGGCAGTGTTTCTTTTCCTTGTATTAAAGGGAAAAGGGGATCGCATCGCGTTGCTTCGCTCATGGATGTTGCGACCGGCTACGATGAACACGATGTGAATGCGATCGTTCCACTCAACGCCACCGCCCCGGGCAAAACAGCGACCCTGTTCGGAAAGCTACACACTTTGCAAATACCAGGGTGAGACACAGTCGGATTTCGTTTGGCCGCAAAACCAACCACGCTCGCTTCGATCCGTTCGGATCGCGACTCCGTCCGAAATGCTAGCGGCGTGTCACGACACGAGGCGCAAATTTATTTTCATATTACGGAATTAACAATGATTGTCAAGCGTGTTGTGATATTTTTGCGAAAACCGGCAAAGGCGGATGCCGGTGGCCCGGATCGGTGAAACCTGCGGATATCGACCTTCCGAAATTGAATCGGTATCGCCGCTTTTGCAGGTGCCTCCAAAACATGCAGGTGCAATTTCGGCAACGCTCACGTCAGGATCCGGAAGCCCTGAACGGAAATCGCCTTTTTTCCCGCCACCCGGTTCAAAGCGCCGGAAAGCTCTACTTGTCGCCGCAGCAGCGGCTTCAACTGGTCCAGGCAATGCAGTGGTTCAATCAGGTAAAAATCTTCATCGAACGTTTCGATTCCCAAACCGGAAACGTTACCCTCGTCGTCCCAGGTAACCGGAATAATGATGCCCCGAATGAAGATCATCTTTTCGTGTCCCCCCGCAGGGAACGCGCTACGCATGTAGTCAAGCGATCGATATCCGCTCCGAACCACCTCCGCCGGCCATAACCGGCGGCCGAAACGTCTGGAAGCGGCAACCCCCGCGAACCGGCCCATCTTTCGTGGAAAAAGCGATTCCGTTGTTTTGAATGGTACGCAACGAACGTGCCATCGATGAATCCGGTGGCATAGCGGCCTGGAAAATGACGACCTCCGCGCAGGCATCGGCTGGAGCCGGGCCGCCTCAGAGATTTGGCCGCACCGGATCGGCGTGATCGTACCGACCGTTGCCCGTGCCTGCGGCTTGCGGATGAGAAGGCGATTGCGGGTTGCCGGGCGACAAGCATGGTTTCAACTTCCGCAGACCTGCGGCGGTCGAGCATCGAGGATTTTTTTGAAGGTATGCCGCAGTGCCGGTTGGGTTTGCCGCGCCGGAACCGCAAATTCCGGTTCAGTGCCGGTTGCAAGGAACCGCGGGTTCCAGGTTCCACCCATGGACAGCCGCCACCGGGTTGGGCGCACCCGGCAGAACGTCGACACGGATCCGACGCCGCAGAAAAGAGACACCGTCGAATCCGAATCGCTTTTTCAGCGTTTGCCGGCGGCCCAAAGGATCGATTCCATGAAATGTGCGGTTTCGATTATCAAAATACGGGATTTGATAAAATGGAATAGATCTGCCACTATGGCACACGGCTTGCTGCTGGTTTCAAAACCGGGCATTGCCGGCAAACCCGCACGTGAAAAAATACCGAACAATTGAATTCGTAACTGCTGCCGAAAGCCCGGCACATCGTCATTTTGGCCGGGAGAAAAGGATGCGTTCGGCCATCGACGGCGGTAGTGGGTGATTGCGCTGGCCATCAACTCCGAAGGCCTTTCAGCGGATCAGGTGCCGTTGATCTGCGATTCGATCCGAAGAGGTTGGGGCTGCCGGCGTGAGACGTTCTGGGCGGCGGTGCGGAAAGACGGGTGGAAATCTTGCTGCCGCTGTTGTATCTGTTGTTGGGCGGTTATCGCCGCAGTATGTTCACCCGTGTGACAATCGGCATTTTGCCCCTTATTTATGCAAAAATTTAAACTGGAACCGATGATGGACAAAATATGGACCTGTATCGGAATCGGCCTGGCGGCGCTGGTCCTTTGGGCCGGCACCGGATTCTCGACGGCCGGGGCCCAGTCGGAAAGCATATCGGAAGCTACCCCACCGCCGGGACCTGCTCCGGAAGCCATTGCTCCGGGAGAACTTGACGTCGAAGATATGCAGCTGATGATCGGGGCCGCATCGGTGTGCGAAGCCGTCAAAAATGGCATCCCCCGCAACGAGGCCATCGTTTTTTCGATTTCCCTGGGCAGAGTCTATTGCTTTTCCGACTTTTTAGCCGTTCCGCAACAAACTTTTATTTACCATCACTGGTATTATCAAGACCAGCAGCGGGCCAGCGTAAAGCTGCTGGTTCGACCGCCCCGCTGGTCCACTTACAGCAGTCTGCAGCTGCGCGCCACCGATGTCGGGCCCTGGCGAGTTGAAATCACCACCGAAGACGGCAGCGTTCTGCGAACGCTGCGTTTCAGCATTCTGGAATAGAGATGGATTTCCTCGTAAATTTTTTCCAAGCTCTTCGTTGGCAGGATGTGCTGGACATTTTACTGAACAGCTACATTCTGTTTCGGTTTTATGTCTTGTTCCGGGGAACCAACGTGCTGCGGGTGCTGTTCGGACTGGCCTGCATCTGGTTCGCCCAGCGGCTGGCACTCTCCATGGGGTTGATCGTCTCCAGCTGGGTCTCCCAGGGAATCACCGCCGCCGCCGCCCTCATCGTCGTGGTGATATTCCGCAACGAGATTCGGGCCGTACTGCAAACCAAAAACATCAAGGCCATCCTCTGGGACTTGCCCCAGAAAGAGGTGACCACGCCGATCGAAGTGATTTCCGACAGTGTTTTCGAGATGGCCTCCCGTCGCATCGGTGCCTTGATCGTCATTCCCGGCAAAGAAGAACTCGAAGAGCAGGTCCAGCATGGCGTTGACTGGCGGGGCCACATCTCCAAGGAGATGATCATCAGCATTTTCTGGCCGGACAATCCGGTCCACGACGGCGCAGCGGTGATCTCCGGCAACCGGGTCCGGGAAGTCAAATGCATTCTGCCCCTTTCCAAACGCGAAGACCTCCCGTCCCATTACGGGACCCGTCATCGGGCGGCGCTGGGTCTGGCGGAATCCACCGATGCCCTGGTCGTGGTCGTCTCCGAAGAGCGCGGCAAAGTTACCGTTGCCAAAGATGGGCTGTTGCAGCCGGTATATCACCCGGCCGAGCTCGAGCGGCGACTTCGCAATCATTTTGGTGTTTTTTTGAAAGGGCGCCCCGGCATCATCAATGAATCGCTGGAAATCGTCCTGGCATCGGTCCTGTCGGTCTTCTTTACCCTGGGCATCTGGATGAGCATCACCCAGGGACTCGATTCGCTGGCTTCCTTCGACGTTCCGGTGGAGTACATGAACCGCAAAACCAACCAGGAAATCATCAAGGCATCCGACGATTCGGTGGAATTGCAGATCAGCGCGACTCGCTCGCTGATTCGCACCGTCGATCCCGACCAGCTGCGGGTGCGAGTGGACTTGAGCAAGGCGGTGATCGGACGCAACAGTTTTGTGCTGACCCGCGAAAATGTGACCCTGCCCCCCGGCGTGATTCTCAAAAATCTGGAACCGGAGCGCATCGATGTCACCCTGGACGTGTTGGTGGAAAAGGAGCTGCCTTTGCAGGCGGACTGGGTCGGCAGCATGCCGGAGGGACTTTTGCTCGCCTCCGCCCGTCTGATCCCCGACCGTGTGGTGGTCATCGGTCCCAGTCGGATGCTGGAGAACCTGCAGACTCTGTATACGGAAGAAATTCCGGTGGATCCACTGACCACTTCGGATTCGATGACAGTGACCCTGGCACTAAACCCATCGGTCAAGTTGGCCCCCTGGTTGGAAAACCGTGTCAACATTGATTATCAGGTCCAACCGCGGGAACCGCTGTAGAAGGCCCCGGGCATCCGCCGCGCACTTCCCTTTTAGGGTCGACTCCATGCATCCTTATGTTTCGGTCCTGTGCCTGCTGCTGACCCTGATGTTCATGCCTGCATCCGGACGGGCCCAGGCAGAGCTGCCCGAGCGTTTTCGGCTGGTCAGGCTGGAATTTCAAGGCCTGCAAAGCCTGTCGCCGGCAGTGCTGGAACGAAATCTTGCCGGTCGTCAGCCGCCTTTGTGGAAATTCTGGGTGCCCGGCCCCATCCTGGAGCCCCGGGATCTGGAAATGGATCGGCAGCGGATCGAGCAGGTGTACCGCAGTGAGGGTTTCTATCAGGCCGAAGCCGCCTTCAAGACCCGCCGGATGGGAGGCACTGCCGACCCGAATCGAGCCCGAACAGAAGATCGGGACTCCGGCCTGCCGGCGGTGGCCGTGGTTTTTGAAATCATTGAGGGGCCGCCGGTGCGGGTGGATCGCCTCGAATTGAACTGGGATCGTCCGATCGAATCCATCGATTCGCAGGCATTGAAAGCAACGCTGCCGGTGCAGACAGATCGGCGTTTCCGTGTCGAAGACTACGAGGCCGCCAAGCAAAAGGTGCGTTTTTTGCTGGCCGATCGAGGCTTTCCGTTTGCAACTGTGGGCGGCCGGGCCGTGGTGGATTTGAACCGCAATCGCGCCGATGTTTTTCTGGAGATCGACACCGGCCCGCGGTCCACATTTGGCGCGGTGCGCATCGACCAGCCGCCGACGGGTACCGACGAAACCGTGTTGCGCCGGGCGCTCGCCTTCCGTGAAGGAGATCCCTGGTCCGCCGGTAAGCTGGAGGCCAGCCGCCGGAACCTTCTGCAACTCGATGTTTACCAGTCGGTCATTTTCGAACGCGGCCCGGCCCCGGAAAAAGATGGGGGACCGGTTCCGCTGACCCTGGATCTGAAACCCCGCCAAGGCCGCAGCCTTCAGCTGGGTATTGGCTACGGCACCGAAGATCGGCTTCGGCTGCGGGCCGCCCTAACCTGGCGCAACATGTTTCAGAAAGCCGGCCAGTTGACCCTGAGCGCCCGGCGGTCCAGCCTGGTCGAGACACTGCAGGTGCAATACCGGCAGCCGTATTTTCTCGAGGCCCGCAACACCCTGGATGCCCGCGGCGGCGTTCAGCAGGAAGATCTGGCCGCCTACAAGACCCGTGAGGCGTTCAACAATGTGAGCCTGACGCGCAAATTTCTCGAGGACTGGTCCTGGAAAGCCGACTACGGCCTGGCGTACACACGGCTTGACGAGCTGAAAGTCAATGCGCCGCAGGACGTCGAACAGTTGGCGGCGGATCGCTACACACTGGTCTCTGCCGTCACCGGCGAGGTGGTCCGGGACACCCGCGACGATCTGTTGAATCCCAACGAGGGCATCTACATGAAAGCATCCGCCCGGCTGGCCCCCGAGGTGCTGGGATCGGAGGTCGAATTCGTGGCGCCGGCCTTCGAAGCACGTGCCTATCGGCCGTTGTTCGGTGGGTGGGTGCTTGCCGGTCGGCTGCGATGGGAGACCGTCCAGGAAATCGGCGATACGGACTTCATCCCGATTTTCGAACGATTGTTTCTGGGAGGCAGCTACACCGTGCGCGGGTATGCGTTCCAGGAGATGCCGCCGCTGGATCCGGACACTGAAAACCCGCTGGGCGGACAAACCGCACTCAATGCCAATCTGGAAATGCGGTTTCCCATTTATGGCAAGCTGAGGGGTACCGTGTTTATGGATGCCGGACAGGTGGATCCGGAGCCGTTCCATGTGATGCTGGACGAGGTCCGTTACGCCGCCGGCGGCGGTTTGCGCTACGATACCGTGATCGGCCCCCTGCGCCTGGACTTCGGTTACAAGATCAATCCGCCCACCCGCTCGGATATCGGGGATTTCACCGATCCGGACGCGGAAATCGGCGACCGCTGGCGAATTCACTTGAATATCGGGCAGACCTTTTAGGTCTCTTTCAGGTTCGGTTTCCGCTAAGCGGCGAGCGGTGCTTCTGTGGAACACAGATTGATCTCGATGCGGGTTCCTGTGGTGGTACTTTCAGCGAGCCTCGATCGTGGATTTTCTCCGGGGAAAGAGGATGCGGATGGACAGGGGGGGGACATTCTGTGCGACCGAAGCTTTTTCGGTTGAACCCGAACCAAATCGTGTCTCTTTTCCGAGCGGGGGACGGACCTGATGCAATCGGAACAACAGGATCTTAAAAACACGAACCCGGAACGGGAACACCGCCCGAAGCTGCCGCGGCTGGTGCGCTGGGGGCTGTACCTGTTTTCGGCGCTGTTGTTTTTATTGCTGGCCGGCTATGTTGTGTTGCAACTGCCCGCCGTACAAAAACGGCTTCGACACCTGGCCGTCAGCGCGGTGGAACGACAACTGACAGTCAAAATGGATGTGGGGCGCATCAGCGGCAATTTGCTGCAGCATCTGACGCTGCATGACCTGCGGCTGGTTCGGGGGGGACGACAGCTGCTGAACGCCGATCGGATCAGCGTGCACTACCGGCTTCTGCCCCTGTTGCGACGGTCCTTTCAAATCCGGCTTCTGCGGGGGGAAGGGATCCGGCTGGATCTGGTCCAGGATGCCGCCGGACAATGGAATCTGCCGTCTTCCGGCAAATCGGTTCCGTCGCCTTCCGGCGCCGCAGCGTTCGACCTGCGCATCGATCGATTTTCGCTGGCCGACAGCCGGCTCACAGTGGCACCCCGCGAGGGCCGAACCATCTCTGTGAATCATCTCAACCTGGAGGCCGTCCTTCTGGTCGGCGACACCATCGGTCTGAATCTGCAGCGCGCCGGTTTCACGCTGCAGCCGGCGGCGCTTTCGATCCGCAATCTGCACGGAAGCCTCCTTTACCGGCCTGGAGAACAGCAGCTGGCCGTCCGGCGGCTGACCCTGGAAACGGCCGGTTCGCACCTGGTGCTGGATGGCAGCCTGCAGCGTCTTCAGCAAGAACCAACCTTGGATGCCGAATTGCGCATCGAGACGCTTTCTTTCGAGGAGCTCGACCGGATGCTGCCCGGCCCCTCCCTGCAGAACCGACCGCTGCAGGGTACGATCCGACTGACCGGCACGGCGGCAGCGCTGCAGCACCAAATCCGGCTCCAGATGCAAGACCAGCGATTTACCGCCAACGGGCAGGCCAGCTTTTTCGCCAACGGCCGCTGGCGGCTGGAAACCAGCGGATCCGTCAACGGTTTCGATCCCAGCCGACTTCCACTGGCACATCCTCCGGCGCTCGGGGGAGAATTGAACGCCGATTTTGCCCTGCAATTCCAAAACCCAACGCACGGCGACCGCCGGGCAAAACTGTCAGTGGGTCTGTCGGCCTCGAGAATCGAGACCGTTACCCTGAATTCCGGTGACCTGGCGATGGAATTGCAGGAAGATACCCTCACTGTCACCGCCGGACGTCTTGCCGCTACAGCCGGTGAACTGCAGCTTCGGGGCCGGATTTCGAAATTGACCGGCAAGCCCTTTCTGGATGCCGAAATCGGCGTGCGTAAACTCAAGCTCGGGCAATTGCCTTTGCCGGCGCCGGTTTCCGGAGTCCTCAACTTCGACACCTCCCTGCAGGCCGAGCAGATCGGTGCGGATCAAGCCGATCCGGCTTCCTGGCAAAGTCGGGTTACCCTGCAGGTCCAACCCTCGAAACTGCAGGGAACGACGCTGACGGAGGCCCGTTTGAAGGCGAGATGGGACCGGGGCATGCTGAGCGTCGAGCAGCTGCGGTTCGATTCCGGAGTCGCTGGTGGCAACCTGTCCGGCAGTTTCGACCATCGCAAGGCCGCATGGCAGGTTCAAGGAGACTTGCGGGTACATGATTTGCGTCGGCTGCAGGATCTGGTTACCCATTTCGTCCACCTGCCGGACTTGCTCGAAGCACCGGCAGGCGCGTTGAAAGCCTCCGGTTCGGCCCGGGGAGACGATCGCGAACTGCAAACCACTCTGACCCTGCAGGGCAGCCTGACGGCATCCAGGCCGGTCTGGCCCGCCCGCTTTGCGCCCACCGGCAATGCCGATTTTGAATTGACATTGCAGGCCCGGCATCACGGAGATCAATGGGGACTTCCTGCCGCCTGGAATGGTCAAATTCATCTGCAGTCGGCTCGTTCCTGGCGACTTTGGGATACCCAAATTCGAAAAACCAGCCTGCGGGCCGAGTGGGATGGCCGGCGTCTGGGCATACCGCAGCTGGAAATCGATTCCGAAATTGTCGATGCATCCCTGCAGGGCTCGCTGGCAGGCCATGCGCGCGCCGCCGAGGTAACCGGTAAGATCGAATTCCCGGAACTTCAGCGGCTGCAGCCCGTTTTGCAGCGATTGGCCCCCCCGCCGTATGCAAACCTTTCCCCGGCCGGCAGTCTGCGTGTTGAGGGCTCGGGCGCCGCCGACGCCGGCCGATGGGAGATCGACACCGAATTGAATGCCGCCGAGCTGTCCCTGCAGGGATCGTCTGCGGCCAGCGTGTCCCTGAAGACCCGGTGGCAGGGGCGACCGGGCGATTTCACTGCTTCGGCCGAAGGACGGGTCGAAGATTTTTCTTCCAATGGCCGCCGTTTGACGCGGGTGGACATCCGGGCCGACGCCACCCATCGGTTTCTGGTACTGGATTTGCAGGCCCGGGCAGAGAACGAAGGCCGGCTGCAATTGGCCGGGCAGGCCGATGACTGGCTCGGACCGATCCGGCGGATCCGGGTGGATCTTTTGAAGTTGCAACATCCGCCGGCTCCCGTGCAGGGCTGGCTCACCACGCTGCACAACCGGGGGCCGCTGATTTTCAGCCTTTCGTCGGATGCGGTGGAAATCGAAGCGATGCCGCTGGCCCTCGATGGTTCCGAACTGGCGCTGAACGGCAGCCTGCGCCGCAGCGGCGAACAGGACCTGACGCTGCATCTGAGAGGATTTCCGCTGGCAGCGCTGTTCGACCGCTCCGAGGCCCCGGCCGACATGGACGGCCGGCTGGACCTGGCGGCACGCATTTTCGGAACCGCTGAAACACCCCAAATCGAGGCGCAACTTTCCATTGCCCTCGACTCCGAAGCTGCCGGGATGCCGACCGATATGAACCTGCAGTTGACCTACCGCCGGGATGCGTTACGAGTGCAGGGACAGGGACGACGGGACGGAAACCGGCTGTTCGGAATGGAAGGCGGCCTCGATCTGGCCCTGCGGCTGCTGCCGTTTCAATTTCGTCCACGTCCGGGCAGTCTGGACCTGACCCTGACTGCAGACGGTTTGCAAATGGCCCAACTTCCCGTGCCACTGCCCGAAACCTGGGACATCGAAGGGCTTGTCGACCTTCAACTCCGTGCGGTCGGCGATCTGACCGCACCGGCGCTCAGCGGATACGCCGCCCTGCACGAGGGTCGTCTGCGGCTGGGGGACGCCGGCCTGTCTTTCGAGGAGTTCAGCGCCCGCATTCAACTCGAACCCGAACGGGTTCGCATCGACCAGGTCTCGCTGCGCGGGGATCGCGAAGGGACCCTGGAGGTCGCGGGTACGATTTCCCTGGACGGCTGGCAACCGTCGGATTATAACCTCCAATTTACCGGAGCGAATCTGCAGATTCCCTATCGGGATGTGGCGGTGGCGCGCATGAATGCCGATCTGAAATTCGCCGGCAGCCGGAGTCGGCCGAGCCTGACCGGTCGCCTGGATGTGTTGCAGGGTCGCATCGATCTGGACCGGATCGCGGCCGGAATGCCCGCGGATATCGAGATCGTCAGCACCCCGCAGCCGGAAGATCGGCGTTGGGTGTACCGCTCCGATTTCGAGCAAAGCGGATTTTTCGACGCACTGACAGCCGATGTTCTGATGGTCATTCGCGGGGACACCTGGGTCAAGGGAAAGGGGGTCAATGCCGAAATCAGCGGCAATCTGGAGTTGACCAAACAGGCCCAACAGCCGTTTCGTCTGATCGGCACCCTGGAGACGGTGCGCGGAAATTACAAGTTCCAGGGAAAGTTGTTCCGCATCACCACCGGAACCGTATCCTTCACCGGACAGCCCGAGCCGAATCCGGAACTGAACATCGAAGCCCGCACCCAGATTCGGCGGGTGGACATTGTCGTGGCAATCTCCGGGCAGGCCGATCGATTGCGGTTGGAACTCAGCAGCGATCCACCCATGGAACAGTCCGACATTCTTTCCTACCTGGTTTTCGGACGCCCGTCATCCGAGTTGCGCTGGCAGCAGTCGGCCAGCGTGGAAAGTGCCGCACTCGGCATGACCGGCAATCTGGCTGCTGCCGAGCTCGAAGGTATTTTCGAAGAAGCCCTGAATCTGGACATGCTCACCTTCGAGTTCAGTGACGAAGAATTTGACCAGAGCACGCTGGCATTGGGAAAATACGTCGCTCGCAATATCTTCGTGACCTACCGGCACGGGATTGCCACCCGGGGTTTCGGTCAGGTGGAGGTCGACTACCAGATCAATCGCAATTTCACGCTGCAAGCCCAGCTGGGGGACGAGCTGTCTTCCGGGGTCGACCTGATATGGGAACTCGATTTTTAAGTCCCACCTAAACTGAGCGTTTCAAATTTTGAAAATGCAGATTTTTTATTTTATTTAAGAGACTTAAATCGATTTTAGTTTTGAAAATTTGAAACGCTCAATTTAGATCCCAAGAAGGTCTCGGACTTGACGAAATCCCATCCGAGTGGCAATTTCTGCCTGAATGGCCCGGGAAAGATGGGAATCGGCGGATCCGATGCAGATCGGCACCGCGGAACGGTTTGCCCACAGGCTCCGTTTCAGCGCCGCTCCACAAGCATTGGCCGGAGATATGGATCATGACGGAAAATCCGAAAACGACGGTTTCGTGCATATGGGCGGCTGCGCTGGTGGCTTTAATGGTTCTTGCCGGCTGCCGGCCGGAATCCGAAACCGGCCTGGATCGCATCTGGCGGCAGGGGCGCATCACCGTGCTCACCGAAAACAACGCGCACTGCTATTATATCTACCGGGATCGGCCCGTCGGCTTCGAATATGAGCTCGCCGCAGCCTTTGCGCGTCACCTGGTGGTGGATCTGGAGGTTTCGGCCCCCGGTTGGGAAGAAATGTTTGAAATGCTGGCCGAGGGCCAGGGCGACGTGATCGCTGCCAGTGTCACGCGCACGCCCCGGCGCAACAGCCGTTTTGATTTTTCGGACGGCTATCTGACCATCCAGCAGCATATCATCGTCCACCAGAGAAATCGCGATATCCGTTCCATCGAGGATTTGAACGGGCGCACCGTGCACGTGCGCAGCGGGACTTCCTACGAGCAGCGCCTCGAGGAGCTGATTTCCGACGGCCTGGCCTTGAATTTGATCCGCATTCGCAATGTGCCCACCGAGGAATTGATCCGGCAGGTGGCGGAAAACGAGATCGAAATCACTGTTGCCGACACCAATGTCGCGCAGCTGAACCGGCGGTACTACCCGGATGTCGACGTTCGGTTCCCCATCAGCGAGCGGCAGGTCATTGCCTGGGCCGTGCGCAAAGGGGATCAGGTGCTGCTGGCACAGATCAATCGATTTTTCACGAAAATATTCAACGACGGCACCTTCGAGCGTCTGCATCACAAATACTACTCCAACGTGGATGTTTTCGATTATTTCGATCTGAAAGTGTTCCACCGGCGCATTGAAACCCGGCTCCCGGAATACGAGACGGTCATACGCCGGGAGTCCCACCGTCATGGTTTCGACTGGCGGCTGGTGGCTGCCATTATTTACCAGGAGTCCCATTTCAATCCCCGGGCCGAAAGTTATACCGGCGTGCGGGGACTGATGCAGCTGACCACCGATACCGCCGAGGAACTCGGCGTGAACAACCGCCTCGACCCGGAGCAGAGCATCGCCGGCGGGGTGAAATACCTGCGCCGTCTCTACGATCGTTTCGAAGACATCCCGGGTTTTGACCGCATGCTGTTTACGCTGGCCAGTTACAACGTCGGGTACGGTCACGTTCGGGATGCCCAGAAAATTGCCGCCGCAAAGAAGTTGGACCCGACCAAGTGGTCGTCACTCAAAGAGGTCCTGCCGCTGCTGCGCTATCCGGCATACTACCAACAGGCCGAATTTGGTTATGCCCGCGGTACCGAGCCCGTGCGTTACGTGCGTCGCATTCTGACTTACTATGACATTCTGAGAAGGACGGCGATCAGCCGCGAGGAATACCGCCGTTCCACGTCGAGGCCGCTCTACAGCCTGTAAAGAACATTTTCTGGCGCTCACTTCTCTTTCAATCAGCGACTTTGTATGCCTACGGAGGAACCATGAATCAATCAATCGGAAAAATGATCGTTGTGGGTGTGGACGGATCGTCGCGATCGCTGGGCTCGTTGGACTATCTGAAACGGTTTTTTGGAGCCCGGCACGAACTGAAAGTGACGCTCTTATACGTGTTGCCTTCCCTGCCGCCGATCCTGGTGGAAGAGAGCCGCAAAAATCCCAAGGTCGCCCGTCAGGTAAAAGCCCTCGAGAAAAAAAACAGCGCGGTCGCCGAAGAGATTCTGCAAAAGGGCAGAGACAAATTGATCGAATCCGGCTATGATCCGGAAAACATTGAGACCATTCAGCGCCCGCGACAGGTCGGGATCGCCCAGGACATTTGCCACTGGTCGCAGGAGCGCAAAACCGATGCGGTTTTGGTCAGCAGCCGCGGGCGCGGGCGTCTGGAGGCCTTTTTCCTGGGCGAAGTCGCCAACCGAATGACTGAATTTTGCCTCAATGCTCCGGTCTGGATTCTGAAGGGCAAAGCTCCGGCAGCGAAAGGCGTGCTGATCGGCGTCGACCCTTCGGAAAATGCCATGCGAGCCGTGGATCACGCCGGATTCATGCTGTCGGGCACCGACCATCCCATTGTTCTGTTTCACACCAAGCGAAAGCTGCAGCGTTTTCTGCCGCGCGAGGTGGTCGAACAACTTCCCGGAATCGATTCCCTGTGGTCCGAGAAGGCCGAAGAAGAAATCGCCCCTTACATGAAAAGAGCCCGGGAGATGCTGGTCGAACATGGCATTTCCGCAGAACAAATCGAGTCCCATGTCGTCAAAGGCACGTTTCGGCCGGCCGCCGACATTCTCAAAGCGGCGGCTGCCCATAAATGCGGCACCGTGATTCTGGGCCGGCGGGGCATGTCCAATGAATCCGAATTCTCGATGGGCACCGTGGCGCGTAAGATCGTGGAAAACGCATCCAATCTGGTGCTCTGGATTGCGGATTAAGAAATGCAGGTGCGGATGTTTCCGGATTGGAACGGAAACGACAATCCTCCAGTGGTCCGTTTATGAAACCGGGAAAAAGCAAACCCACGGTTCTGATCGTCACCCCGGAAGTCACTTACCTGCCCCCGGGTATGGGAAATGCGGCCAACTATCTGGGGGCCAAGGCCGGCGGCTTGGCCGATGTTTCGGCCGCACTGGTCAATGCCTTGCTGGAGCAAGGTGCCGATGTCCACATCGCATTGCCCGATTACCGCTCGATGTTCGACGACCAGTTCTCCAAACTGTTGCGCAACGAGATGCGCATGATCAAAAAACAGCTGCCCGAAGACCGATTCCATCTGGCCGAAGACCGGGTGTTTTTCTATCAGAACCGGGTATATGCGGATTTTGAATGGGAAAACATAAAAATTGCCCTGGCTTTTCAGCGGGAGGTCGTCAACAGCATCATTCCGGAGGTCCAGCCGGACCTGATTCACTGCAACGACTGGATGACCGGTCTGATTCCCGGTGCCGCCCGCCAGCAGGGAATCCCGAGCCTGTTTACCATTCACAACATTCACACCGTCAAAACCAACCTGGCCACCATCGAAGACCGCGGTATCGACGCGGCCGCGTTCTGGCAGCACCTCTATTACGATCGCCCGCCGGCCAATTATGAAGAAACCCGAGAGCACAACCGGGTCGATTTTCTGACCAGCGGGGTGTTTGCCGCTCACTACGTCAATACCGTCAGCCCCACGTTCCTGGAGGAGATGGTTCAGGGTCGTCATGATTTCGTCGGCCCCAACCTGCGGGGGGAGTTGACCGGAAAACACGCCGCCGGCTGTGCCGTCGGCATCCTGAATGCTCCTGACCCATCCTATCAGCCCCAATCCGACCCGGCCCTGGAAGGCAATTACGGGCCCCGAAACCATCGCGAAGGCAAGGCCCGCAACAAACGCCGGCTGCAAAAAGCCGTTGGATTGGAGGTTTTGCCGGAGGCGCCGTTGTTTTTCTGGCCCCACCGTCTCGATCCCTACCAGAAAGGCTGTCAGTTGCTGGCCGAAATTCTATATCCGGTGGTGTCGCGGTACTGGCAGCAGCACCTGCAGATCGTATTTGTCGCCAATGGCGAATACCAGAAACATTTCCGCGATATTGTCGCTTTCCACAACCTGGAACGTCGAGTGGCCGTCGCAGACTTCAGCGACCGTCTTTCCCGGATGGCTTACGCGGGAGCGGATTTCGTGCTGATGCCGTCGCGATTCGAGCCCTGCGGTCTGCCGCAGATGATTGGTCCGATTTACGGGGCGCTTCCAGTGGCCCATGACACTGGCGGCATCCACGACACCGTCGAAGATTTGGACGTGGCGGCGGACAGCGGCAACGGTTTCCTGTTCAAATATTATGACGCGGCCGGATTTTCCTGGGTCGTGGACCAGGCCATGGCGTTCTACCGGCGCCCGGCTTCGATCCGTGAGGTCCAGGTGCGCCGCGTCATGGAGCAAAGCGCCCGCCGCTTTAACCATGCCGTGACGGCCAAATCCTACATCGATCTGTACGAAACCATGATTCAACGACCGCTGATCCTGCCGGCTTGAACCCGATCCCATCGGAAATCGATTCCAATTCAAAATGAAAATGCTTGTTTTTGTTATCGGTTTTGTTTATTTTGCCGTCGTATAAAAAACAATGCGGATGGACACAAGGTAAGAATTTCGATGGAGCCGTGATCGATGCGAACGGTCCTGGTTGTCTCCATTTCAGAAAACGACTTTCCCTGCATTGCGGATGCCCTGAAAAAAAACTTCCGCCTGGAACAGGCGTCCAGCATAGACGGCGCCCTGAAGCTGGTCCGGGCCCGTCAGCATGACATCGTCTACCTCGATCTGGAGATTCTGCTGGCGAGCGCTTCTGAAAAACAGCCGGAAGTCGTACTGGGAGAGATCCATCGCCTGCACCCGCTGGCTCATATCATCCTGGTATGCCCGTCTGAGAAAATACGCCAGGCGGTCGGTTTTCTGAAAGCCGGCGCCGACAATTACGTCACCCGGCCGCTGCACACCGATGAAATTCAGCTTGTGGCCGAATCCGCCAATCAGGAACTTCTTAAAAATTTGGAGCTGGACTATCTGCGCGACCAGTTCTGGCGTTCGGAGGCACTGGACCTGGTCCGCACCGAAAATACGGCGACGAAAAAAGTGTTCGAAAAAATTCGCTCTGTGGCCCGCACCAAAGCCACGGTGTTGCTGGTGGGTGAAACCGGCACGGGCAAGGGCGTCATTGCCAGATTGATTCACATGCACAGCAATCGCAGCGAGGCCCAGTTCATCAGCGTGCATTGCGGTGCCATTCCGGATACCTTGCTGGAAAGCGAACTGTTTGGTCACGAAAAAGGCGCCTTCACCGGTGCTGTCCGCCGCAAACTGGGCAAGTTCGAAATCGCCCGCGGCGGCACCATTTTTCTGGACGAGGTGGGCACTGTCAGTCCGTCGTCTCAGATCAAGCTCCTGCAGGTGCTTCAGGACGGCATCTTCAGTCGGGTGGGTGGAGAAGAGGTTATCGAAACCGATGCGCGGATTATCGCGGCCACCAACGCCGACTTGAAGGCCATGAGCGAAGAGGGTTCGTTCCGGCGGGATCTGTATTATCGATTGAACGTATTTCCCATCGAATTGCCGCCGCTGCGGCAACGCCGCGAAGACATTCCCTTTTTCATCCAGGCTTTTCTCCAGCGTCTCAACCGGATCCACGGCAAACCGATCGATTCGGTCCATCCGCTGGTGATCGATACCCTGGGGCGGTACGGCTGGCCCGGAAACATTCGCGAATTGGAAAACCTGATGGAAAGAGCCTATATTCTGGAGACCACCGGCGTGCTCAACCCGGAAAGCTTCCCGGAAGAGTTGTTCCAGGATTCCGGCGACGCCACCGTACTGCCGATGCGCTCGGATTGTTCCCTGGCTGAAGCCCGCAAGAAGGCCATTGAAGATTTTGAACGGCAGTATCTCAAAGATCTGTTCAGCCGCAATCACGGGAAAGTGAAAAAATCGGCCGAACAGGCCGGCATCACCACCCGGCAGCTCAACAAACTGATGCTCAAGTACGGCATTCGCAAGGAAGAATTCAAAGAATGACGCTGCGGGCGGCTTTGCGGTCGCCTGGATTCGCGGAAGCGTCAGGCGGCTCGCGGTTTCCGCCCCTTGGGTTCCAGTGCGAATTTGATCACATCCATCATTTTTTCGACGAAATGAAATCGGATCTGGTCGCGGACCTTTTCCGGCAACTCCTGCAGGTCCTTGCGATTTTCAGTCGGAAGGATCACAGTTTTGATCCCGGCGCGATGGGCCGCCAGGACCTTTTCCTTGATACCACCCACCGGCAGCACCTGGCCCCGCAGTGTGATTTCACCCGTCATCGCCAGATCTTTTTTCACCCGGAGGCCGGAGGCAAATGAGACCAGGGCCGTGAGCATGGTCACTCCGGCCGAAGGCCCGTCCTTGGGGATCGCCCCGGCTGGAATGTGCACGTGAATGTCTTTGCCCTCGAAGTATGCATCCTCGACGCCCAGCGGTTTCATGTGCGTCCGGATAAAGCTCAGGGCCGCCTGGGCCGACTCTTTCATCACATCACCCAGCTGTCCGGTCAGCGTCAGCCGATTCTGACCCTTCATCACCGTGGCTTCGATGAACAGCAGTTCACCACCCACCGGCGTCCAGGCCAGCCCCGTTGCCACGCCGGGGATCAGCGAGCGTGCCCGGATTTCACCGGTGAAGCGAACCGGCCCGAGATATTCGGCAACATCATCGACTTTGATGCTGGTTTTTTGGACCTCTGCGGCGGCAATGCGGCTGGCCACCCCGCGGCAGACATTGGCGATTTCGCGTTCCAGGTTTCGCAGACCGGCTTCCCGGGTGTAACCGGATATGATGTGCCGGATCGCGCCGCGGGTGAATTTGATATGGGAGGCCTTGAGTCCGTGTTCGCTGCGCTGGCGGGGAATGAGGTAGCGATTGGCGATTTTTAATTTTTCTTCTTCCGTATATCCCAGCAGTTGAAGGACTTCCATTCGATCTCGCAGCGCCGGCGGGATGGTGTCCAGAATGTTGGCGGTTGTGATGAACATGACTTTCGACAGGTCGAAAGCCACGTCCAGATAGTGGTCGGAAAAAGAGAAATTCTGTTGCGGATCGAGGACTTCCAGCAGGGCGGCGGATGGATCCCCGCGAAAGTCACTACCGACTTTGTCGATTTCGTCCAGCATGAAGACCGGATTGTTGGATTCCGCCCGTCGAATGCCCTGGATAATGCGCCCCGGCAGCGCTCCGATATAGGTTCGGCGATGCCCGCGAATTTCGGCCTCGTCGCGCACGCCGCCCAGCGAAATCCGGACGAATTTGCGTCCCAAAGCGCGCGCGATGGACTGACCCAGCGAGGTTTTGCCGGTTCCCGGGGGGCCGGCAAAGCAGAGAATCGGTCCCTTTGAATCCGGTTTCAATTTGCGGACCGCCAGATATTCGATGATGCGCTTTTTCGGTTTTTCCAGCCCGTAATGATCCTCGTCCAGGATCTTGCGGGCGGCCTGAATGTCCAGACGATCCTCGGTGCTTTGTTTCCAGGGCAGGGAGGTCAGCCAGTCCAGGTAGGTCGTCGACACCGTGTATTCGGCCGAGGACGGGTGCATCTTCGCCAACCGCTTCACTTCCCGCTCGGCTTCCTTGCGGGCCTCCTCCGGCATGTCGGCTTCCTCGATCCGCATTTGATATTCTTCGATTTCGACCGTCTCTTCGTCTTTTTCTCCGAGTTCCTCCTTGATGGCCTTCAGCTGCTCGCGCAGATAAAATTCCCGCTGGCGCTGATCGAGATCGCCTTTGACCTGCTGCTGGATTTTGTTGCCCAGTTCGATGATTTCCAGCTGGCGGTTGGTGATCCGGGTGGCATCCCGAATTCGTTCGCGCACATCTTCGGTTTCCAGGATCCGCTGCTTCTCTTCCATGGAAGAATTGATCGTGGAGATGATCATGTCGGCCAGGGTTCCGGCCTCGTTGATGGAGCGCGCCATGGTGACCATTTCGCCCGGAAGTCCCGGAGAAAGTTCAACGATGCGGCTGAACTGTCCTACCAGATTGTTCATGAGGGCTTCGATTTCCGGATCTTTCTGCTCGACGTCTTCGATCACCTGCAGTCGCGCCCGTAAATAGGCTCTTTCTTTCTGGAAGGAGGTGATCCGGAAACGCTTTAATCCCTGGACCAGCAGTTGGGCGCGGTTGTCACGTGTTTTGGCCATCTTGAGGACCAGCGAAACGGTTCCGACGGATTGCAATTGCTCCGGTCCCGGATAACCGGCCGTTTCGGCCGACTCTTTCGATCGGTAGGCCAGCAGGGCGATCATGCGATTGCCGGCCATGGCATCGTCTACGACCTGCAGGGAGGTCTCTTCCATGACCACCAGAGGGAGTACCATTTTGGGATACAGTATCGTGTCCGACAGCGGCATAACGGGAAGTATTTCCGGAATGGATTCCATCTCGGCGTTGCCGGTCGGTTGCGCTTCATTCATCTACATACCTCCAATCGGGCCGGTTTTCTGAATGGGTTTGAACCACGAAAGTCTTTTTTCCTTAACGACAGCCACGGTGAAATGCAAGTCGAATTTTCAGCAATGCAGTTGACAGCTAACAACGGGCGAATTACCAAAGGCAACAGGTGCCAAAAATATAACAGACTCGATCGCAAGTAAACACCGTCGGTGGTACGCACAGGTGGCTTTGGCTGTGCGTTCGTTTTTTCTGCCGGTTCCGAGCGGAGTCAATGACCACCCGCGAAGCGGGTGGCTTGAATTTTCTTGCCAGCGGCAATTGCCGCTGGCAAGAAAAGACGGAAGCACTTTTGTGCTTCGATGTTGAACTTGCAGTCGCACCCGCTTTGGGTAAGAATCGAATTGAGGGCCGGTATTGCGCAACGGTATCGAGGAACGCAACCCGTGGCTGATTGGATTTTCAGACATTCCCGAAAATCGCTGGAACGACTGCTGCCCCGTCTGCGGCATCGATTTCAGTCGGAAATGATAGGGGCCCCTCGGCGGTGGCGGATGTTCCAGCAGCGCCTGGAGCACCACTGGGAGTCGTTGTTTCGATTGCTGGTTGAACTGTACGGATGGCATTACGATTTCTTCTACCACCTGGAAGAAATTCTCGCCGCTGCGGCGCGGACTGCCTTCGAACGGCCGAAGTCGCTCCGGCAGCTTGACCTTCGGCGGGAAGCCGATCCGGGCTGGTTTTTGTCCGAAACAATGGTCGGCGGCGTCATTTACGTGGACCTGTTCGCCGACAATCTGGCCAAACTGCCCGAACACATTCCGTACTTCAAGCGCCTGGGATTGACCTATCTGCATCTCATGCCTCTGTTTCTGGTGCCGCATGGAGACAACGACGGCGGCTATGCCGTCAGCGACTACCGCTCCGTCAATCCGGACATCGGATCGATGCAGCAACTGGCGGACCTGGCCGGTGTTCTGCGTGCCGAGGGCATCAGCCTCTGCCTCGACTTTGTTTTCAACCATACCTCCGACGAGCACGAATGGGCCATGCGGGCCAAGGCCGGCGATCCGGATTTTCAGGAGTACTATTTCCTCTTCCCGGACCGGACCATGCCGGATCGGTATGAAGCCCACCTGCGCGATATTTTCCCGTCGATTCGCAGAGGCAGTTTTACCTGGAACGACAGCACGCAGCAGTGGGTTTGGACTACTTTCAACAGTTATCAGTGGGATTTGAATTACAGCAACCCGGCGGTTTTTCGCAGTATGGCGGCCGAAATGCTGTTTCTGGCCAATCAAGGGGTCGAAATCCTGCGGTTGGACGCGGTGGCTTTCATCTGGAAACGCCTGGGGACCGGCTGTGAAAATCTGCCCGAAGCCCACCGGATCATCCGGGCGTTCAACCGACTGGCACGCATTGCCGCACCCGCCCTGATTTTCAAATCCGAAGCCATCGTCCACCCGGAAGCAGTCATGGCATACGTCCAAGTCGACGAGTGTCAGATCTCTTATAATCCCCAGCTGATGGCATTGCTCTGGGAAGCGCTGGCCACCGGGGAAGTTCGCCTGCTCGAGCGGGCCATGCGACGCCGCAGTCAACTGCCGGCCGGCTGCGCTTGGGTCAATTACCTGCGCTGCCATGACGACATCGGCTGGACTTTTGACGATGACGACGCCCGGGCCGTCGGGATCGATCCGGAGGAGCACCGGCGTTTTTTGAACCGTTTTTACACCGGCCGGCACCCCTATTCATTTGCCCGGGGCGTACCGTTTCAGTTTAACCCCGACACCGGGGATCAGCGCGTTTGCGGTACCCTGGCTTCTCTGGCAGGTCTGGAGCAGGCCCTGGCCGAGAACGACCCCCTGGCCATCGAAGTGGCCGTGAATCGGATCAACATGCTGCGCAGCATCATGCTGAGTATCGGCGGCATTCCGTTGATCTACCTGGGGGAAGAATGGGGCGAGCTCAACGACGACACCTATCTTTCGGACCCGGCCAAAGCGATGGATCATCGCTGGATTCATCGGGCCAAAAAACGCTGGGACATGCGCCGTTTTGATAACCCTTCGACGCTGGAATGGCGGTTTTTCGACACGATGATGCGCCTGATTCGGCTGCGCAAGGCCATCCCGGCCTTTTACAACGGAGGCATGCAGGTCATCGACACCGGAAACCCGCACTTGTTCGGCTTTGTTCGCCGAAGCGCGGATCAACGGGTCGTGGTGGTCAACAATTTTTCACCCCATCCGCAGGTCATTACCGATGAGCGATTATCCGCCTGCGGCTGCCGCGGAAATGCGGTTGATCTTGTGACTGGGACCACCCGCCCGAAAGACACGGAACGGTTGCTCGGTCCCTACGGATTCGTCTGGCTCGACTGCAGCCCGGCAAAGGCCGGGTCAGGGTCGCCGGCCGCCGTCGGGCATTTCGATCCGGATTCGTTTTCGACAATTCGACCTTGAGGGGTGCCGTGACGCAATATCTTCCCTACATACTGCTGCTGGCAGGATTCGTGCTGCTGATCAAGGGAGCCGATTTCCTGGTGGAAGGGTCCGTTTCCATAGCGCGTCGACTGAAAATTACCGATCTGGTCATCGGTCTGACCGTCGTGGCTTTCGGCACCTCGACGCCCGAACTGTTCGTCAACCTGGTCGCCGGCATTCGCGGAAACACCGCCCTGGCCGTAGGCAATGTGTTGGGGAGCAACATTGCCAACATTCTTCTGATTCTGGGGTTTGCAGCGGTCATTTACCCGCTGCGGGTCACACGCGAGATCATCCGGCGCGAGATCCCCTTCAGCCTCTTGGCGGTCATTGTACTGGGGCTGCTGGCCAACGACCGCCTGATCGATCTTTCTTTCGATTCGCAGTTGACGCGCAGTGACGGACTGGTGCTGCTTTGTTTTTTTGTTATTTTTCTTTACTACAATTTTTCCCAGGCCAACGCCATTCAGGGGGTCGAGGCGCAAATTCCGGCCAAAGCCCACGGGCCGCTGCAGGCCGCTTTGATGGTTGTCGGAGGGCTGGCCGGGCTGACATTGGGCGGACGCTGGATTGTCGACGGCGCCATTTCCATTGCCACCGGCATCGGTTTGAGCGAAGAAGTGGTGGGCCTGTCGATTGTCGCCGTGGGCACCTCTCTGCCGGAACTGGCCACCTCGGCGGTGGCTGCCACCAAAAAGAAAGTCGACATCGCGGTGGGCAACGTGGTCGGATCCAACATTTTCAACATCTTTTTCGTTCTGGGCATCAGCGCAACGGTCCGACCGATTCCCTTTTCCCCGCAAAGCAACATCGATTTGTTCACCGTCATTTTCGCCAGCCTGCTGCTGTTTCTGTTCATGTTCAGCGGCCGTCGTCGCCGCGTCGATCGCTGGGAGGGGGTTGTGGCCCTGGTGTTTTATGTCGGCTACATCGCCTTTCGACTGCTCGGCATCTAAACGGACGAAAGCCGGGCGATCGGGCGGCGCCGCCGCGATGGACGGCGGTCATGCGAGGATTTGACATCCGCACGGTGCCACTGTATGAATCCAACTGCGATGCCAAAAAAAACACCGAAAACGATTCCTTTGAAACAAGTCGCCCGCGGTGTCGGCCGGCTGACGCGGAGGCGGCCGCGGTTTATCAAACGCCCGCCCAAAAAACCCGGCACCGCCCCCGGAACGCTGGTCCCTTCGGTTGAACGCCCTGCGGAAGCGCCGCGAATCCGGTGGATCGGCTATGATGCCGAGCAACTGCAAGAACGCGAAATCCGGCACATCGAAGAGATTCTTCCCTTGTGGGAATCGCCCGCGGTTTCCTGGATCAATGTCGACGGACTCCACGACGTGGCCCTGCTTGAAACGATCGGCCGCCATTTTCACATCCATCCGCTGACCCTGGAAGACATTGCCAATTCGGGCCATCGCCCCAAGGCCGAAGAGTTCGACGCGTATCTGTTTCTGGTGATCAAGATGCTCTACTACGACGAGGATCGACACCACATCGAGTCCGAACAGGTCAGTCTGGTTCTGGGGTCCAATTTTCTGGTTTCCCTCCAGGAACGGTCCGGTGACGTGTTCGACCCGGTGCGCGAGCGGCTGCAAAAAAGCAAGGGGCGGATTCGCCGGTCCGGATGCGATTATCTCGCCTATGCCCTGGTCGATGCCGTCGTCGATCATTATTTTGTAGTTCTGGAAATTCTGGGCGACAAAATCGAACTGCTCGAAGATGCCCTGCTACAAGGTCCGGAACCGGAGACCCTGCAGCAGATCTACCAACTGAAACGGGAGCTGATCTTTTTTCGCAAGCAGGTCTGGCCGATTCGGGAGATGGTCAACCGCCTGGTGAAAGAAGATTCGGCTTTCATCGGCGATGCCGTCGATATCTTTTTCAATGACGTTTACGATCATACCATCCAGATTATCGACACCATCGAGTCCTACCGGGACGTCCTCACGGGCCTGCTGGACGTCTATCTTTCCACCGTCAGCAACCGCATGAACGAAGTGATGAAAGTGCTCACCATTATTGCCACCATTTTCATCCCACTCTCCTTTATTGCCGGTGTTTACGGTATGAATTTCGAATACATGCCCGAACTTCAATACCGCTGGGCCTACCCGGCCCTGTGGGGTGTCATTGTTGCCGTTTTCCTGGGAATGATCGCCTGGTTCAAACACAGGCGCTGGTTGTAGCCGAATGGGAAACCGCCATTTTTGATGCCGGAATTCAGACGGAGAGGACGATGAAAAAACGGATTGTATGTTTATGGCTGATCCTTATCGGTTTTTCCGTGGCCATTCCATGGGTTTGGGCGGCTGTCGAAGCGCCCGCACCTTTCGGTTTCGTGCCGGGAAAGACCTCCTATGCGGCGGCCCTGGAGATGATCGACGCCCGCGGCTGGAAATCCGTGGAGTACGAAAAGCGTCAATTCAAAAAAATCGGGCGTGACGATCCCCGCAAAGGCAAGAACACCTTTCTGCTGGTCGATCCCCGCAAAATGGACGGCATCAAGCGGATCCTGCTGTTTTTCGATATCGACGCCACCCTGGACGCCGTAATGGTCGTCATCGACCCGAACCTTTTCGAGTCGGTGCTGGACGAGCTGAACGATAAATACACGCTGGTCGAAAAGCAGCTCGAGGGCAAAGATTTTTCCATGGATTACGATCACGTGCTGTTTCGGCAGGGGGACCACTACATCGAACTGCAGCGGTTAAGTGCGCATCACGTCCGGCTGGTCTACGTGGAGAAACTGCTCTACGAAAATTACCGGGATTTTCTGTTGAAGACCTATGAGCCGTTCCGGCACAAGCTCGTCAAGAAGGATTGGATGAAAGATCTGTAAACTCGCTGAGAATCCCGCCATGGCGGGATTCTCAGCGGGGAAATGGCCATTTCCGGGCGGGCACTACTTGAGTTCTTTGATCCGGTCCAGATCCTTGGATTTTCCGATGATCAGCAGGATGTCGCTGTCCTTGACCACAAAGTCCGCCGGCGGGATAATCTCGAATCGGTCGGGAACCAGCTGTTTGACGGCGATCACGTAGACGCCGTAGCGTTTGCGCAGTTCGATCTCTTGCAGGGATTTTCCGATGAAAGAAGCCGGCGGATCGACCTGGATCAGGTTGTAGTCTTCCTCGAGGGGGAAAAAGTCGAGCACGTTGGGTCGGGTCCATCGCTTGGCCAGACGTGCGGCCATGTCTTTGCCGGGGCGAATCGTCTCGGAGGCTCCGATCCGCCTTAGAATATCGGCGTGGATATCGTCTTCGGCCTTGGCGACGACGTGGTTGATACCGAGTTCGCTCAGGTGATAGCAGATCAGAATGCTCATGCGGATGTTGGACCCTGCGCTGACCACGACGCGATCCATTTCCTCCAGGCCCAGACCTTTAAGCCGGTCGGCGTCGGTGGCATCCAGCTCGATGGCCGTCGTGCAATAGGGCTCCACCGCCTGGACCTTTTCATGGTTGCGCTCGATGACAACCACCTCGTTGCCGTTTTCGTAAAGGGACCGGGCCAGATAGTAGCCGAAGCTTCCGGCACCGATCACAGCAAACCGCTTCATTATCCGCTCCTTTAACCGATCATGAGGTTTTCTTCGGCATACGTGATGCCTCTGCGTGGTTCGGCCCCTGCGATGATGTAGGTAAATACCGGTACGCCGATCCGGCCGATGACCATCACGGCGATGAGAATGGCTTTGCCGATCGGATTCAACAGGGGCGTCGCCCCCATAGACAAACCCACCGTGCCGAAGGCCGAGACGGTTTCGAACAAATAACCCAGAAACTGACGATGCCCCAGTGCCCCGCTGCCGTGGCCCGGATCGAATATCAGAATCGCGAACAGCGCCGCGGCGATGATTCCGATGGACAACACGATCAGGGAAATACTGCGGTTGACGGTATCTTCGGGGAGGCTTTTTTGGAAAAGGTTGACCCGGGAATAGCGTTTGATTCGGCTCCAGGAATAGCCGGTCAGCACGGCCAGCGTGGTGGTCTTCAGGCCGCCGCCGCAGGAGCCCGGCGAGGCCCCGAAAAACATCAGAAACATCATCAGGGTCAACGTGGCGCTGTTCAGCGATCCGATGTCAATCGTGTTGAAGCCGGCCGTTCGACAGGTGATGGACTGGAATATTGCGATCAGCATCCGGTGCGAGAGATCATACGGTTGCAAACGGCCGGATTCGGCGATGTAGAATATGATCGCACCGGCCCCCACCAGCACGCCGGAGGTGATCAGCACCGTTTTGGTTTGCACGGAAAACCGCGGTCGTTTCGAGCGGTGGGTCAGCCGGCGCCACAGTTCGTAAACGACCGGAAATCCCAGGCCGCCGAAGACGATCAGTCCGCCGATGGTTCCATTCAATACCCAGGAAGCGCTTTCGTTGACAAAGCTGGTTTCGAACAGTGAGAATCCGGCATTGCAAAAGGACGACACGGAATGAAACAGGGCCAGTTTCAGCGCGACCAGGGCGGGATGGGCACTCCACCAGTGGAAGAACAAAATCACTACGCCGGCGAGCTCGGCCACTGCCGTAAACAGGAAGATCGAACGCAGCAGGGCGTAGATGTCTTCCCGGGGTGTGTGGGAAAACACTTCCTGCATGGCCATGCGGTGTTGAAAAAAGACCTTTTTCCCGATGATCTGAAACAGGGTCACCGAAATGGTCATGATCCCCAGCCCGCCGATCTGGATCAGCACGAGCAGGACGCTGTGGCCGAAAGTCGAAAAATAGCTGCCGGTGTCCACCACGATCAATCCGGTGACGCAAACCGCGGAAGCGGACGTGAAAAGGGCGTCGATGGGCGCAATGTGACCGGAAACGGTTGCCGCCGGCAGCATCAGAATCCCCGCTCCCAGGGTGATGGCCGCAAGGTAGCTCAACAGCAGAAGGTTGGCCGGGTGCAACCGGCTCAGATGCCGCAGGATCCAGTCGTACATCCCGTGTCCCTATCACTTTAAACCGAAACCGGGCGATTCAAATTACAAGGTAATGCAAACCGCGCGCTCTTCGGGTAGATCGCAATCCGGTCACTCGGTGTGCGCAAAGGATTGCGTGAGCGTCAATCGGATGATGGCCGCCCTGCGCCCCCGCACTTCCACCACCTCGGCCGTGGCACCGGGAAGTTCGATGCGGTCGCCCACCGAAGGCAACCGCCCGGTCTGGGAAACCAGCAATCCGGAAAGCGTGTCGGCTGCTTCCTCTTCCAAGGCCAGCCCAAAGCGACGGCGAATGACTTGAACCGGTGTTCCGCCGGATACCAGAAACTGGCCGGACCCGGCGGGAACGATGTCGGGCAGTTCGTCGTCGAACTCGTCCTCCACCGACCCGACCAATGGTTCCAGAACGTTCTCCAGGGTTACCATGCCGGTGACCGTGCCGTGTTCGTCCACTGGAAACGCCATGTGATGATGGGTGGCCTGGAAGTGCCGCAGAAGCCGCCGGACCGGCATGGTCTCCGGAACGAAATGCGGTGCGCGCATCAGATTCGGCAGTGAAATTGCGGCATCGGGCGGCAGACCGACCAGGTCTTTGACGTGCAGAACCCCCCGGACATGATCCATGGAACCCTCGCACACCGGATACCGGGAATGTCGGGTGTAGCGAATGCGGTCGAATATTTCCGACGGTGAAAGGCTGAATTCGAGAAACACCACGTCAATCCGCGGTACCATCACCTGGCGGCAGACCATCTCGTCGAATTCGAAGACGGCATTGATCAAACGTTGCTCCGATCGGCTCAACTCCCCGTGGGCGTGGGCCTGCCGAATCAGCGTACGGATTTCTTCCTCGCTGTGCGGCACTTCGAAGGCGCCGGCACCGCTGACGCCGGTCAGACGCAGGAGCAAATCGGTCAAGCCGCTCAACAGCACTAGAAAGGGATACAGAAGGTAATAGAATCCTTTCAACGGTGCGGCACAGAACAGCAAAAGGGCTTCCGGGTTGCGCAGGGCGGCGATTTTCGGGGCCTGTTCACCCAGAACCAGATGCGCGGCGGTGATGGCGGCGAACGCAATGACAAATGCCAGGCCGTGTACCCATGCCTCGGCATCGATGCCGAGGGCGTAGAGCAGCGGGCGCAGCAGATGCGCCACGGCCGGCTCTCCCATCCAGCCCAGACCGAGTGAGGCCATGGTAATACCCAGCTGGCAGGCCGAAAGCGAAGCTTCCAGGCGATCGGCAAGCCACATGGCAGTGCCGGCCATGGGCCGCTTGGCCTGTACCATGGCGCCCAAACGACTGCGCCGCACTTTGACCAGGGCGAACTCGGCTGCCACGAAAAAACCGTTCAAGCCCACCATAACGAGGGCCAGGATGATTTTGAATCCATCATACTGCCAACCTGCCATAATTCAGACCTCAAAGCTCCTCGGGCGTGAATGCGACCACGGCGTCGATTTCCGCCGCATCGGCAAACAGCATCACCAGCCGGTCGATGCCCATGGCATTGCCGACTGCCGGAGGCATGTGCGTCAGTTGCTCCAGGAACAAATCCGGCATGGGATAGAGGCGCTTGCCGGCATTTTTGCGCAGCGCAAGCTCACGTTCGAATCGACGGCGCTGCTCTGCGGCGTCGGTCAGTTCGGAATATGCGTTACAGAGCTCCAGACCGCCGATATACAATTCGAACCGTTCGACCAATGCCGGGTTGTCGGATTTCGGCCTTGCCAAAGATCCGCACGGGACCGGATAGTCATGTAGAAACACCGGCCGGGATATCCCGAGGCGGGGTTCGATTTCCAATCCCAGTATTTCGTCGAATCGACCTGCCGCCAGCGCCCGCTGCATCGAAAAGGCCGCGAAACGCCGGAAGGCCTCTGCCACGGTTATTCGCTCCCAGGGGGGACTCAGGTCGATCCTGCATCCCTGATAGGAAAGGGTTTGGGAAATATCAAGCCCCCCCCGCAGGGCACCGATCAGTGATTCGCACTGATCCATCATGTCCAGATAGTCGTGGCCGGCGGTATACCATTCGAGCATTGTCATTTCGGGCAGATGGCGCCGGCCGCGTTCCCGATTGCGGAAACAGCGGCAAATCTGAAAAATACGGGGATATCCGGCCGCCAGCAAGCGCTTCATGCACAATTCCGGTGATGGATGCAGGTACCAGTCGCCGGAAGGTTCGGCTTCGATATGGGCCTCCGGCGCCGGCGCCGGAATGCGGAAGGGCGTTTCCACCTCCAGGTAATCGGCGGCGGAAAAATAGTTGCGGATTTCCCGGAGAATTGCGGCGCGCAGTTTCAGCGTTTTCTTCAAGGTGATCTGCCGGATCATTTCACGAGCATCACCGGGCAGGAAGCCAGAATGCCGATTTTGTGGCTCAAGGTTCCCCACCCCCGGGTCGGGTCCCGGGGATCGATGCGATGGGACTGCATCACGATCAGATCGATATTCAGATTCTCTGCGGATTGCAGAATTTCAGCGGCCCGGGCTCCATACACGATTTTCGGTTCGACTTTCGGCCCGGTGTCGTCGATGAATGCCAGCAGGGAATCCATGTCCCGGTGTGCTTGTCTTTCAAGCCGAAGGTAGAAGTCCTCGAACTCTTCAAAGGTGGTGTCGGCGATCACTTCGATGACGTGCAGCGGATAAACCGTATCCGTGGCCAGTCCGATGGCGATTTTCATCGCTTCTTCGCAGCGGCGGGATTCGTCCACGGGGACCAGAATGTTTCGAAACATACCGTGCTCCTTGTACTGAGCCAACTCGGATCGGGTTCGGCGCGTCTTCTTGGGAATTTGGATGGCTCGAAATTATCAGGGTCACTATAATGCAAATGCCGTTAAATACAAGCGCCTTTGATCAGCGAAACCAGCGTTCAGACCGTGTCCATCCGGAAATGACCCTTTTCGGTCCGGCCGATAAAACAGAAGCACTGCGTGTTTTGCGACTGGACTTGCAAAACGCCGCGGGATCGGATTCGGTAAAATTGCGCATTCCTGATTGGGACACGCCACCGCGGCGCTTCCGCCTGGTGGTCGGCCGCCGGCTAGAACAGACTCTCAGTGGCGGCCAGCGCCAAATCGAACAGCCCGGTCGGATACATGCCGGCGGCCACCATCACCAGTACCAGGGCGATGGTCAGCAGTTTCAGCGGGGCCGGCACGATAAGTGATGGGGTCGGCGATGCCGGTTCCATCAGATAGGCCGCTTTGACGGCCATAATGTAATAATATAGCGAGATCACCACGTTGATCATGGCGATCAGCACCAGAAGAAACAGCCCCTGTTTCATGGCGGCGGTGAACACCAGCAGTTTGGCGGTGAATCCGATCGTGGGAGGGATGCCCGCCAGGCCGAACAGCGACAGCATCAGGGCCATGGCCAGCAGCGGAGAGTTCCGGTGCAGGCCGGCCAGTTCCGAAATCTGGAGGTTGCGGCCATCGTCCGCGACCGTGGCCAGCACCAGGAAGACAGTGAACTTCATCAGCAGGATCGAAAGGGCATAGAACATGGCAGCGGCGTAGCCGGTTGAATTCATGCTCAGGATGCCGACCAGCACGTATCCCGCGTGCGCGATGCTGGAGTAAGCCAGCATGCGTTTGAAGTCCTTTTGCACGATGGCCACCAGGTTTCCCACGGTCATGGACAGCACCGCCATCACGACCAGTGCATCGACCAGGTAAGCGCTGCCGCCGCCGCTCAAAGATACGATGCGCACCAGGATCGCCACCGCCCCCACCTTGGACGCCGTGGCGATAAAGGCAGCCGCCTCATTGGCGGCTCCCTGGTACACGTCCGGTGCCCAGAAGTGAAACGGAAAGACGGCCAGTTTGAAAAAAAATCCGCCCAGGGTCAGCATCAGTCCGACGAGCACGATCGGATTGTCGATCACCTCGGGCAAAACGGCCGCGATGGTCTCGAGGTACATGGCCTGTATGCTGCCATACAGCAGGGCGATGCCCAGCAGCATCACGGCGGAGGCCGACACACCCACCAGAAAATACTTGATGCCGGCTTCCACGGCCACCGCGCGCTCGCGCCGCAGGGAGACCAGTACGTAGAGGCTGTAGCTGGAAAGCTCCAGGGCGACGTAAACGGTGAGCAGGTGAACGCTGCTCACCAGCAGCATCATGGCCAGGGTGGCGGTCATCATCAGCAGGTAGAATTCGGCGTGGCGCCGGTCTGCCACGCCGGCGAGATTCCCGCACAGGCAGATTACCAGAAACAATCCCATGAACAGCATCACCTTGAATACCTGGGAATACAGGTCCACCCGGTAGGTGCCGGCAAACAACAGCCCCTCGGCCCGAACGGCCGCCAGACTGACCAGCAGGCCCAGCGCCGCCATTGCCAGCGCCGCCCCGAAAAAGCCGCGCGCCGATATCTTCGGCAGCACGGCGAGCATCAGCAATACAACCGTGGCACCGAAGGCAAAGAGTTCGGGAGCGAAGTGCATCCAGTTCATCGCGTCAATCCGTTCATAAATGGGATGGAGGCGCTTTCAATCATGTCGAATAACAGGGAAGGAAAAATGCCGAACAGCACGATGACGGCCGCCAGGATCATTCGCGGTATCCCCAGGCCGAAGGGTACGTCCGTCAGGTGCGCGAAGGACTCGTTCGTCGGGCCGTAAAACGCTTTTTGCACAACGCGCAGAATGAACAGCGCACTGATCGCCAGGGCGGCCACGGCGAATGCGCCGGCCAACGGATAGACCTGGAAGGAAGAGATAAACACGACCAGTTCGCCCCAGAAACTGGCCAGGCAGGGGACACCGATGCCGGCCAGGGCCGCCAGAATGAAATAACCCGAAGCCACGGGCATGACACGGCTCAATCCGCCGAGTGCTTCGAGCGAGCGGGTGTGGGTTCGGTCGTAGATGTAGCCGACCGCGGAAAAGAGCAGGGCGGTCATGATTCCGTGGGCAAACATCTGGTATACGGCGCCGTTGAGGCCGTCCAGGGTCACGGTGGACAGGCCCAGGCCGACGATACCCATGTGGGAGACACTCGAGTAACCGATGACGTATTTTAAATCCGTCTGGCTCAGGCCCACCAGCGCCCCGTAAACGATCCCCACCGTGGCCAGCACCGCCATAAGTTCAGCCCAGTGCTGCCATCCCTGGGGGCACAGAAATATGCCCACGCGCAGCACGCCGAAAGCGCCGATCTTCATCAGAACCCCGGCGTGGATCATGCTGACCGCCGTGGGTGCCGCAACATGACCGTCCGGTGACCAGGTATGCAGGGGCCAGACCCCGGCCAGAATGCCGAAACCGATGAAAAGCAGCAGAAATGCGAACTTCTGATCGAAGGGACCGAAGGTGCCCGGCTGCATCAGCCGCACCACGTCGAAGGTGTTCAGGCCGGATTGTACGAACAAGTAGACGATGGCCGGCAGGATCAGTGCACTGCCGGCCAGCAGCATCAGCGTCAGCTTCAGGGCACCGTATTCCTTGTTGGTGCTTCCCCATACCGCAATGAGCAGGTACATGGGAAACAGGGAGACATCGAACCAGATGAAAATAAAAAACAAATCGAAACTCATGAACAGGCCGAAAACCCCGGCCACCAGCAGAAATGTCAGCGCGAAGAATTCCTTGACCCTTGTCTGAAGCTCCCACATGGTCAGCACGCCGGTGAAAAACACGATCCCGGTGAGCAGCAGCATGGGCAGGTTGAATCCGTCGGCGGCATTGAAGTACTGGATGCCCAGGGCCGGCATCCAGGAGACCTTTTCCACGAATTGCAGGCCGCCCCGGCCCTGGTCATAGGCTGCAAACAGGTAGACGGAGAGCACCAGGGTCATGCCGGAAAAAACCGCACTGATCCACTTGATCAACACGATGCGATCCCGGGGGGTGAACAGAATCACCAGCAATCCGACCACGCAGCTCAGCAGCAGCGCGGACAGATACGGAAAATCGGCAGTGGATACCGGCATCCGCCTTCTCCATTTCCTTCCATTTAAAGATGCCAATAAAGCAGGTAGCCCCCCAGCAGCACCATGACCGCAAACAGCAGCAGCAGGCGGTACTGGATCATGGCGCCGTGCAGCAGCGAAAGCCGGCCGCCGCTTCTTACGGTTTCATGGCTGACGCCGTGGATGAAGCCGTCGATGCCCCTGCGGTCGCCGGCGGTGCAAAGGGCCGAAAAGCCCCGATACACCACCCGGTCCAGCAGCAGGCGGTAGAGGTGGTCCAGATACCAGCGCTGGGCAAAAAACGAGCTCAGGGCCGGCAGCCGTTCCACGAAGCCGACCTGTCTTGCGCCTTTGCGGCCGAACTCCAGCCACGCCAGCCCCACGGCTGCGGCGGCCAACACCAGCGCGGCAATCAGTATGCCGGTATGATGGCCGATTTGTCCAAATGCCGGATCGTCGGCGAAAAAACCTTCCAACGGCGCCTGCAGAAACCCCAGCACCAGCGTGACGGCCGTCAGGATCAGCAGTACGGCACCCATGATCCGATCGCCGTAGGCGTTGCGGGCGTCCGCACCGGTGTGATCCGGATGCGCGGCCTTCGATTTTGGAAACAGGATCACAAAGATCAATCGAAAGGTATAATAGGCCGTTAAAAACACACCGGTCAGGGCCAGTAGCAACCAGACCGGATTGTCCAGCTCGGCCAGGCTCACCATGATCAGCTCTTTGCTGAAAAAACCCGACAGCGGTGGAATGCCGGCCAAAGCCGCCCCGCCGACGATCATGCCGATCATGGGGAGCTTCAGCCCGCGGCCCCCGGCCTGTCCGATCCGGAACATGTCGTTGGTCTCGAGATGGTGGATCAGCACCCCGGAGCACAGGAACAGCAGGGCCTTGAATCCGGCATGGGTGGTCAGGTGAAAGACGCCGGCAAAATATCCGCCGGCCGCAAGGCCCATGATCATGTAGCCGAGCTGGCTGATGGTGGAGTAAGCCCACACGCGTTTGATGTCGCGGCTGACCATGGCCATGGTGGACGCCGCCAGCATGCTGATGGTTCCGATGGCCAGAAACACGGCCATGGCGGTGCTCGAGTGGCTGAAAAACGGAAATATCCGGGCAAACAGGTAAACGCCGGCCGCCACCATGGTTGCCGAGTGCAGCAGGGCACTGACCGGCGTGGGGCCTTCCATGGCATCCGGCAGCCAGGTGAGCAGCGGGAACTGGGCACTTTTGCCGACGATGCCGCCGAAAATCAACAGTGCTGCGGCGGTGAGAACGGCCGGGGGCATCTGTGCCGCCGCCGCGGGTTGATTCAGAGTTTCGATGTCGAGGCTGCTGCCGTGCATCAGCAGCAGAATCAGCCCCAGGAAGAAGGCCACGTCTCCGGTGCGGGTCATCACGAAGGCCTTTTTGCCGGCTTCGCTGGCACTGAATTTTTCGAACCAGAACCCGATCAGCAGGTAGGAGGCCAGCCCGACCAGCTCCCAGAAAATGTAGAGCTGCAGCAGATTGGGTGCGATTGTCAGGGAGGTCATGGCCCAGGCAAACAGGGACATGTAGGCGTAGTAACGGGCAAATCCGGGATCGCCGGCCATGTAGCCCAGGGAGTAGATCTGCACCAGAAAACAGATTCCCGCCACCGTCGTCAACATCAGCAGGCTGACCGGATCGAGGAAATAGCCGAAGAGAATTTCGACATCGCCGGAAACCATCCAGCGAACCGCAAACCGGATCGGCGCCTCCAGGTGCCAGTGGCGCGCGAGCAGTCCCAGCGCACACAGCAGGGTTACCGAAACCGCGGCAATCGAAAGCCCGGCCGAAATGCGCGGGTGCCGCCGGGTGACCACCAGGATCAGAGCGAATACGGCCGCCGGCAGCTGCGTGCCCAGCAGGGTCAGGGCCGTGGTTGCGGTCGGATCGATCATGACCGCCTCCAGAGCGGACCATCGTTCCGATGGTATCGATACCTCGCGCGGCTGCCTTTTTGCGCAACGGTTTCCGGGCGGCGGGTTTTGATCATCGGCTCCAGTTGCGGATTCATGTTCTTGTCGCTCCCGGGTTTATCGGTCAGGGCGAAACGGTTTCCCGTCGCCGGCCCTGCAAAAACCAACGGTTGGCGGTTTATTTGAGCAGTTGATAGCGGTCCGGATCCACCGATTCCGTTCGCCGGTAGGCGCAAACGATCAGGGCCAGACCGACGGAAACCTCGGCGGCGGCCACCGCCAGGATAAACAGTACGAACGCCTGGCCTTCCATGTCCTGCCAGCGCAGGGAAGCGCCCACAAACGCAACGGTGGCCGCGTTCAGCATGATTTCCACCCCCAGCAGCATCATGATCAGATTTCTTCTTACCACCGTGCACAAAAGGCCCAGCCCAAACAGCAGCCCGGCCAACACCCAAACGTGACTGTAGGGAACGATTGTCATGGGTTGTCGCTCTTTTCATCCGGGTCTTGTCGAAAAGTTTTGCCGAGATGCAGGGCGCCGATCAATGCCACCAGCAACAGCAACGAGACGATTTCGATCGCCAGCCAATGCCGTTCGAACACGAAGGCGCCAAAACGGCCGGGGGAAGCCATGGCGGCCTGCAGCGTCCCGGCTCCCTGCGGTTCGGAAACCAGCAGCAGCCCGCCGACCGCCAGATAAATCAGCCCGATGACCATCGCCGGAATCCACTGACCGGGCGGAGACAGACGCTCTTTGATGCTTTCCACCCGCAGCATCATGATGATGAACAAAAACAGCACCATGATGGCGCCGGCGTAGATAATCACCTCCAGGGCGGCCAGCAGCGGGGCGCCGAACAGATAAAACAAAAGTGCGGTGCCGAAAAAAGAAAACACCAGGTACACGACGGCGTGTACCAGGTTGCGCCGGGTGACCGCCATGGCGGTGGCCGCCAGGATCACCGCCGCCAGGATGTAAAACAGAGCCCCGAAAAGTGTCATGGCAGGTCCTTATGGAAGCCTTTCTTCGACCTAAAATGAGCGTTTCAAATTTTCAAAATGCAGATTTTTTATTTTATTCAAAGGATTTCAGTCTATCCAACCGGTCACGGCATGTTCGATTTCACGTTCACCGGCTTGGCCTCCTGGACATGTTCGCCCTTGCCGCCCACCTCGGTGGCCACGCCGGCATAACGGTAAAAATTGTAGTCGGGGTCCTTGCCCGGGTGATCCACCAGCAAGTCTCCCTTTTCGGCCACCATTTTGAGAATGTCGCGTTCACAGTGCTCGAAGTCCGGCGTCAGCTGGATGGCCGAAGTCGGGCAGGCCTCCTCGCACAGACCGCAGTAAATGCAGCGCGCAAGATTGATTCGAAACCAAGCCGCATACCGGCGGCCGCCGTCTCCCTCGGCCGATTGCATGGAGATGCAACTGACGGGGCAGGCCGCCGAGCACAGATAGCAGGCCACGCAGCGCTCGCCGCCGTCCGGATCGCGTGTCAGAATGATGCGCGCCCGGCTGCGCGCCGGCAGTTCCCGTTTCACCTCCGGGTACTGCTCGGTAATCGGTTTGCGGAACAGGTGTTTGAAAGTGGTGGCAAACCCGCTTGCCAGACCCATCGCTCCTTCCCAGAATTGCCGTACCAAATTGATCACCCTTTCATTTGTCGATCCGCGCCCGTGAAAAGCTTTTTGCAAGCGCTCGGGTTCCTTCCTTGTATCTTTTTAGCCTGTGCAACACAAAGTCCGTTGCACCGGGGCGGCAACCTCGACAATCGCTCAATTTCGGTCACAATAACATGACAGCCCCCGTAACCACGATATTCACCAGCGCCAGCGGGATCAGCACCTTCCATCCCAGGCTCATCAGCTGGTCGTAGCGCAACCGGGGCAGGGTGCCGCGAATCCAGACCATCACCAGTGCCACGGCGACCACTTTGACCAGCAGCCAAACGGGTCCCGGCAGCAGCGGACCGCGCCATCCCCCCAGGAAAAACACCGCCACCAGGGCGCCGAGCACTTGCATGTGCACGTACTCTCCCAGGAAAAACAGCCCGAAACGCATGCCGCTGTATTCCATGTGGAAGCCGGCCCCGAGTTCGTTTTCCGCCTCGGGCAGATCGAAGGGGATGCGTTTGCTCTCGGCCAGCGCGGCAATGAAAAAAAGGGCGAAAGACACCGGCTGCACCAGTACAAATGGATACCGGGCCTGGGCATCGACGATGTCGACCAGGCTGAAAGAACGGGCCAGCATGACCACCGGCACCAGTGACAGGCCCAGTGCCAGCTCGTAGCTGATCATCTGGGCCGCGCCGCGAATTCCTCCCAACAGGCTGTACTTGGAGTTCGAGGCCCACCCCCCCAGCGCCACACCGTAAACACCCAGCGACGAAAGCGCGAAAATCAGCAACAGCCCGATGTTGACGTCTCCGATGACCATGGGGATCTCCCGTTCCCAAAGAACCAGCCGGTCACCGAACGGCACCACCCCGAACATCATCAAGGCCGTGGCCGCCACCACTGCCGGCGCCAGGAGAAAAATCGTCCGGTCGGCACCCGCCGGCACCGTGTCCTCCTTGGTCAGCAGTTTGATCGCATCGGCAATCGGTTGCAGCAGACCGTAGCGGCCGGCCCGGTTGGGGCCGTAGCGGATTTGCAGCCTTGCCAGGAGTTTGCGCTCCACCCACACCAGGTAGGCGGCCACCAGCAGCAGGCAGCCCAGCACAACGGCCAGCTTCACGGCCAGCAAGACCAGACCGGCGAACCAGGAAAGCGTCATGGGCGCTCCTCCGGAGTCGGTTCCGGGTTGGTTTTGCGGATCTGTCGGGCCCCGATACGATCGCTGTCTAAAATTTGCCAGCGGCGATCCTGACGCCGTGGGAGGATCACCACGCCGGCGGCCATGGACGACGAGGTGCGCAGCGGCAGGACCAGGCGTCCCCGCCCGGTTTCCAGCGACACGTGGTCGCCTGCGGCCAGCTGCAGGCGCCGGGCATCGTCGCTGTGCAGGTACATCCAGGGCGGCGGCTTCAGGGCCTGCAGACACGGCGAACGACTGGAAAGCGTCTCGGTCCCGAAGGTCCGATCGACGGTCAGCACCGACAGGGCGCCTTCCGGCGATTCGGACGGCGTTGCCGTGCGGGGCGCGAAATGCGGCAGCCTTTCCGAACGCAGATCCACACGCTCTCCGTCTTCCGGTATGCCGGTGAGACCTGCAGGCAATGCCGGCAGAGATGCCGGCCGGCGATCCGGTCCCAAGTGCTCCTCGGAACCGGTCAGCTGCGCCAGGAGTGCGGCGGCGGGCTGCGGATCGGAGCCCGGAATTTCGGTGGCATATATGCGCGGTGGATGGTTTCCGCCGCCGGTCTGTTGAATGGAAATCCCGCCGCGGTAGGCCGGTCGGGTTTTCTGCAATCTGCCTTCCTGGTTGATGAACATTCCGCCGGCTTCGTACACCGTGGCCGTCGGTAGAAAAATGTGGGCCAGACCCACCGCCTCGGTATCGACCGCATCCAGCACCGCCAGCAGTTCGAGCCGATTCAAGGCGGCTTCCAGTCGGCTTCGGTCCGGATAGCATTCCAGTGGATCGGATTCCACCACCAGCAGAGCGCGAACCCGGTTGGCCTCGATGTCGGCGACGACCTCTTCAATGGACCCATCGTCGACCAGACCGGCGCCGAACGCACCGGCCCCCGGCAGGATGTAAAACAGCCCTGCCGCCCTGTCGGCCTCCTGCAGCAGTCGAACGGCGTCGGCGGCGCGTGCGATCAGTCCGGGATCGGTCACATCGGTGCCGCAAATCAGCAGCGGGCGACTGCTCTGGACCAGTCTCGCCGCCACCGACGGCAATGCAGCCTGCAGTGGCCGGGGGGTTTCGGCAATGGTCGGCAGATCTGTGAAAAAGGATCGTGCCGGGGGTTCGAAACGATCGGCCGCCGCTTCGATCGCCTGGCGCAATACGGCCTCCAGAACGGTTTGTATTTGACCGGGGGCGGCCGGCAGCGGCTCGAATGTCAGCGGCAGTTCGATCGGGCGTGGATCGACCGCCACCACGGTCGCTCCCCGGCGCTGCGCCTGCCGCAGGGCCAGCGCCAGCATGGGCGCCTCGTTGAGTGGGTCGGCACCGACCACCAGGACAAAATCCGCCGCTTCGACCTGCTGCATCGAAACCGCCAGTTCCGGTTCCAGGCTGCGAACCGCCGTTCGAACCCGTCGGGCCTTTTCAGCAGTGGCGAAAACCGCCGGTCCCTGCCAGCCTTTTTCCCGGCAGGCGGCAGACAGCGCGGCCTGCGTCTGCAGATCGCTGCGCACCGAACCGATGGCGGCCACCGCTGCGGGACCATGGCGTTCGACGATATGATCCAGTCGTGCGGCGAGTTGTTCCAGTGCCGCCGGCGTGTCGACGGCTTCTCCGTCCGTCCGGGCGCCGCGCGGCCGCTGCTTTTCTTCGGTGTAATAAAAGCCGAAACGGCCACGATCGCAGATAAAATGACCATTGACCACCGGGCTGAAGCGTGCCTCGTGGCGAACGATCTCCCGGTAACGGGCACTGACGACGATATGGCAGCCGAGGCTGCAGTGAATGCAGATCGAAGGGGTGCGCTCGTAATCCCAGCGGCGGCCCTTGTAGCGCGATGGTTTGTCCGTGTAGACACCGGTGGGGCACAGATCGCTCAGGTTGCCGGCAAACGGGCTTTCCAGCATGCCGTCTTCGAAGCGGCCGAAATAGGTGCGGTTTGCAATCTGCAGCGCCCCCAGGTCGCGGTATCCGGCGTACGCCTGATAGTAACGCGTACAGCGATAGCATTGAATGCACCGGTTCATCTCGTGCTGCACCAGCGGACCCAGATCCTGGTCGATGTAGGTGCGCTTGGGACCCCGGTAGCGGCGCAGCCCGTGACCGCCGGAAACGGTCATGTCCTGCAGCAGGCAGTGCCCGCCTTCGTCGCAGACCGGGCAGTCGTGGGGATGATGAAGCATGAGCCACTCGATGACGTGGCGCCGGAAATCCACCGCTTCTTCGTCGGTGGTCGACACGACCATGCCGTTCTTGCAGTCGATCATGCAGCTCATCTGCACGCCTTTGAACGGCCCCTGGACGAACTTCACCGCGCAGACCCGGCAGGCGCCCACCGATCCCAGGGCCGGATGATAGCAAAAGCGCGGGATCATGATCCCCAGCCGCTCGGCGGCTTCGAGCACCTTGATGCCGTCTTCGACTTCGATTTCCCGATCGTCGATGATGAGTTTCGGCATAACCGGACTTTCAGGGGTTCAACCGGTCGGCAGCGCCGGCGCCCCGATATTACTTCAGCGGACAACCCTTGCGTTGGATGTGGGCCTGAACCTCCTCGCGGAAATGCACCAGCAGGCTCTGCAGCGGTGCGGCGGCCCCCGGGGCAAATGCGCAATAGGAACTCCACAGATGATGGCCCATGCGATCGAGCATCGGCAAAAACGCCGGTTCGCCCCGGCCGGATTCGATCCGCAGGAGCAGGTCCCGGATATAGGGCAGCCCCTCCCGGCAGGGGGTACACCAGCCGCAGGATTCCCGGGCAAAGAACTCCATCAGGTTGGCGGTGGCCTCCACCAGGCAGGTTTTCTGATCGAAAATCATGACGGCCGCCGTTCCCAGCCGGTTGCCGATGGCCTTGAGTGAATCGTAGTCCATCGGAATTTCGTAGTGCTCGACCGGAATGAAACCGGTGGAAGCCCCGCCGGGCAGGCAGGCCTTGAACTGCGAGCCCGGCGGCATGCCGCCGGCATGTTCCTCGACGATTTCCTTCAACGCTACCCCCAGCGGCAGTTCGTAGCAACCCGGACGATTGACCTTGCCGCTGACACAGAAGAGTTTGGTGCCCGCTGCCGATTCGGTCAAGGCCAGCTGTTGGAACCATTCGGCGCCGTTGCGGATGATGTGCGGCACGCAGGCCAGGGTCTCCACATTGTTGGTCAGTGTCGGCAGATCCCACAACCCTTTTTCCGTCGGGTACGGGGGCGGCTGCCTGGGATTGGGCCGGCGTCCCATCAGCGCATTCAGCTGGGCGGTGACTTCCCCGCAGATATAGCGACCGCCGCTGCGGTGCACCACGATATCGAAGTCGTAGTCACTGCCCAGAATCGACGTTCCGATCAGGTTTTCCCCGCGGGCGATCTCGATTTCCCGTTCCAGGATGCGGGCGGCGTTTTCATATTCCGGCCGGATGAAGATGATGCCATTGTGCGCCCGGATCGAATAGCCGGCGATGGCCATGCCCTCCAGCAGCATGTGCGGATCGGCATGCAGCAGGACGCGATCTTTGAAGGTTCCCGGCTCCATTTCATCGGCGTTGCAGACTACGTAGCGGGGAAACGGAGCATCCTCCTGCACGGTCTCGATCTTCTTGCCGGCCGGAAAGCCCGCCCCCCCGCGGCCCAGAAGTACCGCGGCGCTGATGCGCTCGCGCACTTTCTGGTAGTCACTTTCGTGCAGGACCGATTCCAGGGCCTTGTAACCGCCGCTTTCGCGGTACTCCGCCAGAGAGGCGATTCGATCCGGTTTGCGGTTCTGCAGCAGTATCTGGGGATAGTCTCGGGCCATTGCCGATTGCTTTGGGTCGTTGTTTGGAGGTATTTAGAAAATTTCCAACCGCCTCCGATTCCGGGACCTTATGGTTTTTCTCTTTCTCTTAATGACTCCAGGATCGCGTCGATCTTCTGCGGGGTCAGGTTGCCGTAAACCTTGCGGTTGATCAACATGGCCGGTGCATAATCGCAATACCCGATGCAGCACACCGGCAGCAGGGTGAACCGGTTGTCGGCCGTGGTCTGACCCGGCTGAATCTCCAACCGTTCGCACAGGTAATCCCGCACGGACCGGTAGCCCTCCATCCAGCAGATCAGGCTGTCGCACACGTGGATTACGTAACGACCCACCGGTTCGCGATAGGTAAAGGTGTAAAACGTGGCCAGCTCTTCGAGCTCCAAGGGCGTCATACCGAGCAATTCCGCGGCTTCGGCCATCGCCCGGTCGCTCAGATAACCGTAGTGCTCCTGCAGGGCGAACATCACGTCCACGGCCAGTTCACGGGGATGTTCCACCGCCGCGATCTGTTGCTGCAGTTTTTCGCGCAGGTCCGGGGTCATGGCGGCCTCACCGGTCGATGTCCGGCAGAATGTAGTCGATGGAGCCGATGATGGCGATCAGATCGGCCAGGGTCTCGCCCACGGCCATGATGGGCATCACCTGAACGTTGGCAAATCCGGGGGCCCGAATGCGCAGTCGGTAGGGATAACCGAGCCCGTCGCTGACGACGTAATATCCCTGCTCGCCCCGCGGGATTTCGCAGGCCGCGTACGCCTCGCCTCGCGGAATTTTGGGGCCGCGGGTCACGTTGATAAAGTGGTGAATCAGCGTTTCGATGTCGCGCAGCATGTCGGCCCGCTTAGGTACCACGTAGCGGTAATCGTCGGTGACGTAACGTCCGGCAGGCATGTTTTCGGCCGCCTGCCGGATGATCCGGACGCTCTGGCGCATTTCTTCCACCCGCACCAGGTACCGGGCATAGCTGTCTCCTTCCGCAGCCACGGGCACTTCGAAATCGAAGTTTTCGTAGCCCGAGTAAGGGAATTTTTTGCGCAGATCCCACGCCACGCCGGTGGCGCGCAGGTTGGGGCCGGTTACGCCCCAGTCGATGGCCTCCCGGCTGGAGATCCGACCGATGCCCTTGGTTCGCGCCTTGAATATCGGGTTGTTGCGAATCAGGGCTTCGTATTCGTCCAGCGCTTTGGGGAACAGTTGCACGAAAGCGTCGATGGGCGCCTTCCATCCTTCCGGCAGGTCGGCGGCCAGCCCGCCGATGCGAAACCAGGAAGGATGCAGCCGGCCGCCGGTGATCAGTTCAACGATGTCCAGGATCATCTCCCGTTCGCGGAAGGTATAAAAATTGGGGGTCATAGCACCCACATCGTGCACGTAGGTGGAAAACCAGACCAGGTGATTGCTGATTCGAAACAATTCGCTGAGCATTACGCGCACGCACTGGGCCCGCTCCGGCACGTCGATATCGGCCAGGGTTTCCACCGCCATTACGTAAGGCAGGTTGTTGGCGCAGCCGGCCAGGTAGTCCACCCGGTCGGTGTAGGGGATGAACTGGTTCCAGTGCTGGCGTTCACCGATTTTTTCCACCGAGCGGTGATGGTAGCCGATGTCCATGTCCAGGTCGACGATCTCTTCGCCTTCCAGGGCGACGATGTAGCGCATCAAGCCGTGGGTGCTCACGTGATGGGGCCCTACGTTAACTACCAGGGAATGATCGTTGCCGGATTTGCGGACATAATTTCCGCCATCCAGCGGCTGCAGTTGCTCGGCGTCTTTGCGCGTGTAAGGGGCCATCTCGGTGGCCCGTCCGGGATGGTCCTTGCGCAATGGGTGCCCCTGCCAGTGCGGGGGCATGAGAATGCGTTGCAGGTTGGGATGACCCTCGAATCGGATGCCGAACATGTCGTAGGCTTCGCGTTCGTACCAGCTGGCCGAGGGCCACAGATCGGTGACACTCTTTGTGGTTGGATCGGCGCTTTGCAGCGGCACCTTCAAACGGATTCGTGTGGGCGGATCGAATGCCAGCAGGCTGTAAACCAGGGTGTAATCCGGATATTGTTCCCGGTTTCTGCGCCGGGACTCATCGACGGCAGTCAGGTCTTCCAGCCGCTGAAAGTTGGGGGCGGTCTTGTGTTTGAGGTTGCGCAACACTTCCGGCAGGCGGTTCGGTTGCACTTCGAAGGTCAGCATGTCGGCGGTGTGCGGTGTCCGTCGGACGGCGTCGGCGAAATGCGACTCCAGCCAGCCGGCCAGATCCTGTTCGATGCGGCCGAGTTCGATTTTTCGCGGCGGCGGCGTCCACATGAGATCGGACCGGCTGCCGTAAAACTCGGGCGGCAGGGATGCGCTGCCCCGCACAGTGGTTCCCTGCATTCCCGGTCCCCGGGCGTCCCTGGATTTGGAGACGCCGTCCTGCAGAATGGGCCGGCAGGATCCCTGGGTGCCGCCGGGACGATGAAAAATGACGCGGGTGGGACGTTCCTCGGCCATGATTTTCTGCTGAAGCAGCACCAATGCCTGTTCGACGGCCTCCGGTCGGGGGGGGCATCCCGGGATATAGACGTCTACGGGAAGGATCTGGTCGATGCCCTGCACGACGCTGTAGCCGTCGTACATGCCGCCGCAGTTGGAACACGAACCCATGGAAACCACCCACTTGGGCTCGGCCATCTGCTCGTAGAGCCGCAGGATGACCGGGGCGATTTTTTTGAAAATGGTGCCGGAGGTGATCAACAGGTCGGCCTGGCGGGGGGACGGCCGCAGGACTTCGGAACCGAAGCGGGCCAGGTCGTAGCGCGAGGTCAACACGGTGGCCTTTTCAACGAAGCAGCACGACAGACCGAAGAACAGGGGCCAGAGACTGAATTCGCGCGCCCAGTTGATCAGACGGTCCGTGGCCTGCAGCAGGCCGCTTACTTGCTTTTGGCCGTCGGACCCCATTCAAGTCCCCCTTTGCGCCAGATATAGGCCAGCCCCAACAACAACACGGCAATGAAAAACGTAATCTGCCCCCAGCCTTTCCATCCGAGTTCTTGCCAGGCAATGCCCCAGGCAAATATGAAGGCGCCTTCCACATCGAAAATCAGGAAAAAAATGGCCACCAGATAAAACGGAACCGGATAGCGCAAGCGGGCACTACCGGTTGGAATGATGCCGCATTCGTAGGGGCGTCGTTTTTCCGGGGTCGGTTTTTTCTCCCCCAGCCAGGCGGTGATGAACAGCAGCACGAAAATCAGCGCAAGGATGACAAGGCTGTAGACCGTGAGACTGAACACCCCCGGCTCCCAGGGTGATAATGCAGCTCCGGTGAGTGGTTGCATGCAGGACCTCGTGCAGATCGGAAGAATCAAAAAAGCGGCCGGAGGGGCCGAAATGCAGTGTCGGAAAATGGCGGTCGGCCTCCGGCGGCCGACCGTTGCGGCTCACCTATGCGGTGATGTCTTGCGGCGCCGGTGATTGCTGGTGCAGGCAGCCGCATACACGGATTCGAGACCGCCGAAATGGTTCGCAGCATTTTTTGTTATATGCTACGGGGGTATTTTTCAACCCTATATGTCGATTTTTTTCACCCCATAATACCGTAATCCAACCGTGTCCCGGATTTGCCGTCATTGATAAAAAAAATGATGAAATTTCATTGCATATGCCTGCTCGGCGGGAAAGCGGCCGGATGCCTCCGTCCTGTCAACCCGAAATTTCACTGTGAAAAGACTTGACGCTGCCGTCGAATTCACTTAACAAGCACGGGAAAATTGAATCGGCCCGAAAATGAACCTCTCAAGTTTGCAATACTCGTAAATTTGAATCGCTCGTTTTTGGCTGGCGCTGTAAATGGGTTATGCACAGGCAAACGCCATCCCGGCCCGTTGGGATGGCGTTTTTATTTGGGAGGCCGCAGATGATTTTAAAAATCGTGATGTTCGCTGCCTACTTTGGTTTGGTTCTCGCAATCGGCTTTTTCTCGCGCACCCGCTGGAAATCATCTCCGGAGACCTATTTTCTGGCCGACCGCCGGCTCGGCAGCGTGGTTTTGCTCGGCACCATGGTGGCCACCAATTTTTCCGCCTTCACTGTCTTCGGCACTTCCGGGGCGGGCTACCGCGACGGCTATGCATTTTTCCCGATCATGGGGTTCGGCACCGGGTTTATGGCATTGACTTTCTGGATCATCGGCCGTCGGGCGTGGCAGCTCGGCCACGACCACGGACTGGTCACACCGCCGGAGCTCGTGCGGGTGCTGTATCGCAGCCCCCCGCTGTCGCTGCTTTTTGCCACCGTCATGATCGTCTTCACCGTGCCGTACCTGGCGCTGCAACCCATGGCGGCCGGCTATGCGCTGGAAGAACTCATCGGCCTGCCGTATCACTACGGCTGTGTGCTGGTGACCGGAATCATCGTGCTCTATACGCTGCGGGGCGGCATGCGGGCGGTGGCCTGGACGGATCTGTTTCAGGGACTGTTCATGTTCGTGATGCTGTTTGTATCCCTGGTCATTGTGCTCGGACACCACGGCGGCCTAGTGGCGGCCAACCAGAAAATCCTCACCGCCGCTCCGGAATTGCTGTCCCGGCCCGGTGGTCTGGGCCGTTACACGCCCGGAATCTGGCTGAGCTTTCTGATGCTGTGGTTTTTTTGTGATCCGATGTTCCCGCAATTGTTCCAACGGTTTTTTTCCGCCCGCAGCGAACGGACCCTTTCCCGCATTATGCTCTTTTACCCGCTGGTGTGCACGGTGGTATTCATCCTGCCCATCACCATCGGCGTGCTCGGGCGGTTGTCGGTTCCGGACCTGGTCGGAAAACAGGCCGACCGGATCCTGCCCATGATGCTCACCCAGATCTCCGGCGACGCGATGGCCAGCCTGATGATCGCCGCCGGTCTGGCGGCATTGATGTCTACGATGGACAGCCAGCTGCTGACCCTGAGCTCGATTTTCACCCGCGACGTGGTCCCGGCCAAGTGGAGCGGTGCGGCGGCCGGAAGCGTTACCGGTCGACTGTTTGTGATCGCGCTGAGCCTGGCGGGCCTGCTGTTGGCCTACAACCCGCCGGCGACCATCCTGCAGATCGCCACCCAGGCATTCACCGGTCTGGCGGTATTGTTTCCAACGGTCATCTTTGGCTTGTACTTGCAAAGGGTGTACGCCGGGGCGGCGGCGGCCTCCATTCTATGCGGTGAGGCGCTGGTGGGCGCGTTCTACCTGAAATGGATCACACCGGGTCCTTTTTTGCCGGTGGTCTGGGTGATGCTGGCCGCCTTCGGCGCCTATGGATTGATGCATACCGTGCTGGCCGCCAGGGACCGCGGGATGGCAGTGGCGCTGCCGCGGTGGCTGCGCAGTGGCTATACCTGGAGTCTGGCCGCCGTCTTCTTGCTGGCCGTAGATGTCTGGGCCTGGGAAACCGCCCGGCCGCTGATCTGGGGGATGCCGATCTGGCTCTGGTATTTTGTGGGACTTTCCGGTCTGCAGATGGGAATTATGGCGATTATGGTTCGCGAAAAAAATGCAGCGGCGGTGGAAAGGGCCATGTCGCATTCGCAGCCGGCGCGCCAATCGTCACTTTCTTAAAAGCGCCCCACCTCGCTGCGCAGCGACCGAACCGGGAAGAAAGGTGGCCCCGGCAAGGGGCGGGAACAGTGCCCTGCCATAGAAAGGGACGCGACGCTGCCAAGCCATAGAAGGGCCGGACACCGTGCCGACCGTCTTCCGCCTGCGCCGGCATGACCACTTGGGCTAATTTCCTTCGGTGTTCATTGGAAATTCGAACCGCTTACTTGCCGTGATAGTATTTCATGGCTTCCGGGATGTGGGACTTGATGTTCTCGATGCGGGTCTCCGGTGCCGGATGGGTGGAGAGCAACTCCGGTGGGCGCTTGCCCGGGTCCTCGTTCATCCGCTCCCAGAACGGGACGGCTTCCCGCGGATCGTAGCCGGCACGGGCCATGAGAATCAAGCCGATTTGATCGGCCTCGCTTTCGTGCAGCCGGCTGTAGGGCAACAATATGCCCACTGCCGTGCCCGCTCCGAATGCCGCCATAGCCAGCGCCTGGGTTTCTCCGGGCTGCGAGGCCAGCGCCACCGCCAGCGCCATGCCGCCCATCTGGGCCAGCAGTTGCTGGCTCATGCGCTCGTTGCCGTGATCGGCAATGGCGTGGGCCACTTCATGACCGAGAACGACCGCCAGGCCGGTTTCATTCTGGGTGTATTTTAGAATTCCGGTATATACCGCGGCCTTTCCGCCGGGCATCACCCAGGCGTTGGCCGTATCGTCGTCTTTGATCAGGTTGAACTCCCACTTGTATTTGCCGAGACTCTCCTCATAGCCGCTTTCCTTCAGAAAGGCTTCGGTTGCTTCGGCGATCCGAAAACCGACCCGGCGCACCATGGCGACTTTCTCCGGATCCTGGGAAAGTTCGCTGTTTTTGAGGACTTCGTCGTATTGCTGAAAACTCAGCGTCAGCAACTGGGATTCGGGGACCAGGTGCAAACCGCTGCGCCCGGTAACCGGCACCGTGCTGCAGGCCGGCAGCAGGATTACAACCGCCAGCAGCAGCGCAATCCAAAGTCGCCCGCACCATTTTGGCTGCCGTTGTCGTATTTTCACGCTTCCTCCAGGAATCATGCCTATGCGTCGTGGACAAACAGTACCTGCACTTATGATATTAAATATGGATCATTTGCACGGCAAGGCCGGCACGGCTCTCTTTTCTGGAGCCGATCGTTTGGTGTTCATCCCTTACGGCAGTGTGTGCGAGCGCGCCTCCGATTCGAGAATTCCTTCCGGCCCCGATTATTTTCGTTGCAAATAGGAGTCCTTGGTTCGATCCTGCAGGTAGATGAAATCGAAATCCCCCCATTCCGCCGATTCGTACCACTGATAGGCCGTCTCCCGGCAAAGAGAACAGGCCTTGCGCGGAACATGCACCGCCAGCAGGTGCATACCGCGGCTGGAAGCCGAATCGATGCGCAGCGCACCGGCGCAGTCCGGACAGACACGGATGCGCTCTTTCTGCGTTTCATGGATCATGTCGGTATCGTAAAAAATGTGTCGCTGCCGGCTGTCGAATTCCTTTTCCTCCAGAATTCGTTTGCGTTCCACATCGCGCTCCCGCCACAAACCGACCACGGTTTCGCAGATTTTCTGGATGGCGCGGCCGATTTCCGGACGCTGCGCAATTCGCTCCGGTTCGTAGTCCGGTTCGCGAACGCCACTGTAATCGATGCCGGCCATGGCCAGAATGATGCCCAGATTCACGTAAGGCAGTGCCCCTTCGATGGCGTACCCTCCTTCCAGTACGGCGATGTCGGGTTGCAGCATTTCGGTGAGGATCGCATATCCCTGGGCGGAAAAGTTCATGTTGGTGATCGGATCCGAATAATGATTGTCCTGCCCGGCACTGTTGATGATCAGGTCGGGTTTGAAATCCGCCAGGATCGGCATGACCGCATGTTCCATGGTGTACAGGAAGCCCTCTTCCGAGGTATAGGGCGGCAGCGGTATGTTTACCGTGGTGCCGACGGCATTGGGCCCGCCGCGTTCGCTGGGGAACCCCGATCCCGGATACAGCGTGCGGCCGTCCTGATGAATGGAGATAAACAGCGTATCCGGATCGTGCCAGTAGATGTCCTGGGTGCCGTCGCCGTGATGGCAGTCGGTGTCGACGATCGCCACCCGGTCGACCCCGTAGGCGCGGCGCAGGTACTCCACCATGATGGCTTCGATGTTGACATTGCAGAAACCACGGGCCCCGTGCACGACCCGCATGGCGTGGTGTCCGGGTGGACGCACCAGGGCAAATCCCCGCTCCACCTGCTTTTCCATCACCGCCATGGCTACGGTCTTGGCACCGCCGGCACTGATAAAATGCGATTCGGTCGCAACGCTCCAGACATCCGGAACGCAGAAATGCACCCGCTGGACGTCTTTGACGGTGACCAGGTCGGGTTTGAGCTCCACGATGCCGTCGATGTCGAACAGGCCTTCCTCCAGCACCTGGTCCCGGGTGTAGAGCAGCCTTTCTTCCCGTTCCGGGTGGGTCGGACTGATGGCCCAGTCGAAGGCCGGGAAGAAAACCAGGCCGGTTTTGTGTTTGGCTTTCAGCATGGCACTACGATCTGTCAAGGTTTGCCAGTTTTTCCACAATGGCGGCGCAGCCCGCAATGAGTCCCGGTTTGACCTGCACCTTGATGCGCATATTTTTGCCGGTGGTTCGGAATCCGCGCACCATGTTGAATTGCTGTTCTTCGAGAATTTCCATCTCCAGTTCTTCGCCTCCGGCACCGAGGTGAAGCGCTTTGCGCTGGAGAAGTTCGTAGGCCTTCTGTACGGCGGCCTCGATGGTGAATCTGTGGTCCACGGATTGCGAAAAATCCTCTTCGGGTGCCACGGCGACGCCGAGCTGGGTATCGGCGAACAGGGTGACCTCGCAGGTGGTGCGGGCCAATGCGGCCCCCACGGCATTGGCCACCTGCCAGTGCGGCACGGTTCGCACCGCGTAATCGGAGACGGCCGCCAGGTGACGGGCAAAAAACGGGGCCGGTCCGCCGAGAATCAAGAGCGCCTTCGGGCTTACCCGGTCGCCGGATTGCAGATCCTGGACGGTGTAAACCGGGCGGTTGTTGATCCGTTCCACCAGTTCGTGGGCTTCGGCCAGAATCGCCCGGCAGGCATGGTCGAACACGGACCGGGCCGTTTCTTCCCGCGGACGTCCCAGGGCGGCCGCCAGGGCCTCTATGCCTTGCACGGCGCGGCGTTGATCGCCTTCCGTCATCCAGCCCAGAGCGATCAAAGCGTCGGTGGGCGTCGGCAGCGGGCCGCCGAATGCCAGCGCCGGACCTTCGCGTTCGGGTCCGATTTCGATCTGTCCGTCGATAATCCGCACCGCACTGTCCCCGCCGATACCGATGGAGCGGGTCTCCAGGGATCGGATCAGGGTGCGGAAGCCCCCGAGACGGATGCCCACCGGATGCAGCAGCGGAATTCCGCTGCGGATCACGGCCATGTCCGTGGTGGTGCCGCCGATGTCCAGAACCATTGCATCCCGGTCCGGGGGGGTGAATCCGATCGCTCCCATGACACTGGCGGCCGGACCGGACAGGGTGGTTTGACCGGGAAAATCCATGGACGCCGTCAGGCTCACGGTGCCGCCGTCGGCTTTCAAAATGCTCAGCGGTACCACCAATCCTTTTTCCTGCAGGGAGCGGTGAACCGCATCGAAGAATTTGTGATGAATCGGATAAACGGCGGCATTGAGATACGTGGTGGCGATCCGCCGGGCGAAATTCAATCCCCCGGACACCTGGTGGCCCATGAACACACGGTCGAATCGATTCCGGATTTGTTCGAAGATCTGAAATTCGTGACGCGGGTTGCGCACCGAAAACTTGCCCACCACCCCGACATTTCGAATCCCGCTGGTTTCCAGGGTATCGGCTACGGATTGGATTTGCTTTTCATTCAGCGGGGCCACTTCCCGGCCACGATGATCGATGGATCCTTCCACCGGGTAATAATGAGGATTGGTTTGGTGCGCCAGCGGATCGATTCCGGGACCGCTGGAAACAATCATTCCCACGGGCGGCAGTTTGCGTTCGACGATGGCATTGGTGGTCAGGGTCGTACTGAGGACGATGCGGTCGATCCGGTTCGGTTCGAGGTCGACGGTGATGGATTCCAGGCAGGCCAGCACGGTCTGAAACAGGTTGGCGGGATCGGTGAGAACTTTCGTCTCTCTGACCAGTCCCTCCTCGTCCAGGAGTACTGCGTCGGTATGGGTGCCGCCGACATCCAGCCCGATGATCATGGTGGGGTCCAGCTTGTTGGTTGCCGGAAAACAGGATACGCTTCACGCGTATCGGTCGCAATAGCCGCCATGCTACCGGAATCGGGTTGGGTTGTCAACGACTGCCGCACCGCGGAATATTCTACATAAGTATTTGAAATTATATCGTTTAAATGTATGATCTGAATCCGGGCCCACTCACGGTCGGACCCGCTGCAATCGATTCCAGCCGCCCGGACTAGGGAATGACGGCGGCCAGGATACCGGATTCATTGGGGGTGTCGATATGAATGCGCCGGATATCGCGGCCGCCGGCGGCGGCGATCATCTCCCGCAGCTGTGCTTCGGAGTACGACTGTCCCTGTTCGGTACCCAGGAGCATGTTCAGCGAGAACAAAGCCGGAAAGAGGGGGTGGGCCATGTCGTTGTCCAGAATGAACTCGTGGATGAGGAGCAGGCCGCCGGGCTGCAGCGCCCCGGCGGTTTTTGCAACGATCCGCCGGCCATCCTCCGGGCCCTCCCCGTGCAGGATGTGCGACAGCCAGGCCACGTCGAAGTCGCGGCCCGGATCGTCTTCCAGGAAATTTCCCGCCTGGAATCGAATGCGGTCGGAAAGCCCGAAACGGTCGATGGTTTTCTTTGCAAAGGGGCGGGTGGTCGGCAGGTCATAGACCACCGCGTGCAGCTGCGGATAACGACGGCAGAAATGAATCGCGTAGGTGCCCGGTCCGCCGCCCAGGTCCAGTAAACGGCGCCTTTCCTGCAGGTCGATGCGTTCAACGATTCGGGGGGCCAGGAACATGGCGTTGTTGAACATGCCCATGAGGAAATTTTCCCGCCATGTATCGTCGGACGAAGCCCGGCTCCTTACCGGCCGTCCGCCTCGCACCGCTTCGCCCAGACGGTTCCAGGATGCCACCAACTGATGGTGGTGTCCGATCATGTATCCCAGGTATTTTTGGCCGCGCTTTGAGAGAAAATTTTGGGACGCCGGTGTGTTGGCGTAGGTGTCTTGATGCTTTTCGATCAGCGCCATGGCCGTCAGTGCGTTGAGCAGTCGCGTGGTTGCTTCCGCCTCGGTGCCGCATTTTTCGGCCACGGCCGCAGCGGTAAGCGGTCCGTCGGCGAGCGCCGTAAACAGATCCAGCTCCACCGCCGCATGCAGGGTGCAGGTGCGCCAGTAATAGCCCGAGAGCTCCAGAATGCGCCCCGGCGTCCAGTTTTCTTCTTTGGTCACGTCTTCGTTTTCCACGGATTTGTGCTACTCTCCTGCAATGAATACGAATATCCAGGTCAAGGATCTCACCGCCCGTCCTGCCTGCGGCCGGACGCGAGACGCCGAGATCGCAGAGAAACCATCCTCTTCATTTTCGTAATCGGAGAGAATTATCTCTTTCTTCGCATCAGCGTCCGATATGCTTCGGTCAGGCGGATGAACTGCTTCGAATCACCGCCCTTGTCCGGGTGAAGATCCTGGGCGCGGCGGCGGAACAGCCGGGTGAGTTCCCGGCAGCTCATTTTCGTCAGGGCTTCCGGGGTCTCTTCGAACACATCGCCGGCCTCTTGCATGGGCACACCGGGTTGCGGCGGCGGGTGGAATTCCCGGTGCCGGTTCCTGAAATCGCGCAGATAATCCTGCATGAATCCCGGATTTTCATATTCGTAGTCAAAAAACATCAAAGCATAGCGTATCAGGTATTCGTGCAGGCCTTCCTCCCGCTCGAATCCGGACCAGAATTCGCCGTCGCCGTTGAGCCGGCACAACATCTCGATAAAATGGTCGTCGACTTCCGTCGGATCGAGTATTTCGGGATTCTTACGGGCAAAAGGGGTTCGAAAAAACGACTGCAGATCGAAAATGGTAAACACATACTTTTTCACATCCCCCGCACGCAGAATGCCTTCCATTCCCAAGAACATCTGCTCGAGTTCGTCCCGGGATTTTCCGACCAGCACCTTCAGCATGCCGCTCGGAAGGCGGTCCAGTCCGCGCTGATCCATTTGACCGGTTTTCAGAAATAAAATCCGGCGCCGATCGAAGGGATGAAAAGCACGTGGCTCGTTGACGGCTGCGGGTGCTTCTCTGGCGCGCCGGGACCGTTTTTCGCGCAGGCGGAACGGCTCCAGCTTGTACCGGATTCTTGGCCGCAGGAAGTCCCAGAACAGGTCATCGAGATCTTCGAAATCGGATTCCACACCCTGGGCGTCCAGCGCTTCGGTTACGGTTTCATCGATGTAGTAGGCGTTGCCGCCGGGATAGACAATGAACCGCCGCGGGTCGGTGCCCAGTGAAAACAGCTCGCGGCTGCACATTTGATCGTGATGCCGGAAGGTTTCACGAATAAAATAATGAATTTTTCCGTTGATGATTTTGCGTGCCAGATACACACGTGGCTCCTCTCGAATCGGGATTCGAATCGGGGATGGCGGTGGGCGGGAGCGGAAAACCGTGCGCGGCGGCAAAACCGGGGCCGGCGATCCGCCGGCCCGTCTGCCTTGTATCACCTTTACGACTGGACGAGATAGGATCGGTGACGGTTTTCAGCTCGACGAATCCTGATCGCGGAGGAGAGCGCCGGGAAAACCGCTGCAATTCGCTCTGCGTTTCCTCTGCGATCTCAGCCCGGCGGTGAGACAATCATCACCGGTATTGCGCCAACGTGTACTTACTTAGGGTTGCACAATTTCGAAATTGATCGTGTCCAGGATGTTTTCGTCGGCATCGAGGATTTCCACCCGCCACGCGCCGATTTCGGTCGCTTGAATCAACTTGGAGCTGTAGGTGCGCCAGGCGCTCGCCCCCACGGAAAGATCGATCCGTGCACGCTCCATATCACCGAAATACCAAACGTGGGTTACCCGGGTCGGCGCATCCGCATCGACCAGCTTGGTAAAACAATAAAGCTTTCCAATCGTCGCGGCAAATTGCGTGCCGGGATTCATCGGTTCGCGATCGACGACATTTTCGCAAACCACCGCCTGCTCCAACTGCATCGCCACTGCGATCCCCGGCACCATCCCCACGGTGCAAAGCAACGCGGCGAGACAGCTTGCTCCAATCACGCTCCATTTCCCTGTCCGCATTGGCATCCTCCTCCCTGTAACAGGTTGTCTGAATAAAGTAAAAGCGATGTTTCCGATCGTCAAATGGTTGCAACGGGTTCAACCCGCGTGTTTGCGGGTCGGATCCATCGGGGGGCGATAGGAAGACAAGTACAACTGCACGAGCGCTTTACCGAATTTCAATTTCGATTTTAGATATTCAAAAATTCTGCATATTCGGCAATCCCGCAATTCTAAAATGGGTGATTATACCACGGAATCCGGGCAAAATCCAAAAGACATTGACCCCTGCGGGGATTCGACGGTAAAATAATGATTCGCGTTCATCTCCGGAACCTCGAATTGCGAACCGACAACGCTTATGCCGATCTATCGCCACCGCGGGTTTCAAGTCATCGCCGCGCTGTTTCTGGTTAGCTTTTCCCTGCTGTTTTCCACGCGTCTGCAGTGGTTCGAAGGGGTCGGCGCGGACAACCGTCCCCTGGATCCGGGAGATACTGCAAACCTGGCAGATCGCAATACCTGGTTGTCCATCTACCAGAACGGCCGTCGCATCGGTTACGCCCACAAAACCTTCACCGCCGGAGAAACCGGTTTCGTGATCGAGGAGACCGTGTTCATGCGGGTGTCCACCCTGGGCATGGTCCAAGACCTCCGCATGCAAACCAAGGGCGAATTGGATCGCAGCCTGGGGGTGTCCTCCTTTCGGTTCCAGGTCGATTCCGGAAGATTTCGGCTGGTTTTGCAGGGACGAATTCGAGACGCCGTGCTCTATCTGGAAAGCGAGCGCGACGGCACCTTCCAGCAACAGCAAATCCCGGTCAAGACGCCGTTGTACCTGACCACCGCCCTGGTCGATGCGGTTCGGGCCCGTGGCCTGCAGCCCGGTTCCCGCTACAGCCTGCAGGTGTTCGACCCGATGACCCTTGGGCAAAGCGCCGTGGAGGTGACCGTGGTTGAAACCGAGACGGTCCGGCTCGAGACCGGGCAGTTCCCGTCGGCCAAACTGCTGCTGAACTTCAAGGGGGCCGACCAGTTTGCCTGGGTGGCCGGCAGCGGAGAGGTCGTAAAAGAAAAGGGACTGCTCGGAATCTATCTGGAAAAAACGACCCGCCACCATGCGCTGGCGGCCATCTCCGCAGAATCCGGAGAAGATCTGGCCCGGCTGGCCTCGGTAAAATCCGACCGGATCATCCCCGATCCGGCGGCGCTCACCTCCCTGCAACTGAGAATCGGCGGGCCGCCTTCCAGTCTTGCCGCCCTGCACGGGGGCAGGCAACATTATGCCGAAGGGGTGCTGACGATTCGTAAAGAGTCCCTGGAAGACCTGTCCTCGCGACTGGATATCGAACCATTGACCCGTCTGGAAACCATTTTCCTGCAGCCGAGTCTGTATATTCAATCCGATCACGAGAAATTTCGGGCGCTCGCCGCGCAAATCGTGGCTTCCGAAGGCGCACAGGATGCGCGAATCGCAGCATCTCGACTGGTCGACTGGGTCTACCGCAACATCGAAAAACGTCCGGTGATCTCGGTTCCCGACGCACTGGCCACGCTGGAAAATCGGCAGGGAGACTGCAATGAACACGCCGTGTTGCTGGCAGCCCTGGCCAGAGCCGCCGGCATCCCGGCCCGGATTGAAACCGGGCTGGTGTACCTGGAAGGCCGCTTCTATTATCACGCCTGGAACCTTTTGTATCTGGGCCGCTGGGTGACGGCCGATGCTTCTTTCGGGCAGCTGCCGGCGGACGTGACCCACATCCGGCTGGCCAGCGGTCATCAAAATCAGTTCGAACTGCTGGGGGCCTTCAACCGGTTGCGGGTGGAGGTGATCAGTCCGCTGAACGGTCACGGCCTGGAAGCCGATCCGCCCGGTTGAGGATGATAAACGCATGATCCGGTTAGATAACATCACAAAACATTACGGAAACTTTACCGCCGTTTACGATCTGCAGCTTCAGGTGGCCCCCGGTGAAGTGTTCGGTTTCATCGGGCCCAACGGCGCCGGCAAGACCACCACCATCAAAATCATCGGCGGCATTTTAAAGCCTTCGGCGGGTACGGTGCAGATTTGCGGCATCGATATGGATCGCCAACCCGAGGCGGCCAAGCGCAAAATGGGATTTATTCCGGACCGTCCCTACCTCTACGAGAAGCTGACCGGCATGGAGTTCCTGCAGTTTACGGCCGACCTGTACGGGGTTCGCCGAAACGGCTGGCGGCAGAAAGCCCTGCAGGAACTGGAGCGCTTTTCCCTGAACGAGTGGGCCGAAGAGCTGATCGAGTCTTATTCCCACGGGATGCGTCAGCGGTTGATTTTTGCCGCGGCCCTGCTTCACCAGCCGGAGGTGCTGATCGTGGACGAACCGATGGTCGGCCTCGACCCGGTGACAATCCGCAGGGTCAAAACGCTTTTTCGGGAGTTGGCCCGTCAATCGGTGGCTGTGTTCATGTCGACCCACACCCTGGCGGTGGCCGAGGCGGTCTGCGATCGCATCGGCGTCATTCACCGGGGGCGGCTGGTCGCTGTCGGCAGCAAAGAAGACCTCCAGCGCGACGCCGGCGTGAGCGACAGCGACCTCGAACAGGTCTTTCTGCGGTTGACACGGGAGGAGCATTCATGAACCCGATTCCGGTGCTGCTGAAACCGCGCTGGGTGTCCTTGAAACAGCCCTTTCGTCGCCGCACCACCGGAGGCCGGGGGCGCTGGCTGGCTCTGGCTGCAGTCGGGGCGGTCTTCTGGTGCGGACTTTTCTTCCTGGCGCTGCGAGTGCTGAACCATTTTCGGGCAGTGGAGGAAATCGGCGATCTGATCAACGCCAAACTGCTTTCCATGCTGCTGATCACGATCCTGGCCCTGCTGATCTTCAGCAGTATTCTGACAGCGATTTCCAGGCTCTATCTTTCCCGGGATCTGACGCTGGTCCACGCCATGCCGGTATCCGGCTCCCGGATTTTTACAGCCCGCTGGATCGACGCCGCTTTCGAAAGCAGCTGGATGGTACTGACCTTCGCACTGCCGGTGTTGATCGCCCTGGGTGCCGTTTACCACGCCGGACCGCTGTATTTCGCGCTCCTGGCGGCAAACCTGCTGGCCCTGGCCGTGGCTGCCTCCGTCCTGGCCGCCGGCGTGGTGATGGCCGCGGTGCTGATCATACCGGCCGGCCGCATGAAAAATGCATTTCTGTTTTTGAGCATCCTGCTGTTTGTGGGTCTGTATATGGCCATCCGGCTTCTGAAACCGGAGGTGCTGGTGGACCCGGAGACTTTTGACTCCGTGCTGGTTTACATATCCGCCCTTCAGGCGCCGCTGTCCCCCTGGATGCCGACCACCTGGGTCTACGACGCCCTGCAGGCCGCCCTGGCCGGCAGCATCCGCGAAAGCCTCTTCCACACAGCGTTGATTTGGAGTTTTGCAGGACTGTGCGCCACCGGAATCATCGCAGCTTCCGAGCATCTGTATTACCCCGGGTTCAGTCGATCCCAGACCGCCTCCAGCCGCAAACATCGGTCCGTGACGGTCGCAGGCCGGACTTCGGCGATCCTTTCGGGTCCGTGGGGGGCCTATCTGCGCAAGGAAATCAAGTGTTTTTTCCGTGATCAGACCCAGTGGTCGCAGCTTTTTCTGATTGCGGCGCTGGTATTCATTTACCTTTATAATTTCAAGGTGCTGCCCCTGGACCGATCGCCGATCCGGACCGAATATCTTCAGAACCTGCTCGCATTTCTCAACACGGGGCTGGCGCTGTTCGTGCTGACGGCCATTTCGGGCCGGTTTGCCTATCCGGCCGTCAGTACCGAGCGGGAAGCTTTCTGGTTGGTCAAAACAGCGCCGGGTTCCCTGAGAACGTTTTTGTGGATCAAATTTTTGATTTACCTCTTTCCGCTGCTGATTCTGACCGAAATGCTGATCGTGGCCACCAACCTGCTGCTGCAGGTGACACCGTTCATGATGTGGCTTTCCACCGCCACGGTAGGTTGCCTGGTGCCCGGTATCGTGGCCATGGCGATCGGCCTGGGCGCCGCCTATCCGAATTTCAAGGCGGAAAACCCCTCCCAGGCCGTGACCAGCTTCGGGGGGGTCATGTTCATGATGCTCAGCGCCGTCGTCATCGCGCTCGTTATTGCAATCCAGGCCGGTCCGGTGTATCGTCTTTTCATGGCGGATTTCTGGTCGCGGGAAATCACCAGGCTTGAATGGCTGTGGGTCTTGGCTTCGTCGATGATGGTGCTGGGCATCAGCGTCGGAACGGTCTGGGTGCCCATGCGATTCGGCGAAGCCCGGCTGGCCCGGCATCCGCTCTAGCCACCACCCTGCGAACGCGCTTTTTCTTGGGTTGGCGCCGAAATTCCGCCGGCCTGAGATCGGAGCCGGCCCAACTTCCCAATGGGTGCCTGAAACGATGAAATCGAGTGTGGTTCGATGGCTTTCGATCCCGGTGCTGGTTTCGGCCCTGTGGGCCGGTTGTGCCGGACTCGGGAAGCCCCTGCAGGCACCGGAGGTCCGGATGGCCGGATTGCGCATTGAAAAAGTTGATTTTTTCGAAACGGTGCTGGACTTGCAGCTTCGGGTTTTCAATACCAATGACATGGCACTGGAACTCAAAGGACTGGAATGTCGGCTGGAAATCAACGGCGAACCCCTTGCGAGGGGATTGGCCTCGCAGCCGGTTCGACTGCCGGCGCTGTCCACCGCAACGGTCTCCGTCACGGTGTTTTCCTCGGCCCTGGACATTGCAAACTCGTTCTATCGCATCGTGCAGCCGGATGGGCGGCCGTCCGACAACGGCGAGCTTACCTACCGCCTGAAGGGCAAGCTTCATCTGAGCGGCGATGCCCTCCTGCCCCCGACCCTGCCTTTCGACACCACCGGCGTGCTGCCGGTCCGGAAACTGCTGCAGAGCCGCGGTGCCGAAATTCGGCTCGATCATTGACGCCGGACGGCCATCCCGTTAAGAATATCCTGTCGGACATTTGTCGATCCTGTGAATCGCCGCGCGGCAACAAAGGGAGATCGCTGTAATGAAGTCTGGTTTGATCGGCCTTCCCGGCACCGGAAAAACCGTCGTGTTCGAAGCGCTAACCGGCAATATCGATCCGAGCGGAGGCAAGGGCGAAAACCGCATCGGCACGGTGCGTGTGCCGGATCACCGCGTCGATGCGCTCGGCAGCATGTATCGGCCCCAAAAAACCACCTATGCCCAGGTGGAATACTTTCTGCCGGCCCGCGGAGCGGAAAAGGAGCGCGGCAGCCAGTGGACGTCGGTACGGGACTGTGACGCGCTCATTCACGTGCTGCGCAATTTTAAAGCCTATGGCCTGGAGCCGCCGCACCCTGCCGATGACATTCGCACGGTCGATCAGGAACTGATGCTGGCCGATTATGTCGTGGCCGAAAAACGAGTGGAGCGGCTCGAACTGGACCGCCGGCGCGGCAAGACCGTCGATCCCGAAGAATTATCCCGGCTGCAGCAGTGCATCACGCTGCTGGAAGATCAAATCCCCCTGCGCCATCGACCCGAACTGGCCGAATCGTCCCTGCTGCGGGGGTTCGCCTTTCTTTCGGCCAAACCGATGCTGATGCTGTTCAACAACGACGACGAAGACGAGGCCCTGCCGGATCCGGGGGAATCCATCGACTCGGAGAACTGCCTGGTGATCCGCGGCAAACTCGAACAGGAATTGGCGCAGATGACCGGTGAGGAGGCCGAGGCGTTTTTGAAGGAGTTTCACATCGCCGCGGCGGCCACCGACCGGGTCATTGCCAAAACCTACCGGCTGCTGGGCTTGATCTCGTTTTTCACCGTCGGGGAAGACGAGGTCAAGGCCTGGACGATTCGCAGCGGCACCAGCGCGCTGGATGCGGCCGAGGTGATTCATTCGGACATGAAAAAGGGTTTTATCCGTGCGGAGGTACTGGCCTACGAAGATCTGACGGCGGCCGGCAGCTACGCCGAGGCCCGCAAGCACGGCAGCGTCCGTCTCGAAGGCAAGACCTACGAAGTGCAGGATGGCGACATCATCAATTTTCGTTTCAACGTTTGAGCCGAACCATGAAAACCATACGGCAGGAGATCGTAGATATGTTGGCAACCCAGGCGCTGACCGCCCGGGAACTGGGCCGCGCCCTGCGGATGAACCCCCGGGAGGTTACCGATCACCTGGAGCATATCCGCAAGTCGCTGGCCGCCGGGGGCAAGCGACTGAACATCCAGCCGAGTCGTTGTCGCAAGTGCGGGTATGAATTTGCGGACCGGCGCAAGCTCGCTCCGCCGAGTCGCTGTCCCCGCTGCAAGAGCACCTACCTGGATCCGCCGTATTACGAGGTGGAGGATACCCCATGAACCCGACCCAAATCCGGACAAGGATTCATCGCAGCGGGCCTGCGGCGACGCTGGCACTACTCCTGCTGCTGTTTGCAAACGGGGAGCTTCAGGCTCAATCCGGGCGGGGATTGCGCTGCAACGGCGATCTGGTGACGCCGGGATATCTCAAGTACGAAGTGCTGAAAAGCTGCGGTGAACCGCTGGCCCGGGATGTCGTCGGTGAAGTGGAAATTGCGGATCCGGGCCGGATTTACGACGGCGAATACCTGCGGGGACACAGTTACCGCCGCAAGGTCACTTTGTTTATCGAAGAATGGATTTACGATCGCCGTGGACTGAACGTGCTGCGCTTCGAGGGTAACCGCCTGGTGCAGGTGGAATCCCTCCGCCCTCGGTAGCACCGGGCACGCCAATCCTGCGATTCGATTTCATGAAATCTCTTCTTTGAGCAGGCAGCAGGCAATGCGGTGCTGCGGGGTGCCGTCGTCGCAGTAGGTAATGTTGTCGGGCTGGATCAGCTTGTTCATCACGCAGCCTTCCGGGATGTCCAGCTGGAAGAGGTCGCGCTCGTTGATCGGCGGCTGCTCGACAAGGCGGTCGTTTTCGATTTTCAGGCTGTGCACCGGAAAGTCTTCGCACAGCGGACAGCGGTAGACCCGGCCGTTGGGGAAAATGAAATAATTTTCGGCGACCTTGCCGGCGCATTCAAACGCTGTTTCCGGTTCTAAGAACACCTTGGGATAGGTTACCGTCAGTCCCCGCCGGGCAATCTTCTCGGCCGCCGGCGGCACCACCCGCAGCCACTCTGATGGCGAAACCTGCAGGGTGGCGGCGCCGGTTTCGGCCGATTTCCCGCGAATTCCGATTACCTGGATAAAAAAGCGCTGGATGCCCAGCTGCAGCAACAGATCTTCCATCTGCGGAAGTTCTTCCAGGTTCGCCCGGCTGACGGTGTAGATCAGACTGGTGTTGAACCCGGCCGCAACCGCCTGCTGGATGCCGCGCACACAGGCGTCGTAAGATCCGGTGCCGCGGATTTCATCATTGACCGGGGCGGTTGCCCCGTCCAGGCTGAAGCTGAAATAATCGACTTCCTCCGGCGAGACCCGGTTCAGAATGTCGTGAAACAAATAGCCGTTGGAGTCGATGGTCACCGAGGCGTAATCGTAGCTGCGGGCGGCCCGGACGATGGCCGGCAGGTCGGGGTGCAGGGTGGGCTCTCCGCCGAGCAGAACCAGGTTGGCCCGCGGTACCCGTCCGGCGAACAGGGCCAGCCAGCGCTGGATGGTATCCAGCGGAAGTCTGCCGCTGCCGTGCTGCCGGGGGTTGATGTAGCAGTGCCGGCACTGCAGATTGCACTGCGTAAGAATGTGGAAAAAAACGTTGGCGGTATCCCGGGCGAATGCAACGGTTTTTTTCATTGCATGGCTTTGCGGAGCTGTTCGGTCTTTTTCTTGGCACTGATCAGCTCGTCGTTGGTCAGGCGCAGCCGGATCGACATGTATTCTGCGAAGATGCGGTAGAGCAATAGAAGAAAATCGAGCTTCTCGTCGCGGGTGCCTTCTCCGGCGATCCGCTCGCGGGCCGAGGTATCCACGGCCAGGCAGATGGTTTTGCCCACCGCGTAGACCGACGCCGAACGGCTCAGACTGTCGATAATGCGCATTTCTCCGAAAATTTCGCCCTTGCGGTCGATGGTGCCGATGTCGTGGCCGGCCTTGGAAATGCGGATTTGTCCCGAAAGCAGAAAATACAGCCAGGGATCCAGGTCGCCTTCCTTGATGATGCGCTCGCCGTGTTCGTACTGGCGGATTTTACTCAATCGCAGGAGTTTTCCCAGCGCTTTGGCCTCGAAGTTTTTCAGCGCGGGGATGGTCATCAGTTTTTGAATGTTTTCAATATTTTCTTTGAGATATTTCGACTCGATCATGGTATCCTCACATTTTCCCGAACAGACTGCGAATCGCTTGCCGCCGAATGGAAGGTGGTTCTGCAAGCGAGTCTTCGCGAATATCCGGGCTGTGAATGCGGCCGGTCCGGTACCCGGCTTCCATCCGAGTGCACCGGGCCCGGAATCATGGGGCCGAAAAAACAACCGGAACAACTCTATATATTACCAAACCAGCTATTTTTTTTCAAGACAGTCCTTGGAGAGCTGACGGTCGAATTCCACCGGGTAACAACCGTCGAAGCAGGCCTTGCAGAAGTTGTGCTCGGCATCGACGACTTCGGTGGACTCCAGCAGTCCCTCGATGCTGAGGTAATGCAGGGAATCGAGCCCCAGGAACTCGCGCAGTTCGTCCACCGACTTGCGGGCCGCGATCAGTTCGCTGCGGGTGGGGAAATCGATGCCGTAGTGGCAGGGGAACCGGTGGGGGGGACCGGCCACGCGCATGTGGACGCGTTTTACGCCCAGCTCCCGCAGGGCTTTCACCCGCGTGCGGGCCGTGGTTCCGCGGATGATGGAATCTTCGACAATGATGATGTCTTTTCCTCTTAGAATTTCCTTGATCGGGTTGAGCTTCACCCGCACACCGAAATCCCGCATGCTCTGGGTCGGCTGAATAAACGTCCGTCCGACGTAGTGATTGCGGATCATTCCGGTTTCGAACGGAATGCCGGATTGCTGCGAGTAGCCCAGGGCGGCGTAGGTGCCCGAATCCGGAAACGGCATCACCAGGTCGGCTTCCACCGGCGCTTCCTGTGCCAGCCGGCGGCCGTGACTTTTGCGGGCCAGATAGACGTTTTTCCCGTAGATGGTGCTGTCGGGACGGGCAAAATAGATGAATTCGAATATGCACAGCGATCGCCGTGTTTTGGCATGCGGATTGAGACTGCGCACCCCGTCGCCGTTGATAATGACGATCTCTCCGGGTTCCAGCTCCCGGATGTGTTCGGCTTCCACCAGGTCGAGCGCGCAGGTCTCCGAGGCCAGCACGTAGTTACCGTTGATCCGGCCCAGGCACAGCGGGCGGAAACCGTTCGGATCCTTGATTCCGACCACCTCGCCCTTGCAGGTCAGCAGGACCATGGAAAAGGCCCCTTTGATTTTTTGAACCGTGTTCAACAGGGACGGCTCGAAACCCTGCTTCAGATTTTTGACGAACAGGTGCAGAAATATTTCACTGTCCATGGTGGTCTGAAAGATGGAGCCCGACTCTTCCAGCTCCTGCTTCAGAGCCAGGGCGTTGACCAGATTTCCGTTGTGGGCGATGGCGTAGACCTTGTTGCGGTGATGCACCACGAACGGCTGGGCGTTGGAAAGAATGGAACTGCCGGTGGTGGAATAGCGCACGTGGCCGATGGCGTTGGCTCCGCCGAGCTGCTTCAGGTGGGTGGCATCGAATACATCCGACACCAGTCCCATCCCTTTGTGAGCGGCAATCTCCCCGTCCTGGAGCACGGCAATGCCGGCGCTCTCCTGTCCGCGGTGCTGCAGGGCATACAGACCGAAATAGGTGAGCCGGGCCGCCTCGGGGTGACCGTGAATCCCAAAAATTCCGCAAGATTCGCGCGGCTTGTCTTCAACATCCAGCATGACAGCTTCCTTTAATCGTTTTTCGTCGAAGGAACCCGGTGGCTGTACTTCCGGTAGCAGGTTCCAGATAAAAATACAAATACAGGAAATTAAATTCTTCCAGTGTTCGCAATGTTCGGTTTGTAAATTGCCGGGTATATGACCGAAAATGCCGCCTGCAGGGCAACCGCCGGCTGCTGCGGCAAGGGTTCGATCCGGTGCAGCACGTCTTTCCGTCGTCGCTGCCGCGGGAACCTCAGCGGTGATAATCCTGAAGTGCCCGCACGGAATAGGGTCTCTGCTTCAAGGCCGCCATACCCTTGCAAATGGCCAGTGCGCCGGCCAGCGTCGTGGTGTAGGGAACATCGTATTTGATGGCCGCCCGCCGGATCTGATATCCGTCCCGTGCAGGAGTGGTTCCGGTGCCGGTGTTGATGATCAACTGCACTTCTCCGTTCTTGATGGCATCGACCACGTGCGGTCGTCCCGTGGAAACCTTTTGAATCACCCGGCTGGAAATGCCCTGATCATTCAACAGCGCCGCCGTTCCCTGGGTTGCGATAATCTGAAAGCCGATTCGCTGAAATTCGGCCGCCACCGGCAATACGGCGTTTTTGTCCCGGTCTTCGACACTGATGAACACCGTTCCGGAATGCGGCAATTTCTGTCCGGCGCCGAGCTGCGCCTTGGCATAGGCCGGGCCGAATTCCGCGTCGATGCCCATGACTTCCCCGGTGGATTTCATCTCGGGGCCCAGCAGGGTGTCCACGTCCGGAAACCGGTTGAACGGCAGCACCGCTTCTTTTACCGAAATGTGGCCGGGAATGACTTCCTGTGTGAGTCCCAGGTGGTCGAGACGATCTCCCAGCATGACCTTGGTGGCCAGCTTCGCCATCGGTATGCCGGTGGCTTTGCTGACGAAGGGTATGGTGCGCGAAGCGCGCGGGTTGACTTCGAGCACGTAAAGCCGGTCGCCCTGGATGGCGTACTGCACGTTCATCAATCCCACCACTTTCAGCTCGGCGGCCATCGCCCGGGTGGCCTGCATCACCTGCTGCAGCATCGCGGGCTGGATGCTGTGAGGCGGCAGCACGCAGGCCGAGTCCCCGGAGTGCACGCCGGCGGCCTCGATGTGTTCCATGATTCCGCCGATCACCGTGCGGTGGCCGTCGGATATGGCGTCCACGTCCACTTCCAGTGCATCTTCCAGGAATTTGTCGATCAGGATGGGATACTCCGGTGAGGCCAGAATGGCCAGGCGCGCATAGCTTTCCAGGTCGTGACGGTCATAGACGATTTTCATGGCGCGTCCGCCCAGAACATAGGAAGGGCGAACGATTACCGGATAGCCGATCGCATCGGCCCGCGCCAGGGCCTCCTCCACCGAAATCGCCGTGTCGTTTTCCGGCTGCATCAGTGACAATTTTTTCAACATGGCCTGGAAATGCTTGCGGTCCTCGGCCCGGTCGATGCTTTCCGGCTGTGTGCCCAATATGGGCACGCCGGCGGCATGCAGGCTGACGGAGAGGTTCAACGGTGTCTGACCGCCGAACTGCACGATGACACCTTCGGGCTTTTCCAGTTCCACGATGTGCAGCACGTCTTCACGGGTGAGCGGTTCGAAGTACAGCTTGTCGGAGGTGTCGTAATCGGTGCTGACGGTCTCCGGATTGCTGTTGACCATGATGCTTTCGATGCCCAGCTCCCGCAGGGCGAAAGAAGCATGCACGCAGCAGTAGTCGAATTCGATCCCCTGTCCGATCCGGTTGGGCCCGCCGCCGAGAATCATGACCTTGCGGCGACCCGAAACCCGGGCTTCGTTTTCCATTTCGTAGGTGGAATAATAATAGGGTGTGGCGGCCTTGAATTCGGCCGCGCAGGTATCCACGAGCTTGTATACCGGCTGGATTTGAGCCCCGGCGCGCAATCGCCGGATATCTTCTTCGCGTCGGCCGGTCAGGTGTGCCAGCTGAACATCGGAAAACCCGTTGGCCTTGGCCGCCCGCAGCAGCTCCGGGGAAAGTTCGTCGGCGTGGTCCCGGATTTGTTGCGCCTGGTTCAAGAGCTCGCGCAGGGGATACAAAAACCATCGGTCGATCCCGGTCAGCTCGTGTACGGCGTCGATGGACATGCCGGCCAGCAGTGCGTAGCGAAGGTAAAACAGTCGCTCGGAGTTGGGGATGGCCAGCTTCTGTTGGATTTCAGCCCCGGTGGGCTGCATTCCGTTCGGATCGGCAAAGTCGTAGCGGTCCTTGCCGTCCTCACCGAATCCGTAACGACCGATTTCCAGGGACCGGATACCCTTTTGCAGCGCTTCCTTGAAGTTGCGACCGATGGCCATGGTTTCGCCGACCGAACGCATCGAGGTGGTCAGCACGTCCCGGGTTTCGGGAAATTTTTCGAAGGTCCAGCGTGGGATTTTCACCACGCAATAGTCCAGTGTGGGCTCGAAAGAAGCAAATGTTTCACCGGTGATGTCGTTGGGAATTTCATCCAGGCTGTAGCCGACTGCCAGCTTGGCGGCAATCTTGGCGATGGGGAAACCGGTGGCCTTGGATGCCAGGGCCGAGCTGCGGGAGACCCGCGGATTCATTTCCACGACGATCATGTCGCCGTCGGCTGGATTGACGGCGAACTGCACGTTGGATCCACCGGTTTCGACACCGATCTCCCGCATGATGGCAATGGCGGCGTTGCGCATCACCTGGTATTCCCGGTCGCTGAGCGTCTGGGCCGGCGCCACGGTGATACTGTCGCCGGTGTGCACGCCCATGGGATCGAGGTTTTCGATGGAGCACACGATCACGACATTGTCGTTGCGGTCGCGCATGACCTCCAGTTCGTATTCTTTCCAGCCGAGCACGGACTGCTCCAGCATCACCTGGTGAATGAGGCTGGCGTCCAGTCCGGCGCGCACCAGTGTATCCAGTTCTTCGGGGTTGTAGGCCACCCCCCCGCCGGTTCCGCCCAGGGTGTAGCTGGGACGGACGATGATGGGAAATCCGATGTGATCGGCAATCTGCTCCGCCTCGGCCATGGAAACGGCGATGCCGCTTTCGGGAATTTTCAACCCGATGCGGTTCATGGCCTTGCGAAACAGGTCTCGATCCTCGGCCTTGCGGATCGACTCCAGTGAGGCGCCGATCATTTCGACCCCGTAGGTTTCCAGAACGCCAAGTCGGGCGGCTTCCACGGCCGTATTCAACCCGGTCTGTCCGCCGAGGGTGGGCAGCAATGCATCCGGCCGCTCCTTTTCGATGATCTTGGCGACGGTTTCCGCGGTGACCGGTTCGATGTAGGTTCGATCGGCGAATTCCGGATCGGTCATGATGGTGGCCGGATTGCTGTTGACCAGAACGACCTGAAAGCCCTCTTCCTTCAGGGCCTTGCAAGCCTGAGTGCCGGAATAGTCGAACTCGCAGGCCTGGCTGATAATGATCGGACCGGCCCCGATGATCAAAATTTTTTGGATGTCGGTTCTACGCGGCATGACGGCGTTTTCTCAGGTTCAGCGAGTGGATTCAATTCGACCGCACCGCATCGGCAAACTGCTGAAACAGGTACCGGGCGTCGTGAGGTCCCGGCGAAGCCTCGGGATGATACTGCACGGCAAACAGCGGCAGGTTTCGGTGTCGGAATCCTTCCAGGGTGTTGTCGTTGAGGTTGACGTGGGTGATTTCCACCTGGCCGCCCCGAATCGAATCCAGGTCCACGGCGAAGCCGTGGTTCTGGGAGGTGATCTCGATCCGGCCGGTGAGCAGATTTTTTACCGGCTGGTTGGCACCGCGGTGGCCGAACTTCAACTTAAAGGTTCGGCCCCCCAGGGCCAGTCCCATCAGCTGGTGGCCCAGGCAGATGCCGAAAAGGGGGCGATAGTCGAGCAGCTGTCGAATGGCGGCGACGGCATCGGTCACCGGCTCCGGATCGCCCGGTCCGTTCGAAAGGAAAATACCATCGGGTTCCATGGCCTGAACCGTATCGGCACCGGTGGACGACGGCACGACGACCACTTCGAATCCTTCGGCTTCCAGGCACCGCAGGATATTGTACTTGATGCCGAAATCGTAAGCGACCACCGACGGCCTTTCACCTCGCAACCGCCAGATACGGCTGTCCAGCGGCACGTTTCGGTAGATCGGCTCGGGTCGGTCCCTGTGCCAGTAAAAGGCCGTTTCGGCGGTCACCACCCGGGTCAGGTCCAGGCCGGTCATCGGCGGAATTCCGCGAGCCCGTTCCACCAGCGATTCCGGGTCCAAATCCTCGGTGGAGACAATCGCCCGCATGGCACCGGCATTGCGGATATGACGGGTGAGGGCCCGGGTGTCCAGTTGATCCACGCCGAATACGTCCTGGCTTTGCAGGTAGTCGGCCAGCGTGGATTTGGAACGGTAATTGCTGGGGTGTTCCTGGTACTCTTTGATCAGAAACGCCGCCACCTGGATACGGCTGGACTCGATGTCTTCCAGGTTGACACCGTAGTTGCCGATCAGCGGATAGGTCATGGTGACCATTTGGCCCCGATAGGAAGGATCGGTCAGCACTTCCTGGTACCCGGTCATGCTGGTGTTGAACACCACTTCACCGGAGGCTTCTCCGGGGCCCGTAAAAGCACGGCAGGGAAACAGCCGCCCGTCTTCGAGAGCCAGTATCGCTTTCATTGGGTTCCTTTACATTCGCCGCCTGCGATTCAAAAAGGACTCTTTTAACAGGATCGGCGGGATTGTTCAAGATGTGTTCAGCCTCTTTTAGGGGTCGATCCGGGAATGATTCGCAAAAATGCCCCAACCCCCCGGAATCAGACCGCCGTGTGCAGGTCCCCGAAAGCGTCACGCCTTCGAGGCGTCGGGTGTTTTGCAGCGCTGTGCCAATGCATCCAGCAGATTGTACATGACTCGATTGGCCGCGGCAAAGCGCCCGCCGTCCTCGATCATCTTTGCGGGGGGCTGCTCCCAGGGGCCTTGCCCGATTTCATCACCGCAATGCCGGATCAGTTCCTGTAAAATCTCCGGCGTCATTTCGGGGTGAAACTGCAGACCGACAACCCGTTCACCGAACAAAAATCCTTGGTTCTCACAGCCGCGGCTGCGGGCCAGCGGCACGGCGCCCCGGGGCAATTCATAGGTGTCTCCGTGCCAGTGGAACGCTTCCAGCGTTTTCGGCAGGCAGGCCGCCAGGTAGGTTTGTTCGGCGGCGGCGGTGCGCGTGACGGCAAACCAGCCGATTTCGCGGTGGACGTGGGGGTGCACCGCCGCGTTCAGCGCCGCGGCGATCAACTGCGCCCCCAGGCAGATCCCCAGCACGGTTTTGCCGCTGTCGATGGCCTGGCGGATCTGCCGAATTTCCGCTTTCATCCAGGAATATTCCTCCGGCCGGTAAACGCTCATCGGGCCGCCCATGACGATCAACCCGTCGAAGGTTCCCAACTGCGGCGGCGCATCGCCGCGGTAGAACCGGGTTTTTCCGACCGACGCGCCCACCCGTTCGGCCCATGACAGGATACAGCCCGGTGTTTCGAAGGGTACGTGCTGAAATACGTGCAGGCGCACAAGTTTGTTCCTTAATCGTGACCGGTTTCTGATTTGCCGCGTGTTGTCGCGAACGCAGACCCACAACCCGCAACGCGGAACTCGCAAACGTGACCATGGACCGAAAACCGGCAATGGGGTTGGCCAACTCCCTCGGGCTTGCCGAAAGCCGGGGATGAATCTACCCCATGGGCGTATTCTCCACCAGATCCCACACGCCGCAGGGGCAGGCGCCGCCGCAGAACCCGCAGCCGATGCAGCGCTCGGCATCGACCACGTATTCGTATTCGGTGCCCTGCAACTGACGCCGGCTGATGGCGTTGTAAGGACAAACGGCGATGCAGATGCCGCAGTCGCGGCAGGCGCCGCAGGACGAACACTGCGAGCCGCAGTGGCCTGTATCTTCGAATTCGGTGATGCGCGGATCGAAGTATTCCAGGGATACGCGGCGCATGTCGATCGTCGGTCGCATGCCGGCGGCAGGTCGCTTGCCCTCCAGGATATCGCAGATGGCCGCGGCGGCCTTTCGGCCGGAACCGATGGCATCGGTCAGCAGGCCGGGCTTGACGGCATCGCCGATGGCGAAAATTTGTGGGTCGCTGCTCTGATAGTGTTCGTCGACGACCACAAACCCCCGGTTTGTCCCCACCGCCTCCGGTAAAAAATCCAGTTGGGGTGCATCGCCGATGGAAATCACCATGGTATCGGCCGGTAGAACTTCCCCGCTGGTCAGTTCGACGCCTTCCTCGGTGATCCGGGCCGTAAACCGCGGCCACAGAAAACGGGCGCCGGCGGCTTCGGCTTCGCGGCGTTCCTTGCCGAAGGAAGCCGGCTCTTGAATATCGATCAGGGTAATGTCTGCAGCACCCAGGCGATGCGCCTCGGCGGCGACGTCGCAGCCGACGTTGCCGGCGCCGATGATCACCACTCGTTTGCCGGGCTCGAACTCGTTGCGCTTGGCCTTTCGCAGAAAATCCAGCGCCGCGATCAGTCGTTCACCGCCCGGTACCGGAAGCATCCGGGGTTGTTGGGCACCCACAGCAACGATTACGTAATCGTAGTCTTCTTTCAACTGCCGGACATCCGCCCGGTTCAACTCCTGTTGCAGGTGCACGTGCGGGATGATCTCGCGGATTCGTTCCAGTTCGCGTTCAATGACATCCGGCGGTATGCGACTTTGCGGAATCACGGATGTCATTTTGCCGCCGAGGCTTTCGGCCATATCGAACACCACGGCCTCATGGCCTTTCTGTCGCAGCTGCCAGGCTGCCGATATGCCCGCCGGACCGCCGCCGATAACGGCAATGCGATGACCGCTGACCGGCGGCAGCGCGGGTGTTTCAGCGTTGAGGCTGGCCCGGCCGAGCTGGGTTACGTCGACCGGGGTCATGAAGGCCGTCTGCCGGGTGCAGCCCTGCATGCAGAGGTTCGGGCAGAGGTAACCGCAGACGGTGGCCGGAAAGGGGGTGTAGGCCAGCGCCAGGTCAACGGCCTCATCGATGCGACCTTCGCGGATCAAACGCCAGCGCTCCTGCACCGGAATGCCGGTGGGGCAGGTGGCTTCACAGGGCGCGGCGTACTTGCGGTTTTCCCAAACCGGGACATACCGCCGCAGCGTTCCGGTGGTGATCAAGGGAATCGCGCTGCGGTCCAGATCGGTCAGGTCTCCGATCAGCCCGCCCCGGCCCAGTTCCCGATCCCAGACCGTTTCCCGGAAGGTGTTCAGAGCGCGCATGCTCCGGTCCGCTTTTTCCCGGGGGGTGCGCGATCGGATCAACTGCCACTGGCTGCGGTCGCTCAGGGTTTCCAGCAGTTCGGGTTGTCTGATTTGCTGCAGAAAGGTTTTCAGGTTGGCAGCCAGCCAGTTCCAGTCTTCGTCTCCGATGGGCACTGCAATGGCATCGGCCTGGCTGTAGCCGGCGTGGGCGCCTCTGAAAAACACCTTGCCACCCACCATGCCCACCAGCGGACGGTAACCCAGGACATTTCCGGGATTTTGCGGTTGGTGACCGCAGACGACGGCAACGCCGCCGGCCATGAACTCGCCGAAATAATCCCCCACCGAGCCCAGCACCCAAAGTTCGGGCGGTTCGAAACGGGGGTTGTGCTTGGTCATGGTCATGCCGCGGGCACCGATATTGCCGGCCACGTAAATTTTTCCCTGGGCCATGCCGTTGGCCGCACCGTTGGTGGCGTGGCCGTGCACGACGATATGGGCGCCGGCGTTGAGCCAGCCCACGTCGTCGGAGACCGGGCCCTCGACTTCAATGAAGGTGTTGGGAAAGCCGAAAGAGCCCACCCGTTGTCCGGGGTGACCGTCGATGGTCAGGTGGATCGTATCGCCGTCGGTTCGCCACAGCCGCCCGCCGATGCCGTGCTGTCCGTGGGCCTTGATCTGCAGCCGCCGGTATCCCAAACCGACCACTTTTTGGATCTCCTCCTCCAGCAGCCGCGAATCCAGGCGTTCACCCAGCTTTTTTCCCGATATTTTTGCAATGTGCTGGCTATTCATGAAGTTTCCTCCGGAAACTTTTTGTTTCATTGGTCATATTGGTTCCGTCGGCCTGCAATCGACATACCCGCTGCTGTGGTAACCAATCGAACCAATTCAACCAATCGAACCATTTAAACCACATATTTGATCTGCAACCGCTCCGCTGCGTCCCGGTCGGCGATGCCCAGCGCATCGGACATGCCGACGGGCAGGGAAGTGGAACGCCCCAGGGGCGCAACAATTTTCTTCAATTCGGTGTCGAAGCTCAGAAACACGTCCACCACCCGCTGGGCGACATCCTCGACGTCCAGACGCCGGTACAGACGCGGATCCTGAGAGGTGATGCCCTTGGGACACAGGCCGACATTGCAGATGTTGCAGCGATCCGATTCGGATCCCACGCAGCCGGCCGCGGCCTGCATGATGTATTTGCCGATCTGCACGCCGCTGGCGCCCAGCATGATCAGCGCCGCTGCGTTGGCCGCCAGATTGCCGCTCTTGCCTACACCGCCGCCGGCAAACAGCGGGATTTCGTTCTGCATGCCCACCTTAACCAGGTTGAGGTAACAATCCCGCAGATTGCTGGCGATCGGATGCCCCATGTGGTTCATCGAAACGTTGTAGGCCGCGCCGGTGCCGCCGTCCTCGCCGTCAATGGCCAGGCCGGCGGCATACGGATTGCGGGTCAGATTGTTGAGCACGGCCAGCGCGGTGGAGGTGCCTGAAATCTTGGGATAAACCGGCACCCGGAATCCCCAGGCCATGGACATGGACTGGATCATCTTGGCGACCGACTCCTCGATCGAATACTTGGTCTGGTGTGTCGGTGGACTCGGCAGGCTGACCCCTTCCGGAACGCCGCGGATGGCGGCGATCAGCTTGTTGACTTTGTACCACATGAGCAGGCCGCCGTCGCCCGGCTTGGCCCCCTGTCCGTACTTGATCTCGATTGCACAGGGATCTTCCTTCATTTCCGGTATGGCGTGAATGATTTCATCCCATCCGAAATAACCGCTGGCGATCTGCAAAATCACATATTTGAGGAAACGGCTGCGCAACAGTCGCGGCGGGCACCCACCCTCACCGGTGCAGATGCGAACCGGCATATGGAGCTCTTCGTTCAGATAGGCCACTCCCATCTGCAGGCCTTCCCACATGTTCGGTGACAGGGCCCCGAAAGACATGCCGCCGATCATCAGCGGATAGATCTCGCGCACGGGCGGAATCCAGCCATGTTCCCGGACATGCTGCAGGTTTAGTTCCGGGGGCAGCACCCGGCCGAGCAGGGTGCGCATTTCGAACTCGTGGCGTCCGGCATCCAGGGCCGGATCGGTGAGCATGGAGATCCGGATAAACTTGATCTGGTCCAGCACGCCGCCGGCCACGTTGCGGCGGCCGCCGCGCCGGCGGGGTTGTCCGCCGCGGTCTGCGTGATACTTGAGTTTGTCGGCCTCATCGCTGCGGATCGGAGTAATGGCGTCGTTGGGGCAGACCATGTTGCACATGGCACACCCGACGCAGCGGTAGGCCGGGTCGGTCTTCTGCCGAATGCCGTAGTAGAGTTTGTAAAGGTTTTCCGGAGGGCCGTTCTGATTCAGGCCCAGCGGCGGTTCCAGAATCCGCTTGCGAAAAACGCCCAGCTCGATGGCATGTACCGGGCAGACGGCCGTGCACTGTCCGCAGAGGGTGCATTTTTCCTTGTTCCAGAGAATCTGCCAGGGCAGATCCTTTACGCTGAGAGTGGAAGGGGTAACGGGTCGGTTTGAGAACATATGCGAACCTCCTGGCGATCCGGACCCACGACCACGGTATCCAGATGCATCGGTTGAAAATCCTCGCGTTTGTCGCGATAGGGAATAACGGCGTCCAGCCCGCAAATTTCCGAAGAAAACGCGTACATACCTGGCTTGCCGCCGACCACCCCCGGTCGCAGCTTCTTGCGGTCCTGCACCATGAACAGGCTGTGATCCGGCAGGCAGCCGATGACCATGTTGGGGCCGTCGATGATCAACCGCCGGCAGGAGCGCTTGAGATGGCGGAGAAACTCGGCATCGGGATGATTGTTTAAATCATCGTCCTGCAGGGGCGTGATGATGTGTTTGTAGGATTCGATTCCCAATCCAAGCCGGGTCACCATGAAGTGCAGGATGTGAGTGAAAACCTCCGAGTCGGATTGATAGCCGGTGTAGCCCTGAAATCCGCGGGAAGACAGGTATTCCTTGATCGGTACGAAGGCCGTGTTTTCCCCGTTGGTCATCGTGGCGTACCCCTGGATGAAGAAGGGGTGGCAGGCGTACAGGTTGATGGCGTAATTGGTATTTTGCCGGCCTTGCGCCATGATCACCCGGGCATGCAGGTCTTGCCGGTCGAATCCCAGATAGCGGGCCACCTGCATCGGATCGCCGATCTCCTTGATCATGATGACGTCGGGCCAGAAGGAGAAGACGATCATGTCGTTTTTCTCCTCGCCCATGCGCCGCAGTCGCAGCCGCAGCCGGACCAGAAGATCATAGAGTTCTTCACGACTGAAGTCTTCCCACTCTTCGGGATACTCGTAAGCCCGGATCAGGTATACGTCCCGGCGCGGAATCCCCGGAGGCGTCGTTTTCGGCACCTTGATGGTGATTTTGTACTTGGTCATAAAACCCAGATCCATCATGAATGCGTCCAGCCGCTTGAGCCCTTCTTCGGTAAAAATCCCCGACAGAATCGGTGCTTCCTTTATGTCTTCGAACGGCCCGGCCAGGTCCCGCAGAAAGAGGCCGACACCGGAGCCGTCATGACCTTCGCGCATGACGTCCAGGGCTTCCAGGGCCACAATCGGAGAGACCGGCTCCTGACTGGTGATGGCAAATAAGCGACACATATCCGACTCCTTATCGTTGCCGATAAAATTGCTGATTTCCGCTGAATTTGACCGATTTTCGGGACAGCCGATCCGGTGCCGTTCCGTCTTCCGGCGGGCAGAGCCCCGGAAAAGAAATCTTCCGCTGTAACCGGCGCTGCGCAACGGTTTTCAAGGCCGCTGATGCGAATGGATCGGCAAGGCCTCTGTTAGGTCGCGGATTGTTCCGGGTGAAATCGGGGTGGTTCCGCACCGCAGTAAATCGGAGGAAGGACCCCGCCGGGCTACCGGAAACGCCCGGTCGGAATTGATTTATATAAAAGGAAAAAAGTCCTTTTGTCAAACCGGTTCCGAGACGAGTGTTCTGTAAGTGCTCCTTATTTTTTTGTCCGGCAGCCACCGGATGGCATGCCTCAGATTCCGCCGGCGCAGATCGGTTTTATCGGTTTTATTCATCGCCGGAGTCGGTTCAGCCGGCATATGTCACGCAAAAGATTTAGTCTGGCTAACAAAAATTGGCTGCCGACAATCACCACGGGCAATGATTCACATTTTTTTGAACCGAATTCAGGTTCAAACCAAACGGAGCGCTTTGCAAGGACCCCAAAGGCCCATTAGAACCTTCGCAACAGATGTGCCAGAAATGGATTATAGAAAAAGCTATAAATTACAGATTATTAAAAAGATTTCACTGGGTTGCTTCGTCCGGAAAGAGACAAAATTGTCGTTTTTTGCGCTGCCGATGTTACAAAAGTGTTAGCACGGGAAGCGGGGTTTTGGGCGCCTCTTTCTCGGCAGTGCAATGATGTTTCTTTGGAAAACGGCGGTTTCGGCAAAAAAGCCTTCGGGCCTCCATCACAGTAAAGATTCTGTCAAATCGGGCGATAATAAGCTCAGAAAAAAGCCCGGGTCGGCTGCCGCGGGCCGGAAGTCGGTTGATTTTTGCCCCCGGATACGGTATTTTTATAAGTTCAACCATACGGATCAATCGGTGCGGTTTGCCGCCCCGGAACCGGTTCGGTTTGCGTTGCCGATCACCGTATCTTTGGAGAAAATCTCATGGGTTTGAAGCTCAGCATGACCATCGAAGGAGCCCGCGCCATCGATAACGGGGTATGGAAAGCCCGCCTGGAACCCGAAGAAGTTGCCACCCTGGGAGAATGCAAATCCAAGACCGGCCCTTACAGCGTGCTGCTGCTCGAGTCGGCCATCGAATACAACCCCGAACACGCTTCACTTACCTTCGACCCGAACGCAACCCGGCTGTTGAATGTCGGCAGCACCGCCCAGATCCTGGTGTTGAGCCATTCGAATTCCGCGAAATCGGTTTCGAAAGCCGGGTCACCTGCACCGGTCAATGCGGCTTCCGCTCCCGCAGCCGGGGGCCGGACAACCGCGTCTTCGGAAAAATCCAGCTGTGCCCAGTTGCCATCCTCGGGCTTGACGACCGGCGATAAGCTCTTTCTCAGCGAATTGCCTCCCGATCTCCGAGACCTGGGGGAAAACCTGATGACGCAAGTGCGCAGCCACTTTCCCGGCGAGCTTTGCTTTGAACCCCGCTCGGCCAAGTTTGATGAAACACCGAACATTTTCTGGACGGTCAAAATTCTACCCCATGAAAAAGCCCTTCGAATCACCGTTCGCGGCAAGGCGGAATCCTTCCCCAATGATGCGGGCATCGAGCTGAAGCAGGACAAATACGGCTACTCCGCCTTTCTGCTTGTTCGACCGAGCCAGGTTTCGGCAGCCATGCGCATACTCGCCCAGGGCAAAAAGAACATGCAGCTGTAACGGCCATGCAGCCATTCAACAACGTTTACCCCGTCACCTTTCTTTCTCAGGCTCAGCCGGCCGGGTTGCCACTTGCCGGTTGCCGCAAATGAGCGGGCTGGAAAGCGGTCAATGAGAATGATGACACTTTTTATCGCAGACGTCTTCGCAGATCACCATGTGCCCCGATGAAGCCTTCCAGGCCCGCGGGCAGGCTTTGCAGGCTGCCGCGGAATCCGCCGGCACGCCGATGCCGGAAATTCCCGAGATCCGTGAAACCGCCGCAACCGTTTTTGCCTGGAGCCGCTTCGTCTATGAAAATTGCCGGCGATCCCCCTTGCTGCTTCCCGATTTGGCGGTCAGCGGGGATCTGCTGCGGCCGTACCCGGAGGGCGGCTATCGGCAAAAATTGGAATCCTGGACGCAGGCAGTGACAGACGAAAGCCGGATGGCGTCCCGGTTGAGACGGTTTCGAAACCGCGAAATGGTTCGGATTGCCTGGAGAGACCTGTGCCGCTGGGCCGATTTGCAGGAAACCATGGCCGAGTTGACGGCGCTGGCTGAGGCGCTCATCGATCGAGCGGTTGAATTTCTGCACGGCCGCCTGGTCGACCGCTACGGGACGCCGACGGCTTCGGGCGGCGCCGAGCAGCAGCTGGTGGTCATCGGCATGGGGAAACTCGGCGGTGGCGAACTGAATTTCTCCTCCGATATCGACCTGATTTTCGCTTACCCCGAACGCGGGCAGACCTGCGATGCAGCCGATCCGGTCAGCAACGATGAATTTTTCAATCGACTCTGCCGCAATCTGCTGCAGCTTTTCGGCAAAACAACCCCGGATGGTTTCGTCTATCGGGTCGACATGCGGTTGCGCCCCTTTGGAGAGAACGGGCCGCTGGTAATGAACTTCGACGCCATGGAGCAGTATTATCACTATCAGGGCCGCGAGTGGGAGCGCTACGCCTGGATCAAGGCTCGCGAAGTCGGCGGCGATCGTCGGGCCGGCCGGATTTTGCTGGAACGGCTGAATCCATTCGTGTACCGGAGATATCTGGACTTCGGCGCTTTCGAATCATTGCGTGAAATGAAACGTAAAATCGAGTTGGAGGTCAGGCGCAAAGGGTTGCAGGACGACATTAAAATCGGCCGGGGCGGCATCCGGGAAATCGAATTTTTCGGGCAGGTCTTTCAGCTGATCCGCGGCGGCGTAAGCCCGGTGCTTCAGCAGCAAGGCATCGAGACGGTCCTGCCGGAAATCGCCCGGGAAAAACTGGTCCCCGAAGCGGTGTGCGGCGAGCTTCAGGACGCCTACCGCTTTTTGCGGCGTTTGGAGCATCGCCTGCAGGAATATGACGACCAGCAGACGCATCGGCTACCGTCCGATGCGACCATGCGCAAACGCCTGGCCCAAAGCATGGACTTTGTCGACGAATCCGAATTTACCGAAGCGCTGAAAGCGCACCGCGAAAGGGTTCATCATCATTTTTCGATGTTGCTGGGCGCCGGCGCCTTGGAAGTATCGACCCATCCGCATCTGCAAACACTGGCCGCTGTCTGGCGGCAGGAGATCGAACCCGACCGAATGCAGGCGGCCCTGCATGCAGCCGGTTTCGAACCGGCGGCGGAAGCCCTGCGGCTGCTGTTGCACTTGCGTGGTTCCGTAAAGCGCGGTGCGCTGGGTCGCGAGGGGCGCCGGCGGCTGGACCGCCTGATGCCACAGGTTTTGCAATCAGCCGGCCGAAGCGACACCCCGTTGGACACCCTGGAGCGCATCGTCGAACTGATCGAAGCCATCGGCGGAAGGGCCGCCTACCTGGCATTGCTGGTGGAATATCCGGACAGTCTGGACCACCTGGTCCGCCTGATGGAGGCCAGTCCCTGGATTGCCCGTTTTCTCACCCGCCATCCGGTGTTGCTGGACGAATTGCTCGATTCCCGCACGTTGTACGCGCCACCGGGCAGACCGGAATTGGAACGGGAACTGTCCCAGCGGTTCGAAGCACTGCCCGACGATCTGGAAACCCGGATGGATGCCCTGCGGGTGTTCAAACAGGTCAATGTGCTGCGGGTGGCTGCCGCCGACGTCACCGAAGTGCTGCCGCTGATGCGCGTCAGCGATCGTCTCTCCGATATCGCCGAAGTGGTGCTGGAACAGGCGCTTGAAATGGCCTGGCGTCATCTGGTCGCCAAGCACGGAAAACCGCGCTGCAACATCGGCAGCTTGTGTCTCGACCGCGGTTTTGCCGTGATCGCTTACGGCAAGCTCGGAGGCCTCGAGTTGGGCTATGGCAGTGATCTGGACCTGGTTTTCATCCACGCCGCCGCTGCCGGTGAGACCGCGGCAGCGCAGAACACCCTGGACAACCGCCAGTTTTTTGCACGCCTGGGTCAACGCGTGATTCACATTCTCACCGCCCACACCCGGGCCGGCATCCTGTATGAGGCCGATATGCGTCTGCGTCCCAGCGGCAGTTCCGGAATCCTGGTCAGTCATATCGACGGGTTCCGTGAATACCAGCAAAAATCCGCCTGGAGCTGGGAGCACCAGGCCCTGATTCGCGCGCGACCGGTCGGCGGCGATCGGCGCCTGCAGGATCAATTCCGCTCGGTCCGCAGTGAAATTCTATCCGCATCCCGTGACCCGCATCAACTGCGCCGCGACGTTCTGGACATGCGGTCCCGCATGCGGCATGAACTGTTGAAAAACGATGCGCAGTTTTTCGATATCAAGCAGGGCCACGGCGGCATTGTCGACATTGAATTTCTGGTTCAGTACCTGGTTCTCGCCCATGCCCACCGAAACCCGGCGCTGCTGCAGTGGACCGACAACGTACGCCTGATTCAGACGCTGATGGAAACCGGCATCATGGATGAAATCGATGCCCACATTCTAAAGCACGCCTACCTGGTCTATCGTGCCGTGTCCCACAAGCGCAGCCTGCAGGAGCAGCCGGCCCGTGTGGCGGCAGACCGCTTTGCGCTGCTGCGTCGACGCGTGAGTGAAATCTGGGATCACTACATGGAAATTGGGCCCTGATCCAGTCCGGATATCCGCGCAGCCCTTCCGAAAATCCATCCCCCTTTGCGATCGAACCGAAGACCGGCCGGCCCCGAAGTCGAAGTATGCTTACTTGGGGCTCGTCCCACCGGCGACTTTCGATTTTCGACCGGGTGAAGGGTGTTCCTTTTATCTCTGATTCCGGTACGCACCCGCGCGGTTCGATTCTCGACCGAAATTACATTTTTGTAGTTACTAAACCACTGATTATACAGTTTATTTATTTTTACTAATTTGCAGATTTATTTTTCGATTTTCAGGCTCAGATAGGAAGGTAGAAAATAGAACTGAATGATGAAACATATATCAATATACAAATATGTATGTTATTTCGGAAACAATTTACAGAAATGTCGTTCCTGAGGGCCGGGAATAAACCCTCCCCAGCCGGCCAGCTATTTGATTCGACTAAAAATTATGCCCGAGGACGCTAACTGGCACGTCGGTTGCAGAGCTTTGCAGCACCCGGACGCGAATCACGGCGGTGTGCCGGGCTCATGCCCTGCGGTGTGCGGCCCGTTTTCCGAACCGTTGAACGAATCGAAGCTTATTCCGCATGCATACCGATACGATGCTTCATCAAATCACGCAGCACTTGAAAAATCAGCGGTTGGCGCTCATCGGAGCGCTCGATCGGCTCGACGCCACTGCGTTCATGGAACAGCACAGTCGCATCTACGATGAATACTTTCGGGCCTGCTTCGAGTCGAGCATGGTCGGCCCTCAGCTGGGCATTGCCAAAAATCCCTATGTGTTCATCGCACTGGGTGGATACGGCCGTGAGGAGCAGTGCCTGCACTCCGACATCGATGTGCTGTTTTTGTTCCATAAAAAGGTGCCCGAAGCCGCCGAAAATCTGATTCGGGAAATTATCTATCCCCTCTGGGACGTCGGTCTGGAGGTCGGCTATGCCACGCGGTCTCTCAAGGAATGTCTTTCGATGGCCACCAAAGACTACGAGGTGCTCACGCCGATTCTCGATGCGCGCTTCCTCTGCGGCATGTCGCCCCTGTATTCGGAGCTGATCGAAAAGCTGCACGCCAAAATTCTATCGCGTCATTCCCGTAAAATCATCGCCTGGCTGGTCCAAAGAAACCGTGCCCGTCACCTGCAGTTCGGCGATTCGACCTATCGACTCGAACCGAATCTCAAAGAGGGCAAGGGCGGACTGCGGGACTATCACACGATGCTTTGGCTGGCCCGGATTCAATACCAGCTGCGCCAGCCCCGCGATCTGGAATTCACGGGCAAGCTTTCTCACGAGGAATACCGGGAACTCGGCCGGGCTTTGACCTTTATCTGGGATGTCCGCAATCGCCTGCACCGGCTGTGCGGCCGCAAATGCGACCAGCTTCATTTCGAAAATCAAATCCGGCTGGCCGAATCGATGAACTACCGCCATACCAACGGCCAGCAGCCGGTGGAAACGTTTCTCAGCGACCTCCAGGGCAAAATGGAGTTCATCAAGCACCACTTGCTGATATTTCTGGCGGAGATGGGCTACACGCCGGAAGGAAAACCGCGCAAGCGCCGCAACCGCGTTGCCACGGTCGAAGGCCTCTACGTGGATCGCGAGATGCTTTGTTTCGCTTCTCCGGAAGCCGTGTTGGAATCGCCCCAGCTGCTGATCCGAATCTTCGAGGAAAGCCTGCGCCTGAAGCTTCCGCTGAGCGCGGAAGCCAAGCGGATCGTCAAGGAATTCGCCCATCGGGTCGAAGGCCGGGTGGCCGGTGACCCCGAAACCGTGGCGTCTTTCGAACGCATCCTGGCCGGTGCCCCGCCGGTGGTCAGCGTACTGCGGGAAATGCTCAATACCGGCATCCTGGTTCAGCTGATTCCGCCTTTCGACAGTATTGTCAATCGGATCCAATACGACGAGTACCATCTCTATCCGGTGGACAAGCATCTCCTGCGCACGGTCCAGACCATCAAGAACCTTACCGGGATCACGGAGAATTCCCAGGTGGAGCCGTTGTGTGTCGAGATTTACAAAAAGCTGCGCCGCCGCAACGTCCTGCTGTGGGCGGCGCTGCTGCATGACATCGGCAAGGGTGGCGAAACCGAAGACCATTCCGAGTCCGGCGCCGCCATCGTGCGGTCGCTGCTGCAGTCCAAGGGCATGAGCCCCGAAGACGTGGACACCGTGGCGTTTCTGGTGGAAAAACACCTGTTTTTGGTGAAAATTGCCACGCGGCGCGACATCTATGACGAAGAGACGGCCATTTTCTGTGCCCGGGAAATCGGAGACCCCGAGCGCCTGCGAATGCTTTACCTGCTGACGGTGGCCGATTGTATGGCCACCGGGCCGAATGCTTGGAACGAGTGGACCGCCACCCTGTTGCGCGAGCTGTTTCTGAAAACCCTTAACATACTGGAGCACGGCGAGCTGGCCAGCCGGAAGGCGGTTCGCGAGGCCGATCAAAAGAAAACCATTGTGCTGGCCGCTGTGGAAACGGAACCGGATCGGGAAGCCATCGCGTCGGTGTTTGACGTGCTGTCGCCCCGCTATCTGATGTACGCCACCCCGGATCAGATTCTGGAGGATATCCGAAGGTTTCTGCGTCTGCAGCAGCGCGAATTTGTCTGGAACATCACCCGCACGGCCGATTCGGAAACCCGGACGGTCAAAGTCTGCGCCAAGGATCGACCGGGCCTGTTTTCCAATATCGCCGGAGTCTTTACGCTCAACAACATCGACATCGTGGATGCCCAGATTTTCACCTGGAGAAATCGGGTGGCCGTCGATATTTTCACGGTCAAGCCGCCGCCGGATCGGATTTTCGAAGAAGACCGCTGGAACCGGACGGCGGCGCACCTCGAACGGGCCCTGGCCGGAGAACTCGATTTGAAGGCCGCCTTGCGCCAAAAAATTTCCGGTCACCGTCGGCGCATCATCGTTGACCACAAGCGAGCCAACCGCATCATCATCGACAACCACAGCTCGAGTTTTTTCACCATCATCGAAGTGTTTACCTACGACTATCCGGGGCTGCTGTTCAACGTGACTGATGCATTGTTTTCGTGCCGCCTGGATATCTGGGTCGCCAAGATCGCCACCAAAGTCGACCAGGTGGTCGACGTGTTCTATGTCCGCGACTTCGATGGTCAGAAGGTTGACGCTGCCGACCAGGTTGCGGAAATCAAGGCGGCTGTTGAAGAGCGGTTGATCAAGGTGCCGGCCATCCGGACCGAGCCGGTGATGCCATACTGAAACGGGAGTTCAGCGAATACACGCATCCATTGGACCGAGAGGAGGAGTGAACAAACGATGAAATGGAAATTCTGTTCAATAGCACTATTGTGGGTACTAATGCCGTTATCCCCGGCCCTGGCGGCCGACGGTCTCGATAGTGGCGACACCGCTTGGCTGATCGTCTCCACGGCACTGGTCATGATGATGACCCCGGCCGGTCTGGCGCTGTTTTACGGCGGGTTGTCCCGATACAAGAATTTGCTCAACACCATTGCCATGACCCTGGCCGCTTACTGTCTGGGCAGTGTTGTCTGGATGATGTGGGGCTACTCTCTGGCCTTCGGACCGGATGTGGCCGGTGTTGTCGGCGGGCTTCCGCATCTGTTTATGAACGGCATCGATGTCGGCAGTCTTTCGGGAACGATTCCGACCTACGTTTTTGTAATGTTCCAGATGACCTTCGCCTGCATTACGGTGGCGCTCGTGCTGGGCTCGGTGGTCGACCGCATGAAATTTTCCGCCTGGATCGTGTTTACCGTGCTGTGGCTGACGGTGATTTACTGTCCCATCGCCCATTGGGTTTGGGGCGGTGGGTGGATGGGCAGCATGGGCGCTTTGGATTTTGCCGGCGGCACGGTGGTGCACATCAACGCCGGTGTGGCAGGGCTGGTGTTGTCGCTGGTGCTGGGCAAACGCATCGGTTACGGCAAAGAAGCCATGTTTCCTTCCAGCATCACCCTGACCGCACTGGGAGCGGCGCTGCTCTGGTTCGGCTGGTTCGGCTTCAATGCCGGCAGCCAGCTGGCGGCAGACGGAGTGGCTGCATCGGCGTTTCTGGTGACCAACACCTCCGCCGCCGCCGGTGCCCTGGCGTGGATGTTTGCAGAGTGGATCGGCTCCAAGAAGCCGACGGTTCTGGGCATGGCCTCGGGTGTGGTCGCCGGGCTGGTGGCCATCACTCCGGCAGCCGGTTTCGTCAACATGCCCGCCTCCTTGATCATCGGTATTATCGCCGGCGTACTGGGCTATTACAGTGTCGCGGTGTTGAAACAGAAAATCGGTTACGACGACTCGCTGGATGCGTTCGGCGTGCACGGCATGTGCGGTATCTGGGGCGCTCTGGCCACGGGACTGTTTGCCAACCCGGCCGTCACCGAGGGGGCGGCCGGCCTGTTCTACGGCAATCCCAAACAACTCTGGATTCAGGTCATATCCATCGTGGCCACCGCGATTTATTCGGCCCTGGGAACGCTGGTCGTAATCTATGTGACCCGCTGTCTCACCGGCGGATTGCGGGTGGAAACGGAGCAGGAAATCGAGGGGCTTGACAGCTCCCTGCACGGAGAACGCGGATTCGAAATTCTATAAAAATGGAGGTTCGAAAATGAAAAAAATCGAAGCGATTATCAAGCCCTTCAAACTGGACGATGTCAAGGAAGCATTGAATGAGATCGGCATCCAGGGAATGACGATTACGGAGGTCAAAGGGTACGGCCGCCAGAAAGGCCACAAGGAGATTTACCGGGGTGCGGAATACATCGTCGATTTCATCCCCAAGATTAAAATCGAAATCGTCGTGGAGGCCGAACGCGCCCATCAAGTGGTGGAAAAAATCCGCGAGGCGGCCAGCACCGGCAAGATCGGCGATGGAAAAATCTTTGTCTTCCCGGTGGAGGAGGCGCTGCGGGTGCGCACCGGTGAAACCGGCAAGGATGCGATCTAAAGAAGCCACCCGTGTTGGTTCGGTGGCGCGATGCATCCGGATGGCTTCCAAGGGTAACCCGGCCCCGTTGCCGCCGGCCGCCGAACCGAGAAACCCGTTTGGAATCAGAGAATTTTCTACAACATAACTTCTTCAACCAAATCGAAGAGGAGGAGAGCAATGACACCGAAAGAAGTATTGGAATTGGCAAAGGAAAAAGGCACCAAAATGGTGGACCTGCGGTTTATGGACTTTCCGGGCCTGTGGCAGCATTTCTCGGTGCCGACCAGCGAACTGGACGAGTCGAGCTTTGAGGACGGCTTTGGTTTCGACGGATCGTCCATTCGCGGCTGGCAGCCCATCAACGCCAGTGACATGCTGGTGATTCCCGATTCGACGACGGCCAAGATCGACCCGTTTTTCGCGGAACCGACCTTGGTGCTGATCTGCGACATCGTCGATCCGGTCACCCGCGAGGCCTATACCCGTGACCCGCGCTACATCGCCCGCAAGGCCGAGGCTTATCTGAAAAACAGCGGCATTGGCGACACGGCCTACATCGGCCCGGAAGCCGAATTTTTTATATTCGACAATATCCGGTTCGAGTCTTCCCGCAACCGGGCCTTCTACGAGATCGATTCCATCGAGGGCATCTGGAACAGCGGCCGCGACGAGTGCCCCAACCTCGGTTACAAGCCGCGGCACAAGGAGGGCTATTTCCCGGTACCGCCCATGGACAAATTCCAGGACCTTCGCACGGAAATGGTGCTGGTCCTGCAAAGCCTGGGCATTGACGTCGAGGCCCAGCATCACGAAGTGGCCACCGCCGGCCAGGCCGAGATCGACATGCGCTTCAAGCCCCTGCTGCAGATGGCCGACCAGCTCAAGTGGTTCAAATACGTGCTCAAAAACGTGGCCCACCGGCATGGCCACACGGTGACTTTCATGCCCAAGCCGCTCTTTGAAGACAACGGCACCGGCATGCACACCCACATCAGCATCTGGAAGGAAAACCAGCCCCTGTTCGCCGGCGACGGATATGCCGGTGTGTCCCAGGAGGCGCTGTACGCCATCGGCGGCATCCTAAAACACTGCCGGGCGCTGTGCGCGTTCACCAACCCCACCACAAACTCCTACAAGCGTCTGGTGCCGGGTTTCGAGGCGCCGGTCAATCTGGCCTATTCGAGCCGCAATCGCAGTGCCGCCATTCGAATTCCCATGTATTCGCCGTCGCCCAAGGCCAAGCGAATCGAATTCCGTACGCCCGATCCCTCCTGCAACGGCTACTTGGCGTTTCCGGCCATCCTGATGGCGGCCATCGACGGCATTCAAAACCGGATCGATCCGGGCGATCCGCTCGACAAAAATCTCTACAATCTGCCCCCCGAGGAACTGGCCGAGATTCCTTCGGCACCGGGTTCCCTGGAACAAGCCATTGACGCCCTCAAGGAGGACCAGGAGTTCCTGCTCAAAGGCGATGTGTTTACCCAGGATGCCATCGACATGTGGATTGAATACAAAACCGAAAACGAGATCAACCCGGTGCGACTGCGCCCGCATCCGCACGAATTTTTCCTCTATTACGATATTTAGTCTTTTCGGGACCCCCTCCCCCCTCCCGAAAGACCGGGGTGGGCTGCGATTTGCGGCCCACCCCGGTTCGTTCGTGCCCGTCCGGAAACGGCCTTTCGGCATACGCATGGGATCTAGGCGGTCAGCGGTAGTTACGATAGTCCACGTCGTATTTCTTGGCCTTATAGGCGAACTTGCGCACCGTAGTCTTGAGCAGGTCGGCCGCCTGGGTGATGTTGCCCCGGCTGTTTTTCAGGGCATCGATGATCATCTCCCGCTCCAG
>DAXETY010000036.1:0-4827 GCA_051155755.1 Desulfobacterales bacterium
TTGACCTTTCTATAACGTCTATGCGGGTCCGACTGTTTTTGGGGTCGGTCGCATGTAACGGATTTTGAATGAGCAAGCATGGTAATAGAATAATGCGTATCCGGCTGGAAACAATATCATCTATAAAGTAGGAATATGGTAGGATATAACTACGCAACTAGGCACGTCCATGAAATTATGCGTTTCTTTAGGCGGTTCAAATCAACAATGACAAACAACAACTAAATTCAAGAAACGCATAATCTCATGGACGTCCCTAGTTTTTATTGAGCTTTGATGGGGCCCACGGTCTCTACCCGCACGGGGTAGCCGTCCAGGGATTCGGGAATGGCGGCGGCAGATTTCGTTTCGGCTTTCTCCAGGCCGACCACGATCACCTTGCGACCGCTGGAGTCCTGGCCGATGCCCACCGACACCACGCCGGGCTGTCGCATCAGCTCGGATTCGTACTTTGCTTTGACTTGCTGGATATTCGTCGGCATGTCGTCACCATTGCACCACACGATGGCAGGAATTGCCAGCAGTATGAAGATCGCGGCCGCTTTCACAGCGAAATCTCCAGCGCTGTGAAGACGTTCTCGATTCGATTGATGATCGTGCTTTGATCGCTGCCGGCAAACAGCAGTCCCACCAGGCGGTTTTGATCGTCGACCACGGCCGAGCCGCTGTCGCCGCCCTGGCTCATGGCCCCGGCCATGAGCTGATCGGTAAAACGGGCGATGCGCCCTTCCCCGTACTGAACGTTGACGGTCACGTCCACCTGCATGATCTCTCCGCTGGTCAACCCGGTGGTGCGGCCGCTCTTGCGGATGGCCATGCCCAGATCGCCCGAAGCCGTTCCGTTCAGCGTGCCGATCTGCAGGATTTCATCTTTGACCAGGTCGTCTGACAGCGGACGCGCAATGGCGGCGTCCACCAGATTGTCGACCTGCCGGGTGCTGACGGCCTGCAGGCGGGCATCGCTTCCCAGAAGCCGGGCGACGGCATTGAGAAAATCGGCCGCACCGGTGGCCGTGGGGCAATCGCTGGGCATTCCGATGATGTGAATCGGCACAAAGTCGGCCAGTTCGGCAATTTTGTCTTGCTCGGGCCGGCCGCCGTCATAGGGTCCGGGCTGCAGGATCGCATCGCCGATCTGGGCATCGTTGCTGTTGGCCAGCACGTGATTGTTGGAAAGAATGTAGGTTCGGCCGTTCTTTTTTACCAGGCAGCCCAGGGTGCCGGCCGTGATGGCAAAATGTCCGATGCTGACGCCGCCCGGTGCCGGCCGGAATTTTTCGGTGGGCGGCTGCAGGGCCCGGATGGGTCCGGTCTGCACCACGTCGATCGGAACATCCTCAATCGCCTGGGGCACCTGCTGGCCGCTTTTGAGCTGATCGGTGGGCATCTTGCGCGCCACCGAACACACGATGCTCATCTTATCGGTTTTTCGGCCGCCGATGGTTTTGTAACCGATCCCGGTGGCCACCACGTTTTCGCGGCCCAGGAGCTGGTCCCGGTTGCGCTGCAGTACACCTTTTACGCGCGGAAGTTCTGATGCCATCTTGCCTCCTTTGGCAGGCCCTGATCCGCCGGCATCCGTCTCTGGACGCCGGAAATTCTTGCAGAATTGTCATGCCGGGGTGAATCGGACCTCGCAGTGAAGGCCGCTCAAGAAAGTGAAGGTTCGGAAGAGGTCGGAAACGAGGCGGAGCCGCCGGCTTGCTGGAATGACCGATTCTGCTGTCGAACAACCTGTTGGTTAGGTAGTAAGGATCGCTTTAATTGGCAAGCGCAAAAAGTGGAAAGGCGGTTAATTTTCAATGATCGCGCCCGAATGCATCCCAGTTGCGGTGTCGCAATGAAATTTCCCGCATGAAAAATCAGGAGGAAAGATTCCGCTTCAACTGCTCGAAGAGACGAAAAAGCACCCGGCCTTTGAATCCGAATCGTCTTCGGTGTCTTCATCTTTTACGATGATAAAGGCACTGAAGCCGGCCGGCTGTTCGGAGACCGGTTGTGGGAGGGGCTGGCTTTCAATGGATGCAGACGCAACCGCGTACATTTCAGGGGCTTCCCAGAACAAATCGTTTGAATAGGCGGCAACGATAAATTGCGCGTTGGGGCATGGGCCGGCCCCTTCCGATCCCGGCGGCACATCGTAAAACAATCGAATGTAGCCCTCATCTGTCAACGGGTTCAATAACGCGTCGGTTTCAACCGAATCACAAATGCCGGGTGCCCCGGCAACAACGATGATATCGGCTTCATCCGGGAAGTTGTCTTGCACGTTGCCAACAGCGCGGCGCAAGGTGTCGATTTCCGGGGTTGGATGGCGAACATCGAACTGTCGGGCGATTACCGTGAAATCAAAATCTGCGACGTTATGCTCAAATCGGACGATATATGACCCTCCGTGCAAAGAATGAAGTTGCAGATCATCGTATCGATACCACTGGACCGGGTATACGACATCGGTCCGATAGATAAAAACATACGCATGTCGGTCAAGACCAGTTGCCGGTAACAGCAGATATTCGTATCGGAGCCCCCGCGATTCGATTTTCTTTATTGAGCGATCAATGACCGATCTTGCGGTTTCATCGAGTACGCCGCTGACGACTGCGATGTCAAATTCAGATATGATTCCGGCTGCTTGAGATGCGTCGGTCTCGGTTGAATAAAAGTCGGTGAAATGAAAGGAGACGATGGTAAATCCAAGACCGGGAGCGGAGCGTTCCGAGATGCTTGCCTGAGAAGATGTTTCGATGCCTGTCGGCGGTGCACCCAAAAGAATGAAGAGCAAGAAGCTGGCAGGTATAATTAACGACGTCTTTCGCATACAGGTACGTCCAGCTGATTTTTCTGATTTTCACCGACACCAGGGAGCGTTCATACCGGCCCCGGGGTTCCTTTCGACCGAATAGCAGAATGCCGGTGAATGGGGAAGACCTAATTCAAGTTTGAGAAATTTCACCTTTTTCTTTTCAGGGCTTTGCCGCGGTGGCTTTAAAAAACGCATAACAAAAAACACCGTCGGCTTCCGTTATGGATCGTTCATCGCTCTGATCCGGAAAACGGCTATAAAAGGTCTGCCAGCTCCTGCAGCGGGATGGGCTGGATCACGGCGTCGCCGAGGCCGTGCAGCAGTACGAAGTGCACAGCGTCACTTTCGCGTTTTTTGTCCTTGCGAACGGCATCCATCAGTTCGGAAGGCGGCACCGGACATTGCACCGGCAGGCCGAGCCGCTCCAGCAGGTCCCGGATCCGCTCGGCCGCTTCGGGCTCCAGAAGTCCGCGCTGCACCGACAGGCCGGCGGCCAGCACCATGCCGATGCTCACCGCTTCGCCGTGGGAGATGTGCAGCAGCGGCTCCAGGGCGTGGCCGAAGGTGTGGCCGAAGTTCAGGATCCGACGCAGGCCGCTTTCCTTTTCGTCGGCGGTCACCACTGCGGACTTGATGGCCACCGAGTCGGCCACGATGCGCTCCACGGCGGCCGGTTGCAGTTCGAGGACCGCCTCGGCGTTTCGCTCCATAAAATTCAGCAGGTCGGCATCGCGAATCAGGGCGTGCTTGACCACCTCGGCCAACCCGCAAAGCACTTCACCCCGCGGCAGGGTGCGCAGCACCTGCGGATCGCAGATCACGAATTCGGGCTGGCTGAAGGTGCCCACCAGGTTCTTGTAACCGCGGAAATTCACCCCGTTCTTGCCGCCGACGCTGGCATCCACCTGGGCCAGCAGACTGGTGGCCACAAATCCGAAGCGCATCCCGCGCATGTAGGTGGATGCGGCAAAACCGGCGATATCGCAGGCCACCCCGCCGCCGATGCCCACCACGAAGGTGCTGCGGTCGGCCTCGCCGGCCAGCAGGGCTTCGTAAATGCGCTCCACGTTGGCCAGGGCCTTGGCCGCTTCACCGACGCCGACCGACACCACCGCCGCCCCCCGGGGAAACGCCGATTCATAGAGCCGGCGAACGTTGTCGTCGGTGAGCACCACCAGGCGCCGGTGGGGCAGGTAGCGGCCGAGGTTTTCCAGCTGCTCGCCCACGTAAATGGTCGACTGTCCGGTGGCAGTGGGAATGGAAAAGGTTTGCATGATGCGATTTCCTATCGGGAAGAATGGGAACGCTTTTATTTTTTACTTACCGGCCGCAAGCGGTTCAAGCTACAATGAAATAAGTTAAAAAGTTAACAACGTCCCTAGGTTTCCGGAGGCGGCCACCTCGAAGATCGAGCGCACCTCCCGGCACAGTTCGGCGAACTGCTCCGGGTACAGCGACTGGGCCCCGTCGCTCAGGGCCTCCTCGGGTGCGTGGTGCACTTCCACCATCAGGCCCTGGGCGCCCACGGCGGCGGCGGCGCGGCTGAGCGGGATGACCTGGTCGCGGCGGCCGGCGGCGTGGCTGGGGTCGATGATGATCGGCAAATGGCTCTCTTTGCGCACCACCGGCACCGCCGACAGGTCCAGCGTGTTGCGGCTGTGGTGGGCGAAGGTGCGCACGCCCCGTTCGCAAAGAATCACGCGATCGTTGCCGCCGTCGAGAATGTATTCGGCCGCCATCAGCCACTCGTCGATGGTGGCGGCCATGCCGCGCTTGAGGAAGACCGGTTTTCCAGCATGGCCGGCGCGCCGCAGCAGGGAGAAATTCTGCATGTTGCGGGTGCCGATCTGGATGATGTCGGCGTATTCTTCCACCAGGTCGAAGCTGGGATCGTCCATGACCTCGGTGATCACCGGCATGCCGGTTTCTGCTCTGACCTCGGCCAGGATCTTCAATCCTTCTTCACCCAATCCCTGAAACGAATAGGGCGAGGTGCGCGGCTTGAAGGCCCCGCCGCGGAA
>DAXETY010000037.1:0-7063 GCA_051155755.1 Desulfobacterales bacterium
TCGCGTTCGTCTTCCAGTACGGTATCCCGGCGGTAGCGGGCCGGTTCCACGTGTTCGCGACGCTGCGGCCAGCTGCCGTGTTTCCAGCGATAGGCCAGCAGGCGAAAATCGTTCAATATTCCCAGCAGGCTCGGAATGAACACCAGTGTCAGACAGGTGGCGAAGGCGACGCCGGCGGCCAAAGAAACCGCCATGGGAATCAGGAACCGCGCCTGCAGGTCGGTTTCCAAGATCAGCGGAGCCAGTCCGCCGACGGTACTCAAGGTGGTCAAAATGATGGCCCGGAAGCGCCGGCGGCCGCCGGCAAAGATCGCATCCTTGAATCGCATACCGCCGGCCAGGTTTTCGTTGATCCGCTCGATCATCACAATCGCATCGTTTACGACCACGCCGGTGAGCGCCACCATGCCGAAAATGCTCATAATGGAAAGGTCGAACCCCAGCAGCAGGTGTCCGAATACAGCACCGATAATACCGAACGGGACGGTTACAAGAATCACAAATGGCTGCACGTAAGAGCGAAATATGGTGGCGATGATCACGAAAATGCCCAGTACGGCCAGGGGGAAACTGATAAACAGACTCTCGAAGGACTCGCGCATTTTCTTTTTTTCGCCCTGAAGGGCCACGTAAAGTCCCGGATAATCCGCTTTCAGCTGTGGGAAAAAATCCGTGGAGAGCGCCGCAAAAATTTCGTTGGCGTTGGTACGGTTGGTATCCACCGCCGCACTGACCGCCACCCGGCGCAGTCCGTCGGTACGCGTGATGGCAGCGTAGCCGGGAGCAAAACGCACCTCGGCCACCGACAGCAGCGGCACTTCCATGCCGCTGCGGGTCCGGATGCGCATGCGCTCCAGATCGGTGAGTCGACCGCGCTCGTCGGCCGTATAGCGGACCTTGACACGAATGTCCTCGCGTCCGCGCTGCAGTCGAACGGCCTCTTCACCGAAAAAACCGGCGTAGACCTGCCGCGCCAGATCGTCCACCGTGATGCCCAGCGTGCGGGCCTCCGGTTTCAGGGTCAGGCGCATCTCGTTTTTCCCGGGAGAATGGTCGGAACGAATCTGATAGACCCCGTCGAACTCGCCAAGCCGGTTCATCAGGTCGTCGGCCGCCGCCAGAATCGTGTCCATATCCCGGCCCTGCAGCCAGATTTCAATGGGCGCTCCGGGGGGTCCGGCGGCCATTCCCTGGAAGGTCAGGGACTTGACTCCGGGGATCGCACCGACGTTCTTCTCCCAGGCGACTTCCAGGTCCTTGGAATGGATGCCGCGTCGCTCGGAGGGTAGAAAAGTGGCCAGCACCGTTCCGACGTTGGGTCCGGTCTGCACCGTATCGCCGAGGGTCTGGCCCACAATGGCCAGCCGGCTTTCGATCAGCGCCTCGCCGGAGCGGGTCTCAAACTGCGGTTCCAACTGCAGCAGGCCGGCTTCCAGATCTTTGACGGCGCCGGCGGTCACCTCCGGCGGGGTGCCGGGCGGAAACTCGACGGTGGAGGTCACCACAAAGCCGTCCACCTGCGGGAACACCTCGAACTTCAGAACACCGCCTTGGATCAGCCCCACCGTAATCAGCAGGATGCTGATGGTGGTGCACAGCGCGATATAGCGCCACTGGATGGCTTTGTTCAGCAGCGGAATGTAGAGACGCTCGATCACCCACTCCAGCCCACGCCCGGCGGCGCGGTTGATCCGTTCCAGGCGATCGTAGAGCCGGTCGCGCCGCCGCGGCCGGCGATTGGGGTCCGGCAGGTGGTTCAGGTGCGCCGGCAGCAGGATGAGGCATTCCACCAGGGAGACGACCAGGCAGGCAATGACCGTGACGGGTAAAATGGAGATGAACTTGCCCATGATCCCGCCGATGTAGGCCAGCGGAAGAAAAGCCACCACCGTGGTGACCACCGCCGCTGTCACCGGCAGGCCGACTTCTCGAACCGCCTCCACGGCGGCTTTCAGGGGAGGTTGGCCCTGCTGGCGGTGATGAAAGATCGCTTCGCCCACGACAATGGCGTCGTCAACCACAATGCCCAGCACCATGATCAGGCCGAAGAGGGAGATCATGTTGATGGTGGCACCCACCGCCCACAAGATGGCCAGGGCCCCGGCAATGGAGATCGGGATCCCCATGCCGACCCAGAAACTCAGGCGCAGATCCATGAAAATCCACAACAGGATCAACACCAGGATCAGTCCCAGCAGGCCGTTGCGGGTGAGCAGGTCGATCCGATCCTGCAGCATGTCGGTGCTGTCATAGAGAACCCCGATGCGCACACCGTCGGGCAAGGTATTTTGTTTGTCCCGCACGAAGTCGCCCACCGTGCGGGAAATTTTGAGGGCATCTTCTTCCGAGGTTTTATAAACCACCACCAGGACGGCCGGGCTGCCGTCAACCGTGGCGCGAATCGGGTCCTCGGTAAACCCGTCCCGAATGTCGGCCAATCGGTCCAGGGTGATGATTTCCCCTTCGGGCCGGGCCACCACTACGATGGAGGAAAGCTCCCGGCCGGTATACTTGCGGCCCATGGTCCGCACCCGGATCTCCTCTCCTTCGGTGCGGATGGTGCCCCCGGCCATGTTCATGTTGCTGCGTCGAACCGCATCGACCACCGCCTCGAAGCTCAGCCCGTATTCGCGCAAGCGCTCTTCGGAAACCTCGATGCCGATTTCATAGTCCCGCACGCCCATCAGCTCCACCTGGGAAACCGGCGGCAGCTGCTGAATCTCGTCTTTGACCTGTTCGGCCCATTCTTTCAACCGCCGCTCGGACATGTCGCCGGACAGAGATATCATCATCACGGTGTCGCGCAGCAGCATTTCCGAGATGATCGGCTGCTCGGCATCCGGGGGAAAACTGGAAATTCCGTCCACCTTGCTCTTGACGCGGTCGAGCACTTCGGTGGCTTCGTAATTTTCGCGCACTTCCAGAATGGTGCTCGAGAGACCTTCACTGGAAGTGGTCGTGTATTGCTTCAACCCTTCCAGCCCTTCGACCGCTTCTTCAATCTTGCGGCTGATACCTTCTTCCACCTCTTCCGGGTCGGCACCCGGATAGGCCACCGTAATCCGGATCATCTCCAACGAGAATTCCGGAAAGGTTTCCCGGATCATGAAGCTGCCGGCAAGGCCGCCGGCGACAAAGATGATCACCAGGATGATATTGGCAAACACCCGGTTGCGGGCAAAAGATGCAATCACTTGCTTCACGACGAGCGGTCCTCATGGGAAAGGGATTCAATTTGCAGAAGCGCGTTTTCCAGTGGATCGACCAGGCGGGTGGTCACAACCAGATCCCCGTCGGCAATTCCGCCGGACACGAAGGCCTCTCCGCCCTGGATTCGCGCCACCTTCACCGGCACGGTCTTCAATCGCTGATTTTCCGCAATGTACACCGTATCCTCAAAGGTCACGGCCCACTGGGGCAGCCGCACCACATCCTCCAGCATCCGGCCCGGAATTTCCACGGCGCAGAACATTCCTTCCACCAGCGGAAGCCGGGCATGATCCCGTGAAAGGGCATCCCCGGCGGCAATTCGAACGGCAACGGTCAGAGTGCGGGTTTGCTGGTCGAATTTGACCACCCGGTGCAGGGTTCCCTGCCAGGTATGGCCCCGGCTGTCTTCGGTCCACCGGATGGTGACGGCAACGGGCTCCAGGCGGTTAAACCAGGCCGTATCCCCGGCGGCGCGCTGTTCATCGAAACGCAGCCAGCTGCGGACGTCGCGACTGTCCAACGGCACCTGGATTTCGAGCACCGAATCGTCGGCCAGGGTCACCACCCGGCGGCCGGCGGTTACATACTCCCCCTGCTCCAGGTCGACTTCCTTGACGCGTCCGGTAAACGGCGCCTTGACGGCACAGCGCTGCAGGTTGGCCTGGGCCGCGTCGAGTCGGGCACGGGCGGAAGCCAGATTGCTCTCGGCCTCGCGAATCCGGATCGGGTAGATCTCCAGGCTCTGCACCAGCTGGTCCACCTGGTCAACGGTCCCGTTGAAGGCCTGCTCACTGGCTTCGACGCCGGATCGGGTTCCGACGACGTCCTCCCGGTAAAGGCGCTGCAGCCGCTCGAACTCGGCGCGGGCCAGGTCTCGATTGCGCTGAAGGGTTTTGAGCCGCTGCCGGTCCAGGGCGTACTGTTTCTTGAGGCGCATCACGGCGCTTTCCAGCTGGGTCACCGTGGCTTCGGCATCCAGGAACGCAGCCTGGTAGTCGGTCGGATCCACCCGGAACAGCAGTTCGCCCCGGGGAATCACTTCGCCGACCTCCAGGCGGGGATGCACTTGCACAATGCGGCCGGCCACTTCAGGAGCGATGGCCACCACGTCCAGAGATCGAACTTCGCCGTAGCCGGTGATTACCACCGGCACTTGCTCGAAAGCGGCCTCCACGGCGGTCACTCGAATGGCACGTTCTTCGGTTTTCACTTCCGCCGGCGGTTGCTTCATTCCCGCCAGGGCCACCATGGCGATCACACCCACTGTGAGTACACCGACACAGATGAGGATGCGGCGGGGAAGCTGTTTGTTGCGCTCTGAAATCGATTGATTCGACATCACGACACCTTTTTTGCAGGATGGGACAAAGACACGGGTTCCAGTTCACGCTCCTGGACGTTCCGAACTTTTTCTAAAACTTCGCACCACTTACGGGCGGTGTCCGGTCCGATTTTTTCCACCAGATCGACAAATGACCGAAATATCGCCGTTTCCACGTTCTGCAAAATCCCTTCGGCCTGCGGTGAGACACTCACCAGCACCTTGCGGCGGTCTTCGCGGCTCTGCTCACGCACCAGGATTTCTTTTTCCTCCAGCCGCTCCACCATGGCCGAAGCCGAAGGCGGACTCACACCCAGCAACTCGGCAAGCTCCTTGATCGTGACCTGCCCGCGCTCCCGGGTAACATTCACCAGGTGAATCTGCGGCAGGGACAGCTCACACAGATTGCCTTCCGCATGCCCGGTATAGTTTCGGAAAATGCGATTGCGGATCATCTTTCCGGTGGTAAAAATAAAACGCGCCTGTTTCATGATTTCATCTTGGGTCATCAAGCATTCCTTCATATTCTTAGAAGCGCATATAATTATAGATGATAAAAGTTTGCTGATCAAATAATTAGAAGAACTAAACAATAGGGACAATGCAATTAACTGTCAACCCAATTCGGGCATGAGTCAACAACCACCCGCACAGCGGGTGGCTTGGATTTTCGGCCATAGGCCGAAAAGACGGAAGCACTGTTGTGCTTCTATGTTGAACTTGCAGTAACACCCGGTTTGGGCAAGAATTGCATCCGCGTATTTTCGATGTCTTTTCAGGTGGATGTGGGGATTGGGCAGGATGGTTTGAGCAGCGCGAAACGCCCCGCGCCGGTGACAGCGTCAACCGCTCGATTCAGGAGGCAGATTCGTGGGCGGTCTTTGGCGCGGTCGGCATCTGGTAACGCTCGGGGGACCTCTTCGGATGCTTGCCCCAACCCGGGTGATTAAAAATGCGCTGCCGCGGGATTACAGCGACTGACTCAGCACGGCAAAAAGCCGTTCCAGATCCATGTGGTTATTGTACACGTGCGGAGCCACGCGGATGGAATCACCCCGCGCGCTGACAAACACTTTTTCCCGGGCGAGCCTGGCCGGCAAATCATCCGGGAACCCACCGGGTTTGTGGAGTCCGATCAGGTGCGGGGATCGGAAGATGCGCGGCGCGACCGCAAAGCCCGATTCAACCGCCCAGGCTGCAATGGCTGCGGTGAAGGCCTCCAGGCTGGCGGCAATGGATTCGACACCCCAGTCGAGCAACTGGTCGAGCGCCGCGGCGGCAATCGGTGCCAGGATAAAGTTGCTGGCCTCACCCACATCGAATCGCCGGGCTCCGGAGCGATAACCTTCCCGATAGTCCACCAGGCGGGCAAAGTTGCAGGAGCCTTCACGATTCAACCAGTTTTCTTCCAATGGGACTCCGTTCTGTCGCGCGGGAGCCACATAGCAGAATCCGTAGCTATAAGGACCCAGTAACCATTTATGGGCGGTGGCCACCAGAAAATCAGGCTGCACCTGACGCACCGAAAAAGGCACGGCTCCCAGCGATTGGGTGCCGTCCACCACCAGGGCCGCTCCGACTTCGCGGCAACGGCGGCCGATCCGCACCAGATCCAGGATGTTGCCGTCGGTCCAGTGGCAGGTCGGCAGGGCCGCAATGGCCGTATTGATATCGATCCGCTCGAGAACGGCTTTGCTCCAGTCGCCGTCATCGGGCTTGGGCACCGTGGCCAGCACTGCGTCTTTTTCCCGGGCGAGCCGCATCCAGGAATAGACATTCGAGGGAAACTGGTCGGCCAGAACCAGAATTTTCTGCCCCCTGGAAACCGGCAGGTTCCTGGCCGCCAGGGCGATCCCGTATGAAACCGCCGGCACCAGCGCCACATCCTGCGGATCACTCTCCACCAGCAGGCCGAATCGCTCCCGGCAATTTTCCAGGCCATCGAAAAAATGATCGACTGTTATCGACCAGGGTGTAGATTTGGCCGCCACGGCCGCATGCCCCGCTGCAGCGGCGCTTTTCAGCAGAGGGGACGTGTAGGCGCAGTTCAAATAGGAGACATCTTCGGGGATATCGAAGCGATCGCGTTGGCAGGCAATCGGGAAATGGGCGGGCATGCAAATTCACCTCATTCGATTCTTGCCCAAACCGGGTGCTACTGCAAGTTCAACATCGAAGCACAAACGTGCTTCTGTATTTTCGGCCTATGGCCGAAAATCCAAGCCACCCGCTTCGCGGGTGGTTGTTGACTCGATGCAGGATCAAACCTCTTCTTCGGGAATTTGGAGTCGAAAGCTTGCGAGCACCGCATGAAAATCCCTGACGTCCTCGCTGCGGTACAGCTTCGCTCGGGCCGTGTATCGAAGGGAGTAAAAGAAGTCCCCCTCGAAAAAACCGTAATAAAGCGTTTTGTAAGCACCGCCGGTCTCGTCCCTGTAGGTGAAGATAATTTTGAATCCTTCACCGCCGTTGATCGCAGCCGGAGCTACCGTAAGAATTTCGACATCAATGAGTTTCTGATCGAATTTGAGT
>DAXETY010000038.1:0-41919 GCA_051155755.1 Desulfobacterales bacterium
ATGGGCAACAGCCGCATTATTCTGCCACTGGATCATACCCCCTGGCCGCTGGCCCGACAGATCATGGAGCAGACCGCCGGGCGGGTGTGGGGCTACAAAGTCCGCCGCAGCGTTCTGGAAGCCGGACTGGGAATTTTAAAACAAATCAAGCTCTTCGGCAACGTCATGCTCGATTTCAAGCTCTACGACATTCCCAGTGCCATGACCGAATCCCTGAACCTGCACCGGGAAGCCGGCGCGAATATTACCACCGTGCACTGCTCGTCGGGCTATGATCCGATGGCCGAAGGTATGGAAAAAACCGGCATCGCCGGGGTTACGGTGCTGACATCCATGGATCGGCAGGATGTTCGGCGTTATTATCGCGCAGACGGCCCCGAAGAACTGGTGCGCCGGATGGCCGCCGATGCGGCGGAACGTTACGAATTTCTGGTCTGTTCAGCGCGGGATCTGGCCGATATCCGCCAGCTGCCCATCCAGAAAATTTGCCCCGGAATTCGCCCGCACTGGTATCTGGAGCCGGACGATCAGACCCGCGTGGCCACCCCGGCGGAGGCCGTGCAAATGGGGGCCGATCTGTTGGTCATCGGGCGGCCCATCCTGGGGGCGGCCGATATTGCCGCCGCCGTAGAACGCACCAACGAAGAAATCGAAGCCGCTTTAGCGCGGTTTGCCCGTTAGCCCATTCGCCGGTTCGTCCGTGGGTCCGTGAACCCCTTTCGCCGGCAGCTAGTGTCCATCCAGAAATGGCCCTTTTTCCGCTGAGCTGCGTTCTCCGCGGGTTTCTCGCCTTCGGCGTACTTCATGTACGCCTCGGCGAAAACCCTTGTGCGGCCTTGCTCAACGCAAAAATTGCTCATTACTGAATTGGACACTTAACGGTGCCTTAAGCACTCCGAGGATGGGCACTAGCTAATAAAAATATTGGCGGTAGAGGAACAATGCGAAAATTACCGCGGCGACGATCAGCACCAGTATCAGTTGGTCGGGGGAGAATTTGGGCAGCACCCCCTCACTCCTCCACATCCAGGCCGAAGGCGGTATGCAGCACGCGGACGGCCAGTTCGGTATATTTTTCCGCAATGATGCATGAGATCCGAATTTCGGAGGTGCTGATCATGCTGATGTTGATGCCTTCTCCGGCCAGCGATTTGAACATGGTAGCGGCCACGCCGGAGTGATTGCGCATTCCGACGCCGATGACGGATACCTTGGAGATGGTCTTATCGCCTAATACTTCCTCGGCGCCGATCTCCACAGCGATTTTCTGTTCGATTTGCAGGGCGCGATCGAAATCGGCCCTGGGAACCGTGAACGTCAAATCCGTCTGTCCGCCGGAGCGGGTGTTTTGAATGATCATATCCACCACAATACCGGAATCGGCAATGGGGCTGAATATTTTCGCCGCGATGCCGGGCTGATCGGGAACCTTCTTCAGGGTGATGCGGGCCTGATCTTTGTCGTGGGTAACGGCAGTGACGATGAGGGTTTCCATTCCGGCTTCTTCATTGACAACCATGGTGCCATCCTCTTCCTTAAACGATGATCGGACGTGGACCGGTACGTTGTATTTTTTTGCAAAACCGACCGATCGAATTTGCAGGACCTTGGCCCCCAGACTGGCCATGTTCAACATTTCGTCGTAGGAAACCGCTTTGAGTTTTCGGGCCCTGGGGCAAACGTTCGGATCGGCGGTATAGATGCCGTCGACATCGGTGTAAATTTCGCACATGTCGGCCTTGATCGCCGCGGCGATCGCCACGGCCGAGGTGTCGGAACCGCCGCGCCCCAGGGTGGTGATGTTGCCTTCAATGTCACAGCCCTGAAATCCGGCGATGACCACGATTTTGCGCTGGGAGAGGATCCGCCGGATGCGCTGGGCGCCGATTTCGAGAATGCGGGCATTGCCGAAGGCACAGTCGGTCAGGACTTCGGCCTGAAATCCGAGCAGGGATCGCGCAGGATATTTCATGGCGTTAAGCGTCATGGACAGCAGGGCCGCAGTGGTTTGTTCACCGGTGGCCAGCAGAACGTCCAGTTCGCGTCGCTCCGGCACGGCTTCGATCTGTGCTGCCATTTTGATCAAGCTGTCGGTGACGCCTGCCATAGCGGAAATGACCACCACCACCTCATTGCCGGCGTCGTAATACTTGGCGACCCGTCTCGCCACATTCTGTATTCGCGGCAAATCCGCGACGGAAGTGCCACCGTATTTTTGAACGATCAAACTCATATTTCCGATTTCTCCAACGACCCATTTCCGGCCTGCTCCCGCAGGAATCCGGCTGCCTTCCCAATCCCAAGAATCGTGATTTTTCGTCGCCGGTCACCGAGAATCTCGAAACGAACTTCGAGGAAATCCTCGGGAAGCCGGTCACGGATGCGTTCCGCCCATTCGATCGCGGCGACTCCCTCGCCTTCGAGGATTTCGTCGAGTCCCAGCTCCTCGGCACCGGATGCGCTTTCGATGCGGTAGAGATCGATGTGAGCCAACGGCAATCTCCCCGGATATTCATTGATCAGCGTAAAGGTGGGGCTGGTGATGGGGCATTCTTCCGGTACCTGCAGGCCCCGGGCCAATCCCTGAACAAAGCAGGTCTTTCCGCTGCCGAGGTCACCGGTTAGCGCAAGCACGCTGCCGCTGTCAAGATGTTCTCCGATTTTGCGCGCCAACCGGCGGGTCTGTTCCGCGGAATCGGTAATATAAATATAAGTGCTGTCGTTGTGCAAATTGTATTTCACAGAGTTCTGTCGTGCTTTAAAAAATACGCTCGATCGTTTCGTTCCAGGTCAATGCCGGCTGTTTACAGGATGTAATTCTGCCGATTTCAACCGGGATTTGCTGCATGACGTCCGTGGCGATATAGCCGTAGGGTCCCACCGATTCTGCCAGGCTGTCGGCGGCCGCTCCGTGCAGGTACACCCCGATGTTGGCGGCTGCATCCGGGCTGTAGCCCTGGGCCAGGAATCCGGCGATCATACCGGTGAGCACATCGCCCATTCCGCCCGAGGCCATGCCGGCATTGCCGGTCGAATTCAGATAGACGCTGCCGTCCGGATGCGCGATCACAGTGTTGGCGCCTTTCAGCACCAGGTGAACGCGATGGTCTTCGGCAAAGCGCCTGGCACAACCGACCCGGTCGGACTGGATATCTGCGACGGAGCCACCGGTCAATCGGGCCATTTCTCCCGGATGCGGCGTTAAAATGGTTGCGGACTTGCGATGGCGGAGCACGGAGGTGTCATCGGCCAGGAGATTCAGTCCATCGGCATCGATGACCAGCGGCGTGCGGCATTCGGATACCAGCGCGCGTACGGCCTGCCGGGTTTCCGCGGACTGCCCGATCCCCGGTCCCAGCGCCAGGGCATTTTTCCCTTCGGCCAGTTCAAGCAGAATTTTCGCCGCCGGGGCCTTCAGGATACCGGAACCCTGATCTTCGAGCGGTACCGTCATGACTTCGGTCAACAGGGTTTCGAGGATGGCATTGAGCGCGGCGGGCACCGCCAGCGTGACCAACCCGGCCCCCGAGCGCATGGCTCCCATTGCGGTCATGGATGCAGCACCGGTTTTACCCGTGGCGCCGGCGGCTACCAGCAGGTGGCCGGTTTTGCCTTTGTGAATGTCCGGAGCGCGCGGCCGCAAAACCGCCTGAATCCAGGATGTCGTCAGCAGGAACTGTTTCGGGGCCACCTCTGCGACAATGTGCGGCGGGACTCCGATGTCCACGATACGCAAAACGCCCCGAAGTGAAGCCCCGGGATGGATGAAATGGCCGGTCTTGGCAAATGCAAAGGTGGCCGTGGCGGATGCGCGGATACAGCTGCCGCAGATTCGGCCGGTGTCGGAATCCAGCCCGGAAGGCACGTCCACGGCAAAAACCGGATGTTCACTGTTGTTAATAAACTCGATGACATCCCGGAAAAATCCTTTGACATCGGATTTGAGTCCGGTTCCCAGGATTGCATCAATCCACAGGTCATGCCGGCGCATCGCCGCTTTGGCCGCGTCGAAAGCATCCCCGTCGGGGACTTCTTCCACCGGCACCCCCATCTCGGTCAGCAATCCGAGGTTTTCACCGGCTTCTCCGGAGACACGGCTCCGTTCCGCCAGAAGGTAGACCGTTACGGCGATGTCGCGTTGGGCCAGACAGCGGGCAATCACGTGCCCGTCACCGCCGTTATTACCGCGACCGGCCACCACGGCGACGTTGCGCGCACCGATGTCCGGAAATTGTTCCAGTAAAAATTCGGCGGCGCCGCGGCCCGCGCTTTCCATCAGCACGCGGCCGGGAATGCCGAACGTTTCGATGGTCCGGCGATCCATTGCGCGCATCTCGTCGGCAGTTACCAGGATCATGGGCACCTCCTCTGTTGGATCGACCTTTCACCGCCAAAAGTAGGGGATTTCAACGGGGGCTGCAAGCCGGGCGTCGTGTCCATCCCATCAATCATTGACGGCACATTGAAGTGTCCGACGCTAGCGTTGTTGGATCAGCCGGCGCATATCCCTTACCGCCTGTTCCATGCCCACCATCAGGGCCCGGGCGATCAGGCTGTGTCCGATGTTGAATTCGTCGATTTCTGAAATTTCCCGAAAGGCCGGCACGGTTTTGTAGCAAAGGCGATTGCCGATGTGCACGCCGATGTTCAACCGGTCGGCCAGCTTGATGGCGTCGACGATTCGGGAAAAAAGCTGACCGCGTTTGGCCGAGGTGGTCGCTTCACAGTACCCGCCGGTGTGAACCTGGACGAATTTGGCGTTGCATTGATGGGCCAGCTTGATCTGTCCGGGGTCCGGATTGATGACGACCCCGACCGGAATGCCGCTGTTTTCGAGGTTGCCGATGGTTTCCGCCAGGGTCGTTTTGTGCACCATCAGGTCGAGACCGCCCTCCATGGCGGCTTCTTCCCGGGATTCCGGAACCAGCAATACCGCGTCGGGTTTCACGTTCAGGGCCACTCCGAGCATTTCCGAAGAGGCGGTCATCTTCAAAATCAGACGTGTTTGCAGGGTTTTGCGCAAAATACGAAGATCGCGGTCCTGAACATGACGGCGATCTTCCCGGAGGTGGACAACAATGCCGTCGACACCGCCGACTTCTGCCATTGCAGCCACCGTGACCGGATCCGGAAACCGGGTCTTGCGGACTTCCCGTAAGGTGGCGACATGATCGATCTGAAGGTTCAGGGCTGCCATAATGACCTCGAGCAGTAAAAAAGTTGGGGGGGCCGGACACCGAGGACCGGTCTCAGAGCGACTTCAACATTTCCAGGATTTCCTCACTGCGGGACGCCATGATCCGGGCCTGTGCTGCATCGGTTTCATGATCATAGCCGAACAGATGCAGAATGCCGTGGATGAGCACCTCGTCCAGCCGTGTTTCAAAATCGATGCCGGCATCGGCGGCCTCCCGCCGGGCCGTATCGACGGAAACCACGACGTCGCCCAGCAGTTGCGGCGACACTTCAGGAAACCGGCCTTCCTGCATGGGAAAGGCGATCACGTTGGTGGGCCCCTCCCGTTGCAGATACTGACGGTTCAGTTCGGTGATGAAGGCATCGTCGACCAGAACCACGGACAGCTCCGCTTCAGGACTGTCCAAGGCGTCTAAGACGGCCTGGGCTTTGTGTCGGAAGCTCTCTATCCGAATCGGTTGGCTGTTTTGCCGGTTGTCGATCAGAACCGCCATTTTTTGCCTTTTCCTGGGTTCCCGCGCGTTTTTCGGGGTAATCGATGCGGTGATGATGAATTGCGTTCAAGAATTTGTTGAAGCTTTTGGCGATTTTGTGCAGGTCCTTCAGCGTCAGTTCACAATCATCCAGTTGCCCGTCGGAGAAAACCTTGTTGATCAAATTCTGCACCAGGCCCTGGATCCGGGACGGTGTTGGATTGGCCAGGGTCCTGGAAGCGGCCTCGGCGACGTCGGCCAGCATGACCAGAGCGATTTCCCGGGTTTGGGGCCTGGGCCCGGGGTAGCGGAAATCGTCGATTTTCACGGCGTCCTCGCCTTTTTGCTGTTTGGCCTTGTCGTAAAAATAGGTGATCAGGCTCGTGCCGTGGTGTTGTTGGATCGTCTCGACAATCGCCCGGCCCAACTTATGCTCCCGGGCGATTTCGATGCCGTTTTTCACATGGGCCACAAGGATGAGCGCCGACATCGAAGGGGCGAGCTTGTCATGTTTGTTGCGGCCGTCGCGTTGGTTTTCAATGAAGTACATCGGTTTGACCATTTTACCGATGTCATGATAGTAGCCGCAGACTTTGGCGAGCAATGGGTTGGCGCCGATTTCCGAAGCCGCCGCTTCCACCATCGAACCGACCAGGACCGAGTGATGATAGGTGCCGGGAGCCTCCATCAAGAGGCGTTTTAAAATGGGCTGGTCCAGATTCGCCAGTTCCAGAAGTTTGATGTCGGTGCTGTAGTCAAAGGCGATTTCCACCAGCGGCACAACGCCGGCGGTTATAATGCCGGCCCCCACGCCGCCCAGAAATGCAAAGGCACAATTCCAAAGAATTTTCGTCCCGGATATCGGGGCGAAGTAGATCGCAATGACGCCCGCCAAGGCGACATTCAAAAGACCGAGTTTGGTTCCGGCCTTGATAAAAACCTTGCGCTCTCTGCAATCGCGAATCCAGTAAGCTGCCATCACCCCGCTGATCAGAAAATAAAGCATCAGGCCGAAATGAATCTGAAAGATCAGGGCGACACAAATCGCCAGCAGACCCGCAAACGGAACGGCCAGTTCGAACCCCAAAAAAAGGGCGATGATCATGGCGCCGGAGGCCAGCGGTGTGCCGTAAATTAAAGAGGCGGCGGCCAGATCTGCGGGGTTTTTACTGGCAAGGGATTCGGCCAGGTGGATCGACAGAAATGCCAACAGGAAAGTTGCCAGCAGCACGATGGAAAGGAACAGCAGGTTGCGGTTCTGCTCGCTGGTGGACAGTCCGATCCGCGGCATGTAGACCCGGCTGGCAGATGCCAGCAAAATCAGCAGGAGCAAACCGGAGCCCAGGGTCGCCATCCACGCTTTGTCTTCGCGGGTTTGAGATTGGAGAGCGTTTAATTTCAGCAGTTGAACCGCATTGACACGATCGCCCTCTCGCAGCAACATTTCCCCCGATTTGATCTTGTAAAGGGTCGGTTTGATGGCTTCGGCCGCGAGGTTTTTGCGTTCCGCCGTTTCGGCGCGATTGAGCGTGATGTTGGGCTGAATCAGCCGCTGGGTGAAATCGAACACCAGGTTTTTCAGCGGGTAGCTTTCTTCCACCAGTTGATGCTCGCCGACATGGCGCACCGCCGCGCGCGCCTGGTCCAGATCGTAAAATCGATTCAGGTCGGATACCACTCGTTCCTGTTTGGTACCGACATTGCGCAATACGATACCTTTTTCGGTTTCTTTGAGCAGGATGGCCTTGTTGGTCACCACACCGCGGGTGAGGATTTCCGTCAAAATGCGTGTGACGGCGTCGGCGATCTGCAGGGAAAAATTTTCGTCGGTCAGCATCCGGTAGGCCCCCGGACTGATTTCGATGCCCAGTTTCTGGGCGAAAACCTTCCGCGGCGGCATCTGCGGCGGCACGTTTGCTTCCGCAAGCGCATCGGTCGCTGCCGGGTCTTGAATCGACCGTTGCATTGCCGGCGGTTTGGCCAGGTCATGGAATTCGGCAAATGCGTTTTTGACCCGCTGAACCAGTATGGGCAACAGCCCGGTGTCATGATCATATACCGTTAGAACCGATTCGATGGCCCGACGACGATTGACCTCAGTGGCTTCGGGATCTTCAATAAAAAAATCCTGCGGAGCTTTGAAGTCCCGTTCCACAACGTCTCCCAGCTGATAACTGGGTTTCGCCGTTCCCTGGCTCTGGTACAGAATGAAGACAAAAATCGTCGTGATTCCGAACAGCAGATACCAGCGAAATCGAAGACTGTCCTCGAAAACTTGCCGGAAGGAATCTTTACGCTTTCGGATCGAACCGGAGCGATCTTTTCCGGACGTTTTGCCTGTCTCTGCATTCATTCGGCGGCTTCCCGCTTGGATTTTTTGCGGATTTCAAGCTCTTCGTAGGCATTGATGATATTCTGCACCAGTCGATGACGCACGACATCGGATTTTGTAAAGTATACAAAACGAATGCCTTCGATGCCCTGCAGGATCTCCTTGGTCTCGATTAGACCCGAAACCCGGCCGGCGGGCAGATCGATCTGCGTGATGTCACCGGTAATCACCGCCTTGGAGCTGTAGCCGATTCGGGTGAGAAACATTTTCATCTGCTCGGAGGTGGTGTTCTGGGCTTCGTCCAAAATGATAAAGGAGTCATTTAACGTACGACCCCGCATAAATGCGATCGGTGCCACTTCGATGACGCCTTGGTGCATGAGGCTGGCCACCTTTTCGTAACGCATCATGTCGTGCAACGCATCATAAAGCGGACGCAGGTACGGATCCACCTTCTCGGCCAGGTCACCCGGGAGAAAACCGAGCGCTTCTCCGGCTTCCACGGCCGGCCGGGTCAGGATGATTCGATTGACGCGACCTTTGGTCAGCGCCTCCACCGCCATGGCCATGGCCAGGTAGGTTTTGCCGGTACCGGCCGGGCCGATTCCGAAAACGATGTCATCACTTCGAATGGCATCGATGTATTCTTTCTGGGCCGGGCTTTTGGGGGCGATGAAGCTTTTTTTGGATTTTACCAACACGGTATCCAGAAAGATTTCTTTCAAATTTGCACGGTCATTTGCACTCAGTACGTTGATGGCATAGTCGATATCATTGGGGTGGAGCGGATAGTTCGCCTCCAGGAGTCCATAAAGTTGATTGAGGACGCTGTCGGCCACTGCGACGGCGTGTTCGTCGCCTTCGATGAACACGGTGCTTCCGCGAGCGTTGATGCGTGCATCCAGAGCGGCCGCAACGGCTTTCAGGTTGCGGTTGTGTTCCCCAAAAAGCTCCAGGGCCAAGCCGATGTCCGGAAAGATCAATCGTTGGGTTTGCAGTTCGGCATTCGCATTGGAGTTTTTATGTGTTTTCGATTTCAAGGCCTTGTTTTTGATAGATTTTGCCATTCGTTCCAGTTCCGGGTCGCCCCAGCCGGCAGGTTGGTGCGTTCCAGGTAATCCGACGGGAGCCGATCGGCATCCGTCAGGATATTTCGATTGCCATTCCAGGTTAAACAAAAAACCATAGCATAGTTCAAGATTGAATTGCAATCCACTGCAAAGCCTCGGGTCGTCGATACTTCGGAAAAACACCTTGACTCTCCGGAGAGTCCGGTGATAATTCGGGCCCATTCAAGCCCGGAGGAACCGGTCGATGCAATAATGGCCGGCCGGTTCGGACACCGGAAGGCCGATCGATTCGCAAGAGATGGATTCGGCCGCGCAGCTAACGACCCGTTCGCATCGCCCCCCTGCGGCAGATGCGTTCATTATGATATCCGGCTATGAATCCTTTCGACATGATCGCCGTGGCAATCCTGGCCTTCTGCGTGATTCGCGGAATCTTTCGCGGGCTGATCAAGGAAGTCTCCTCAATCGTCGGTGTTCTGGCCGGGTTTTATGCGGCCTATACCTATTACGGCAATTTGACCGGTTTGCTCTCCGGCTGGATATCCAACGAATCCTATCTGCAAATTGTTAGTTTTCTGATCCTGTTTTGCCTGGTGTTTTTCGTTGTCAGCATTATCGGCGTCGTCATCAAGTATGTGCTCAACATCGCTTTCATGGGATGGTTCGACCGTACTTGCGGTGCCGCCTTCGGCCTGGTCAAAGGCATTTTGATCGTATCGATGCTCTTCATCATTTTCACGGCCTTTCTGCCACAGGGTGCCCCGCTCGTGAAAAATTCGGTGCTGGCCCCCCGGGTCAATCGTATCTCCGAAAAGATGATCAAGGTTGTTCCCAAGGATATGAAAAATGAATTTTCCGCCAAGGTCGAGGAACTGAAAAAGTCCTGGAAAATCACCCGATGAGTGTTCCCGCCAAATCTTCGCCCATCCCGGCGCTGGAGACGATGATCGAGCTGATTCGCACGCTCCGCGGCCCTGATGGCTGCCCCTGGGATCGCAAACAGACCCCCCGGACCATTGCCAATTATCTGGTGGAGGAAGTCTACGAGCTGGTCGATGCCATCGACCGGCAGAATGCCGAACAGGTGCTGGAAGAGCTTGGCGACGTGCTGTTTCAGGTGCATTTCATCGCGGAAATGTATTCGGAAATGCAGGGCTTTGACCTGGAAGCGGTCATTCGCAAAAATGTGGAAAAAATGCGGCGGCGGCACCCGCATGTTTTTGGCGATGCCGGCGACCTGACTTCGGAACAGGTGCGGCAACGCTGGCATGAAATCAAGCAAACCGAAAAAAAAGACCGCCCGGACCGTTCGGCACTGGATTCGGTCCCCCGTCAATTGCCCCCCTTGACGCGTGCCCATCGAATCTGTGAGCGAGCCGCCCGTTACGGCGTCGACTGGGCCGACGGGGGTGGGGAGCCGCCGGACCTGGAACAAACCGGCCGAAGATTCCACCAGGCCGTATCGGCAGGCGATAGCGACCGGGCGGAGCCGCTGCTGGGCGCAATGTTACTGGCCGCCGTTCAAGCAGCTCACCCGGCCCGTATCCATCCCGATACCGCTCTGAAGCAGGAAGTTGACCGGTTTGAAAGACGATTTCGAGCGCTTGAGGACCTTGCGGCTGCCGAGGGCAAGACCTTGAATTCGTATACAAAATCAGAATTGCAGCGATTATGGTCGAAAGTGGCAACCGCAGAAGAGGGGACGTGAGAATTGCTGCGCCCGATCGGCGAGACTACCATGCAATCACGATAGCGGCATGATCGCCGGGGACTGGGTTGCCGATCCTTTCAGATTTCAAGCGATTTCGCCGAAAGGAACATAACCCGGCGGAATTTTTTTCACAAGTCGCCCGCTGCGATCGTATTTTTCCAGGACGATTTGTCCGTCCTCGAAATGATGCCGACTGTATCCGTCCTGGGGGCGACTGTTGTTTTCGGATTCCGCCTGCCGTCCGTTTTCCGATTTTTCCACCGGGCGACGGTGACGGATTTGAATCATTTTCTGCACCTCGATGCTTCTCTGCATCTCCGCACCATCGCTCCCCGACTTTACGGATTTATGGACTGTGGATTCACCGACTGTCTGAATCATATGCCTCCCTCCCTTTTTGTCTTTTTCCTCACCAGGCTCCCAGTCGGAGAGCCGTAACGATACGTATGGCGGGAAACGTACCGGTAGGAGCATATGCAAACACTGTATCTCGAATCGGCCGGGTGCATTGTCATTCCGGCTGAATCTTTCCGTACGAAGTTCTTTTGAGAACCGCCCGGCGACATGAGCGGCTGCCAGCCATCGCTTCGATCCGGCGAAGCAGGAAATCGGGATCGTCCAGGGACAACCGCTCGGTTTTTTTGTATTGGTCTTCTCGGATTACGTTATATACGAACTCGGACTTATTCCGGCAGGGGTCTCGTTCAAGTTCGGATTCCGGCTCGGTTTGGTCCTCAGTGGTCTTTTTTAGCGGACCTTCGCGTTGAATGCGGGATACGATGTCGGCCGCCAGACGTTCCACCAGATAGTCGCGTCGGCCGTCATTTGACAGACGGGTTGCCTCCGGCTGCAGCACGGGATCGCCATCGCCGCGCAGGTGCTTCAGGCGGCGCTTCTTACTGAGCCGATCCGTGTACAATTTCAGCACGTTATGAATTTGATACGAGGCAATCATTTTCCCCCCTGAAGGGATTATCGGCCACTGTCTGACAGGACTTTAGCAAAAATTGGTTGCCTTTGAATGCGGTTGGGCAGTCGGCCGGTGCGGTGGACTGCGCCGGGTACATCTTGTATTATAACATGAAAATTGGAATTTTCATGAGCGTTGGGTTTGTGGTATGTAGGGAGGGCTTTGTCAGGTCATCGGACGAGCCGAATGCCAGCGTTTTATGCCCGTTCATCCACCTGGTCGGAAATCCGAATTTTCCTAGGCACCCCAAGCGATTCTATGAGGCGAGGCTTTCAGATAGGAACCACCACCTGGTCATTCCTGAGTTCCCGGCTGCTGCCGTTGCGCCCGGTACAGCTGGTCGTCCAGACCGGTTTGAAATGGGACCGTGACAACTGCTCCGGTATGGCCGCCGCGCTTTCCTATTACGCCCTGTTCTCACTTTTCCCGCTGCTTCTGGTCATTTTGAGTATTCTCGGAGCCCTGATCGGCCCGGAGACGGAGGTGTTTGAATACATTCAGAAGCTGATCGTGCGGGATCTGCCGCCGGCCGTGCAGGAGGTGGTGGTCGGCACCATTGTCGCGCTGTACGAAAACAGCGCAGGCGCCGGCATTGTCGGGTTCGCGCTGCTTTTTTTTACGGCCGGTAAACTGTTTGCGATTCTGCGCCAGTCGGTGAACAAAATCTGGAAATCCCCGGTCCGCATCTCCGAGGCAGGCTCGGTCCCCCGAATGGTGCTCTTTTTCGTCCTCAACAAGTTGGTGGCTTATCTGCTGGTCCTGGCCACGGCCCTGCTCCTGCTGGTGTCTTTCGTAGCGAACCTTATCATCCGGGCCGTCATCGAGCTGGTCAACCACTTCCAGGAAAATGTCGCCTTCCTCCAGCAGCTGGACGAACTGCTGCTGACCCGGGGGCTTCGGGCCGGCTCTTCGGTCGTCATTCTCAGCATAACCCTGATCATTCTCTTCAAACTGCTGCCCACGGTCCGCCCGCGATGGCGGGACGTGTGGCTGGGTGCCATCCTTACGGCCGTCATGCTCGTCGGGCTGCAGCAGTTCGCCATGGTCGGCGTCGTTTCCGTTTTGAGCAAATTTCTGTCCTACGGGGCCATCGGCAGCGTCATGATCCTGTTGCTGTGGATCTTCATGGCCTGCCAGATCGTGTTTGTAGGGTGTGAGTTTTCGTATGTTTACGCGCAGCTTTACGGCAGCCGCCGCGCTGATGCCGGATAAAGAGGGGCGATCTGCGGGTAAGAGCGGACCCACCTGCCGGACGAGTCGTACCAGCCGAATTCCTGAAACCTCTTTTAGAAACTACCGAACAAGGTCGCGAGTAAAATCAGTGCCGCCAGGGAGATCAACGGAACGACGACTGCGACCACAAAAACGTCAAAATAGGCTTCGCGATGCGAGAGCTTGCAAATGCTCAGGATGGTGATGACCGCGCCGTTGTGCGGCAGCGCGTCCAGCGCGCCGGATGCCACCGCCGTTACACGGTGCATGGCATCCAAAGAGATGCCGTAATCATAAGCCATTTGGACATAGGTGGGTCCAAGTGCATCGAGCGCGATGCTCATGCCGCCGGAAGCCGATCCGGTCAACGCCGAAAGCACGTTCACGGCTGCCGCCAGGGATATCAGCGGGTTGCCGGCACCGATCGACAGGACGGCTTCGCGGATCATATCAAAAGCGGGCAGCGCGGCAATCACCGCACCGAATCCAACCAGGCTGGCGACATTGAAAATCGGTAAAACGGCGGCATCCGCACCGTGGTTGAGACTGTTCGTCAGGCTTTCGAAGCGGCTGCGGTTGGAGAGCGCCAGAAACAGGATCGCCAGGAAGAGGGCGGCGATGATGGCCCAAACCCCGCGAACATTCTCGATGGTTGTCGCACCAAAGCGGGGTTCGGCAAGGAAGTCGGTACGCATCATCGGAACCAGGAACTGGATAAACGCAAAGTTCACTCCGATGACAATCACCACCGGTGCCAGTGCGAGCCAAAAGGAAGGCAGCCCTGCGGCATCGGAATGTTCATCGGTCAGCTCGTTGAGGTCGAAGCCGCAGTTCTGGGCGTGTTCGCGCATTACCCCGTCCGGAACAGGCAGGTTGTCGTCGTGGGCGCCATATCCCTCCTCCGCAGACTGCGCTTTTGCCGAGCGCCGCATCAGCCAGGCGGTTCCAAGTAAAAACATAATGACGCCGGTGATGATCCCCAGACCCGGTGCGGCGAATGCCGTGGTACCGAAGAACGGCATCGGGATGGCATTTTGGATCGCCGGGGTACCCGGCAGCGCGGACATGGTAAAGGTGAATGCACCCAGCGCCAGTGTACCCGGAATCAGGCGCTTGGGGATGTCGGCATCGCGGAACAGGGCGGCAGCCACCGGAAATATGGCGAAAGCAACGACAAACAGTGACACGCCGCCGTAAGTCAATACACCACAGCACAGGACGACCGCCATGATGGCGCGCTGGGGCCCCAACCTGGCGATCACCGATTGCGCGATGGATTTGGCCGAGCCGCTGTCTTCCATCAGTTTGCCGAAAATTGCGCCCAACATGAACAGCGGAAAAAAGGCGATGATGAAATCGCCGGCACCGGTCATAAAGATCTGGGTATAGGCCGCCAGCAACGGAAGCCCGCCCGCAATCAATGCGGCCAGCAGCGCCATCGCGGGTGCCAAAATCAGCAGTGTCACCCCGCGGAAGGCCAAATACATCAGCAGACCCAGGGCAATCAGGATGGCAAGAATGTCGATCATTCGGGTTTGTTCCTTTCCTTGCCTTCTGCCAGATGGGCCGGTTTGAGGCTCTCTTCGAAGACAAAGGTGGGGCGCCAGGAGGCGCGCCGGCCCAGATCGTCGAAATGTTCCGCCAACCAGTTCTCCGCCGTTTGCCAGCCGATGTCATGGAGATGCTGCAGAAAGGCCCAGTCGGCATTGAGTTTGCTGGACACGCTCAGCTTCAGCATCTCTTCTTCGGACTGGATCAGATGCAGGCGGCCGTCCCGGTAGGCTTGACGCTCGAGGCCTTCATGGTGAATGATCTCCCACAGGAAAGCGATCGCACGCAATTCCTTCATCAGGCTGGCATTGAAGGTGATTTCGTTTAAGCGGTTGTGGATTTCATAGGCGGTCCGGGGGATTTTCGTGCGGGTAAACGGGTTGATCTGGACAAGCACGATGTCGCGGGCCTCTGTCTCATCGATGAGGGGGAAAATCGGGGGGTTGCCCATGTAACCGCCATCCCAGTAGGCCTCACCGTCGATCTCGACGGCTTGATATAGAAACGGCAGGCAGGCCGAAGCCATGGTGGTGTCGACGGAAATCGAGGGCTGCCGGAACACCTTCGGACGTCCGGTCCGCACGTTCGTCGCCGAGAGGAAAAGCTTGGGCGCCCGGGTCTGGTTGATGATGTCAAAATCAAAAAACCTGGCGACGATGTCGCGCAGCGGGTTAATGTTGAGCGGATTGAGCTCGTAAGGCGAAAAGGTTCGCGAAAGATGCTCGAACAGGACGAAACCGGGTGAGTTTGCCAGGCTCCAGCGTCCCATCATGACGTCGAAGAAAGACCGCTGGATCGGGCTCATCCGTCCGGCTTCACTCACCTTCTGCCAGAAGCCCGAGAGCAGCTCCTGCGCCTTTTTGGCTCCGCCGTCGGCCAGTCCCTGGGTCAAGGCCACCGCGTTCATGGCTCCGGCGCTGGTCCCACTGATCCCTTCGATCTCGATGCGCTTATCGTCGAGCAGACGGTCCAGGACTCCCCAGGTAAAGGCACCGTGGGCGCCGCCGCCCTGGAGTGCGATGTCGATTATTTTTGTGTCGCTGCGCTTCATGTTTACCTCCGTTTTGCGTGGTGCGTTAGGGTTTCGTCCGTCATGCTCGTCGGGCTGCAGCAGTCGGCCACGGGCGGTGCCGTCTCCGCCTATAGCAAGTTTCTGCCGTACGGGTCCATCGGTCGCGTCATGATCGTGTTGCTGTGGATAATGGCCTGCCGGATCGGGGTCGCGCGGTGCGAGCTTGCCTTATGTCTACGCGCAGCTTTACGGCAGCCGCCGCGGTAATCGACCTCCATGATCCCGCCCCGAGGACCGGCCCCGGCGCCGAAGCCGATCCCGGGGTCAGGTTGCAGTGTGTCCAATTGCGGAATGCGCTCCCAAGTGACGAATCGTGTCAATCCTCTTCTGTCCTGCCGTCCACCTCCGCGACCACGATCGTCGTCCGGTCGATTCCGGTATTGCCATTGCGGGGATCGAACGCGTACACGGCGATGTCGTAGGGACCCGGGCCGGGGATCGGAAAAACGCCTGCGAACTGCCCGATCTCACCGGCATAGGAGAGCGTGATCTCCGCGACGCGGCGATCGCGCTGGCGGATGAGCGCGACGACTTCAAACGCGTTCGCATCCCACAAGCCTTCCGGCTCGATCGGGCAGCCGCACATCATCATCACGTTGGCGCGAAGCTCAATTCGCTCCCGCTCAGCAGGCACGCGCTGCCGGGCCGGCGGGTACAGGATGTCGACGGAGAAGCCCGGCAGTTCGAGCGTCAAGCCGTCGCCACCGGTGATGTGCTTGCCGGGCACAATCCACTGCGTCACCGTCGCGACCGCGATCGATTGCGGCTGGCTCAGTGGCCCACGGGCTGCGATCAATACTTGCCGCGGTTCGTCGAGATCGAGCGTCGCCCGGAAGACCGCCGACGTCGGGGTGGAAAGCGGAGCATGCCGGGGCCAGGATTCGACCATGATCCGACGGTCGTCACCGGAGTTTCCGGCGGTCTTGCCCCGAGCCAGCAACTCGCTCGTTTCGGCGTCGCGGATCGTGATTTCGGCCCCGGCCACCCCTGTACCGATGAACTTCGCGCCTTTGCTCAGCACGCGAACGTCAATTTTCGTATCGACGGCCGAGGCCTCTCCAACGAGCCCGCAGGCCATGACCACGGCAAACCATATCCATCCAATTCTTTGCATTCCGATCTCTCTTTTCCGTAAAGATTTCAGCAGGGACTTCGCATCCGGCGTATCGACCCGGTTCGGGCGGATTTCCGGGGTCGCACCGGACTAGGTGCAGGAGGACTCGCAACGGTCCAAAGGCTGAGCCCTGAAGGCGAACGTTCGCATCGACAGAGAAAAAAAGCTGCCTCCGGCCCCGAAGGGCCAAGCGGGTCGGGGGGGGTTACCGCCGGGCCGTGATGCGCTGCCCGGCCGGAGTGTGCAGCACCAGGCGCCCCTCCGGGCCGATCTCGAACCGGTAGGTGTTCTGGAGCAGCTCCAGGAAGCGCATCTCCTGGCCGCTCAACGGTTCCTCGCAGGCCATCATCGTGCCGGCCATCTGCCCGAACGAAAGCCCCTCTCCGGTCAGTTGGAAGCCGCCCATGAACCGGTTGCACGAGGCGTTGCCGGCCACGCGGTCCTCCTCCAAAAACAGGATCGTCGGCTCGGATTTTTCCACCACCGGCGCACCGCCGATGGTCTCCACGATCCATTCCAACCCGAGGAGCAGACTCCGGGGATCGCCGCCGCAACCCGTGTGGGCCCTGTCGTCGAGCTCGTAGCGCACCCGATAGGGGTGGGGCATTCCGGTGGAGACATCGGCGCAGATCTCCGGCCGGATGGCGACCGAAAGTCGGCGGCCCTCCGCCGCGGTCCGGTAGAGGAAGCCCTCGGCGGTCGTTAGCGGTTCGGTTTTCGGCATGCGCAGCTGCAGGGCGCCGAAGTCGGCGTTGAGCAAGATCGCGTCGGCATCGATCGTGATCATCCACCCGGGTTCCTGGCCGCGGGCAGTGAAAGGAAGCTCGGGTTCCCGCAGGGTGAGGCACTCGGGAAGCTCCCGGCCGCGCACGGTCACCAGGGCCTGCTCGCCCTTGCTCCAAAAGGCGGTGTCACTGCCGTCCACGGCCGTAAAGCGGGCCCCGGAGGCCGATACGGCGGGTCTCAGCGCAAAGGATTCACCGGCAACGTTCATCCGCGCTCGTTCCGCCTGGACACTGAAGGCGACCGGGGTCCCACCGCAACGGTAGAAGGTTTCACCCCCGATCACCGGCTGTGCGCCTTTGTCCGGTGGGGTCTGTTCCGGCTGAATGCAGCCCGCGGCAAGCAGCGCAGCGGCCGCCAAAGCCCCTGCCAAAAATGTTCGTCTCATATGGCCCTCTTTTTCAGGTGCGACCGCCGGATGGCCGGTGCGCCAACATCCGTTTCTCCCGTTTCAGCACGCAGATGCCCGCGAAGGCATACAGAATCGACCTTTTGATCCAGCGCCGGCGCCGTAAGCAACCGGCCCGGCGGGGCGTTGACTTTCCTCAACGCCGGCGCGTAAGTTTTGATGCGATCCGCGGCATGGCGCCCCAGGAACACGCTACTCGAATTCGAACGAGCGCGCCTCGTAGCCCTTCTGGGTGATTGCCGCCAGCATCGCCTTGACGACCTGGGGGCCGCGGGTCTCGAGCACCATTTCGATCTCCGTCTCACGCACATCTGCCAGGTTGAAGGTGCGCCGCTGATGGATGTCGAGAATATTGGCATGCTCGGCCGACGCGATGGCCGCCAGCTGGGCGATGCTCTCGGGCCGGTCGGGCACGATCACCACCAGCTTCGCCAGACGCCCCTCCATCGCGAGCCCGCGCTCGAGCACCTTGGACAGAAACGTAGTGTCGATGTTGCCGCCGGTGAGCACCACCCCGACGTTCTTCCCGGCGATGTTCTTTACCTTGCCGTTCAATACCGCGGCGACGCCGACAGCGCCGGAGCCCTCCGTCACCGTTTTCTCGGACTCGATCAGCGCTAGGATCGCCTGGGAGATTTCCCGCTCGCTGACGGTGACGATCTCGGCGACGTATTTCTGCACGATCGGGAAGGTGTGGCGGCCGGGAGTTGCCACGGAGATGCCGTCCGCAATGGTGCTCCCCTTTACCGTGACGATCTTGCCCGCCTCGACGCTGGCCTTCATGCTGGGGATCGTCTCGGCTTGCACCCCGACAATGCGCAGCTGGGGGTTCGACTGTTTCAGCGCCACCGACATCCCGGCAATGATCCCGCCGCCGCCGATGGGCACCAGGAGCACTTCGAGCCCGGGCGCCTGCTCCAGAAGCTCCAGCCCCACCGTTCCCGCGCCGGCGATCACCTTCGGATCGTCAAAGGCGTGGACGAAGGTATACCCTTTCTCCTCCTGCAGCGCGGTGGCGCGACCGAAGGCGTCGTCGTAGCCCGATCCGTGCAGGACGATCTCCGCGCCGTAGCGCGCGGTGCCCTTGACCTTGGCGATCGGCGCCGTCTCGGGCATAACGATGGTCGCGTGAATCCCGTTCGACTTGGCCGCGAAGGCGAGCCCCTGGGCGTGGTTGCCGGCCGAGGCGGCGATGACCCCGGCCTGCTTCTGTTTGTCGTTGAGGTTGAGCACCGCATTCATCGCCCCCCGGTCCTTGTAGGCGCCGGTCCGCTGGAGGTTCTCCATCTTGAGGTAGAGCTCGCAGCCGGCAAGCTCGCTCAGCCTTGACGAGCGCACGCAGGGCGATGGGCGGATGTACTTGCCGATCGCGTCGTGGGCGGCCTTGATGTCTTGAAGCGTTACCGAGATTTCGTTTGCCATTTCTTCCGCTCCTTAATCCGTTTTGCCATTTCGATTTCGACTTCTCGAGACGGCATCAATCCACGACCGCGATGCACTCGATCTCCACCATGACGTCCAGCGGCAAACGCGCCACCTCCACCGTGGAGCGCGCCGGCCGGTGACCGGCGAATGCGCGTTCGTACACCGCGTTCATCGTCTTGAACGTCTCGAGGTCTTTCAGGAACACGGTGGTCTTCAGCACCTTCGAGACATCGCTGCCCGCCGCCTTCAATACGGCCGACAGACTTTTCAACACCCGTTCGGATTGCGCTTCGATCCCGCCCTCGACGACCTTCATCGTCTTCGGGTCGAGCGGAATTACCCCGGAGCAATACACCCGGCCCTCGTGGATGATCGCCTGGCAATAAGGTCCGATCGCCTCGGGCGCGGCTTCTGTTTTCACGACTTGCATCTGTACCTCCTTTAAGCGCTTGAGCGCCTCAGCAATCGACCCAGACGACGGCAAGCCCGCCCTGGGAAGTCTCCTTGTACTTGTCGCACATGTCTTTACCCGTAAGATACATGGTGCGCACCACCTGGTCGAAGGTCGGACGCATCGGCTCCTTGCCGCGCAGCATGCTCAGTCGAACCGCATTGACCGCCTTGTTGGCGGCCAAGGCATTGCGCTTGATGCAGGGCACCTGCACCAAACCGGCGACCGGATCGCAGGTCAGTCCCAGGTTGTGCTCCAAGGCCATGGCGCCGGCGTTGAGGACCTGCTCCACGGTGCCGCCCAGCACCTGGCACAAGCCGGTCGCCGCCATCAGGCTGGCCGAGCCCACCTCGCCCTGGCAGCCCACTTCAGCGCCGGAGAACGAGGCGTTGATCTTGACCGGTATCGCACAGCCGCCCGAGGTGAGCAGAAAGTCGCAGATCAGGTCGTCGGTGACGTTTTCGCCGTATTTCTTGTAGGCTTGCAGCACGGCCGGCACGATGCCCGAGGCGCCCATGGTCGGTGCCGTAACCACCTGGCCCAGCGTGGCGTTGACTTCCATCACCGCCAGCGCGTAGGCGTTGATGTGATCCGCCAACTCGAACAGGTCACCGCCCCAGGTATCGCCCTTGATTTGATCGTAAATCTCTTTGGCGTGGCGCCGCACGCCCAGGCCGCCCGGAATCTCCCCCTCGGCCTCCAGGCCGATCTGGATCCCTTTTTCCATCACCGCCGCCAGTTCCAGCAGTGCGTGCTTGATCTCCGAGGCGGTGCGCCAGGTCTGTTCGTTCTCGAAGACGATCTGGGCGATCGACTTGCCTTCCCGCCGGCACAGCTCCGCCAGTTCGGCGGCGGTGGTGTATGGAAACCGCTTCTCGTCGCCGACCGCATCTTTGGGATTGAGCGACTCCTTTTCGCAAACCACAAAGCCGCCGCCGATCGAAAAGTAGAGCCCGCGCCGCAGCTCGCCGCCGTTCTTGTCGCGGGCAACGAAGGCGATGCCGTTTGGATGCGTGTCGTAGCTTTTGTCACCGAACCACTTGATGTCGACGGCCGGATCGAACTCGATGCGCTTCGTGCCCCCCAGCTGCAGGGTCTTTTCGGTTTCGATCCGGGCCTGCTTGGCAGGAATCGAGGCGCTGTCGAGAGCGGCCGGTTCGTTGCCTTCCAGGCCGAGCATCGCGGCCAGGTCGGTGAAGTGCCCTTTGCCGGTGAGCGCCATCGATGAGAACAGCTCGACCTGCACCGAGGTGGTGGCATCGAACTGATCGGCCTCCCGCAACTCGTTGAGAAAACGCTGGGCTGCCACCATGGGGCCGAAGGTGTGCGAACTCGACGGCCCGACGCCGATTTTATAGATATCAAAGATGCTGATCGCCATGGTGCACTCCTTTTGTCAGTGTATGGAATTGATCGATTTGTTTTTTGCGACCCCTCGGGGTCGACGGTTAGTAAACGGTCAAACCGCGGCTGCGGATCTGTTCGCGTACACGCTCGGCAAGCTCGGCGGTGGGCGGCTCGGTTTGCGCCAGCGGATAGGGGATGCCGAGTTGGGCCCACTTGTCCATTCCCATCTGATGGAAGCGCAGGATTTCCACGCGCTCGAGCGATTCGATGCCGGCAAAGATGTCGGCGACCTTCTCCACGTTGTCGTAATCGTCGGTCAGGTTCGGCACCAGCACAAACCGTCCCCAAACCGGGCGGCCCAGTTCGGAGAGCCGGCGCGCATAGGCCAGGGTGGGTTCGAGCGGATGCTTGGTCACCTGCCGGTAGGTTTCCGGGTCGCCGGACTTCACGTCCAGAATCTGCAAATCGATGTCCTGGAGCTGCGCGTCGGTGAAACGATCGCTCAGGCGGCCCGAGGTGTCCACACAGGTGTGAACTCCAAGCGCCCTGGTGCGCTTGAAGACGGCCGCCGCGAATTCGTTCTGCAGCAACGGCTCGCCGCCGGATATCGTGATGCCGCCCTTGGAAATTTTGAGCGACCGCTGGTACTTGCCGATATCCTGCATCATCTCCTTGACGGTCACGCGCTTGCCGTTGTGCCGGTGCCACGTGTCGGGGTTGTGGCAGTACTGGCAGCGCAGGGGACAGCCGGTGAGGAAAATCGTCATTCGTATGCCGGGCCCGTCGACCGTGCTGCCGACTTCGACCGAGTGGACATAGCCGATCAGGTCATCGCCGCTGTCATCCACCGTTTCGAAGTCGGTTGGGTAGAGGTCGGTGTAGGACTTGACTTCCTGGCGCTCGCTTTCACCTTCCTCCGAAATGTACAGTTCGTAACGGCTTCCAATCAAAAGGTCACTCATTCATCGATCTCCTTGTCCGGACAAACCGGGAATTTTGATATGCGGGAGGGATGAATCCCTCCCGTGATTCCGCGGCCCGCTGCAGCGGGCCGCGGTCGTGCCACCAAGATGCACGCTCACCTAGCCGCGGGTGTGAAAAGTGCGGCTGATCACATCCTGCTGCTGCTCTTTGGTGAGCTTGACGAAGTTCACCGCGTAGCCGGAGACGCGGATCGTTAGCTGAGGGTAGTCTTCGGGCTTTTCCATCGCGTCGAGCAGTGCTTCCCGGTTCAGCACGTTGAGGTTCACGTGGAAGCCGTTCGCGGCGAAGTAAGCATCCAGTGCGCCGACCGCGCGACCGGTCCGCTCCTCCTCGGAGCCCAGGGAGGTGGGCACCACGGAGATGGTGAGCGAGATACCGTCCTCGGCATCGTCGTACGGCAGCTTGGCCACCGACATCGCTGCCGCCATCCAGCCGTTCGTATCGGCGCCGTTCGATGGGTTGGCACCCGGGGCAAAGGGAACTCCGGCACGTCGGCCGTCCGGCGAGTTGCCGGTCTGCTTGCCGTAAACCACATTGGAGGTGATGGTCAGCACCGACTGGGTGTGCACGGCGTCGCGGTAGGCCTCGTGACGGCGGATCTTGGCCATCATCTTGGACACCAGCGCAACGGCGATGTCATCGGCGCGGTCGTCGTTGTTGCCGTAGCGCGGAAATTCGCCCTCGACCTGGTAATCCACCACCAGGCCGGTCTCGTCACGGACGGGCTTGACGGTGGCGTACTTGATGGCCGCGAGGCTGTCGGCGGTGTGCGAAAGGCCGGCCATGCCGCAGGCCAGCGTGCGCAGGATGTCGCGATCATGCAGCGCCAGCAGCACCGACTCGTAGCAGTATTTGTCGTGCATGTAATGAATGATGTTGAGGGCGTCGACATAGGTTTCGGCCAGCCAGTCGGTCATGACCTCGAAGCGCTCCATGACCTCGTCGTAGTCCAGCACATCGCCGGTGACCGGCGCCAGCAACGGACCGACCTGCTTGCCGGTCTTTTCGTCGCGGCCCCCGTTGATCGCGTACAGCAGCGTTTTGAGCAGGTTGACGCGGGCGCCGAAGTACTGCATCTGTTTGCCGACCGCCATGGCCGAAACGCAGCAGGCGATGGCCGCGTCGTCGCCGTACTTGGGTCGCATCAAGTCGTCGTTCATGTACTGGATCGAGCTGGTGTCGATGGAGACCTTGGCGGCAAAGCGCTTGAAGCCTTCCGGCAGCCGCGGTGACCAGCCGACGGTGAGGTTGGGTTCGGGGGCCGGCCCCAGGTTGTAAAGCGTGTGCAGTATGCGGAAGCTCGACTTGGTCACCAGCGTTCGACCGTCACCGCCCATGCCCCCGATGAACTCGGTGACCCAGGTGGGATCGCCCGAAAAGAGCTGATTGTATTCGGGCGTGCGCAGAAAGCGCACGATCCGGAACTTGATCACCAGGTCGTCGATGAGTTCCTGCACTTCGGATTCGGTCAGCGTGCCTTCGCGCAGGTCGCGCTCCAGGTAGATGTCCAGAAAGGTCGAGATGCGGCCGACCGACATGGCCGCGCCGTTCTGCTCCTTGATGGCCGCCAGGTAGGCGAAATAGGTCCACTGCACCGCTTCGCGGCCCGTGGCGGCCGGCCGTGAAATATCGTAGCCGTAGTTGGCCGCCATCTCCTTCATTTGCTGGAGCGAGCGCACCTGTTCGGCCATCTCCTCGCGCAGGCGGATCACCTCTTCGGTCGAATAGCGCTTGTCGATCTCGGCGCGGGATTCCAGCCGCTCCTCGATCAAGTAGTCGAGACCGTAGAGGGCGACGCGCCGGTAATCGCCGATGATCCGTCCACGGCCGTAGGCGTCGGGCAGGCCGGTGACGATGCCGCTGCTGCGGCAGGCGCGAATGGTCGGCGTGTAGGCGTCGAAGACCCCGTCGTTGTGGGTCTTGGCATAGCGGGTGTAAACCTTTTTGACGTCTTCGTCGGGTTGCAGGCCGTAGCCTTCGAGGCTTGCCTCGACCACGCGCCAGCCGCCCTTCGGCATGATGGCGCGCTTTAGGGGGGCATCGGTCTGCAGGCCGACGATGAGTTCCAGGTCCTTGTCGATGTAGCCCGGTGCATGGGCCAGAATGCCGGACGGCTCGTGCGAAACCGCCAGCACCCCTTTTTCACGCTCCTCGCGCAGCAGCGGCGTCAGGGTTTCCCAGACCTTGCGGGTGCGTTCGGTGGACGGGGCGAGAAAGGACGCATCGCCTTCGTACGGCGTGTAATTGTGCTGGATGAAGTCGCGCACATTGATCCGGCGCGTCCACGGTCCGGGTTCGAAGCCGCGCCAAGCCCGTTCACGGTCTTTTGCCCGATCGGTCGATTCTGGATTTGCAGTCATAAGGTTCTCCTTTTCCGCCGGATCGGCCCCGGTCGGGAAACCGGCCCGATCGACTCGATGGCTGTGATTGAAATTCCGTGTAAATCCGCAAAAAGCCCCGCCGGCCCCGGAGACTCAGGCCACCAGCGCCAGAGTTTGACGGGCAATGATTTCTTCTTCGTTGGTCGGGATGACCCAAGCCGCGATTCGGCTTGCGGTCGTGCTGATTCTCGGCCCTTGCGCCGCGTTGGCTTCCGGGTCGAGTTCCAGGCCGAGCCACTGCGCCTGGCGGCACACGGCCGCTCGGATGGTTTCCGAGTGCTCGCCGATACCGGCGGTGAACACGACGGCGTCCAAACCGCCCAGGGCGGCGGCCATGGAGCCGAGTTCGCGTCCGATTCGGTAGACGAACAACTCGATCGCGAATTTGGCAGCCAGCTCGGAACTCTCCTCCAGCTCGCGCATGTCGCTCGACACCCCGGAAACTCCCAGCAGGCCGGACTGCTTGTAGAGCAACGCCTCGACGGCGGCCGTATCCATCTTCAGTTCCTGCATCAGGTACAGGATGACACCCGGGTCCAGGGAACCGCAGCGCGTCCCCATGGGCAGGCCTTCGAGGGCCGTGAATCCCATGGTCGTCGCCACGCTGCGGCATCCGCTCAAGGCGCACATGCTGGCGCCGTTGCCGAGGTGCAGAACCACCGTTTTGCCGGCGGCGGCCCGCGGGTCGTATTGCGCCAGCATCGAGGCGATGTATTCATAGGAAAGACCGTGGAAGCCGTAGCGCCGGACGCCGCGTCCGGTAATCTGCGGCGGCAGTGCGAAGGCCTGCGCCAGCGGCGCCACCGTGCTGTGAAATGCGGTGTCGAAACACGCAACCTGCGGCAGTTCGGGCTGACGCTCGGCGATAAGGCGGATCGGCAGCAGGTTGTGGGGCTGGTGCAGCGGGGCGAGCGGAATAAATTCGGCCAGCCTGGATCGGACCGCCTCGTCGATGCGCACGGGTGCATCGAAGCGCTCGCCGCCGTGTACCACCCGGTGTCCGACGGCCCGCAACCGGGTATAGCCGCCCTCGCGGTTCAGCCAGTCAAACAGGAACTCGAGTGCGCCGGCGTGCTTCGGCGCGGCATCCTCGCCCCAGCGATGCTCGCCCACGGTCCGGCCGTCGGCGTCCCGGGCACGAAAGCGGGCGCTGCCGTAAAGTTCTTCGAGCTTGCCGTTGAGCTTGACCGCCAGCGCGCCACCGCCGGTGACGATGAACTCGGTAAATTTCAGGCTCGACGAGCCGCCGTTGAGAACCAGGATGGCGTCGCTCATGGGGTCACCTCGGCTTCGGTCAGGCTGCGGCGATAGGTTACCATCACCGCAACGGCGCATGACGCCAGCCGGCTTTCCATCGAATCGGCCCGGCTGGTGAGCGTGATGGGCACGCGCGCGCCCAGAACGATGCCGGCCGAATCGGCATCCATCATGAAAGACATGCTCTTGGCCAGCATGTTGCCCGCCTCGAGGTCGGGAACGATCAGGATATCGGCATGGCCGGCCACCGAACTCTGAATGCCCTTGATGCGCGCGGCCTCGGGGCTGATCGCATTGTCCAGCGCCAGCGGGCCGTCCAGCAGGCCGCCGCGAATCTGGCCGCGGTCGGCCATCTTGCAAAGCGCCGCCGCCTCGATCGAGGTTTGCAGCTTCGGATTGACCTTCTCGGTGGCGGAGAGAATCGCCACCTTCGGTTGAGAGATGTCCAGCGCATGGGCGAGGTCGATGGCATTCTGCGTGATGTCCACCTTGTCCTCGAGGGTGGGAAAGATGTTGATCGCGGCGTCGGTGACGATCAGCACATTGGAATGGCTGGGGATGTCCATGATGAAGCAATGACTCAGCCGGCGTTCGGTGCGCAGCCCGGTGTCGCGTTTGACCACGGCGGCGAGCAGTTCGTCGGAACTCAGTGATCCCTTCATGAGCATCGCGGCCCGGCCCTCGCGCACCAGCGCCACCGCCACCGTAGCCGCCGCGTGACTGTAATCGGCGTCGACGATTTCATAGCCGCTGATGTCGATTCCGGCCGCCTCGGCGGTGGCCGTGATCTTGCTGTGGGGACCGACCAGAATCGGCGTGATGATGCCCGCCTGCGCCGCCGCCGCGGCACCGGCCAGGGAGGCCTCGTCGCAGGGATGCGCCACCGCCGTGGGCGTGGTCGGCAGGGTCTGGACGGTGTCGATGAGGTTCTTGAACAACATGCGTGGTTGGGTAGCCATGAAAAAAGTTCTCCTTGCGCCGGATCCCAGCGGTCTCATGAAAGGGGCCAAAGCGATTCTTTCAACGCCGGACCGACGGGTTTGTCAAAGGTTACGTTTGGGCGGATCGGCCGCTGTCGCCGAGCGGTTCGATGGCAACCGTGTCGGGCTGCGAACCGGCCGGAGGCACAGCCACTCCAGCTTCCACCGCTGTTACCGCGCGCTTCAAAAAACGGTTCGAGCGGATGATGAATTTCTCCAATTCCACCACGAGAAAGAACACCAGGCCGCCCGCAAAGAGCATCGGCCAGGCGCGCAGCGGAATCGCTTCGGTGCCGAACAGGGCCTGCAATGGCGGGGCGTAGGTGAACAGGAGCTGCAGGATCACCACCGCCAGAATGCCGAGCGGCAGGACCTTGTTGCCCAGATGCGCCCGGATCGAAAATGAGTTGTCCAGCAGGTAGCGGCTGTTCAACAGGTAGAAGCACTGCCCGATGGTGATCGCATTGACCGCCACCGTCCGGGTGAGCGCTTCCGAGCCGCCCATACTCCTCATCATGAAAAACTCGTACAGCGTAAAGGCGACCAGCATCATCCCGACGAAGACGATTCGCCAGTATCCGAAGCCGGTCAAGATCGCGCGGTCCGTCGCCCGCGGCGGCCGCCTCATCACATCGAGCTCGTGTGGCTCGAAGCAGATCGCCAGGCCCAGCGCCACCGAGGTCACCATGTTGACCCACAGGACCTGCGGGGCTGTGATCGGCAGCGTGAAGCCCAGGAAAATCGCCGCCGCGATCACCATCGCCTGCGCGAAATTGGTCGGAAACAAAAACAGGATCGCCTTTTCGATGTTGTTGTAAACAGTGCGCCCCTCTCTCACGGCGGCGGTGATGGACGCGAAGTTGTCGTCGGCCAGGATCATCCCGGCCGCCTCTTTGGTCACCTCGGTGCCCTTGATCCCCATGGCGACGCCGATGTCGGCTTTTTTGAGCGAGGGAGCGTCGTTTACGCCGTCTCCGGTCATCGCGACGATCTGCCGGTTGGCCTGGATTGCATTCACCAGGCGCAGCTTGTGCTCGGGGCTCGTACGGGCGAAGACATCCACGTCGCGCACCGCCTCCATCAGCATGGCTTCGTTCATCTCTTCGATCTGGCTGCCGGTGACCGCGGTCTTGCCGTCGCCGATGCCGAGCATTTTGGCAATCGCTGCAGCGGTGATCCGGTGGTCGCCGGTGATCATCGTGACCCGGATGCCGCCGCCATGACACTCCTTCACCGCCTCGACGGCCTCTTTGCGCGGGGGGTCGAGCAGGCCGATCAAGCCGATGAGTACCAGGTTTTTCGGCAGGCCGGCGGGGGTCAGGCTGCCGGCTTCGACACCCGGGTCCTCGAGCCAGGCAAGCCCGAGCACCCGCTCCCCCTGGCCGGCGAGCTTGTCCGAGATCGTCATGAAATGATCGCGATCCAGCGCCGCGGAACTGCCGTCGGCAAGTTGCTGCCGGTCGCAGTACTGCATGATTATTTCCGGCGCGCCTTTGACGAACAGCATCTGCTTTCCGTCGGGACCCTTGTGGAGCGTGGCCATGAACTTGTGTTCGGACTCGAAGGGGATGGTGTCGATGCGTGGATAGGCGGTCCGCTCGGCCTGGCGCTCCATGCCCAGCTTGTTGCCGAAGGGATAGAGGGCACCCTCGGTCGGGTCGCCCTCGACCTTCCAGACCCCTTCTTGCTGGAACAGCTCTGCATCGTTGCACAGCATCGAGTTGCGGGCCATGAGATCGAGCACCGCATGATTCCGTTCGACCGGTTGGCCGTTTTGCGTCACTTCACCTTCTGGGGCGTAGCCGTTGCCGCTGACCTGGTATTCGGTTTCCGCGGTGGCCGCCGAGACCACCATCATCTCCATCAGCGTCAGGGTGCCGGTCTTGTCCGAACAGATGCGCGAGACCGAACCCAGCGTTTCCACCGCCGGAAGCCGCCGGATGATCGCGTTGCGCTGGGCCATGCGCTGCACGCCGATCGCCAGGGTGATGGTGATCAGCGCCGGCAGGCCTTCCGGGATCAGCGAGACCGCAATGCCGACCACCGCCTGGAACAGCTCCACGAAATCTTTGCCGACCCACCATCGGCCGTAGGCGAACACCCCGGCTCCGACGATGAAGACAACGGCGGTAATCAGGTAGCCGAGCCGCTTGATCTGTCGCAGCAGGGGCGTCTGGAGCGAGCTGACGCTCGCCAGCAGCTTGTTGATTTTGCCGAGTTCGGTCTGGCTCCCGGTGGCCACCACCACGCCGGTCGCCCGTCCGGACACCACCATGGTGCCCGAAAACACCATGCTTTCCCGATCCCCGACGGTGGCCTTCTCGGGCACCGGTTCGGAGGTCTTTTCCGCCGGGACCGACTCGCCGGTCAGCGCCGCCTCTTCGGTGCGCAGGTTCTTTACATCGGCCAGGCGCAGATCCGCCGGCACCTTGTCGCCGGATTCCAGCAGCACCACGTCTCCCGGCACCAGTTCCTCGGCCGGGATCATGCGGGTCTGTCCGCCGCGGACCGTGCGGGCCTCGGCGGAGAGCATGTTTCGAATCGAGTCGAGCGCCTTTTCGGCCTTGCCCTCCTGGAAAAAGCCAAGCAGCGCATTCAGGATCACCACGGCCAGGATGATCCACGCATCCAGCCAAACCCCGAGCATCATCTTCGTGAAGCCGGCGCCGAGCAGGACGTAGACGAGGATGTTGTTGAGCTGGGAAAGAAAGCGGACGATCGGACCGCGCTTCTTTCCCTCGGGCAGACGGTTCGCCCCGTACTCCTGCAGCCGGCGCTGGGCTTCCGACGTCTCGATGCCCTGGTCGATGCGGGTGCCAAGCCGTTCGATCACCTCGCCCACGCTCATCGCGTGCCAGGCGGTGCCGTCGGCGGCAACCGGCGGTTTCACTGTTGCATCCATTTCGAAGCTCCTTTCTCGCTTGCCTTCACAAGAGGGCAAAGGATCGTTGCGGCGGAAAAACCCGGAAGAAACATGATTCCTAAAACTTCCAATAAAGCGGTATGACGACGACCACCACCACCAGCCACCACAGGCCGATCGGCAGGCCGTATTTCCAGTAATCGCTGAACTTGTAGCCGCCGGGGCCGACCACCATCAGGTTCACGGGGGTCGCCACCGGTGTGAGCAGTGCGCCGTTCGCGGCGACGGTGATGCCGAGGATAAAGGGCATCGGAGAGACGCCCATCTCGGTGCCGGTCGCCACCGCGATCGGCAGCATGACCAGTGCCGAGGCGGTGTTGCTCATGACCTGGGTCAGGGCGAAGGTGACCACGAAGAGGCCCACGAGGATGGCGCGCGGACCGAATTCACCGACAAAGTGAATCAGGTTGTCGGCGATCAATTCGGCCGCGCCGGTCTGTCTCATGGCGGTGGCCAGCGGTATCATGCCGCCCACCAGGATGCAGGTGTTCCAATCGATGCCCTTGTAGGCCTGGGGCACCGTGAGCACGCGCAGGAGAACCAGGACCACCGCACAGATCACCGCCACGAGCGCCGCCGGGAACCAGTTGCCGACCAGCAGGACGATCAGCGCGCCCAGCACGGCGAGCGCTTCCCAGGCGCGGTGCCCGAGCGGTATGGCCTGCCGGCGCACCACTTCGGGCGAATCGACCACCATCAGCTGGGGGTCGGCAAGGTGCTTGTCGAGGGCTTGCCAGGTCCCCTGCATCAGCAGGTGGTCGCCGACCTCCAGTCGGGTGGGCGTGGGCCCCAGGTCTTTGCCGCCGCGCTGCACCGCCAGCACCATCAGGTCGCCGTTGCGCGTCGACATGCCGGGAAACGCCGTCTGGCCGATCATCTCCGAGCGGGGCGGGATCACCACTTCGGCCAGCCCCGAGCGCTTGTTGAACAGGGTATCGGCGACCGGCCCCGAATCCTCCGCGGAGGAAAGCGCCAGATGCATGTCGGTGGCAAACCGCGCCAGGGACTCTTTCTCGCCGCGCACCCGGATCAGATCACCTTCGGCAATGGTCGGGCGTTTCAGCGTCTGGCCGCTTTCGCCTTCCTGGATCGCCACCAGGCTCAAGCCCGGATAATTCTGCAGCTCGACCGCCTCGCGCGGCTGGCCGACATAGGGCGAAGAGGCCCGCACCCGCAGGGCGTGCAATCCGTCCTCGATCCGGTACTGTTCAACCAGGGTCTGGGCGTGCGCGCTGAAATTCGCGGGCAATGACTCGCCGTTGCGGTGGGGCAGCAGAAAGCGCTGGGTGAGCAGCATGATGATCACCGATCCGATGAGCATCGGCACGCCGGCCACCGCGAACTCGAAAAATCCGATCCCGCCGTAGCCGGCGTCTATGGCCGTATTTCTGGCGATCACGTTCAACGGCGCGCCGAGCAGGGTCAGCATGGTCGCACTGTGAGCGGCAAAGCACAATGGTACGAGCAGCTGCGAGGTCGGCTGGCCGAGGCGGATCGCCACGATGATCACCATCGGCAGCAAGGCCGCCACGGTGCCGTTGACGCTGATGGTCGCGCAGGCCAGCGCCGCCAACAGCATGAGCAGCAAGAAGGCCTTTTTCGGACTCCCGGCCGATTTTTCCACCAGGACCTGGCCGGCCCAGGTCGTAACCCCGGAAGCTTCGAGCCCCGCGCCCACTACAAAAAGGCCCGCGATCAGGATGACGGTCGGGTCACCTAGGCCGGCGAGCACGTCCGCACCGGTGAGAATCCCGGTGAAGAACAGTGCCAGCGACACCCCGACGCCGACGATGACCGCCGGAATCTTGTTCCAGATGAAAAGCGCCAGTGCGCCGATGATGATCGCAAAAACAATGGTTGACTCACTCATGGCAATACTCCTCTCAAGTTGGCGCTGAATACGATTCAACTCCGCGGGTCATAACGACTGAAACCTCTTGAGACGGTCGGCGGGATCCTTATCAGAGTGAAGAATCCCAACCCAACGAAAAGTTCATGGTATAAAGGTTAATCGGGCACCGGTTCCGGAATTTGCAGCGGAACGCGGCGACGGCGAAAAAGCCAAAGGACAAGACACCCGCCCAGCAGCCAACTGCGAAACTGAGTTACACCGGCAACCTGTTGATCATGCCGGAAAAGCATAAACGAGAAAGGCCTGAAAGCCCGGCGTCCGATCCGGAACCAGGCTCTTGCGGCTGATACGGCTTCAGTTTGTGAGCTAAACGAGAGCAGGATTTGTGCCAAGAGTCCAGACAGGCGGATTTTTGATATAATATTTTGATATAATTTGATATTTTTTTCTCTAAAAGAGACCGTACGAAAGAAAAGGGAATTGACAGTTTTTTGAAATATAATGGAAGCGTGATATATCGCGGAAATTCTCACTTGGTTCAGCCTTAACAATTTATTCAAACAACTAAATTAAGCGATTGTCGAGGTTGCCGCCCCAAAGCAACTGACTGTGTATTGTACAGGGTAAACAGATACAAGGAAGAAGTCGTTGCGCGATATTGAAATATGCGCAACGGCTTCTGAGACCGTAGATGCGGCAAGATCGGCAATCCCGCAGGGTTTCTAATTTTCAAAACAGGTCAAAATTTCCAGTAAACGGGTATGACGACGACCACCACTACCAGCCACCACAGGCCGATGGGCAGGCCGTATTTCCAGTAGTCGCTGAACTTGTAGCCGCCGGGGCCGACCACCATCAGGTTCACGGGGGTCGCCCCCGGCGTGAGCAGTGCGCCGTGCGCGGCGACGGTGACGCCGAGGATAAGCGGCATCGATGAGACGCCCATCTCGGGGCCGGTCGCCGCCGCGATCGGCAGCATGACCAGCGCCGCAGCGGTGTTGCTCATGACCTGGGTCAGGGCGAAGGTGACCAGGAAGAGGCCCGCCAGGATGGCACGCGGTCCGAACTCACCGATAAAGAGAATCAGGTTGTCGGCGATCGATTCGGCCGCACCGGTCTGTCTCATGGCGGTGGCCAGCGACATCATGCCGCCCACCAGGATGCAGGTGTTCCATTCGATGCTCTTGTAAACCTGGGGCAACGTGAGCACGCGCAGGAGCACCAGGGCCACCGCGCAGATCACCGCGGAGAGCGCCGCCGGAAACCAGTTGCCGGCCAGCAGGACGGTCAGCGCGATCAGCACGGCGAGCGCTTCCCAGGCGCGGTACCCGAGCGGTATGGTCTGCCGGCGCACCACTTCGGGCGAGTCGACCACCATCAACTGCGGGTCGGCAAGGTGCCTGTCGAGGGCTTGCCAGGTCCCCTGCATGAGCAGGTGATCGCCGGCCTCCAGCTGGGTGGGCGCGGGCCCCAGGTCTTTGCCGCCGCGGTGCACCGCCAGCACCATCAGGTCGCCGTTGCGCGTCGACATGCCGGGAAACGCCGTCTGGCCGATCATCTCCGAACGGGGCGGGATCAACACTTCGGCCAGCCCCGAGCGCTTGTTGAACAGGGTATCGGCAACCGGTCCCGAATCCTCCGCGGGGCAAAGCGCCAGATGCATGTCGGTGGCAAACCGCGCCAGGGACTCTTTCTCGCCGCGCACCCGGATCAGATCGCCTTCGGCAATGGTCGGGCGTTTCAGCGCCCGGCCGCTTTCGCCTTCCTGGATCGCCACCAGGCTCAAGCCCGGATAATCCTGCAGTTCGACCGCCTCGCGCGGCCGGCCGACATAGGGCGAAGCGGCCCGCACCCGCAGGGCGTGCAATCCGTCCTCGATTCGGTACTGTTCGACCAGGGTCCGGGCGTGCGCGCTGAAATTGGCCGGCAGCGACGCTCCGTTGCGGTGGGGCAGCAGAAAGCGCTGGGTGACCAGCATGATGATCACCGATCCGATGAACATCGGCACACCGGCCACCGCGAACTCGAAAAACCCGATCCCGCCGTAGCCGGCATCCATGGCCGTATTGCTGGCGATCACGTTCAGCGGCGCGCCGAGCAGGGTCAGCATGGCCGCGCTGTGGGCGGCAAAGCACAGGGGCAGGAGCAGCTGCGACGTCGGCTGGCCGAGCCGGAGCGCCACGATGATTACCACCGGATGCAGAACCGCTACGGTTTCGTTCACACTGATGGTGGCGGTCGCCAGCGCCGAAAGGAACATGAGCAGCAAGAAGGCCTTTTTCGGGCTTCCGGCCGATTTTTCCACCAATACCTGGCCGGCCCAGGTCGTAACCCCGGAAGCTTCGAGCCCTGCGCCCACCACAAACAGACCCGCGATCAGGATTACGGTCGGATCGCCTAAACCGGCGAGCACGTCCGCGCCGGTAAGGACCCCGGTGAAAAACAGTGTCAGCGACACCCCGACGCCGACGATGACGGGTGGAAGCTTGTTCCAGATTAAAAATACCAGTGCGCCGATGGTGACCGTAAAAACGATGGTTGCGTCACTCATGGAAATGATACGCTTACCTTTTCAGCATGCGGATGCCGGCGGAGTCAGACAGGATCGCGACCAAGGGGAACATCCGTTTGAAAAAGGCGAATGGGGCATTCGATGCGGTTTTCCACCCCGAGCCGCCTGGCTCGGACCCCCGTCGCCGTTCGTCGCCTTCCTCGAGCTTACCGCCTGGGCTACAGGTGGTGCAGCCCTCACGGGGCATTGGGCCCGGACGCCATGGGTCGGATTGCGTTCACGGAAGACGTGGCGTCTTCGTTGACCTGAGGTTCATCCAGAAGCTCCGCTCCGCCCCCCAGGGCTTTGTAGAGCTGCACCAGGGTCAGGAGGCGATCGCGCTGCACCACCGCCAGGGCCAGCTTGGCGTCGAACAGCTGGCGTTCGGAATCGAGCACCGTCAGAAAGGACTCCAGTCCACCTTGGAAGCGCTTGTTGGCCAGCTCGGAATAGCGCAGGTAGCTGTCCACCAGGGCCTGTTGCTCCGTGAGAACCTGCTTGAAACGGTCATGGGCCACCAGTCCGTCGGACACTTCCCGGAAGGCCTGGCGCACGGTGAACTGGTACAGGGTCAGCGCCTGTTCCTTTTGGGCCTCGGTGGCTTTGAGGTTGAAGTAGTTGAAGCCCCCGGTAAATATCGGCAGGGTGCCGATCGGACCGATATTCCAGAACGAGGATGTCCCGGTGAACAGTTCGGAGAGGTCCACGCTCTGGGTGCCAAGCTGGCCGGTGAGGGCGATGCGGGGGAAAAAATTGGCCCGGGCAGCGCCGATTCGGTAGTTGGCTGCCATCAGAACCGCCTCGGATTGGCGGATGTCCGGCCGCCGCTCCAGCAGGTCGGAAGGCAGGCCGGCCGGGACTTCCGGCCGCACCGCCAGTTCGCCCAGGGAACTGCCGCGCGGGATGGGCTGCGGGTTGCCGCCCAGCAGGATGCCGATCTGGTTTTCCTTCTGGGAGATCAGCCGCTCCAGGTCCGGGATCCGGGCCCCGGCGGTGTGCACCAGGGCATCCGCCTGGGCCAGCTCTTCCCCGGACACCAGGCCCTGCTGATAGCGCAGATTGACCAGGTGGCGGGAACGCTGAAAGGATGCCTTGGTGGCGCGGGAGATCTCCAGTTGGAAATCCAAGGTGCGCAGCTCGAAGTAGGCCCGCGCCACATCGGCCACGACGGCGGACAGCACGGCCTGCTGACCCCAGCGGGAAGCGAAGAAGAGCGATTGGGCGGCGTCGCTCAGGTGCTTCAGGCGACCGAACAGATCGATCTCCCAGAAGAGGTCGAAGTTGAACTGGGCAAACTCGTCCGGCGTATCGACGCTCGAGGGGATGGGCGGCTCTTCGGTGGCCCGGCTGATGCGCTGCCGCCGGTAGATGCCGGTGCCGTCCACCTGGGGCATCAGGAAGGATCGGCTTACGCCGGCCTGGGCCCGCGCTGCGGTCACCCGGTACATGGCCAGGCGCACGTCAAAATTCTGCGTCAGGGCGGTGCCGATCAGCTCCTGCAGCACGGGGTCGTCGAACATTTCCCACCACGATAGGTCGGCCAGGGAGGCGAGCTCGGGTTGGGGTTGCCCGTCGAACGACTGGAACCGAAAATTGTCCGGCACTTCCCCCGGGGTGCGCTCATAATTGGGCGCGAGGCAACCGCTCAAAATCCAGGCACCGATCAGTAAGAAACCAAACCGTATCACCATAGCCTCCTTCATGCCTCGCCGGCCGGGGGGGATGCCGTCGCCGACAGATCGGCGGGCACCTGCGGCCGCCTCTTGACCTTTTCCACCAGGGATTGAATGGCGAAATAGAGCACCGGAATGAAGAGCAGGCTCAGGACCACCGCGGTGGCCATACCGGTGACGACGGCGGTGCCCACCGACTGGCGGGCCGCAGCGCCGGCGCCGGAAGACAGCATCAGGGGCATCAACCCGAAAACCTCCGCCAGCGCGGTCATCAGGACGGCCCGAAAACGCAGCCGGGCCCCTTCGGTGGCGGCATCGAAGGTCGTATAGCCTTCCAGGTCCCGCTTGTTTTTGGCGAACTCCACGATCATGATGGAAAGCTTGGCGTTGAGACCGATCAGCATCACTATGCCCACCTGTACGTACACATCGTTGGCCAGCCCCCGGAACCAGATCCCGAGAAGCGCTCCAAATACGGCGATGGGCAGGCCCAGCAACACCCCGATGGGGATGGCCCAGCTTTCGTAAAGCGCCGCCAGCACCAGGAAGACGAAGAGCACCGAGAACGCGAAAATGTAGACCGCCTGGCCGCCGGCGATCTTCTCCTGAAAAGCCAGACCCGTCCATTCGAAGCCAAACCCGCTCGGCAGATCCTCGGAAATCCGTTCCATGGCGGCAATGGCCTGTCCGGAACTGAATCCGGGAGCAGGCTGCCCGGAGAGCTCGGCCGCGCGAAACATGTTGTAGCGGGTGATGTGGGTGGGTCCGCTCTGGGGGTTTATCGTCACCAGCGTGCTCAGCGGGACCATCTCCCCGGTCCCATTGCGGACGTAAATGTCGCCGATGGCCTCCGGTGTCTGGCGGAATTCGGGCTTGGCCTGGACCATCACCCGGAACACCCGCCCGAATAGGTTGAAGTCGTTGATCATGAACCCGCCGAGGTAAAGCTGCAGACCGTCGAGTACGTTCCGTAAGGGGATGCCGAGAATCTGAACCTTCTCCCGGTCGATATCGAGCCGCACCTGCGGCACGTTCACCTGGAAGGTGTTGAAAAGCACGGCGATCGCAGGCTCCTCGGCGCTGGCGGCCACCACCTGCCGGGCCGTCTGGAAAAGCTCCTCGGGAGTGTGATCGGCCCGATCCTGGAGCATGTACTGAAATCCGCTGACATTGCCCATGCCGGGGATGGAGGGCAGCGAGTAGACAAAGGCCAGCGCCTCCGGATAACCGGCAAACTCCTGCCGCAGGCGCTGCATGATGCCACGCAGGCCGGTCTCCGGGGTGGTGCGTTTTTCCCACGGTTCCAGGGTCATGACGAGGGTGGCCGCGTCGGAGCTGAAGGAGCTGGTCATCAGGTTGAAGCCGCCCCAGCCCAGCACCGTCTGGATACCCGGCACTTCGGCGGCGAAGCGCTCCGCTTCCCTCAGCACCGCTTCGGTGCGTTCCAGGGTGGCTCCCGGCGGCAGGTTGAAGGTGGTGAAGACCACGCCCTGGTCTTCGTCGGGCACCAAGCCCCCCGGCAGGGTCTGCAGCAGGTGGCCGGCCCCGAAGTAAACCCCCGCCAACAGCACCAGGGCCACGATCAGGCGCCGCATCAGGAATTGAATCCCTTTGAGGTAGCCGCCGGCGGTGGCGTCATACAGCCGGTTGAACCCGTTGTTGAAGGCATTGAGAAGCCCGGTCTTCTTCTTGGGGCGCAGGATTTTGACGCACAGGGCCGGGGTCAGGGTCAGGGAGACCAGGATCGAGAGCAGGGCCGCGAAGCACAGGGTGAGTGCGAACTGGCGGTAGAGCTGACCGACGATTCCGCCCAGGAAAATGACCGGAACATAGACCGCCAGCAGCGCGCAGGCCACGCCGATGATGGGCCGGGTGACCTCGTCCATGGCCTTCTCGGTGGCCTCGAGCGAGCTCATTCCCTCGGCCATTTTCGCCTTGACCGCCTCTACTACCACGATGGCGTCGTCCACCACCGAGCCGATGGCAAGGACCAGGCCGAAGAGCGAGAGGGTGTTGATCGAGAACCCCAGGCCCATAAAGGCGGCGAAGGTGCCGATCATGGGGATGGGCACCACCAGGCAGGGGATCAGGGTGGCGCGGAAGTTTCCCAAAAAGACAAAGACCACCAGCATGACAAGACCCAGGGCCTTGAACAGGGTGAAGACCACTTCCTGGAGCGCAACCCGGACGAAGAGGGTGTTGTCGTAGGAGACTTCATATTCCAGACCCGGTGGAAAGCTCTGGCTGGCCTCTTCCATGAACGACCGGATCTTGTCGGCCACATCCAGGGCGTTGGCTCCCGGGAGCTGGTAGATTACCAGGGTGGTCGCCGGCTGGCCGGCGCGCCGGGAAAACGACGTGTAGCTGCGGGCGCCCAGCTCGGTGCTTGCCACGTCGCGCACCCGCAGGATCGAGCCGTCGGGGCGGGTGCGGATGATGATGTCGCCGAATTCCTCCGCCTCGGTCAAACGCCCCCGCACTTCCACGCTTTCCTGCCGGCTCAGCCCGGGGACGGCGGGCGGCTGACCCACCTGACCGGAGGGGGCCTGGATGTTCTGGTCCTGCACCGCTTTGGCAACATCCCGGGCGGTCAGTCCCAGGCTCGCCAGCTTGTCGGGCCGCACCCATAGACGCATGGCGTACTCGCGCTCGCCCACGATGGCGATGTCTCCGACGCCCTCGATACGAGCGATTTGGTCGTAGAGGTTCAGCGAGGCGAAGTTGCTGAGAAAAAGGTCGTCGTAGGCTCCTTCCGGCGAAAAGAGGGAAAGTACGATCAGCATGTCCGGGGAGGCTTTCCGGACCTGTATACCGAAGTTCAGGACTTCGGGCGGCAGGGCGCGGTCGGCCCGGTTGACGCGGTTTTGCACGTCGACCTGGGCGATGTCGATGTCGGTTCCCACCGCGAAGGTGCAGACCAGGCGGTAGCGTCCGTCACTGGTGCTGCTCGAGGACATGTAGAGCATGTTTTCCGCCCCGTTGACTTCCTGCTCGATGGGGATGGCCACGTTCTCCTCGACCACGCGCGCGCTGGCGCCCACGAAGAACGTCTCCACGGTGACCGTGGGTGGGCTGATGGGCGGGAACTGGGACGTGGGCAGTGCGAGGATCGAAAGCCCGCCGGCGATCAGAATGATCACTCCGATGACGATGGCAAAAACGGGGTGATAAATGAAGTATTTGACCATGACCATCAGCCCCCGATTGCCTGCGGTTGGATGAGCTTCTCACGCGGACGCACCTTACGCCCCGGGATGGCTTTCTGCAGCCCTTCCACCACCACCATTTGACCGGCTTCGAGTCCTTGCGAAACGATGAAAAAGTCCTTGAAGCGCTCCCCCAGGGTTACGACGCGCAGGGCGACGCTGTCGTCTTCGCCGACCACCAGCACGCTGCTGACACTCTGGATGACCTGCACCGATTGCTGAGGCACGAGCAGGGCGTCGGGCTGGGACTCGACCATCACCCGGACGCGGCCGAAGAGCCCGGGCCGCAGCACCCGATCGGGATTGGGAAAGCTGACGTATACGTTCAGCGTGCCGGTGGTGAGCTCTAAGGCCCGGTCCAGGAAGCTGAGACTCCCCGGGTGCGGATAGACAGTGCCGTCGGCCAAGACCAATTCGAACGGTGCGGCGTTTTCCCGCGGCAGAAACGGATTGTCATCGCGGTGTTGTTGAACCAGGCGCAGGTAGTCTGTCTCGCTGATGCTGAAGACCGTTCGCATGGGGTCCCAGGAGGAAATCGTGGTCAGCAGCGTCTGGTCGCGGGATACGATGTTCCCGGCGGTGACTTCCTGTTTGCCGACGATGCCACTGATGGGGGCGCGAATCTCGCTGAATTTCAGATTCAGCTCGGCAATGGCGATCGCGGCCCTGGCTTTCTCGGTCGCGGCCTGGCTGATTTCCACCGCCGATTCGGAGTCATCCAGGTCCACCTCGGGGGCGGCCGATTGGGCCACCAGCGGCTGGAGGCGGGTTACGTCCCTGCGGGCCTTGTTGAGTGCGGCCTGGGCCTGGGCGAGGCTGCCGCGCGCCTCCTGCAGCGCCGCCTTGAAGGGCCGCTGATCGATTACGAACATCAGTTGCCCGGTTTCGACCTTGCTGCCTTCCTCGAAGAGGACCTTGTCCAGGTATCCGTTCACCCGGGAGCGCATCACCACGGTTTCGCGCGCTTCGGTGCGCGCCACGTATTCGCGATAGATCGGAACGGTGGTCTGGACAACGGGAGACACCACCACATCCGGCGGCTGCGGGGGCGGCGGGGGCGGTCCCGGATCCTGCCGGCTGCAGGCTGCGGTGAAGATCAGGAAAATTCCGACGACGGCCGCAAGGAGCGTCGGGAACCTCCCCGTGGTAAGGCAAATCTTGCGCATGGCGTTCTTTCCTTAAATTGCTGGCGGTTCTGACGCCCGAACATGTCTTGGTTCTTGGAAAGCCGGACAAGGGTTTCCGGCATGGCGGTACGTCTTTCTGACCGCCATCGCCGGTGTGTGCTCTGCCTATGATTCGAGGAGCTGCCGCAACCGCTTCTCGTTGTCGATGGAAAGGGAAGTCTTCAGCACTTTGCCTTTGAAACTTTTCAGGCGTTCGAGCACCTTGTCCTCGGTGGCGTGCCGAAAGAGCACGAACAGGGCCGACGTGCCGGGCGTGAAGTCTTTGCTGAATTCCTTCATGAACTTGTCGTCGATGCCGATGTCCGACAGCTTGCCGCTCAGCGCCCCGGCCCCGGCGCCTGCGACGGCGCCCAGCAGGGGGTTGAGAAAGATCAGGCCGATGAGCATGCCCCAGAAACTGCCGCTTACCGCTCCGGTCAGAGTCAGGTTGACGGCCTGGTGCAGCTTGACCTTGCCCTTTTGCCCCTTGGTGACAACGACAACGTCTTTCATGTCGATCAGATACTCTTTCTGCATTTTGGCCAATTCCGCCCGCATGGCAAAAGCGGTGTGCTCGTCGGGAAATTCGATCGCTACCAATTGAGACATGAGATCCTCCTTCGTTGTATGGAATGTTGTTTGGGACGGCGCTAATAATGCACATCATTTACGCATACTGACCGTGAAGTGCAGGTCCGCGCCGGCATTCAACCGTACATGCCGCGAAGTGACACACGCGAACCTTCCGATCAACCTGATTCACAGAACGGAACCAAGCGGCTGCGGTGGATGGCATGTCGCTTTGCGGGGCAAGAGGATTCAGGATTTGTGCCAAGAAGCCCGGCAAAATGATTATATACATAATATATTGATATTATATAACATACTATTATTAAGGGAATGGCGTCCGTGGAAACGGGCGGGTATTTTTTCCGTGAGATGTAAAGAAAGCGTGAAATATCGCGAAAATTCTCGCCCGCCTTTTCCGTTCGGGTTCGATCCGGGAAAATGCATATCCTCAAATTCGATCTTAGCCGTCCAAGATCAAAATCTGCGAACCCGTGTAGTTGTCCTGCAGTCCCAAAGAATCCGCTTTACTTGCGATTCGGGCGATGCTAAAAAAACCGCTCGGCACATGGGAGCGGCATGATTGTCGACACCTATTCCGATATTTCATTTGTTTCCATTCCGACATCGACAGGGTCGATCGAGGGAGCTGCCATGAGTCGTTTCAAGAGCGTCTGCCAAGGCAATCTCTGCTGGATTCCGGCGGCCCTGATCCTGCTTTGGATTCAGGGCTGCGGCAACATGACGCTGAAACCCTGGCACACCGAAGACCTCACAGCGGAGTTCACCGCTGCCAAGGCCGACGAGATCCGCTCTTTCGAGGAATATCAGCGCCTGGAGGAGCGGCTATTCATCCAGCTGCAAGAAAAGGTCATCGCGCCCACCGAAACCGGGCCGGACCAAGCGCTGCTGCGCTACAGCAAGGGCAGCGCAGCCGACCCACAGCAGCGAGGGACCAACTGGAACCGCAGCTTCGAACTGCCGGCCGATGCGCCGGCCGGCGGTGTGCTGCTGTTGCACGGGATGTCGGACTCGCCTTACAGCCTCCGGGCTCTCGGCCTGCACCTGAGCGAGCGGGGCTTCTGGGTGATCGGTCTGCGCCTGCCCGGCCACGGCACGGCGCCCTCGGGGCTGCTCGACCTTCAATGGGCGGACATGGCCGCTGCCGTGCGGCTCGGCGTGGCGCATCTGGCTGACCGGCTGGGACCGACGAAGCCGATCCACCTGATCGGCTATTCGACCGGGGCCCCGCTGGCCCTGAAC
>DAXETY010000039.1:0-16534 GCA_051155755.1 Desulfobacterales bacterium
CCGAAGCCTTTGATGGGCGCCTTTTTGAAACTGCGCGGAGCGCTGGCCCCGTTTGCCAAGGATATGCTCAACGAGGGGTTTCATGCCCGGCCATTGTACCTGAAACCGGCGGCGGCCGTGTATGCCTGGGTCAACGGCGGCTCCTGGGATACCGCGCTGACCGTTTCAGAGATGGAAGAAGGCATCCTGGCCACGCTGCTGCTACGCACCGCCGACAATCTGCGCCACATTCGCGCCCTGTCTGAAATCTTTCCCACCGCCGCGCGCACCGCCGGAGAAGCCATCGATCGGATCATGAGAGATCCCGTATCCCTCTTCTACTGATTGACATTGGAGGGCACATTGCCTATAAGGGGAGATGCTGCGCCGGGATGATGGAACTGGTAGACGTGCGAGACTCAAAATCTCGTGGGCCTTGCGCCCGTGAGGGTTCGATCCCCTCTCCCGGCACCAGACCGAATGGAAAAGGCCGCGATCATCGCGGCCTTTTTATTTGCATTGGCAAGAAAATACAGAAGCACTTTTGTGCTTCGATGTTGAACTTGCAGTAGCACCCGGTTTGGGCAAGAATCGTCAATTGCCCGGTTTAGTCTCGAATTCTTTTTCGCACAATCGCAAAACCGATCAGTCCGGTGACAAACAGCGCCGCCGTGGCCGGAATCGGTATCGGATTGGGTCCGAACTCGAATACCGCCGTCAGGGAACTGCCCGACGGCAGGCTCATACCTTCCAGATTAAACCAGAGGTTCAAACCATTTTCATCGGCGGTGGTCTCGAAGCGGTCATCGGTCCATCCCGCCAGATCGGTCTCGATGTCCACGCCGAGCAGGATCCAGTCAGGATTCTCTGTATTTTCCAGCCCCACCACTTTAAAACCCGAAAAAAGTGCGCTGCCGAATATTCCATTGTTTCGGACCATATTCAGGATGAACCGGTCGGAATCCATATCCAGAAGGGCCGTTTTCGACGCCAATACCACGGTATCGGTTTCATCAGGTCCCTCTTGAATGAAGATCGGGTCCGGACCCGACGTATCACGCAGGATTCCGGATGTGTAATACTCGAAGATTACATCGTCGCCGATGAAATAGGCAAAGGCTCCGGAGACGGCAGTCAGGCTCAGCAGGAACAGGGCGCCGGCGATCGCTATGGGTTTCATCGAAAACATCCTTTAGTGGATATAATTAGCCTGATTTTACATTTACAATAAATCATACCGCGCCGTCTTCTACTTGTCAAGAATCCTGGCCGCGTGGATGCCGGTGCTCTGTGGGACAGACAGCGTACCGGTCGAAGTCGTGGACTTTTCAGGTGCAAGTGCGGTAAAATAAGACAAACCTTCAATTTTTTGGAGTTCTTAACGGTCCCCCCCAAAGGCGAACGGAAACCTTCGTTCCAGATGCCCGAGGGCGTCTGAGGAAAGCGGCAAAGACGATGCAACCAACGACCTCGAATCGCTCCAATTGGTTGGATTCCTTAGTGGTTACCGGTATCGCGCTGGCCATCCTTTACTGGGTTTGTGAATCCTTCATGTTTTTTTTCATGTCCCCGGAAGCCAATTTTTTCCATCACATCTTCGGACCGGACCTGTTCGAAGTCTGGAACCGTCTGCTGGTTTTGTGCCTGTTTGCCATTTTCGTCTCCCACGTGCAATACAACATCAAAAACCGCCAGATGGCCGACGAAAAATTACGGCAGCAGGACGAAAAATACCGGGTCATCATGGAGAACATCGACGAGGGATTTTTCGAAACCGACCTTTCCGGCCGCCTGACGTTTTTCAACCACTCGGTCAACCGGTTTTTGGGCTGCTCGGCCGAGGAACTGCTGAACGATCATTACCGCAAATACACCTCCCCGGAGGGAGCCCGGAAAATCGAGCAGGGCATCGAAAGCGTTTCGGCCACCGGCAAACCCGCCCACATTCACGACATCGAAATCATCCGCAGCGACGGCAGCCGGGGAATGGCGGAAGTGTCGGTATACCTGATCAAAAACAAAAAGGAGCAGCCGGTGGGATTTCGCGGGGTTGCCCGGGATGTCTCCGGCAAATATGCGGCCGAAAAAGAGAAAAAACGCATGGAAATGCAGTTGCTGCAGGCCCAGAAAATGGAGGCCATCGGCAATCTCGCCGGCGGAATCGCCCATGATTTCAACAACATCCTGATGGGCATGCAGGGCAATGCATCCCTGATGATGGTGAAGCTGGATGATTCCGATCCGTTTTACGAAAAAGTGAAATCCATCGAACGCCATATCGAAAGCGGCGCGGCGCTCACCCGACAACTGCTGGGGTTTGCACGCGGCGGAAAATACGAAGTGCGGGTCACCGATCTAAACGATCTGATCGTTCGAACCGCACGCATGTTCGGCCGCACCAAAAAAGAGATTCAAATTCATACCAGAGGCCTGCGCGCCGTTCGCGCCGTGGAAGCCGATCCGACCCAGATCGAGCAGGTGCTGATGAACCTGTTCATCAATGCCTGGCATGCCATGCCGGGCGGCGGCGATATCTACCTGGAATCCCTCGACGTGGACATCGACGAAAAGATTGTGAAACCTTTTCACGTCGAACCCGGTCCGTACGTGTGTTTTTCGGTCAAAGACACCGGCGTCGGCATCGATCCCCACATCCAGAACCGCATTTTCGAGCCGTTTTTCACCACCAAGGAAATGGGCCGGGGCACCGGGCTCGGGCTGGCGTCGGTTTACGGCATCATCAAGAATCACGGCGGCTTTATCGAAGTACACAGCCATCCCGGACAGGGCGCCACATTCAGCCTGCATCTGCCGGCAACCATCAAGCGGCCGCGCAGGGAGCGCACGACTGCGGAAATGCTGAAAACCGGCACGGAGACCATTCTTTTTGTCGACGACGAACCCAACATCGTTGAAATCGGCGAAGAGGTCCTGCAATCTTTGGGTTACAAAACCCTGACGGCCAATAGCGGCGAGCAGGCGCTGCGGATTTTTCGGGAAAAGAAAGATGAAATCGACCTGGTGATGCTCGATCTGGTCATGCCGGAACTCGGCGGCGGTGAGACCTTCGAGGCCCTGAGAACCATCGACCCTTCCGTACGGGTGCTGCTTTGCAGCGGATACAGCCTCAACGGCCAGGCCCGGGAAATCCTGCAGCGGGGCTGTGACGGATTCATTCAAAAACCTTTCAAACTGCGGCAGTTGGCCGACGAGCTCCGGGGGATCCTGGACCGTCCCAATTAGTGCCAGTCCAGAAATGGCCCTTTTCCCGCCCTTTGTCCGTGGATGGGCAGCGGTTGATTCGAACCGGTCTATGCCTCCAATGCCGCCTGCACCTGCCCGGTCGGCACCCGCCCTTCGCGCAGCATGGCCGGCGGTGTGACGGTCACATCCACGATGGTGGACCCCACCCCGCCTGCCAGCGTACCGGCATCCAGTACCAGGTCGACGGACTGCAGGAACGAGACGCCCAGATCTTTGACCCGACGGCAACCCGGCCGGCCGGAAAGATTGGCACTGGTGCCCGTAATCGGTCGGCCGAAGGTTCGCACCAGAGCCGCGGCCACCGGGTGACCCGGCAGGCGAACGCCGATCTTGCCGGTCCCGCCGGTGAGCTCGGAAGCAACCCCTGCTGCCACCTTCATTACCAGCGTGATCCGGCCCGGCCAGAATCGTGCCATCAACCGCTCGGCCGCAGGCGGAACGTCGGCGACCAGATCGGAGACGGCATCGCGGTCGGGGATCAGCACCAGCAGGGGTTTTTTTGCCGGCCGGCCCTTAACGGCAAACACACGCCGCAGCGCGGCCGTGTTGCGGGCGTCGGCGCCCAGACCGTAGATGCAGGCGGTGGGAAACACCACCAGTCCGCCGCGTGCAAGCACTACGACAGCTTGCCGCAGATGCGCCGCCTGGGGCCGGCGGACATCGATGCGCAGCATCCTGGAGTTCGGGGATTCGGTCACGGCAATCAGGAACCGAACCTGAGCGTTTCAGACTTTCAAAACGCTCAGGTTAGGAGAAAGTCGTTTGCGTTTCGAGCTTGCGGGCCTTTTCTTCCACCTGGGTCGCCATTTCGGCTTTGAAATCGTCCAGTCGGGATGCCAGGTGCGGCCGGCTGAGGCTCAAAATCTGGACCGCCAGGATACCGGCATTGCGTGCGCCCGATTTGCCCACTGCCATGGTGGCCACGGGGATCCCCGGCGGCATCTGCACCGTGGACAGCAGCGAATCCAGCCCCTGGAATGCCGATGAATCGATGGGAACGCCGATCACCGGCAGGGTCGTGTGCGCCGCCAGCACGCCGGCCAGGTGAGCGGCGTGCCCCGCCCCGGCGACAATGACTTCCATGCCGCGCTCGCGGGCGCCGGTGGCAAAATCGGTGGCCCGCTGGGGGCTGCGATGGGCCGAGGCCACGGTGATCTCGAAGGGCACTTCGAAGCGCTGCAGCATCCGTGCGGTTTCCTGCATCACGCCCAGGTCCGAATCACTGCCCATAACAATGCCGACAAGCGGGTGGGTTGCTTCTGCACTCAATGTTGGTATCCTCCTTATTATCTATTTGTTGTCCTCACCGCCGAGGCGCGGAGTTCGCAGAGGCAAACAAAAATATCCATAGAATCTCTGCGAACGCTGCGACGCTGCGGTGAATTTCAGTAACGCTGCAGCGGCTTCACCCGGCCAGAGCCTCCAGGATCGCCTGTTTACGTCGGTCCAGCTGTGGCCGGTCGATGCGCGCGCCTTTGATGCCGCCGTTGAGAGCGATTTCCGACAGGTAGCAGCCACCGTCTTCGGGCAGGTGCAGATCGATGTGCGCGAAGGGGAAGTCAGCGCGGTCCATGATGGTCCGGCAGAACCCCACCGTTTGTGTATCCAGTTCAAACGGTTGGCTTCTGCCGCCCGCAGACAGGTTTTTGCGCAGACATCCCGGATGGTCCCGACGGTAAGATTCCAGGTAGTCGCCCACCACGATGATGCGCAGATCGATGTAATCGCAGATCAGCGGCTGCAGTACAAACGGATAGGTATCATCGTCGAAGGCAAGGGCGCTGTAAACGTCTTCCACGTGGTTCCAGCGCCGCACCCCGTGCCCGCAGTGCAGGCGGTCCTGTTTGGTGACCACCGGCCCGACGTTGTTTTCGCTGTAAGTCGCCACCGCATCGATCAGGTCGGCCCTTCTGCGAATGGCCTGCGTCAGCGGCAGCATCCAGGTGGACAGAATCAGGGCCTGAGCCGCCTTGGAGTTCTCCAGCAGCTGGCAGAGACTCGAAGGAATGCAACGGACCCCCCGGTGATCCAGATCGATCAGCATGGCGGCCTGGAGGGGACCGGGTGGAATTCGTCCGAGAAACACATCGCCGGATTCCAGCCGGTGAAAACGGGCGGTGAGTTTCCGGTACCCACGAATGATCATGGTGCCTTCAATCGAAGTTTGCGCAGTTTATCGATGCCCGACGTAAGCGATGGTCAAGGCTGATGGAATCGTAAAAAGCCCTAATGGTTTTCGATGCTGAGCTGAATCAAACGGTCCAGCAGGGCACTGAAGGACATGCCGGCGGCGGCCGCGGCCTGCGGAAACAGGCTGGTCGCGGTCATGCCGGGAATCGTGTTGGTCTCCAGCACGTAAAGCTCATCTTCCTTCAGGATCATATCGGTACGGCTGTAACCCTTGCAGCAAAGCGCCCGGTGTGCGCGGCAGGCATAGGATCGGGCTTTTTCCGCAAGCGCATCCGGGATGCGCGCCGGGCAGATTTCCTGCGTGGCACCGGGGGTGTATTTGGCCTCGTAGTCGAAAAAGTCGTAGCGCGGGTCGGGGATGATCTCGATCAGCGGCAGTGCCTCCAGGTCCCGGTCGTTGCCGATCACCCCGCCGGTGACTTCCGTGCCCTGAATGTATGCTTCCAGCATCACGGCGGTATCGAATTCGAAGGCTTTGCGCACGGCTTCCTGAATCGATGCATCGGATCGAACGATCGTCATGCCGACGCTGGAACCGGCCGAGACCGGCTTGACCACCAGCGGCAGGTTCAGCCCGGACCGGATTTCATCCGGGTCCACCGGATCCGAGGCCTCCAGCACCCGGTAGGCGGGCACCGGCAGTCCGGCCTGTTGGTAAAGTTGCTTGGCGATGCGCTTGTTCATCGCCAACGCACTTCCCAGCACACCGGAGCCCTGGTAGGGAATGTTCAACAGGTCGAGCAGGCCCTGGATGGTGCCGTCCTCGCCGAACGGCCCGTGCAGGATCACCAGGGCCACGTCGATTTGGGCGGCATCGGCGACCAGACGCTGCAGATCGATTTTGGGGTCGTAACGCAGCACTTCGTACTTTTGCTTGTCGAGGGCTTCGTAAACCTGGTTTCCGCTGTTGATGGAGACCTCCCTTTCGGATGAAATCCCCCCGGAGATCAATGCTACGGTGAGCTTTTCCATGGTTCCTCCCCTGCCCGGATGTAGGCCGTGCGGCCGAATATCGACAGATCGCCCATGCGGCCGTCCCGCTGTGAAACCGACGGGGCCGCAGTGCTCCCGCCATCACGAAGGAAGCCGGCCCGCAGGGCGCGTGTTTCGAGCGGCCCCGGGCAGGCGTCCGCACGCCGGCTGCCGGACCGATGCGGGAACCACCGGTGTGCCGGGCAACGGATGGCGCATCCGTCAGCGACGGGATTTCTTCGGCCGGTGGGATTCGAGCCGCTGGTAAATACGGTCCGCGTAATGCTGAGGAATCTCGAGTTCGATCGGACCACCGCGAATGGTGTTCAATTTCAGAATCAGAAAGTTGAGCTTTTTGATCGTCCGGTATTTTTCAGCGGCATCGGTTATATTTTCCAGCAAATCTTCCATCTGCCGGATTTCTTTCTGCAATTCAATTTCCGGCGGAAGCATGTCGGCGTTTTTTAAAATCTTGTAAGCCAGGCGCAGCTCTTCGGGCACGTTGGCGTCGTCATTGAGCTTCAGCGGTTTGCCGGCACCGTCCAGGTTGTTGAACTCTCCTTTTTTCAAGGCCGCCTGGATGCGTTCTTCGACGATTTTATGAAAACCGGGAAACATGGATCGCCTTTCGTTGTTGCAGGGTCTTTCGTTATGAGCCCACAATTTTCCGTGGGTGACCATCTTTATAATATAAAAGGGGCCGGATAATCAAGCCGGACGGTCCGGGTTGGCCCACACGGGGCAAATTTTCGGCATCGCGTTTGACCGAACCAAATCCGATTTGATACAGATACCGAAATTCAGGCCCTGATGATCCTGCGCAACGATGATTCAATCCCTTAAAGGGCCGCCACCGAGGAGCTGCCATGAAAAACATTGCGTTTGCCGGTACGGACGGCCGGACCCTGCTGTCGGCCCTGATCGTTTCCACCGCCAAAAGCGAGCGCTATCCCGACGATTACCAGGGGGTGGTGATTCGCGGCACGCCCTCCATGCCCCGATTCACCGAAGCCCTGAACTGGCCGGTGCAGTTCGTACCCACAGCCAGCAATTCGGTGGACGACTATGCGGAAGCCATCCTGGCAGCCTTCCGTGCCGAGAGCATCGACTATGTGCTGCCCATGCCCGAAGCCCTGCTTTTCGAAGGGCTGGTGGACCGGGTGGAAGCGGCCGGATTCGGGGATCGCATCATCGGGCTGACCCGGGCCGGAGCCTTTATCGAAGGCGACAAACTGCGCTGCAAGAAACTGTGCCGGGAGGCCGGCATCCCCGTAGCCCCGGTATGGGCGGAAGTCGATGCGCGGGACTACCCGGCGGTGTTGAACCACTGCCTGAACATGATCGCCGAACACAGCGGCGCGGTGCTGAAATACCCCTACAGTGCCGGGGGAAAGGGCGCGCGCCTGATTCACAATGCCTGGGAAGTCCGCGAAGTTTACGACACCCTGATCAGTGACTACAAGGATGCCTATCGCAAAAATTTCGGGCGCAGGGGCCCCTGGCCGCTGTTGATCGAGTCGTTGATGTCGGGAGTGGAAATCAGTTTTACCATCCTGGTGGATGCCGGGGGAAATTACCGCATTTTGCCGACGTCCATGGACTATCCGGAGCGGTTCGAAGGGCCGGCCGGCCAGAACAATCCCATCACCGGTGGTGTCGGCGCCATCTCCCCGCATCCGATGGAAACCCCGGCGCTGATGCAGATGGCCGGTGAAACCATCGCCGAACCGCTGATTCGCATTATGCGGGAAACCGGAATCCTGCGACCCTGCGTGCTGTATCCCGGCTGTTTCGTTTCATTGGACGGCAACCTGCAGCCGACCGGCATTCGGGTTTCCGAAGTCAACATCCGGCCGGGAGAACCGGAGGCCCAGCCGGTTGCCCGACGCCTGCGCAACCTGGGTGCCCTGATCGAAGCCACCGCCCGGGGTCAGCTGGACCGGGTGGAACCCGAAGTCCGCGATGACCAGATCGCGCTGTGCGTGGCGCTGGTCACCGGCCCCGGCGGTCCGGACGGCCAGCGCGGCTATCCCTGGTCGTGCACCAAGGGCGAGCCCCTGGAAATGGATTTCAAATACATGAAACGCAAAGGCATCCAGGTCATTCCCTCCGCCATGACCTTCGTGGAAAGCGAAGGTGTCTTCAAATCCGACGGAACCCGGGTGGCCTTTTTGAACGCCAATATCACCGTAAAGGAGAACGAGCGCCGCGGTGAGGTGGCCGAGCGGCTGCGCGTCAAACTCATGGCGGCATTTGACAACCGGAAAATCCGCGTCATTCCCCGGGAAGATCCCGAAGGAAACCGCCTCGATCTGCGCCGCGACATCGGCGTTCATTACCGCAAAGCCGAACGCATATTCACACGCGCAACGGCAGGTTGAAACCCGGTGGATGTTCGCTTATGAAAGGATTGAAAATCCTCCCGGGGGTCGTCACCTGCCCCCTTCGCTCGAAGTCATTTCCCGAATTCGCCGCACAGATGCTTTGGAGCCGCGGCTCGTAAGCCGGCTCCCTCAGCGGCCCGGTCGGTTTTCCTTTGAAAAATTCGTCTGCAGATCCGTTCTATCGCGCCATTTCGGGATAATTTTTTCGGTTATTGCTCAAAAAACCCCTCTGTTTGGGGCTTTTTTTTAAAAAAAATGCAAGAAACCCTTGCCGGACCTGCATTTATGGTTGACAAATGATGCAAAATACCGGAAAATTTCACGATAATTTCGGGCTCAATTCAACAACCCTAAAGGAAGGAGGAATTCCAGATGACAAAGGCCGATTTAGTTGAGAAAATGGCAAAAGATGCAGGGATTTCCAAGGTGGCAGCCGATTCGGCGCTGAACTCGTTCATGGACAACGTTACCAAGGCGCTGAAGAAAAAAGACGGCAAAGTCACCCTGGTGGGCTTCGGCACTTTCCAGAAAGTTCGCCGCAAGGCCCGCAAAGGCCGAAATCCGCAGACCGGTGAGACCATCAAGATCAAGGCCACCAACACCGTGAAGTTCAAACCCGGCAAAAAACTGAAAGACGCTGTGTAACTCGCTTTACCCCAGGCCCGATGACTTACGAAAAAGCAGCCGTCCGTGGCACAGAGGCGCCCGGCCGGCTGCTTTTTTTTAGCGATTGCCGATCTTACCGCATCTACTGCGTCAGAAGCCGTTGCGCATATTTCAATATTGCGCAACGACTTCTTCCTTGTATCTGCGGCAACCTCGACAATCGCTTGAATCACTTTTGCAAACCGGTTCAAACATTCAAAATAGATAAAATCTAATGCCGAGGAGACCGCCCCCGCATTGGGCGGCGATCCGGAAATCGGGAAAATTCGGGAAAAAAGCAGAAGTGGTGGCGATGCAGGGATTCGAACCCCGGACTCTGCGGATATGAGCCGCATGCTCTAACCGACTGAGCTACATCGCCACATCAAAGAGGTGCGGATACTCATTTATATTCAACTTAGGATCAAACACCCGGAAAAGCAACGGAGTTTCTAACAGTTCCCGCCCGGACCGTCAACCTAATTTTTCACCAGAGCGGGATGTGAAAAAACAGCCGGGTGTGCGGCACCCGGCTGCATCGGCAAGCAGAAAAACAAACCGAATTATTTCCTGATGAAGTCGTACAAAATCCAAATTCCATTCAAATCTGTCATTCCCGCGCAGGCGGGAATCCAGAAATAAATGTAATTACAGTTTGTTAAACTCGAGATCCCCGCCTGCGCGGGGATGACCCGGAGATTAACATGACCGTTTACGATTCCGTCATTTCTTCACGGCCACGGAATCGGCAACTTCCACGGTGTACTCTTCGAGATTCGGTGCCAGGTCGTAAAAAACCAGCATGAACGGTATCGTGGCACCCTTGTCAATATTGACGTTGGCCTTGGATCGCCCGAAGCGGTTTCCGAGCATTTTGTCGATCGTGGCCCCGTCCAGTCCGGCCAGTTCTTTGTCCGTCAGGACATTTCCGGCAAAAACGGTTTTCTCGTGTTTCATTTCACGGCCACCGGCGTACAGCCTGCCCGTAATGCGCACGAAGCGACGGGGGTCGTCATAAAGGTTGCGAACCTCTCCTTCGATGACGTACAGCTGCCCCAAATTTTGATTCTGTACGAAATAGCCGTTGACTTCATTTTCCGGAATCGCGAAGTTCAGGTTGCCGCTGTCCTGTACTGCCGGACCGAGCCATTCGCCCACGTAAGGCACCTTGCGAACGGAATTTTTTACCGTATCCATATAGGGGATCTCGACACCGAAGTACTGCGTGAGAAAGTAAGCGGCGTAACCACCGCCACCCAGCAGCACCAGCACCAGCAGGAACTTGAAAAACCCGCCGATACCGCGACTGCCCTTCCTGGCCGCCCGCGGCGGTTGGCTTTCTTCGTCTTCCAAAAACGGATCCGCTTGCTCATTGTCGTCGAGCATTCCCATGTCGAATCCCTGACCGACTTCCCCGCCTTCCACCACGGCTTCGTCGAGGGCCGCGGTTTCGGCGATCGGCGCCGGCTCGGCCACTTCGAATTCGTCGTCTCCGGACCCGGTGCCAAGATCTTCTTCGAGATCCAGTTCCAGATCGAAGTCCTGGGCGGCATTCCCGTCGCCGGTCTCCTCCCCGTCGATTTCAAGCATGTCGTCTAAATCGGAAAGATTGAATTCTTCATCCTCGTCGGCAACATCCGAAGTCCGGCCCCGGGATTCTTCAACTTCGCCGCCCTCATCCAATTCGAAATCCAGATCGGCGTCGTCTGCGTCCGGTTCGATCTGCAGAAGATCGGAAAGATCGTCCTCGCCGACTTCGCCGCCGCCGCCTTCGAGTGAGTCGTCCAAGCCGGACAGGTCCAGTTCATCGGTCTCTTGCATGGACACACCGGCTTCGTCGCCGCCTTCCATTGCCAGGTCCAGATCGAGTTCTTCGGCATCCGAGTCCATTCCGGAGGCATCCGGCGAGTCCTCAATCATTTCCTCCAGATCGGCCAGATCGATTTCATCGGTTTCTTCCAGTTGGGAAGACCCGGTCGGCGGCGCATCGGCTTTGGCATCGCCGTCAAAATCGAGATCGAGGTCGAAATCCACGGGTTTCCCGGATGCTTCTTCTTCAAGACCGGCGTCCGACTCCGCGCTCTCCAGGTCAATGGAAAGATCCAGCTCGTCTTCGGAAGAATCCGCAGCTGCATTGGCCGACCCGGCATCGAGATCGAAATCGAATTCGTCATCCGCGGCGCCTTTGGCGTCGGCGGTGCTTTCGTCTCCTTCGAGGTCGAGGGAAAAGTCCAGCTCATCATCGGTTTCGGCACCCGCAGCGGAACTGTCTTCGACCGAAAGTTCCATGTCGCTGGTTTCGTCGAATTCGATCTGGCCGTCGCCGGAATCTTCTTCGTCGAGTTCCAGCGACAGGTCACCGAAGCCGTCCAGGTCGTCTCCGGCCGGCTCGGCCGGCGCAGGGCTCTTTTCCTCCTCGGCATCCAGATTCAGGTCGAGATCGAAGCCAAGGTCATCGTCGGCGTCTGTGGCAGCCGCGCTACGATTTGCGTCTTCGGCACCTTCCGCGTCGAGGTCCAAATCCAGTTCTGCTACCTGGCCTTCGTCGCTCGAAGTGCTTTCTTCCCCGCCGGTTCCATCGCCAAGGTCGAGATCAAAGCTCAGATCATCGTCGGCAGTGGGTGCCGCCAGGGGTTCCTGGGAATCGGTATCGTCCGTTTCCAGATTGAGATCGAAATTCAAAGCTTCTTGATCGGTTCCGGCTTCCTGTGTATCGTCGGCATCCAGTCCCAGTTCCGAAAAATCGAGGGCATCCGATTCGGCGACTTCGGCACCGTCCGGGGTTTCGTCTTCATCGAATTTGAAATCGAAGTCGGCCGGGTCGGCCTGATCGATTTCATCCGTGTCGGCAAAATCCAGTTCCAATTCTTTCTCGATCTCATCCAAGTCGAGATCTTCCAGGCCGCCGGCAGCAGCGACCGAATCGATTTGCACGGCTTCGGCCCGGGCCGCCTGAGGCGCTGTCTCGGGAGGATAGGCCGTGAAGATGCTCTGGCATTTCGAACAGCGCACCTTGGAGCCACCCGGCTTGATCATTTTTTCGTCAAAATTGAAACTGGTCCCACATGCATCACAGGTAACAATCATGGCAAAATCCCGTTTATGAAATTTGCAGATCGTATATGGCGGGCAGTTGCCGGTAGTTTCCGGCATAGTCCAGGCCATAGCCGACCAGGAATCCTTTTTCGACGGTGTGGCCGACGTAGGCAACCTTCACGTGCGTCTCTCTTCTCTCGTGCTTGTTGATCATGGCGCAGGTTTCGATCGAAGCCGGTCTGAAGCTGCGGATGTAGTCGAACAGAAACGCAATCGTACCTCCAGTGTCGACGATGTCTTCGACGATGAGCACGTCTTTATCGTGGACATCGATTTCGAGTTCTTTGGTCAAACGGATGGTGCCGGAACTCGCAGTACCGGAACCGTAACTGGCCAAACGAACGAAATCGATTTTCACCGGGATCGTAAGATATCGGGCAAGATCCGCCAGAAATATGAAGGCGCCGTTGAGAATCCCAACCATAACGAGCTCGCGATCGCGGTAGTCGTCCGAAATTCGGCGAGCCATTGCGCGGACCGCCTGATCGATTTCTTCCTTTTTCAGGACAAGTTTTAGATCGGGCATTATTTGCGCCTGTAGGCCATATTCCACAACCACCGCTGCGCGGCGGCAGGCCCCGTGCACCGATTCCAGCGCATGCCACGGGGTAAAACGCCGCAAACCCTTACTAGGATGCCATAAAAAGGGCCTACTTGTCAAATATTTAAAGCAATTACAGATTGATAATTTGACGTGCCGGCTGCGCCGGCGTCCGATGTCCGTGGTCCGTCGTCCGTTGTCAGTGGTTACAAGTAACTTGATCGCAGGAAGGTATTATGAGTTGTTTCTTCAGAACCGGGGGTAAATCAAGCGTCTCTCGGAATCCATCCAGACAGAATTTAGAGTATCATCGTCTCTGTATCTCAAGATCCGCCGGTATCTTGTTGCTGGTCCGCTAACGGAGGTGTGAATTTTGCAACGGACGACGGACAACTGACAACGGACTTTCCAATTTCGAGCGTTCAATATCGTATGGGTCCGGCATTCGAACCCAGCGATCCATATCTTTTACTTCTTACAGCCCCGCTTCCCGCAGTTTCTCCGCCAGCGCTTTTTGTTCTTTGTTGAGCTTTTTGGGGAACTGTACGTGAATCCGCACGAACAAGTCGCCGCGCTTGCCGCCGCGCATGGCGGGCAGACCGTGGCCGGAAAGGCGCATGCGGGTCCCGGAACGGGTCCCCGCGGGCACTTTCAGACTCAGTTCCTTGCCTTCCGGTGTTGGAACGGTCAGGTTCGTTCCGAGCAGGGCCTCGCTGATGCGAATGTCTCGATTTGTGGTCAGGTCCTGGCCTTCCACGGAAAAGTTGGGATCGTCGATCACCTTGGCCTGAACGTAGAGGTCTCCCGGAGCCCCGCCGTAGGGGCTGGGTTCGCCTTTGCCGGAAAGCCGCAGTTTTTTGCCCGTGACCATCCCGGGCGGAATTTTCACCGTAACCCGTTCGGAGCGACCCTTGTGTTCGAAACTGACCGTTTTACTGGTGCCGGTCATCACCTCCTGCAGGGTCAACGGCAATTCATAGACCAGATCCGAACCTTTCATCTGGGCTTGCCGTCCACCGCCAAAAGATTCAAATGGCGATTGCTGGCCGTAGGACCCCTCGCGACCGCCATAAGAAAAACGAAACGATCCCCCGCGGCCCCCGCCGGCACCACCGAGTCCGCCGAATCCAAACTCGCGCAGGATATCGCCCAGGTCGAACCCGCGAAAAATGTCTTCCTGGCTGTAGCGCTGCTGGAATCCCTCGGATCCGAACGTATCGTACTGCTTGCGTTTTTCATCGTCGCTCAGGACCGCATAGGCTTCGCTGATCTTTTTGAACTTCTCCTCGGATCCCTTGTCGCCCTTGGCATGATCGGGATGATACTTCATCGCCATCTTGCGATAGGCCTTTTTAATTTCCTCCTTGGTGGCGTTCTTGTTGACTCCAAGGACCTTGTAGTAGTCTTCCGCCATTCGTTTTCACCTCGTTTTCACAAAACCGAATGCTATAAGCTATTGAAAATATTAGAACCTAAGATGGTGTAATATAATCTGCCCCGCAAGCAGTGTCAAGCGCGCCCCGGGTGGAGCTGCGGCCTTTCACTGGGATTTGCGGCGATCGAACCGGCGAAGAACATTCCTCCGGTATCGGGCGGGTACGGTGACCCGCCCTACGAAACCATCCTGGCATGGGCCCCAATAAACGTAGGTCGGCCACCGTGCCGGCCGATTTATGCCCGGCAGCACCTTTTTAAGGGCGAGCCCCTTCAAAGCCGTTCGATTCACCTCTTGCCGCCCAAACGGATCACCCGCACTCAAGCGGCTTCGGTCGTTTTCACGGCCACCAGCAGCACCGACAATGCCGCCGGCGTCATACCGTCGATGCGGGATGCCTGCCCCAAGGAACCGGGACGGACCGCCGCCAGTTTCTCCTTGAGCTCGTTGGACAAACCGTGCACGCGACGATAATCCAGTTCCGGCGGAATGCGGGTGCGCTCCAGGTCCCGGAACTTATCGACCTCCCGCTTCTGGCGCTGAATATAGCCTTCGTACTTGATCTCGATCTCCACCTGTCTGCCGATCCGCGGGTCCAATGCGTCCGGTGCCGGCGCAAGGGTTTTCACCGCCTCGTAATCGAGTTCGGCCCGCCGGAGCAATTGATCCATGTAAACCCCGCTGCCGAGCGGATTGGTGTTCCTCTCGGTCAAATAACGATTGACCGATTCACCGGGCTTGATCACCGTGGTTTTGAGCCGCTGGATTTCAGCGGCGATACCGGACTTGCGGGCCCTGACATCGTTGCGGGTCTCCCGGTCGATCAGCCCGAGTTCGTGTCCGATTTCGGACAGGCGCAGATCGGCATTGTCTTCCCGCAGCAACAGGCGATATTCGGCCCGGGAAGTAAACATCCGGTAGGGTTCGCGCGTGCCGCGCGTCACCAGATCGTCCACCATGACCGCCATGTACGCCTGGGAACGGTCCAGCAAAAAGGCCGGGCGCCGCTGCAGCCGGCAGGCGGCATTGATCCCGGCCCACAGTCCCTGGGCGGCGGCTTCCTCGTAGCCGGAGGTGCCATTGATCTGACCGGCCAGGTAAAGACCGGCGATCCGCTTGGTTTCCAGGGTGGGCTTCAACTGTACCGGGTTGACGTAATCGTATTCGATCGCATAAGCCGGGCGCATCAGCTCGGCCTGCTCTAATCCTTCGACCGATCGAACCAGTTCGATTTGCACTTCCAGCGGCAAACTGTTGCCCAGGCCGCTGGCATAAATTTCCTCGGTTTCCAGGCCTTCGGGCTCTAAAATCACCTGGTGGCGGTCGCGATCGGGGAAGCGTACGATCTTGTCTTCCAGCGACGGGCAGTAACGGGCGGAGGTTCCTTTGATGATGCCGCCGTACAGCGCGGAGCGCTCCAGATTTCGCTGAACGATTCGATGGGCGCTCACATTGGTGCCGCCGATGTAACTGGGCACCTGGGGCATGGGGATGGAGCGGGTGAACATGGACATCGGCCGCGGCGATGCATCGACCGTCTGCATTTCGAACCGGGAAAAATCAATGCTGGCGCGATGCAGTCGCGGGGGCGTGCCGGTTTTCATGCGCCCCATTTCAAACCCCAGCTCCCGCAGGTGCGCCGGCAGACCGTAGGAAGCGAACTCACCGGCGCGTCCGGCCTGCAGAGAATGAAAACCGATGTGCACCAGGCCGCTGAGAAACGTGCCGGTGGCCAGGATGACCGCAGCGGCGCCGTATCCGAAGCCGGTGGCATCGATGACACCGCAAACCCGGCCGTCCTCGATCCACAACCGTTCCACCATGGCCTGCTTGAGGTCGATGTTGGCCTCGCGCTCCAGGGCGTGCTTCATCACCGCGTGATAGCGCAGTTTGTCGTTCTGGGTTCGCGAAGAATGGACCGCCGGCCCCTTTTTGGTGTTCAGGGTTTTGTATTGAATGGCCGATTGATCGGTGGCTCTGGCCATTTCGCCGCCCAGGGCGTCGATTTCCTTTACCAGCTGGCCTTTG
>DAXETY010000040.1:0-114544 GCA_051155755.1 Desulfobacterales bacterium
CCTCGGCAACGGGCAGGTGCAGTGCCCTAGGAAAAACGCGACACTGCCAAGCCGCAGGACCGGCCGCCGTGCCGGCCGGTTTCCGCTCGAGACCGGTTTAAAAACCGGTTCCGTTGCCACGCATCCTTCCGGGAATTATTTTAGAAATGGTAAGGTACACCGGGCGAAAAATGGTGTCCCATGAAACTCCATGACTGCGTTTGTGGCGGCATTCCGATCGTCACTTACCGCATCGATCGGCAAAACGAATTTTCAATTGCATGTCCCATCTGCGGTAACAGCACGTCCGTATTCGACAATCTCAAAGACGCCGTAGATGAATGGAATCGGTTGTTGGCGACATCGCGCCGGCTGGTGGCGGAAACCGCTCAATAAGCGGTGAACCGATCCGGACGACTACAAAAAGGATTGCAGGTCATTTGCATTGGCAAACATCGCCATGTTGTTGAACATGGGAAGTTTGTAAAAGGGGCGGTTGATTTCCACCACGGCAAATGCATCCGAATCAGCCTGCAGTTTACTGACGTGTTTTTTTTCTTTCCAGTTTCCGGGCGGCTGATCGTGGCTGTACCCGCAGGCTTCGATTGGGCTATTCATGCCTTCGTACCATTCACCATACGGCGGCTGACCGGCTCGAGCAGCCGGCACAGGATCAGGCCGGCAAAGATTTGCTGCCGGCCGCCGTGCGCTGGATTCTGGACCGGGGCGTCGAGATTGCCATCTGGGGCGGCAGGCGCCCCAACCAGATGGCGCCCATCCCGGACGTGTTCGACTGGAAGACCGATGAATCTTTACAATTCGAGGTGGATGCCATCGTCGACGAAACGATCAAAGATCCGGTGGGGCCGCAGTTTATGGCGCCGCCCGCGCGCGAGTCCTGAGAACCGGCGAAAGGACGCAACGATCGAAGGAATTGGGCTCCTCTCAACGAACCGATGCCTTGCCATCCGCGCGCGGGACTCGATGAAAGACGGCGTAGACCACCGGAATCAACACCAGGGTGATCAACGTCGACCCGATGAGGCCGCCGACCACCGCCCGCGCCAACGGTGCCTGGGCGTCGGCGCCTTCACCGATGCCCAATGACAGCGGCAGCAGTCCGAGGATGGTCGTCAGGGTGGTCATCAGGATCGGCCGCAACCGGCGGCGGCCGGCCTCCACCAGGGCCTCGCGGGCGGGCATACCGTCACCGATCAGCCTTCCGGACTGGTCCACCAGCAGAATGGCATTGTTGACCACGATACCGCCCAGCATAATGCAGCCGATGTAGGATTGGACATTGAGGGTGGTGTTCGTCAGAAACAACGTTACCAGCACGCCGATAGCCGCCAGGGGAACCGAAAACATGACAACCAGCGGATCGCGCAGCGATTCGTACTGGCAGGCCAGCACCATGTAAACCAGCACCAGCGCCAGCACCAGAGACACGACCAGTTCCCGGAATGCTTTTTGCTGTTCTTCGAAATTGCCGGCCACCATCAGGTCATATCCCACCGGCCGGGGAATTTGATTCAGCCGGGCCTGAACGTCGGCGGCCACCGATCCCAGATCCCTTCCGGCGATGTTGGCGTGGACCGTCACCCGCCGCTGCTGGTCCTTTCGATCGATCAGGATCGGGCCCCGGCTGGGTTCGGTGGCAACCAGGTTTCGCAGGGCCACCCGTTCCCCGGAAGGGGTCGTCAGGGTGAGGTTGAGCACCTCGTCCAGGGAGAGTTTTTCGGCGTCCTTGAGCTGGACCAGGATGCGATAGGCATTGCCCTCGGTGCGGTATTCCCCGGCCTTGGAGCCGGCCACCGCGGTCTGCAGCAGTTCGGTGACATCCCGCACGCTCAAACCCAGATCGGATACTTTGTAACGATCCACGCGGATTTCCTGCTGGGGAATGCCGGCCACCAGGCTGGTCTGAACGTCTGCCACCCCCCGCACATCGGCCATCAATTCCTCGGCACGAAGCGCCAGTGCTTCCAGTACGGGCAGTTCGTAGCCGCGGATTTCGACCGTCAGGCCCTCGTCTCCGGCCAGAAGCCGTTCCAGCAGGAACTGGCCCTGCGGTGCCCGCACACGGATCTCCATACCGGGCACATTGCCTTCCAGCCGGCGCCGCAAATCCTTGGCGATATCCACATTGGAGCGTTTGCGGTCTTTGGCCGGCACCAGGGACAGGCGGATTTCCCCTTCGGCGCCCGCATCCGCCCGCCAACCGGTGGCGCCCACATTGACCACCGATGCCACCACCTCGGGCACGGCCGGATCGATGATGGCCTCCATCAGCCGGGTCTGGCGATCCACCAGCTCCAGGCGGGTGCCGATCTCCATCTCGCCGGTGACGCGCACTTCGCCTTCGTCGCTGGGCGGCAGAAATTCACTGCCGATCAGCGGCAGCAACAGCAGGCTTGCACCGAGCAACACGACCGCCGCCAGGACGGTGGTCAACCGATGCCCCAGGGCCCAGCGCAGCAAATTCAGATAGGCGTTTTCCAGTCTGGAAGAGATCGCTGCGGCCGCCGCGGCCCACCGACCGAATCGCGAAACCCGCGTGCGCGCGCGCAGGCCGCCGGATGAGGTCAGCAGCCGGGAGGAAAGCATCGGCACCAGGCTCAACGCCAGGGTCAGCGAACAGACCAGCGCAAAGATGATCACCGCCGCCATCTCCTTGAACAAAATGCCGGAGACCCCGCGCACGAAAATCAACGGGATGAATATCACCAGCGTGGTCAGCGTGCTGGCGACGATGGCCGGCCCGACCTCGCGGGCACCGTTTACCGAGGCCGCCTGGGGCGTTTCCCCGTCTTCACTGCGGCGGCGGATGATATTTTCGAGCACCACGATGGAGCTGTCCACCATCATCCCCACCCCCAGGGCCAGACCGCCCAGCGTCATCAGGTTGAGCGTAAATCCGCCGAAGTAAATCAGCGCAAAGGTGGTCACGATGGAGATGGGGATCGACAGGGAAATCACGATGGTGCTGCGCAGGTTGCGCAGGAAAAACAGCAAGACCACGATGGCCAGCCCGCCGCCGTAGAGCACCGAGCGGGCAACGTTGGCGATGGAGCGCTCGATCAGGTTGCCCTGATTGATCACCGGCACGATGGCAATCTGGGGAAAGGCCCGGTTGATCGCATCGATTTCGTCCAGGATGCGTTTGGAGACTTCGACCGTGTTGGCGTTGGCCTGTTTGCGAATGGCCACCCGAAGACCGCGTTCGCCGTTGACCCGCACGATGCGCGTCAATTTTTCATAGGTGTCTTTGACTTCACCGAGCTGGCCCAGCGTAATGGCGGCGCCGTCGCGTTTGATGATGACCGTGTCCCGGATCTGGTCGAGGTTGACGAACTCGGCCGGCGCGCGCAGCATGACCTCGTAGCGGCCCTCTTCGATCTTTCCGGCCGGCAGGTCGAGGTTGGCGTCACGGATGGCATCCAGCACCCGGTCTAACGATAGACCAATGGCCTTGATGCGTTCCGGATACAGTTCGACGCGCACTTCCCGGTGAAAGCCGCCCCACAGATCCACCTGGGCCACGCCCGGGATTCGGGCAAAGCGATAGCGGATCTGGACTTCGACCAGTTCGGTCAGGGCCACCGGATCGAGCTTGCTGGAGATCCCCAGCAGCACGATGGGGAAACTGGCGATGTCAAATTTTCGAACCCGGGGACGCACGATGTCATCGGGCAGCTCGTTGATCTCATCTTCGAGTTTGCCCTGAACGTCGATGGCGGCCTTGTCGATATCCGTACCCCACACGAAGCTGACCCGCACGGTGCTGCGCCCCTCGGAGGAGGATGAAGCGATCTCTTCGACCCCCGGCACGGTCGCCACGATCTCTTCGACGATCTGCGTGACCAGCCGCTCCATCACCTCCGGACTGGCGCCCTCGTAGTCGGTGCGGATGCTCAGCGTCGGCAGCTCGATGTCGGGCAGCATGTCGATCTGCAGCCGGCTGAGGGAAACCGCCCCCAGGATGACCAGGATCAACGTCACCATGGTGGTGAAAATCGGACGCTTGACGCTGAAATGCGGCAGGTTCATCAGGAAGCGTCCTTGGGGCCGTCACCGGCGGTCCGGTTGGTCTCTTTCGGTATCGTGATTGCAGCGCCGTCGTCCACCAGCTGCTGTCCCAGAATAACCACCCGGCCGGTGAGGCCTTCGCCTTCCACCTGCACCCGGTCGCCGGCACGAATGCCCACCGCGACTTCCCGCCAAACAACCGTTTGGCCGTCATCGCTGACGATGAAAATCCCGTCGCGGTCGTTGCGCCGGGTCAGGGCTTGCTCGGGTACAATGACGGCCTCGGCTACGTGCGCCAGGGTCAGGCTGGCTCGGATGAACATGCCGGGTTTCAGCCGATGTTGCGGATTGTCCACCGTCATTTCGACCCGGGCCTGGCGGGTGGACTTTTGGAAGATGGGCGCGAGGCGGTCGATCCGGCCGGTGAAAACCTGGTCCGGAAAGGTGTCGGTGATCAGCGCGGCGGGCTGTCCGATCTGCAGTCGGGCATAGTCTTTTTCGGTCGCATAGACCACACCGACAATGGGATCCAGTTCGACGATCAACAGCAGCTGCTCATTGGCGGCCACGGTTTGGCCTTCGTCCACGTAGCGCTCGGCAACCACGCGCTGCTCGTCAGTGCCGCTCCAGTCCGCGGTCACCAGGGTATAACCCAATCGGATATTGGCGGTTTCCAGCGAAGATTCCGCCTTGGCCACCTGGGCTTCTGCAACCTTGACCTGGGCTTGTTTGACCAGCAAATCCTGGCTGGCGGAATCGAATTCGGAATCGGAAGCAATGCCGCTTTTTACCAGGGCTTCGGTCCGCTGAAACTCACGCCTGGCGATTTCCAGGGCGCTTCCGGCCTCGGAAAGTTTCGCCCGGGCCACCACCCGGTCGGCCTGGGCCTGGGCGACCTCCTGAACGTATTCCTCGTTGTCCAGTTCGGCCACGACCTGACCCTGGGTGACCCTGTCGCCGATATTCACAAACACGCGCACGACGCGTCCGCTGACCTTGGGTGCGACAACAAACTCCGCCAGGGCCTCCAACTCCCCGCTGAAGGTGCGCTCCAGGGCGATCGGTCCGCGCTCGATGGCAACCACTTCCACCGGCACGGGCCGCTGACCGGAGGGACCGCGCCGGCTCGATGCGGATTGATCCTGCAATCGGGTCAGGATCGAACCGCCCAGGGCCAGCACTGCGGCGATGACAAAAATCGCCAAAATGATTTTTTTGGAACCATCCAGTTTCATAGAGACTTCCTACCCTTTGCGAACCCACAAAAAAAAAGCACTACCCATTGGAGCGTTGCCCGCGCTTGGCCGGATGAGGATAAAAGGGTGCGCCCTTGCGGTAAAGGCGCAGGGCCTGCCAGTAAATCATCGCCGTCACCTTGGCGGTCATCAGCGGGTATTGAATCAACACCTTCGACAGCTGAACGGTGGAGATTTCACGCCGCCGCAGGTCCAGGGTGGCATCGAAGATGCGGCGGCCACCTTCGAAATTGACCATGTGCACGTTCAGCCGCCGGCCGGGAACGCGAAAGCGCCAGTCACAGTCGATGTTCATGTCCATAAACGGAGAGACGTGAAACTCCTTGCGGAATCGGTAGCGCCGCCAGTACGGCACGGAATGCTCGTTGTGCTTCGCGCCGAATACGTACGGGTGGCGTTCCAGCCAGGGGGTGTTGTTGATCTCGGCCACGATGACGTCCACATCCGTGTCGGAGGCATTGAAGCAGTAGTAAAAGGTTACCGGGTTGAAACAGTATCCGAAATAGCGCAAATGGGTCAGCATGCGAACGGGGCCGCCGGGTTCGGTGCCAAGGCGGGCGCGCACCAGGCGCCGTAGGGCCTGGTCCAGGGGCAGCTGCGGATCGCCGAGGTAGTCCGCCCGGCGGAACCAGGCCAGGTTGGGCCGGCCGACCGACCAGAGCCGATGCGATCGAAACAGGCTGGGCAGCTCCGCCAGGTCCAGATACATGAGAAACAGGCGATAGCGAAAGGCGTTTTCCACCGGCGCAAAGCGCCGATGGCGAACGCTGCCGGCATAAATTGCACTGTGCATGAAGGCTTATCACTCCGCTTACGGAAAGGCAGCCGCAACGACGATACCAGGAACGGTCAGGATTGCGACAGATCGAGGCCGAACTTTTTGGTGACTTCCAGTGCGCTGCGGACGCCGTCTTCGTGAAAACCGTAATACCAGTAGGCGCCGCAGAAATAGGTGCGATTGCGGCCGTTGATCTCATCGTAGCGCTGTCGGGCGGCCAGGCTTTTGGGGGTGTAGACCGGATGATGATACACCATTTCCGCAATGGTTTTGTCGGCCGCGGCGATGCCGGGACGATTGAGCGTCACGCAGAATTCAACCGGCGCACCCAGCCCCTGCAGGATGTTCATGTCGTAGGTGATGGCCACCCGGCCCAGGTCTTCCGGCGGTATGAAATAATTCCAGCTGGCCCAGGCCGCCTTTTTCGAGGGCAGCAGGCGTTCGTCGGTGTGAAGCGCGGCATGGTTCTCCTGATAGGCAATGGTGCCGAGGATATCGGCCTCGGCTTCGGAGGGATCTTCCAGCATGGCCAGGGCCTCGTCGCTGTGGGTGGCGATCACCACCTGGTCGAAGGACTCCGGCGGTGCGCCCTCGGACTTGATTTCCACTTGATCGTCGAATCGCCGGATCGAAGCCACCGGGCTGTTGATTCGGATACGATCCCGGTAGGCGCGCGTGAGCGGCGGCACATAGGTGCTCGAGCCGCCTTCGATCACCAGCCACTGCGGCTGGTCTTTGACATTGAGAAATCCGTGATTTTTGAAAAACTCGGCGAAATAACGGGCCGGAAATTCCCGGAACTTGACCGGGTCGGCCGACCAGATGGCCTCTCCCATGGGAATGATGAAGTTTTCGATGAAGGTTTCCGAGTATCCGTTCTCGCGCAAAAACTGATCCAGAGTCATTTCATAGCGGTCGTCTTTTTCGAAAAGCTCCTGGGAGTGCCGCCGGAACCGGAAGGCATCGGCGACCATGCGGTAGAACGACGGCCGCAGCAGGTTTTTGCGCTGGATGAACAGCGAGTTGAAGGTGCTCGGACTGAATTCCAGGCCCGTGCGGGCGCACTGGACGCTGAAACTCATGTTGGATGGCTTCCATGCGATCCCCAGCTGCTTCATCAGCGCGATGAAGTTGGGGTAGGTATTTTGGTTGAAGACGATAAAGCCGGTGTCCACGGCGTAGCGGTCGCCGTTGACCGGCACGTCGATGGTGTGGGTATGGCCCCCGACGTAGTCGTTGGCTTCGAAGACCGTCAGCCGGTGCTGCCGGCTGAGCAGGTAGGCGGCGGTCATTCCGGCGATGCCGGTTCCGATGACGGCGATGTTCATGGCTTGCGTCTCCTTGGTTGGAAAGAGCCTATCCAAACGATGGCAGTAATTTGCCCTGCTCTCGAAGCTTTGGCGGCAGGGGCCGCAGGTCGCGTACGATCCCCAGCCAGGACAGCATCACCAGCAGGTAATAGGTAATGTCGATTTCCCACCAGTAGAACCCTTGCCGGGCGGTGACGGCGTAATGGTGATGATTGTTGTGCCAGCCCTCCCCCAGGGTGATCAGCGTCAGCAGCAGGTTGTTGCGGCTGGTGTCGGGCGTGTCATAGCGGCGGGAGCCGAACATGTGCGACAGCGAATTGATCGTAACCGTGCCGTGGAAAAGCACCGTGGTGGAGACGAAAAACCCCCAGACCAGCATCTGCATACCGCTGGTGCCGGTTTCCGGAGCCAGTCGGTCCAGCAGGCTGCCGAGTCCGAACAGCGCCGCGGCGAGCGCCAGCGGCACCACCGTGTCGAATCGATTGAGCCAGCGCAGCTCCGGGTAGCGGGCCCAGTCTTTCACGTAACCCATCTTCGTGGCAAAGTTCGCCCGGCTGGTCAACCAGCCCATGTGGCTCCACCAGAAACCGTGTTGCAGGGGCGAGTGCACGTCTTCTTTGCGATCGGTATAGCGGTGATGGTGCCGGTGATGCGCGGCCCACCACAGGGGGCCGCGCTGGACGGCGGCGTTGCCCAGCACGGCGAACACGAATTGCCAGAAGCGGTTGGCGCGGAAAGTTTTATGGGAAAAATAGCGATGGTAGAAGCCGGTGATGGCAAACATGCGCACGAAATACAGCCCGGCGGCAACCCCCACGGCAACCGGACTCCATCCGACCCAGATCACCGCCAGGCACATACCATGCAAAACAATGAACGGTAGGATCCGAAACCAGTCCACCTTGTTTTCGGCTTCCTCCACTGCCGGATCACCGCCGGCCTCGGAGTCGAACCAGCGAATCAGGGCGGTCCAAGGGCTGGCGCTGCGGGCGCCGTTTGTTGGAGTCATTTTAGTTGGATCCGTTTCTGTTCCAGTCGATGCCCGGGCAGTTTTTTCAATACCAGACAACATCGAAACGTTTTTGGTTTACCCGCTTCGGATGCGTGCTTCCACTTTTTTGACGTAGCCGTCGATGTCGCATTTGCGTTCCAGGCCGGAGGCGGCCATGTAGCGCACTTTACCGAAGATTTCGCGTTCTTTCCAGGCGCGATCGTGAACGCCGTAAATCCAGGCAACGCCGGTATACGAGTTCGGATCGCGGCCGTCCACAAAAAACCGGTTGTTGAGCATCAGGGTGGTGCCGAAGGCCTCCTGCGGCGTGCGGCTCCATTGCAGGATTTTTTTGCCCCAGTACATCCGCATGTAATTGTGCATGAAACCGGTGTGCAGCATTTCCTGCATGGCTGCATTCCAGTAGGAATCGTGGGTATTGGCCGAGGTCAGCTCTGCGACGCTGTACCGGTGTTCCCTTCGATCGCCGGCGTGATCCTCCAGGGTCTGCCGGGCCCAGCCGGGAATGCAGCCATAGTCATCATAACCGGGCGTGTAATACACGAAGTTGGCGGCCAGTTCCCGGCGCACGATCAGCTCTTCCAGGTAGGACTCGATGTTGGCCTTGCCGACTTTGCGGCCGTCGATATTTTGCACCCGCAACGCCAGAAACAATGGCGATATCTGACCGAAATGCAGGTACGGACTCATGTGAGACACGTCGTCGGTCTGGGGCTGATTGCTGTGGTTGTCGTAGTGTTTCAGCCGCTGTTGGATAAATTCATCGAATCGCTTTTTGGCCTGCGAGGTCCCTCCGTAAAAAAAACGCGACACCGGACCCACCCTGCGATCGATGCGCATATCGGCAAGGGCCCCCTCCAGGTCGGCCGGGTCGAGGCCCTTCATGCCCATATCCAGGGAATCGCGCTGCAGCGTAACGCCGTGAAAGGGTTTGAGGTAATCCTTCAAGCGGCGCTGAATCCTGGGCCGGATCGTACGGGCGGCATATTCGTTTTTGTCACTGACCACCTCCAGCGGCACGACCACGTCGCTTTCCACCTGGACCACCCGGCAGACCGCTTCGGCAGCAACCTTCCGGCGCCACTGCAGCTGGTGACGCAGATAACCGCGATCACAAACGATAATGGCGGCTTTGCGGCCAAGTGCAAGGGCAACCTCGGCCGGCCGGCCCCGGCGCAGGACAAAACGAATGCCGCGTTCCTGCAGTGTCGCAGCCGTTTCCCGCAGTCCTTCGAGCATGAAGGTGTAATGGCGCAGATTGGCATCCGGATAGTCGTCGGTCAGTCCGAATCCGACGACCACGGGCAGCTGGAGATGATTGGCCAGCTCGGCGGCATACTCGAGGGCATGGTTTTCCTCGGCCCGCTGGGACTGCTGCATCCAGTAAAGGACATATTTCCCCTTCCGGATATCCCGGTTGTTGAGAACCTGGATGCGGGTGGGCTCGATGCTGGATTTCTCGGCGGTTGTATTCATCGTTCGCAGCGGAGCGCCCCGGCCGGAAGCTCGCTCCGGAAGGAAAACCGCATCATCGTTTCAAGGTGCCGTTGAATGCAGTCGCATTTCAATTGAGCGTTTCAAACTAGGTTTCAGTAAAATAGTAGGTGGATCCTGTCAACCTTGGCGGTGTAAAAAGAAAGCAGCGGCCTTCAGACCGCTGCTTTCTTCTAAAATAATTGCAATCAACGACCACCTTTAAATCGGGTGGTTTGTATTTTCGGCCATAGGCCAAAATTGCAGAAGCACTGTTGTGCTGCTGTGTTGAACTTGCACCGGGTGCATCGCAGCCGGTTTAGGCAAAGAATTAACCGGGAATCGAGACAGGGGCCGCTTTGCCGATTTCTTCCATGGTCTCTTCGTACTTGCCGCGCATGTCCACGTGAGCCTCTTCGATTTCCTTCTTCTGCGGGCTCCAATCGGACGGACACTCCACGCGCAGCTGGTTGACGCGGTCGCTTAATTCTTCGACGACCATGTGCAGGTCTTCGATCTTGGGCTGGATCTTCTCGCGTTCGGCGGTGCCGAGCTTGTCGAATTTGCGATACAGGTCGTAGAGTTTGGCCTTCCATGCCGTGAGTTCACTTTCGATTCCGCTGCAATAATCTTTTACGTCCATGAACTTCCTCCTTTCGATCGGAAATCATTTGAAATGGCGACTCGCCAGGGTTAAAAGAGGTGTAAAATTTTCCAGATGCTGTCAAAAACTACGATAAATTATCTACGAATCGGCAGATGTCAAGGCGCCGGATACGTCCCATACCGGGTTTGTTTCCAACGCATGGATCGGGCGACAGCGCTTGCCGACGGGCTATCGGGAGGAAATGCGGCACGCATCCCGATCCCCGGGATCGAAGGTCTGCGGGTCTTCTAGGATCGCTGCGCCGGCGGCCCCGGCGATGTCGGTGAGCAGGCGTCGAAAAACGGGCTTGTGCAGCGGTGCCACCAGTGCCCAGTAGGCCAGCCCGATGATACCGCGTGGCAGGAAGCGCAGCTGCAGCTGCAATTCGACTTCGCGCGGATCGGGTTGCTGAATTTGAAGTTCCAGCAATGCGCGGCCGGGCATTTTCATTTCAGCGGCCAGCAGAAGCCGCCGAGGCGGCTCCACCGCCAACACGCGCCAGAAATCCAACGCGTCGCCGACTTGCAGATCGGCGGGATGACGGCGTCCCCGGCGCATTCCAATGCCGCCTGCCAGGCGATCCACCGCACCCCGCAGCCGCCAGAGAATGTCGGTGGTATGCCAGCCGGTACGCCCTCCCAGGGCGCTGACGATCCGCCAAATCTCCGTGTTCGAACCTGTCATTCGCACACGGTAGGCTTCCCGGCGCACCGTGCCGCCGGCATAGGCGGCGTCTCCGCAGTAAGCCCATTCGGCCGTCAGCAGACCGTCGGCATCCCGCCAGCAGCTTTCCACCTGGTACTGCCGCTCACGCTCCAGGGCCTTACGGATGGCCTCCCGGCAGCCGACCAGACGGAGTGGAACCAATTCCCGAATCCGCTGCTCCCGACAGACCGCCGCGCTGGTCAGGCCCTCGGTAAGCGGCCGGGCGATTTCGGCCGGCACCGGTGTGATCAGGTGAATCCAGTAGGCGCTCAGTGTCGGCGTCAGCACGGGAACCGGAATCACCCTTCGACGCGGCAGACCGGCCGCTTCGGCATACAGGTCGATCAGATCGTGATAGGTCAGCACATCCGGGCCTCCGATGTCGAAGGTCCCGCCGATGGTCTCCGGCGTTTCCAGGCATCCTTGGATGTATTGCAGAATGTTGCTGATGGCGATGGGCTGGTTGGGCGAATGCACCCAGCGCGGCGTGATCATCACCGGCAACCGTTCGACCAGGTAGCGCAATATCTCGAAAGAGGCACTGCCCGAGCCCAGGATCATGGCAGCCCGCAGGACCGTGCACGGAACGGCGCCGGCCTGGAGTATTACTCCGACTTCGTGGCGGGAGCGCAAGTGCTTGCTGAGTTCGGCTTCGTCGATGTCCCCCAGTCCGCCCAGATAAATCAAAAAGGTCAGTTTTGCAGACGCTGCCGCCGCCACCATATTATGGGCCGCCCGCCGATCGGCAGCTGCAAAGCTCTGCTTCTTGGCAATCATCGAATGGACCAGGTAAACCGCCGGACCGCAGCCTGTCGCGGCCGCTTTCAGGGAGTCCCGGTCGAGTACGTCACCCGCAACGACTTCCAGCCGCGGGTGTCGTCCCCAGGGACGGCAGGTAATTTTCTCCGGCGAGCGTGCCAGCGCACGCACCGAATATCCCGACTCCAACAGCCGCGGTACCAGCCGGCCTCCGACATAACCACTGGCACCGACAACCAATATGGGTTTATCCTGGTTCATCGAATGGTTCCATTGACCGAATGGAGTTCATGGTCTGGCCGTTTCCTTTTGTTCTCCGGAAAAACTTTTCCCAACGCCGGAACCGGCCGGCGCGGCGGCCAGCCCTGCAACCCGGCAGGCTTCCGCCAACGCGTATCACTTAAGCCATCGTAAACGGCAATCCGTAACCTGCAACTCGCAACCCGTAACCCGCAACGCGCAACCCGCAACCCGCAACCCGCCTTTCTCAAGCATGGTTGCGCAGCTTCAACTCGACCGGATGCGGATTCAAGAATACCTGCTCCTGCAGGTAGGGCTGGCTGTATTTGCGCACGTAATGGTTGATCAAGGTCACCGGCACGACCAGGGGCACCAGTTCCTGCTGGTAACGCTCGATGAGCTCGATCATTTCCTGTTTTTCGTCGGCGCTGATGTCCTTTTTGAAATAGCCCATCAGGTGATAGAGCACGTTGACGTTTTTTTTCACCGTGGTTCGCAGGCGCAGGGCCTCGACGAACTGAATCTCGTATTGCCGGTAGAGTTCGTCGATGGCCATTGTCTTTCCGGCCGCCACCAGTTTTCCCATGGCGCGATAGTGATTCGGGCTGTGGGAAAGCAACAGCAGTTTGTGGCGCGTGTGAAAGTCCACCAGTTTGCCCACGGTTCTGCGATCGGCAATCACATCGCGCCAGCGCCGCATGGCAAAGATCTGCTCGATGAAATTCTCGCGCAGTTTCGGATCGTTCAGCCGTCCGTCTTCTTCCACCGGCACCCGGGGGAATTGCCGGACGAATTCACGCGCAAAAATCCCGGTGCCCTGTTTTACCGGCATGCCCTGGTCGTTGTAAACCTTTACCCGGTAGAGTCCGCTGTTGGGGGAGTCTTTTTTGAAGATAAACCCGCACAGATCGGCTTCTTCCAATTGGCGGACCCGATTTCGGGCCCACTGCTGCATGTGGTCGGTGTGATCCACCTTGCCTCTGGTGGTAATCAGCCGCGGATCGTCGGGTTCTCCGACCAGCCGAAAGGTTTCCCGCGGAGTGGGGAAGCCGGCCTCCACTTCCGGGCAAACCGGTACGAATTCCACAAATTGCGAAAGCGTGTCGGTGATGAAACGCGAGCGGGAATGCCCGCCGTTCCACCGCACATTTTCGCCCATCAGGCAGGCGCTCACGCCGATTTTAATTGGACGCCCCATTTGATCTCCTCCAAAATCATTTTACCCATCGTGTCCATCCCCTCTGGTTGGATTGGCACAACCTGAAACGATATTTCTCCAACATTTGGAATGCTCGGTTTCGGTTTGGGTTGCACAAAGCTTGTACCTGTGAAATGATCTGCCGCGGATTTCAGCTCGCTTTTTGCTGAGCAAACTGCTTTCGAAGGCTTACTTCCCTCGCGCATGCGGGAGCTTTCGGTTCGCAGCGATTGATAACGGTTGCCAAAGGATTGCCGCCTGCAATGGAACCATCGCCCCTGCTCGAACGAATTGTGAATCTCATTCAAAGCACCAATCTGTGCGTCTTTGCAACGGTCAGCGACCAGCGGCCGCGTTGCTCTCTGATGGCCTATCTTGCAAATGAAGACGGCAGTGAAATTTACATGCTCACCGGCAAAGACTCCCACAAATATCGAAATCTGAAGCAAAATCGATCCGTCAGTTTGTTGATCGACAACCGCGGGGAGACCGCCCGGGAAAAAACCCTGGCATTGACGGTAAGCGGTCAATACGAGCCCCGGATCGACGAGGAAAAACGCCGGTGGGCGCTGGACCGCCTTCTGAGCGCCTACCCGCATCTGAACGGACTGGCCGACACCCCGGACATGGAGGTCATCTGCATTCGCGTCGAATCGTTTCTGCTTCTCGAAGGCCCCACCCAATCGCACTACGTCGAACTCTGACACCCGGCGTGATTCGTCCTCGCACCCCTCAGGCGGGAGCGGCTTCCAGCTCTCCGGCCATGGCCTTGAGCTCATCGCCGGCGATGGTTTCTTTTTCCAGCAGCAATGCGGCGCCTTTTTCCAGCAGATCCCGTTTTTTGCGGAGGATGTCCAGAGAAGCGTCGTATTGCTGGTTGATGATTTCCTTGACCTCCTGGTCGATCAGCTCGGCGGTGGACTCGCTGTAATCCTTGGCACCCTCGTAGCCCGGAACGGGCAGATACCGGTTCTGCCGCTCCCGGGCGAAATACACCTGCCCGATCTTGCGGCTCATGCCGTACTCTTTGACCATGCTGCGAGCAATGTCAGTGGCCCTGGAAAGGTCGTTGTGGGCGCCGGTGGAGATGTCTTCGAAAATGATCTCTTCGGCTGCACGGCCTCCAAGAAGGGTGGCAATGCGATTGAGCAGCTCGGTTTTCTTCATCAGAAACCGATCCTCGGTGGGCACCTGCATGGTGTAGCCCAGGGCGGCAATGCCCCGGGGGATGATGGTGATTTTCTGCACCGGATCGGTTCCCGGCAGGCTCAAGGCCACAATGGCATGGCCCATTTCGTGATAGGCCACGATTTCCCGCTCGCTTTTGTTGATCAGACGATTCTTCTTCTCCAATCCGGCCACCAGGCGTTCCACCGCCTCTTCGAATTCGGCCATCTCCACCTGATCCTTGCCTCTGCGAACCGCCAAAAGCGCCGCTTCGTTGACCAGGTTGGCCAGATCGGCTCCGACCATGCCGGCGGTCATCGCGGCAACGGCGGCCGCATCGACATCGGGAGAGACTTTGATGTTTTTCATGTGAACTTTGAGGATGGCTTCCCGGCCATTCTTGTCGGGGCGGTCCACCAGAATTTGCCGATCGAAACGACCGGGGCGCAGCAGGGCCGGGTCCAGAATCTCGGGCCGATTGGTGGCGGCCATCAGAATCACGCCCACCTGCGGGTCGAAACCGTCCATTTCCACCAGCAGCTGGTTGAGGGTCTGTTCGCGCTCATCGTGTCCGCCGGCCATGCCCACGCCCCGGGCCTTGCCAAGGGCATCCAGCTCGTCGATGAAGATGATGCAGGGAGCTTTCTGTTTGGCCTGAACGAACAGGTCCCGCACCCGGGCGGCCCCCAGGCCGACAAACATCTCCACGAACTCCGAACCACTCAGGCTGAAGAACGGAACGCCGCTTTCACCGGCCACCGCCTTGGCCAGCATGGTTTTTCCCGTGCCGGGAGGCCCGACCAGCAGGATACCCCGGGGCATTTTCCCGCCCAGGCGCGTAAATTTCTCGGGCTCTTTGAGAAACTCGATCACCTCCACCATCTCCTGCTTGGATTCGTCCACTCCGGCCACGTCGTTGAAACGAACATCGACCTCGTCTTCCATGTAAATCTTGGCCTTGTTTTTCCCCAGGCTCATGAATCCCTGCTGCTGACCGGTCATGCGGCGCATCATAAACATCCAGATGCCGACGAAGATCGCGATCGGGATCACCCAGGAGAGAATGTCCCTGAAAAAGGTGGATTCGACTTCCCCTTTGAACGTCACATCGTTTTGCGCCAGCAGTTCGCTGATCTCCGGATCGACCCGCACCGTGCGAAACAGGGTTCCGGCCTTCATTTCCCCGCTGTCAGTGCTCAGCTTGCCCTGGATCTGGTTGGCCGATACCGCGACCTCGGCCACCTTTCCCTCTTGCAGCAGCTGCAGAAACTCGCTGTAGGGAATGGTTCGGATCGACATGGCCGAAAACAGCATGTTGTGAAGAATCAGCACGGCCCAGATGCCGAGCAGTACGTACCAGATCGAGAACTTGTGGTGTTTCTCCATTCTAACTCCCTTCTACATCGCGCCTTCTTAAACCAGGGAAAACCGATACCGGGCCACAGCGCAAAAAACAAGACCCCTGGATAGGGATCGAAACCGCCGGTTTCACATTTTTTTCGAATACTTCTTATCGCCTGCATCCAAGTAGTGCAAATCAGTACCCAGTGCAAACAAAACCTTTCGATGATCAAACCGCCCGGCTGCAGACCCTGCCGACAGCACCGGACGTTCAGGGCCTCAGCGGTCGGGCGCCCGGCGGAAATCGGCGTCGCGGGCATCGATGGTAACGATACCCAGGAATCCGTCGACGGTGATCCCGTCGCCGGTTTGAATGCGGTCGACGGCATCGGGCACGCCGGTGACGCAGGGCAGGCCGTATTCGCGGGCGATGATCGCACCGTGGATGAGCATGCCGCCGCGGCGCTCAACGATCCCGGCGACCAGCGGGATCACATAGGTCATGTTCGGGTCGATGGCATCACATACGAGGATTTCGCCGGACTTGAAACGCGCCAGATCTTCCCGGTTCCGGATTACCCGCGCCCGACCGTTGGCGATCCCCGGGCCGGCCGGCTGCCCGACTATCTGCCGGGCCCGCAGGGACTGGGAGGCCTGTCGGTGCGGACCACCGTTGGCCGCGGATTTGCCGGGCGGACGAATGTCATTTAAAATCTCGCGCAGGCGGCCCCGGTCGGGATTGTCGCCGTGGTCGGCCGTCGATGCCTCCAGCCGGCGATGCCCCTCCTGCATGGCGGCAATCAATCCGGCTTCGATACGTCCCAGATGGATGTTGTCGTCGTCCCGCAGGCGATAACTGGCCCGCGCCAGATCCAGCATCCGGCGGGCCCGGTCTCTTTCGGCACCCTGGAATCGATCCAGAAATCGCCGTTTTTTGTGGGATGGGGATCGGGTTGCTGCCGCCGGATCCGGACGCAGGGCTTCCGGTCTGGCGGCCAACTCGCGCAGAATGTTGGCCAGTGCACCCAGGTCGGTGTCGCATCCGGTCGCTCCGGATACGCCGCAGGACAGATCCCCGTACTGATCCAGAAATGTCCTCAGTTCAGCGGCAAAATCCTCGGGCAGTTGCTCGAAGACTTCGGCCTGCAGAAAATCAGCCAGCTGCGGCCGTTCGGCCACCAGCGTCGCCATACGCTCGAGGGAGCGGTTGCGGTTCATGCTGACCATGCCGCTGTCGGTCAACAGTTCGACAAATTCAAAGGGATCGTCGGGATGAACGGCATCGTTGTACATCCGGCCGAAAAGCCGCACACCGTGGGCAAACGGAATGAATTCCGCCCAGTAAATGTCGACCCAGTCCTGGTTGATTTTCCAGCGCCGCTGAATTTCCGCGGTCAGCGCGGCATCGTCCATGGCACGCAAATCCTGATCGGCCAGCTTGCGGGCCACCGCCTTCATTTCGGGAATGCGTTCTTTTTCGATCCGCGTTCGCAGAGACTGCAGATTTTCAAAGGACCGGTGCAGACTCAGATACCAGCTGCGCTGATCCCCTTGCCCGCGGTCGGTGGTGACCGGCCGCGCCTGCAGGAATATGAACTCGTCCCGGCGCCGGGTCCATTCCACATCCTGGGCCCGGCCCAACTTGGCTTCGATTTTCAGGCAGCACTGAAAGAGCACTCCAACCTGTTCATCCGTCAGCGGCGGGACCGTTTGCCGCCGGCGGGAAACGGCCTGCAAGTGAACGCCGCCCGCGGCGGAAAGGCTTACCTGTTGCTCGCGCACGGTCTCACGGTGCTCGCGCACCGCGCCGTCTTTCCGTCCGATGATCCATCGATCCGGTTCCACGGCCCCGTCCACCAGTCCGGCATTGAGTCCGTATACGGCTTCGACCACCCCGATGGTCCGGCGTTGCGGGGCGCGGGTGAAAGTGACACCGGACACATCCCCTTCGATCAGCTCCTGCACGATCACCGCCATTGCGCTTTTCTCGATGTCCAGCCCCAGCTCCTGACGGTAAAGCAACGCAGCGTCCGACCACAGCGAGGCCCAGACCTTTCGAACCTGTTTCAAGATCGATGCCGCTCCGCGAATGTTGAGATAAGAAGCATGCAGGCCTGCGAAGGAATGCGCCGCCGCGTCTTCATCCGGCGCCGAAGAACGGACCGCCGCCGGCCCGTCGGAGAACGTGTCCTGCAGAAAGCCGGACAGCGCGTTTTCCAACTCCGCCGGCAGGGGCGGCCTCAAAAACAGGTTGCGGATTCGGGTGGCGCAGTCCCAGATTTCCTCCCAACGCATGTCCCCGAGATCCTTGCGATGCAGTTCCAATTGGATGCGTTCCCGCAAGCCGGTGCGGTCCAAGAAGGCATTGTATGCATCGGTGGTGATACAGACCGTTTTGGGAACCGGCATCCCGGCGGCATGCAGCCGATGCAGGCTGTAGGTCTTGCCACCGACCCGCCTGCGATCTTTGGCTGTAATACGGTCAACCGGCAGAATCCATTTCATCGTCGAAATGCAGTTCCGTAACGTTTTGAAAGTTTCGCACCATGACGTAGCGCGCCACCGTGACAGCGATCATGGCACATGAGGGGGAATGCACGAATTCCTCCAGATACGGGTGCTTTTGCAGGTAATGCTGCAACAGCGGACGGTGGGCTTTCTTGTCGATTTCGACCGCCTCTCCGGTACCGGTAACCGCCACGGCGCTGTGAAAATCCGATTCACGATTGACAGCGTTTTGCAGGAGTACGGCCACCCGGGCATCGGCCGCCAGATTGGCATATTTGCGGGTGGCTCTGGGCGTGAAAAAGATGATCCGGCTTGGATTCGCACCCGCAGCCCAGAAGGCCACCAGGCTGGCATAGGGCCCCTCGGCGGACTGGGTGGAAATCACGCACAGCTTCTGACTGGAGAATAATTCCTCCAGAGACCGGGTGAATCGTTGCGTTTTGTTCATCGCATCGTCGCATCGCTGCCGGCGGTTTCATGGACCGGGAACCCGGCCGAAACGACCTTTCGCAGCGCCCTCCGTAGGGGTTCAAAGCTGGCTATAAAATTTTACCAATATAAGGATTTTGCCCGAAATTACAACCCGGGAACCCGGACGGAAATACCGAGGTTGTCTCTGGGCGGGATACAATCAAAAGGCGGGCACCTTCGACGTCTGTTCCATATCCAACCGGAGGGAGGCGGTTTTGTGGAGGTGATCGATGCGCCACGGCAGCGGCAATTGCCAAAGGGGACGGTTGAAACGGCCGCCTGCGGCCGGAAAAATCAAAAGCCGGGCAGCCCATGCGGAGGGACTAACCGGTTTTAGAGAAGGCCATGTGTCCCAGGAAAAACAGGACGGACAAACCCAGTGCCACGAGAAAAAGCGGCAAGTCCGCCGCCTGATATATAACGGACCGCAGTGCGGCAAGCGGCACAATGCCTTGCAGCCAATTATCTTCCAAACTGAAAATTTCAGAAATCGAGAAAAAATCGAAATCAAACGAGTCCGATGTTCCGAGCCCGAGGAGAGCCCACAAAACATGGTATCCGAAAAGCCCCGCCGCAATCAGCAAAAATCCAAAACCCAACCGGGTCAACATGATGCACCTGCCGAAAAGAAAATGGTTCGCTCAGAATCCATTATTGGAATGATTCCGGTTTAATACATTGTAATATATTGTACATCTATTTCTTGAACCGATGCAAGGGCAAATTTGTTGGTTGGGTGATTTCCCTCACCCCGATTGCGGCGTTTGCCCCAACAGCGACGATCCAAGCTTGTGCAACGGTCCGGTGCAGTTGATGCAAGTATCTGTATTTACATATCTAAAAAACAATCGAGTCTTCTGGCACCATAATTGCCTATCAAGCGGATAACAGTGCGGCCAACCGATCTTCAGGCCAAGGGTCTCAGGCTCGGTGCTGCAAATCCTGAGATAACAATCATTCAATCGATTGCGAGGAAAAATGATCTGTAAACAGTGCTACCTGCAGCCGGGATGTCATCGAAAAACCGACCCGGATGGGCGATGTGATTTCTACGTGAAAAAAAGTGCCGTCAAGCTCGGTGAGGATTCGGACGTCAATCCGATGGACACCATTGAATTCGAATACAGCGACTTGAAGCAGCTGCTGGGCGAGTTCAATAAAAAACCGGGGCAAAATGGAAACCGCAAAGTAAAACCGTAGGGATTGCAGCGAATCTTCCGGTCCGGTTTGGACCGGTTCGCAGCCGGTTCGGCTGCTACTCCAGGTTGTATGGATTGTTTTTCGTCAGGCGGGTTTTTCGCAACAGGTATTTTGCGATTTTCAATGTTTTCAACGGCGCACTGGACCATTTACTGATCCGAATCCATTCCTTGCGCCGTTCGTAATTAATTCTTCTGTCATCCGGTGTGCGTCTTTCCGGCCCCCTGAATAGCAGGCCATGAATGGAAACGCTGCGTCTCCGGTCTTTTCCGGACCTTCGATCCCGCTTCGAACGCCGGTGGCTATCCATGGTTCCCTCTTTTCGTCCAGTGGCTCCAAGGTCCTCAGACCGTTCCGGACTTTCTCTTCAACAGACGGGTTTTTGGGGACAGTCCCAAAAAGGACTCGAGCCGTTTTTCGCCAAAGATGCGTAGAACCAGAAACCAGATGGTTACAAAAATCCAAACCAGGATCAGTATGCCCAAAATCATGGCATTGATCAAGTTCGAATGCATGCGGCTTTTCGATTCGACCGGCTTCATGCCATCGATACTGCAAAAACCGTGCATTTGCGGTGTAATTGATAACCATCTGAATTTATTTCACCGAAAATTCTTTCCATTCCCGCAGGAAACGAAAGGATGAGAACCTTTTTGCTGTTTTTTGGGAAAAGAATTTCCCAAAAATAGCGGAAATGCAAGCGATTGAAATGCCTGTTCATCCATGTTGGATCGACACCGCAGCGGCACCCGGGTTCGAACCGGATTGCGCAGCGCCGGTTGCAGTTCGAGGCAACGGCCGCGGAGTATCTCGACCGTATCCTTGACTTAATCCGGCGCATCTTTTAGGGTTTTCGGCGAAGACGCGAAAAAGAAACACTCCCGGGGACTTAAAAAATGAAGTTCTTCTTCAGCCAGCTTGCCTATTTCTTTAACAGCTCGCGGGAGCGCAACATCAAAACGTTGATCAAGTTCCTGTCCGTGCTGCTGTTGATGATCGGCATCTATACGATTTTGTTCCACGTGCTGATGATGCGCGAAGGCCATGAATACTCCTGGATTACCGGGCTGTATTGGACCATGACGGTCATGTCCACCCTCGGTTTCGGTGACATTACCTTTCACACCGATCTGGGGCGATTGTTTTCAATCCTGGTGCTGCTTTCCGGAATGGTCTTTTTGCTGATCATCCTGCCGTTTACCTTCATCCAATTTTTTTATGCACCCTGGCTGGAGGCCCAGGCCAAGCTCAAGGCGCCGCGCCGGCTGCCGGAAGACACCCGCGGTCACGTAATCCTGACCAGTTTCAATGCCTTTACCCAACATCTGGTCGAGCGGCTCATCAAACACGGCTATCGCTATGCCATCGTGATCAGCGACCTGCAGCGAGCCCTGGAAATTCACGACCTGAACTACAACGTGGTGGTGGGTGAACTGGGCGACCCGCAAACCTATCGAAACCTCAGGGTGGAAAAGGCCGCCCTGGTCGTGGCCAACTCCGGGGACATGCTCAATACCAACATCGTGGCCACGGTCCGTGAGGTCTCCCAGAAGGTACCCATTGTGAGCACCGCCGAATCCGAAGATTCTGTCGATATCCTGCAGCTGGCCGGAGCCACCCACGTGTTTCACTTCATGAAAATGCTGGGCCAATCCCTGGCCGGAAAGACCATCGGGATCAAGACCCGCGAAAACGTGACCGGGGCCATCGATTCTTTGCTGGTTGCCGAAACCCCGGTGATGCGCACCCCCCTGGAAGGAAAAACCCTGGCCAACAGCCGCCTGCGGGAAACCACCGGGCTCAACATCATCGGATTGTGGGAGGAGGGCCGCTATATCGCCCCGAATCCGCAGACCGTCCTGGATCCGAAAAAAGTCCTGCTGATGGCCGGCACTGAAACCCAGCTGGAAAACTACGATCGTCACTTCGGCAGCCGGCCCGGCGCCCAGGGGCCGGTGCTGATCCTGGGCGGCGGCCGGGTGGGTCGGGCCACAGCCGGGACCCTGGAGAAACACGGCATCGCCTACCGTATCATCGAAAGGAATCAAAAACTGGCCCGGGACGATCCGCGCTACGTGCTCGGCAGCGGTGCGGACATCGAGACGCTCAAGCGGGCCGGCATCCAAACAGCGCCGTCGATCATCATCACCACCCACGATGATCAAACCAACATCTATTTGACCATCTACTGCCGCAAGTTGCGGCCGAAAATACAGATCATCAGCCGGGCCAATACCGAGCGCAACGTATCCAAGCTGCACAGCGCCGGAGCCGATCAGGTCATGTCCTACGCCTCCATGGGGGCCAGCACCATTTTCAACCTGCTCAAACCCCACGGCCTCCAGATTATCGCCGAAGGGCTCAACCTGTTTCGAACCCAAGCCCCGGCCCAGTTCGTCGACAAGCCGCTGGAGAAGTGCCACATCCGCAACCTGACCGGATGCAACCTGGTGGCGGTCAACTCCGATGGGGACATGCGCATCAACCCGGAACCGTCCTACGTTTTCGGTGCCGCGGACGAACTTTACCTGGTGGGCTCGGACGAAGCCCAGCAGCGCTATCTGAAAACTTTTCCGGATTGAGACGAGCGTGGAATCGAGGATTAAACCGAGGGGGCAGCAAAGGCAGGCCAAAACGGATCCGATGATTCTGTTTCAAATCTGTTTGCACGGGCTGCGTTCGTCGCGTCGCGGCTTCCGGAGGCCGAACCGCGCGCGCGGCAATCCGCCTTAACAAAGGACCGCGGCCGCTGAAAAAAGCCTGCGCCGGCGCAGATGTTGTGATACACAATGAGTGGCGCGGGTGTCGATAAGCAGGTGGTTGCACATTCTCAAAAACATTTCCAGCCGGGCGGGATGAAAAATGGAAAAACTGATGATTACCGTTGCTCCCACCGGGTCCTTACCCACCAAGAAAATGACCCCCCATGTCCCGATCTCTCCCGCGGAGATCATCGCAACCGGCTGCCGGTGTGAGGCGGCCGGTGCGTCCATTTTCCACATTCACGCCCGAAATCCCGCAGACGAATCACCGGCGACCCAATATTCCATTTTTGAAGAAATTTACCGGGGGCTCCAACAGCGAACCCGTTTGATCCTGCAGATATCCACCGGCGGGCGGGCGGGAATGGCCTATGAGAAGAGAAACGAGCGTTTGAATCTGCGCCCCGAGATGGCCAGCCTGACCACCGGATCGGTTAATTTTCCCAATTCGGTGTACGCCAACAGTCCTGCTTTGATTGAAGCTCTGGCCGGAGATATGCGGCGCTTGGACATCAAACCGGAAATGGAGATCTTCGATGTCAGCATGATCAGCAACGCCCTGGCACTGGTCGAAAAAGGCCTGGCAGTGGCCCCCCTGCACTTCGATTTCGTGCTGGGCCTGCGGGGAGCGTTGCCGGCCACCGTGGAAAACCTGGTCCATCTTAAAAATTCGATCCCGCCGGATTCGACCTGGACCGTGGCGGCCATCGGGCGGGTCCAGTTAAGCATGAATGTCTTTGCCGTTTTGATGGGCGGCCACGTTCGGGTCGGTCTGGAAGACAATATTTATTACACCAAAGGCCGGCTTGCCAGCAACGAACAGCTGGTGGAGCGCATTGTGCGGTTGAGCCGGGAATTGGGGCGGGAAATCGCCGAACCGGACGAGGCCCGAAGTATTCTCAGTTTAAAACCGCGGGGCTAGCTTCCGCTGCCATGCCGGCACCGCAATTCAGCCACGGAAAGCGAATGGGCTCATGACGAACAGTTTCGTCTTTCACCGCCGTTTGGATCGCGAACTTCCTGTCGCCGCCCGCGCCGAAGGGATCTGGATTTATGACAGCGCCGGTAGAAAATATATCGACGCCAGCGGCGGTCCGATCTGCGTAAATGTCGGGCACGGAAGACAGGAGATCGTGGAAGCCTTGCGGGAACAGGCCCAAAAGGCGGCTTATGTCCACGGTCCGATGTTTACCACCGAGCCGGTCGAAAAGCTGGCCGAATCCCTGGCCAAATACGCCCCGCAAGACATCCGGAAATTCTATTTTTGCTCCAGTGGGTGCGAGGCGGTGGAAACCGCATTCAAGCTGTCCCGCCAGATTCACCTTGCCAACGGACAACCCCAAAGATACCGCATCATTTCAAGGTGGCTCTCCTATCATGGCGCGACCCTCGGGGCCCTTGCGGCCGGCGGCAAGACGTCCATGCGCCAGCCTTTTGAACCGATGCTGGCGCCCTCCGTTCACATTCCTGCGCCCTATTGCCTGCGCTGTCATTATCACCTGGATTATCCGTCTTGTGAGCTTCGCTGTGCCTGGGCCCTCGACGATGCGATTCGACTGGAAGGGCCCCAAACCATTTCGGCGTTCATCGCCGAGCCGATCTGCGGATCCACCGTCGGCGCCGTGGTTCCCCCTTTTGAATATTATAAAGTTATTTCAGATATCTGTATAACGCATGGCATCCATTTTATTCTCGACGAAGTCATGACCGGCATGGGGCGGACCGGCAAATGGTTCGCCGCCGAACACTACGATGTCGCACCCGACATGGTTGTGCTGGGCAAGGGATTGAGCGGCGGTTATCTGCCGCTTTCGGCGGTCGGGTGCCGGCGCGAGCATGTGGCGGCGATCCGCCGGCAGGCCGGCAATTTCATACACGGCCACACCTTTTCACATCACGCAGTGGCCGCGGCGGCCGGGCTGAAGGTGGTCCAGATCCTGGAAACGGAAAATTTGATCGAACGCGCCGCGAAACTGGGAAAACACCTGGAAGCCGCACTGCAGCCGCTGGAACGAAACCCCCATGTCGCCGAAATCCGGGGCAAGGGCCTGATGTGGTCTGTCGAACTGGTGCAGGACAAAAGAGACTTGAAACCGTACCCGCGATCCGGACGGGTGGCCGAGCGGATGTTCGAACATTTGTTTGCAGCCGGCGTCATCACTTACCCGTGCGCCGGCTTCGTCAACGGAGACGGGGATGCCGTGATGATCGGCCCGCCGTTTATCATCACCGAAGCGGAGCTGGATGAGGTGATCCGCATCCTGGCGGCCGGCATCGACGCGCTTCTGGGTTAACAAACCGACGACTGCATTGCCCGGACCCGGAGCGGCCGCTTCCGTAGAGAAGCATCAGGCCGGAATCGGCTTTGTCGCGCCGAGTCTTTTGATCCGCCGCCGTTGCAGCAGGTAGATCACGACCATGATGGCCAGACCGACGATGGAGGTCGTGTTTTCATGCAGCAGCATGCACGCGGCGGCCACTCCGGTGAAAAACCGCTCCACCACCGTGGACTTGGCCTTGAAGTAACCGATGATCGTCGATCCCAGAAAGACGACCCCGGCCACGACCGTACCGAAGACCGTCAAGAAATGGACGATGTCGAAAGTGGCCGTGGGATCCAGAATCCTGGGCAGCCACAGGATGATCGGCGAATAGACAAAAGCGAAGGGCACGTAAATTTTGGCCGAAGACAGGGCAAAGGCCGTAAATCCGCTCTTGAAAGGGTCACCGCCCGATATTCCGGATGCGGCATAGGCCGCCAGCGCCACCGGCGGCGTCACGTCGGCCAGCACGGCATAGAAGAGCACGAACATGTGGCTGATCAGTGGATGGATGCCCCACTGCAACAGGGCCGGAGCAGCGATCATGGAGGCGATGATGTATTGGGCGGTGGTGGGTATGCCCATGCCCAGAATAAAGCAGCTGATGGCCGTAAACACCAGCGTGAAGAAGAGCGTCGCGCCGTCCAGGGTCATCAGGCCGGCGAAGTCCAGACTGTGGACGAAAACCGCTACGCCGGAAGCCAGTTCGATGACCGCCGATGCGAATTTCAGGCCCAGGCCGGTAAGGGTCGTAGCCCCGACGATAAAGCCCACCGAGGCGCAGGCCGCGCCGATGGCCAAAGCGTTCTTGGTTCCCCATTCCAGGGTGTCCAGGATGTCCCGAAAACCCATCTTGCTTTCCTTGTAGGTGATTCCGGCGGCGATGACGGCCATATTGGCGAAAAATGCAGCCAGGGCCGGCTCGAGACCACCGATCAGCAAAACTGCCAGCAGGACTGTGCTGCCGGCGCCGAACATCCAAGCCCGCCGTTCGCTGCGAGGAAACAGCCATGTCAGAACGCTCAGAGCCGCCAGGACCCACACGGCCGCAGACCAGCCGGCAAACGTCAGCGGATTGATCCAGAACAGAACCGAAGGCATGCTCAGGAAGATGGTCACCAGCAACGGGACGGAACGCTTATGAATCTGGCCGATGGAAACCGAGTAGATGATGCCCCAGTAGGCGGCCAGAAACGGACTCGAACCGGTGATCAGAAGGTATACGATCACGACCAGGGGAGCGACCAGCAGACCGCGCTGCCGCAGCACTTTTCCGGCCCGCGGCAGGCTCTCTTTGGGCAGGCCCAGCAGGCCTTGCTTGAGCGCTTCGAAATGGACCATGGTGCCCACGGCGAAAAAATGCAGAAACGATGGAATGATGGCACATGCAGCGATCTTGATGTAGGGAATGGCCAGGAATTCGGCCATGATGAAGGCCGCCGCACCCATAATGGGCGGCATGAGCTGGCCGCCGGTGGAGGCCGCGGCCTCCACGGAGCCAGCGAATGTGCTGTTGTATCCGACTTTTTTCATCAACGGAATGGTAAACGCGCCGGTGGTCACGGTGTTGGCGATGGAGCTGCCGCTGATGGATCCCAGGAAGCCCGATGAGATGACCGAGACCTTGGCGGGACCGCCCACGGTCCCGCCGGCGATGGCCATGGCCAGATCGATGAACAGTTGCCCCAGGCCGGTTTTGGATATAAAGATTCCGAACAGGACGAAGTGAAAGACGAAAGTGGCGACCACGCCCAGGGGAATGCCGAAGATTCCCTCCGTACCCAGGTACATGTGTTCGATAATCCGCTCCACGGAATATCCTCGATGGGCAAAGAAGCTCAGGCCCGGAATTTCCAGAAAATAAGGCCCGAGGTAGCAGTTGATCAGCACGATCACCGCGATGACCGCCAGCGGTGCGCCGATGCTGCGTCGGGTCCCTTCCAGGACGAGCAGGACCGCCAGGGCCCCCATGACCGTGTCAATGTGGGTGGGCATCCCGGCCCGATACACCAGGGCGTTGAACTCGATGAAAATGTAAACCGACATCACCGATGCCAGCAGGGCGCAGAACACGTCGAAATACGGCATATCGTTCATCTGGTACCCCGACCGGCCGCGGATGATCCCCCGCAGCGCCCACAGCCATTGAAAGACGAACAGGGAGGCGATCAGAAGGCAGATCAAAAATAAAAAGACGCTCCAGAAGATCAGGGTCTTGTTGGGGTCACGGAACACGGTTTCAAAATCGACGGCGCCGGCCAGGCTCACCGCACCGTAGCCCAGCAATGCCAGCATCAGGGTGAAGATGGCGAAATCCAGGTAGGCCAGGCCGGGCCGGGTCCACAGGCAGCGGCGTTTGAAAAAAAAGATCAGGCCGAAGGCGACCGCCGCACCGGCCCATGTCTCGATCGGCGACAGGCTCAGCAACTCGCGAAACATGGTGGCCGAAAGCATGGCACCGACGGCAGCATGAATAATGTCGAAATAAAAGTGCTTGGGCTGGGTTTTGACCTCTTTGCGGATCGAGTAGAGAAAAAAAACCAGCGGCAGCACGAAAGCCAGGTGGAATGCCCGATGGCGCCACTCCTGCAGCACGCCGAAGCCGGCCGTGTAAATGTGGAACAGGGAAAGGATCAGGGTCATGTAGAACGTCAGTTTCAGGGTGATCCCGGTGAGGCGGCGGAAGCGCAGCTCCGGATCCCATTTGGATATCTCGTTCGGGTCTTCCCTGAGTTCGGCCAATTCGATCCCGCTTTCGGTCTGTGCCATATCAGAGGCTCCTATTTCGCCAGAAAAGTTCGGCTCGCAGCCTTCCCCACTCCAAGAGCCTCAGCCGGACGACGCGCAGATGCAGCAGGGTGTTGCCGGCCAGAGAGGCCAGCTGAACGACGGCTTCTTCGTTGATCTCGAGGGTGTTTTGGTATTCGGCCGCCACCCATTGGTAGATCTCGGGGACCGGCCGGTGCATGTTGCTGATGCGGAAATGATCTTCCCGGCGTTCGAAGACTTCATCGGCAAAAGCGGCATAAGGCAGGCCGGTGCGGCTTTCGGCAAAATCGGTGGCCACCACCGTCATGCCGTACTCCGAATCGATGCGCAGTTGGTCCCGAACCCGGCAGTGTTCCACCGAGTGCAAAAAACCCAGAGACAGGGTGTCTCCGGGGTGGACCGGCCATGCAAACACCGGTCGTTCCTCTCGTACGTCTTCGATTAGCAAGATGTGAATGGGCCGGTTGGCCAGTACAGCCAAACCGATCAGAAGGACCAGAGCGCCGGCCGGCCACTTGGACCGCGAAATGAAGGGCTTCATCAGCATTTTATCAGCCTGGGCACCGCACATGGGTTTGCCGGTGCCCCGGCGGAATTCGATTGAGATCTGGGTGTCATCGGCCTATTTGATCAGGCCCTTTTCCCGGTAGTAGCGCTCCGCCCCGGGGTGCAGCGGGATCGCCATTCCGTCCAGCGCGGTTTTCAGCGTGACGTCCTTGCCTTTGGCGTGGGCCTGGGCCATAATCTCGGCGCCGGGCGGGGCCGGCTCGGGCTGACCCTCCTTTTTTCTCAGCACGTGGAATCCCGGCTCCCAGAGGGCCTTGGTCAGCTTGTAGATCAGGTCGGCATCGACCTCGGCGGCACAGACCCACTGGGCCATGACGGCGATGGTGTCCACCGCTTGGGTTTGGCCGGCATAGGTGTCGGCCGGGATGGTCACTTTGGCGTAAAAGGGATAGGTCTGGGTGATCTTTTTGATCAGAGCGTCATCGAGACTCAGAATGGTGACGGGCGTGCTGGACATCAGCTCCATTACCGAGGAAGTGGGGATGCCGGCCGTGATGAAACCGGCGTCGGCTTGATTGTCCTGCATTCGCTGGGAAATCCCGGCAAAACTGAGCCAGTCCAGCGTGCCGAAGTCATCAAAACTCATTCCGGCCGCCTTGAGAATATTTTCCGCATCCACGGCGGTGCCGCTGCCCCGGTCTCCGGGGATAACGCTTTTGCCCTTGAGATCCCGGATGCTTTTAATGCCGGCGGCGTTGCGGGTGACGATCTGGATGACTTCCGGATACAGGGAGGCGATGCCGCGTACGTTTTTGACCGGATTGCCTTCGAATTGGTCGGTGCCGTTATAGGCCTGGTAAGCGGTGTTGTTCTGTACGAAGGCCGATTCGATACTGTTGGAACGGATCAAATTGAGGTTGGCGGTTGAGGCGTTGGCCGACTGGGCGGTAACGATGACGTCGGCCACCTTGGTGGTCAGAGCCTGGGCCAGAACGCCGCCCAGCGGATAGTAGGTGCCGCCGGTGCCGCCGGTGGCGATGGCAAAAAATTGCTTCGCCGCCAGGAAGCCCGGTGCGGCCGCCATGATGAGAGCGACTGACAGGACCAATACCAGCAGGGTTTTTCTTCGATTCAGCATCATTGACCTCCTTGAGGGGAATAGGTTTGTAAAAAACGCCGTGGCCTAAGGCCGAATGGGAAACGGGGTGCTCGCAAGCGGAATTCAAGTGTGCATAGCATAGATTGGGGCTGGTCACAAATACTTCATTGTGAATTCAAATGAACCACCCTCCCCCACAGCCAAAATACTCTCATGAAGCACCGACGGATATATATTTCTCCGTATGTACGGAATTTAACTCTGATGGAATCGAAAAAGTCGAAAGAGGGTCTTCGTGAGGAGTTTGCAGGAGGTCTTACACGAGCCGGTGGAATATAAAGATGTTTTTCAGTAGCATATTTTGTAGCAACAAATACAAACAGGGGCCGCCTCACCGGCGAACCCCTTGAAATCGCTGGAGGCGGCACCCAGATTCGAACTGGGGAGTGGAGGTTTTGCAGACCTCTGCCTTACCACTTGGCTATGCCGCCAAAAAAAATGGAGCGGGAAACGGGATTTGAACCCGCGACTTCGACCTTGGCAAGGTCGCACTCTACCACTGAGTTATTCCCGCTCACAAAAATTGTGGACCTGTTTTTATCGCTTCTATCTGTGGTTGTCAACCCCCAAAAAGGTCAGATTTCCAGCAACTTTCGGAAGCGGATAAAATAATCGGCGCCGGACCAGACGGTGAAAATCAGCGCCCCGATCAGGAAAAAGGTTCCGATGGCATGAAAATTGATGCCGAAAAACGGGTAGTGAATCAGCAGCGGAATGGCGGCGGCAATCTGAAAGCCGGTCTTGTATTTTCCCAGCCAGGAAGCCCCGACGTCTTCCCCCGAGCCGGCAATCAGGTTGCGCAGTCCGGTGACGGCCAGCTCCCGGCCGATGATGATGCACACGATCCAGGCCGGAATCCAGTGGTGGGCCGCCAGCATGATGAAGGTGGAGGAAACCAGCAGCTTGTCGGCCACCGGATCCATGACCTTACCGAGGGTGGTCTCCAGGCCCCGCAACCGGGCCAGATAACCGTCCAGGTAATCGGTAATGGCCGCGGCACTGAAAAAAAGGGCCGCCAGCATCGCGGTGAGACGATTTTCAAAAATCATCAGTATCACCACGATCGGCACGGCCACCACCCGAAACAGCGTCAAAGTGTTGGGGTGGCTCAGGATGGTTCGCATCCGATTTTCGGAATCCATCGCACGACCCTTGCAGAGGGATTTATTTTTCCAGCTTTTTCCAGTCGTCCAGAAACGCTTGCAGCCCCTTGTCGGTCATGGGATGCGCGGCCAGCTTTTTGAGCACGCCAAAAGGAATGGTGGCAATGTCGGCGCCGATCAGCGCCGATTCGAGCACGTGCAGCGGATTGCGGACGCTGGCCACGATGATCTCGGTATCGAATGCATAGTTGCCATAGATTTCGGCAATCTGCTCGACCAGGAGCAGGCCTTCCTGGGACAAGTCATCCAGGCGCCCGACAAACGGGCTGACATAGGATGCACCGGCCTTGGCGGCCATCAGGGCCTGCAGGGGGGAGAACACCAGCGTCACGTTGGTTCGAATGCCCTCGGCGGCAAGGGTCCGAACGGCCTTCAGACCGTCGACCGTCATGGGGATTTTCACCACGACGCAATTGCTGATTTCGGCAAGCTTGCGGGCCTCGGCGATCATCCCTTCGGCGTCGACGGCAATCACTTCGGCGCTGACCGGCCCGCCCACCAGTTCACAGATCTCCTGAATCAGCGGCTCGAAGTCGCGTCCTTCCTTGGCCACCAGACTCGGATTGGTGGTTACCCCGTCGACCATGCCCATGCTGAGAGCTTCCCGGATTTCATCAACGTTGGCCGTATCAAGAAAAAACTTCATCAGATTCCACCCTCCCTAAATTCGGATTGCGATCATTGTCCATCCGTTTCGTGTTCCGATCGATAGCGATCACGGCACTCTTCGCTGCAGAACTCCAGCTCCCGGCCGTCGATCCGGTCCCGAACCGCCTTGCGTCGCGGAAAATAGGCCCCGCACTGGGGGTCTTTGACCATCACGTCATCGACTTGTCCGTAATCGCGCCGTGAAGTCGGCGGCTGGGAATGGGTCATCTGTTTCTTGCCCCACGACTTGACCAGCCGATACAGCAGATAAACCAGAATGGCGAGAATGATCAGTCGCATGCGCAGGGCTCGATGATCTGAAGTTCGTCGTCGATGCGGTTCAGCAGCGTTTGCACGCGCTCTCCCAGCACCGGGTGAAAGAACGCGGGATTCATATCACAAATCGGCTGCAAGACAAAGCGTCTTTCATGCATCCGGGGATGCGGCAGCGTCAATTCGGGCGTATCGATCACCGCATCGTCGTAAAAGATGATATCCAGGTCGAGGATTCGCGGTCCGAACCGCACGGTTTGGCGCTTGCGGCCGGCGCGGCCCTGGATCTCCTGCAGGGCGTGGAGCAAAGCCAGCGGTGCCAGAGCTGTTTCCAGCAAGACCGCGGCATTGATAAACCAGTCCTGGTCGCGGTAGCCCACCGGAGCCGTGCGGTAAAACCGCGAGGTGTCCACCACGCGGCTGTTGGGAAGCGCCTCCAGCGCGGAGATGGCCCGGCGGCAGTTTTCCACCTTGCGGCCCAGGTTGGAGCCGATGGCAATCACGGCGGTGTGAAAGCCGGCTGCGTCCGGATTTTCGGCCGTCATGGCATTTCCCCGGGTGGTTCAGGCGTCGTTCCAGGCTTCTTCCCAGATTTCACCGCTGGAAACCATGCGGGCATCGCCTTCGAGAAAAACATCCGTAAATCGTTGACCGCGGCGGGCAAAATGCACCGCCAGACGCCCGCCGCGCGTGTCGACTTCAACCGGCGAGCGAACCCCGTGCCGGGTGGCGGCCACCAGAGCGGCGGCCACCGCGCCGGTGCCGCAAGCCAGGGTTTCGTCTTCGACACCGCGTTCGTAGGTCCGCAGCGCAATGCGGTTTCCGATGGGCGGCGTGGCGAAGTTGGCGTTGGTTCCGGCCGGTGCGAACTTTTCGTGCCGCCGGATTTGCCGGCCGATGTACACGACTTCCAGGGCGTCGAGATCGGCGGTTTCCATCACCGCATGCGGCACGCCGGTGTTAACGGCACTGACGACCACCGCTCCGCCGGTCAGGGCCAGCTCGACATCGAGTGCCACCGGTGTCGGCTCGGTCATCTGCACGCGCACCCGACCGTCTTCCACCACGGCCCGAATCAGCCCGGCGTCGGTTTCGAACCGCATCCGCGGGCCGGCAATACCGTTTAAAACGGCGAAGCGGGCGGCACAGCGGGCCCCGTTGCCGCACATCTCCGCCCGGCTGCCGTCGGCGTTGAAAAAATGCCAGCGGAAATCGGCCGCCTCGGATGTTTCGATGAAAATCACGCCGTCTGCACCGACCGAACGCTTCCGGCGGCAGACCGCCGCGCTGAATCGGGGCATTCGTTCCACTTCGATCTGGGGGCGGCGGTTGTCGATGATAATAAAATCGTTGCCGCTTCCGTTCATCTTGCTAAAAGAGATCCGGTTCATGGCGCTGTATTTTCACCGTCGAACTGAATGTAAATCGGCTGGGTTTCCTGGCCCCAATTGCCCCGACGAGTATAACAGGCGATCTTGTAAGAGTAAAGAAACCCGGGCGTCAGGGTTTCGCGGTAGGATTGACGGTTCTGATCGGCAGAATCCAGCGGCAGGTCGGCGACGGCGACAAAAGGGGACGGACACCCCGGGCAGGCGTCTTCTCCGATGTTGCGGGCGGCTCGAAACACCTTGCAACCCAGGATCGGCGCGCCCTGCTTGCCGGTGTCCGGAACCTGCCAGGAAAGCAGCAGGCGGTCGCCTTCCAGGGAATGCTGGACATCCGCCGGTGCCGGCGGACGATATTGCGGCGGCGGCACCGGCGGTTTTTTCATGCCGCAGCCGGCAACGGCGGCGATCAACAGACCCAGAATCAATATGTGGAAGGCCGCCGGTCCGACGCCCCCGTTCAAAGTCCCGGCGTCCGGTCTTCGGATGTCGATGGTTTTGCGATGCCCGATCATTTAGGCCTGTATTTCCTTGCGCGCCGCTTCCACGGCCCGGCGCACATTGTCGGTGGCCGTGCCTCCGTAGGAACTGCGCCGCTCGATCATCGCCTGGGTGGTGAGATTGTCGAACACGTCCGCTTCAATCAGGTCGGAAAACCGCTTCAACTCCTCCAGTGACAGCTCGTGGAGTTCCTTGCCGTTTTCCAGGGCATAGGCCACCGCCTGGCCGACGCAGTGGTGAGCGCTGCGAAACGCCAGTCCCTTGCCGACCAGGTAATCGGCGAAATCGGTGGCATTCAAAAAACCGCTTTCGGTGGCCCGGGCCATGCGGTCGCTGCGGATGCGCAGGTTGGGAAGCATGCGCGCATAGATGTCGAGGCAGGCCTGCAGGGTGTCCACGGCGTCGAACAGCAGCGGCTTGTCCTCCTGCAGGTCACGATTGTACGACAGCGGCAGCGCTTTGAGCAGCGTGAGCATCCCCATCAGGCTGCCCAGCACCCGTCCGGTCTTGCCGCGCACGATCTCCGGTACATCCGGGTTCTTTTTCTGCGGCATGATGCTGCTGCCGGTGGCAAAGGCGTCCGGAAGCTCCACGAAGCTGAATTCGGCCGAAGACCACAGCATCATCTCTTCCGACAGCCGGCTCAGATGCGTCATGCACAGACTGGCGGCCGCCAGAAATTCCACGATAAAATCCCGGTCGGAGACTGCGTCGATACTGTTGTCCGACACGTTGGCAAAACCGAGCAGCTCGGCCGTATGGGCGCGGTCGATCGGATAGGTGGTCCCGGCCAGGGCCGCGGTGCCCAACGGCATCACGTCGATTCGTTTGCGGCAGTCCGCCAGGCGCTGTGAATCGCGTTTGAACATTTCGTAATAGGCCATCAAATGGTGCGAAAACAGCACCGGCTGGGCGCGCTGCAGGTGGGTGTAACCCGGCATCACCACCGTCAGGTGGGCTTCGGCCAGATCGACCAGAACCTTACGCAGCCGCTGCAGCAACCCGATCGTGGCGTCGGTTGCATCCCGCAGATACATGCGCACGTCCAGTGCGACCTGGTCGTTGCGGCTGCGGGCGGTGTGCAGCTTCAGGGCCACTTTGCCCACCTGCTCCACCAGCCGGTTTTCGATATACATGTGGATGTCTTCCTGGCCCGGATCGAAATCGAAATTGCCCCGGTCCAGTTCCTGTCGGATCCGTTCCAGACCCTCCACCAGAGTGTCGGCCTCGTCCCCGGTCAGGATGCCGACGGCTGCCAGCATGCGGCAGTGCGCCACGCTGCCCGCGATATCGTAAGAATACAGCCGGTAGTCGAATTGGATGGAGGCGGTGAACTGCTCGACCGCCCGGTCGGTTTTCTCCGCGAATCGACCGCCCCAGGTTTTCTCTGTCATGCGAAGCCTCGTTCGAATCCGGTTAGGATGATTTACGGTCCTTGAGCATTTTCTGGATTCTGAGCCGCAGGGCGTTGAGCCGGATGAACCCCTCGGCGTCCTTCTGGCTGTAAACCTGGTCACTTTCAAAGGTGGCAAAATCTTCACTGTACATCGACTGGTCCGACCGGCGACCCAGCACGCGGCAATTGCCCTTGTAAAGTTCCAGGCGCACGGTGCCGCTGACGTTTTTCTGGCTATCGTCGATGAGGGTCTGCAGGACTTCCCGTTCCGGGGCAAACCAGAACCCGTTGTAGATCAGGGTGGCGTACTGCGGTACCAGCGAGTCGCGCAACCGCAGCACTTCACGGTCGAGGGTAATCGACTCGATGGCCATGTGAGCAACGCGCAGGATCGTACCGCCGGGTGTCTCGTATACACCCCGGGATTTCATGCCGACAAATCGATTTTCCACCAGATCCACCCGACCGATGCCGTGCCTGCCCCCCAGGCGGTTGAGTTCGGCCAGCAGTCGGCCCGCAGACAGCGCCTTGCGGTCGATCGCCACCGGGTCGCGCTGCTTGAAATCGATCTCGATGGTCTCCGGCTCGTCCGGGGCCTGCCGCGGCGAAACGGTCAGTGTGAATATGTCTTCGGGCGGTGCCGCCCACGGGTCTTCCAGGATGCCGCCCTCGTAGCTGACGTGCAGCAAGTTGCCGTCGGTGCTGTAAGGCTTGGCGTGGGTGGTGGGCACCGGAATGCCGTGCCCGCGGGCGAATTCCATCAAAGCGGTGCGCGAATTCAGGTCCCACTCCCGCCAGGGGGCGATGATCCGAATGTGGGGATTCTGGGCCAGGTATCCCAGCTCGAAGCGGACCTGGTCGTTGCCTTTGCCGGTCGCCCCGTGGCTGACGGCTTCGGCGCCTTCGGCGGCGGCGATCTCCATCTGGCGCCTGGCGATCAGCGGCCGGGCCAGTGAGGTGCCCAGCAGGTATTGCCCTTCGTAGATGGCGTTGGCCCGATAGGCCGGAAAGACATAATCCCTTACAAATTCTTCCTTCAAATCCTCGATGTAGATCTTGGCCGCACCGGTGTTACGGGCATTGGTCTCGATTTTGGAGAAATCTTCCCGCTGTCCGATGTCGGCCGAAAAGGTGATCACTTCACAGCGGTAAGTTTCAACCAGCCATTTCAAGATGACCGAGGTGTCGAGCCCACCGGAATACGCCAGCACCACTTTATTCACCTGATCCGTCAATGTCGTCTCCTCTTCATAAATCGTTTGCCCGTTCGTCCGTTGGCCGGATGCCCTTTGCCCTGGCTATGAGCTATGAACTACGAGCTATGAGCTATGAGCTATGAGCTAAAATCTATGAACTATGAGCTATGAACTATGAGCTATGCCCTTTGCCCTATGCCCTTCGCCCTATGCCCTATGCCCTGTGCCCTTGCTATGAGCTATGAACTATGAGCTATGAGCTATGAGCTAGGGCAGTCAACAGCCCGTCCAGGCAATCGACCAGGGCATCGATTGGATCCTCCGTCACGATCAGCGGAGGGGCAAATCGCAGCACGTTGTCCTGAATGCAGTTGATCAAAAAGCCCTGCTCCAGACAGGCATGGACCAGCGGTTGCCCCGCGCCTTCGAGTTCGAGGCCCAGCAGCAGGCCGCGGCCGCGCACCGACCGGATGAATGGATGGCGGGTCTGCAGGGACCGCAACTTTTCCTGAAAATAATCGCCCATGCGGCGGCAGTTTTCCAGCAAATCGCCGTTTAGGAGCAGGCGCAGGACTTCGCGGCAAGCGGCCGTCACCAGCGGTGTGCCGCCGAAGGTGCTGGCATGGGCGCCGGCGTCGAAAGCGGCGGCAACCGATTCGCGGGCCAGCATCGCACCGATGGGAAGCCCGTTGGCCAGCGCCTTGGCCAGGGTCATGATGTCGGGTTCGACCCCGAAGCCCTGGTAGGCGAACAGGGTGCCGGTGCGGCCCATGCCGGTTTGGATTTCGTCGAAAATCAGCAGCGTGCCCGTTTCATCACACAGTCTGCGTACGCCCTGAAGGTATTCGGGCTCCGGGCAGCGAACCCCGCCTTCACCCTGGATCGGCTCCAGCAGCACCGCTCCGGTATGGGGCCCGACAGCGTTTTGCAGGGCCTCCAGATCGCCGAACGGCACAAAGGCAAAGCCTTCCAGAACCGGATCGTAGCCTTTGCGGATTTTTTCCTGCCCGGTGGCCGAGAGGGTCCCCAGAGTCCGGCCGTGAAAGGACTGTTCCATGGCCACGATCCGGAACCGCTCCGGCTGGCCGCGATCATAAAAATACTTGCGGGCCAGCTTGATTGCCGCCTCGTTGGCTTCCGCGCCGCTGTTGCAGAAAAACACGCGGTCGGCGAAACTGTGATCCACCAGCATCCGGGCGACTTCCACCTGGGGAACGGTGTAAAACAGGTTGGAAACATGGACCAGTCGGTGGGCCTGTTCGGCCACCGCATCGGCCACAGCCGGGTGGGCATGGCCCAGATTGCAAACGGCAATTCCGGCGATAAAATCCGTGTAGGCCTTTCCCTCGACGTCCCAGACCGTACAGCCGTCCCCGCGGGTCAATACCACCGGCAAGCGTTTGTAGGTGGCCGCGATGACCCGATCGGCCTGTTCCACGATTTCGACCGCGTTTTCCATGTTCATTGCAGGGTCTTTCTTTTCACTTCGCTTTTTGGTGACCACACTCCCCTGGATCCCGGTTCGCGTCTCGCTGCGCGGGACTTGCCCGGCATGACGAAGTGCGCCACAACCTGCTCCACGGGAATGACAACCTGGTTTAAGTTCCACAGGAGTTCCCCCCGGAGTCTGGTTCCGCAAGCCTTCGCGGGGAGTTCAGGTTGTCACCTCGGTGCCGATGCCCCGGTCGGTAAAAAGCTCCAGCAGCAGGGCGTGGCGCTTTTTGCCGTTGATGATCGGGACCTTTTCAACACCCTGCTGCAGTGCATCCAGCGCGCACTCGATTTTCGGCACCATGCCGCCGGTAATCGCCGCTTCCTTGACCATGCGGCGGATGGTGCCGGCATCGATCGATGAAATCAGAAGCCCGTCGCTGTCCAGGACCCCGTCCACATCGGTCAGAAAGATCAGGCGGCCGGCTGAAAGTGCGATGGCCACCTTGCAGGCGACCAGATCGGCGTTGATATTGTAGGTTTCTCCGTTTTCCCCCACCCCCACCGGCGCGATGATCGGGATAAAGCCGCGTTGGACCAGGGTGTGGATCACCTCCGGGTTGATGGCGGTGACCTGGCCGACGTGGCCGGGATCGATGATTTCCGGCGGCGTGTTTTCGTTGTCCTGAAATACGATCTGAAGCTTGCGGGCCTGAATGAGACCGCCGTCTTTGCCCGAGAGGCCCACCGCTTTGCCGCCCTGCCGGTTGATCTGGGCCACGATGGCCTTGTTGACCTTGCCGCCGAGTACCATTTCCACCACGTCCATGGTCGGCGTATCGGTCATGCGCATCCCGCGGACGAACTTGGACTGAATGCCCATCTGCTTGAGGACGTCGTTGATCTGCGGTCCGCCGCCGTGCACCACGACCGGATTGAGACCGATGAATTTCAACAGCGTGATGTCCCGGGCGAAGTCTTCCTTGAGCTGCTCGTCCACCATGGCGTGTCCACCGTACTTGATCACGATGGTCATGCCGTAAAACCGGCGAATATACGGCAGGGCTTCAATAAGGATTTCGGCAACGTGTTCGTTCATCGTTTATCGCTCATAGGTCATAGCTCATAGCTCATAGCTGATAGCTCATAGCTCATAGCTGATAGCTGATAGGGCATAGGATAAAAAAGCAACGCAATTAAAATGTCAACGGAAAATACAAGTGACACCGATCTTCATCGGCCAACCCGGAACCCTCAACCCGATTCACCAATTGAACCAATAAAACCAATCGAACCAATGAAACCGGTTTTTGCGCCGTTTCGCCCTGAACCCGCAACCCGGAACCCGCAACCCGCAGCTACAAAATATACCGGCTCAAGTCCTCGTCTTCCTTGATGCGACTCAATTTGTTCTGGACGTATTGCGCGTCGATGAAAACCTGTTTTTCACTCATGTCCGGCGCCGAAAACAAAATTTCTTCCAGCAGGCATTCCATCATCGTGTGCAGTCGGCGGGCGCCGATATTTTCCGTATTGGTGTTGACTTCTTCGGCGATGGCGGCAATCTCGCGGACGGCCTCGTCCTGGAAAACCAGTTCCAGTCCTTCGGTTTTCAGCAGCTCGCGATACTGCAGCAGCAGCGCGTTTTTGGGTTCGGTCAGGATGCGGTAAAATTCCTTTTTCCCCAGTGAATCGAGTTCCACGCGGATCGGAAAGCGCCCCTGCAGCTCGGGCACCAGGTCGGAGGGTTTCACGGTGTGAAAAGCCCCGGAAGCGATAAAAAGGACGTGATCGGTTCGCACCGCTCCGTACTTGGTGGTCACCGTGCTGCCTTCGACGATCGGCAGCAGGTCGCGCTGCACGCCCTCCCGGGAGACGTCCGGCCCGTGGCCGCCGTTGCGGCCGGCGATTTTGTCGATTTCGTCCAGAAAAATGATCCCGGACTGTTCCACTTTTTCGATGGCATGCTTGACCACCTGGTCCATGTCGATGAGCCCCTGGGCCTCTTCCTGGGCCAGCAGATCAAGCGCTTCGGGCACCTTGGCCTTGCGGCGCTTGGTGCTTTTCGGCAGCAGGCCGCCGAGCATATCGCGGAAATTGATGCCCATCTCTTCCATGCCGGCGTTGGAAAAAATTTCCACCATGGGACTGGAACGGTCGGCGACGTCCAGATCCACGTAGCGATCATCGAGTTTGCCTTCACGCAGCATGCGCCGCAGTTTTTCCCGGGTGTTGGCACCGCTCTGGGCCGACTCACCGGAAGTGTCGAAACCGACGCTGTCCGGCGGCCTTGAGCCGGGAGCCGCCCCGCCGCCGCGCGGCAGCAGCAGGTCGAGGAGTCGTTCTTCGGCATTGCGCCGCGCTTTTTCCTGCACGCGCTCGTTTTCATTGGCTTTGCCGGCGGTTACGGTGATCTCCAGCAGGTCGCGCACCATCGATTCAACATCTCTGCCCACGTAGCCGACCTCGGTAAATTTGGAAGCCTCCACCTTGATGAAGGGCGAGTCGGTCAGCTGCGACAACCGCCGCGAAATCTCGGTCTTGCCCACGCCGGTGGGACCGATCAGAATGATGTTTTTGGGCGCAATTTCATCGCGCAGATCTTCGGGTACGTGCTGCCGTCGCCAGCGATTGCGCAGGGCGATCGCAACCGAGCGCTTGGCCCGATCCTGCCCGATGATGTATTTGTCGAGCTCGGTGACGATCTCGTGCGGTTTTAAATTCTTCATTTTTTCCTGGAGCTTTTTTTGCCAGAAAGATCTTTCGATTTCCATGATTTCCTACCCGTTTGAATCCCGCCCGGATGATTCCGGATTCTTTTTCCTCATCGTCAGAATTTGATGAAGTCGTAAAAAGTCCCACTATATTCAAAACTGTCATTCCCGCGAAGGCGGGAATCTCGAGATCATAGTTATTACATTCTGTAAAACTCGAGAGCTCCGCGGGGATGACACACTGCTGGATCGGACTTTTTACGATTCCATCAGAATTTCAACATGCTGAATTTTTGAGTTCTTCAGTATGTCAGAGCTCCTCGACGGTCAACACCTCGTTGGTGTAGATACACAAAGCCGCCGTGATTTTCATTGCCGCTTCGACCACCCGGCGGGCGTCGAGTTCGGTGAACTGCACCAGCGCCCGGGCCGCAGCCTGGGCTGCCACGCCGCCGGAACCGATCCCGATGATGCCGTCGTCGGGCTCAATCACATCGCCGTTGCCGGAAATCAGGTACATGTTGGTTTCGTCCACGGCGATCATCACCGCTTCCAGGCGCCGCAGCAACTTGTCGGTGCGCCAGTCCCGGGCCAGTTCCACGGCACTGCGGGTCAGATTGCCGTTGTAACGCTCCAGCTTGGCTTCCAACCGCTCGGAAAGATTGAGTGCGTCGGCCGCGCCGCCGGCAAATCCAACGATGATCCGGTCGTTGTAGATACGCCGCACTTTATGGGCGCGGTGCTTGATGACCGAATCCTGCAGCGTCACCTGTCCGTCGCCGGCGACGGCCACCTTGCCGTTGTTGCGGACTGCGAGGATCGTGGTTGCGTGGTATTGCTTCATTTTTCAAATCACCATTGCCGGATGAAAAGGTTTCGAAATTGGGACGGATCGGAGCTACTTCCGGGGATGCGCCTTGTCGTAAGTCTGCATCAACCGGTCGGTGCTTACGTGGGTGTATTTTTGCGTGGTCGAAAGACTCTGATGACCTAGCAACTCCTGGACCACCCGCAAATCGGCTCCGGCATCCAGCATGTGGGTGGCAAAGGTGTGTCGCAGCACGTGCGGGGAGATCGGCACCTGAAGGCTGCAGGCGGTTACGATGCGATCGAGGGCGCGGGCCATGGATCGTGCGCTGAGTCTTTCGAAAAATTTGTTCAAAAACAGCGGCCGATCCTCCACCATCCGAACGCCCTTTTCGATTTCCAGCCGGCTGCGGTAGGCACGCACCGCTTCCAGCGCTTTGCGGCCGATGGGCACGATTCGCTCCTTGCTGCCTTTGCCCAGCACCCGCACCAGGCCGGCTTCGAAGTCCACGTCGCCGACATCCAGCCCGGAAGCCTCCGATACCCGCAGGCCGCTGGAGTATATGGTCTCGAAAATGGCACGGTCGCGCTGGCTCTGCAGGGAATTTACCGGTATGGAATCCAACAGGCGAAATACCTCGTCCACGTTCAGATATTGCGGTACCGGATGCTCCTGTTTCGGGGTCAAGACCGCTTCGGCCGGATTCTTTTCGATCACGCCCTGTTTGACCAGATAGCGCAAGAACATTCGAACGGCCGACAGCTTGCGCGCGATGGTGGACTTTTTGTTGCGATCGTGCAGATTCCCCAGATACCGGCGAATGGCCAGATTGTCCCAGAGCTCCGGGGCGGAACGGTCTCTGTCACCGTCGGCAGCGGCCGCGTGATCCCGGACCACAAACGCGACAAATTCTCGTAGATCGTTCCGATACGCCCGGCAGGTGTTCTCGGCATAGCCCTTCTCAACCGCCAGCAGCTCGATGAACCCATCGACCAGTATTTCCAGTGCGCCGGAATTCATGGTTGTTTTCAAACACCTTCCTGAACCAACTTTGCCCGCAAGCCCGGCGGGACCTTTTCGGAGTTCCCTCTGTAGGCCGGAATTACACAGAGGAGCGAAAGCCAAGGGGGCGATTGACCGGATCAGCGGTCAAACGGACGATCGGTCAGAAATCGATCAGGTTTTTCAACTCCAGCCAGTTGGAAACCTCCGCGAAGGGGTGATGCTGGCGATTCCAAGGCTGGCGGTAGACCACCGGTTCGATACCGGCCGCTTTCACCTGATAGCAGGTTTCCAGCCGGTCCTCGACGAAATGCCGAATCCCGTTTCCCAACAGTACGTCGGTCTTGTCTTCGAAGGTCCCGGTGGCGATCACTTGAACCTGGTCGGGGGCAACCGCGAGCAGCTCTTCGATCCAGGCCAAAATTGTCTCGGAAGTGGGCCGCGCGGTGACAAACAGCAACGGGCGGCGATAATCCGCCAGGGAGGCCAGGACCTCGGCGGCGCCATCCATCGGTTTGAGCGGTTGCCGGAAGTCTCCCCGCATGATGCGCATCAGAATCTGTGTAATGACGTCCGGCTCGATTTGCAGGCACCGCTCCAGGGAGTACTCGGTGATCTGCTCTACCGAAATGCCGTTGATGCCGTAGTCCTCCCGGGCGATGTCGATAAACAGCGCCATCGTGTCGGCGATCACTCCATCGATGTCGAAGGCCACCGATCGAGGGTCGATCCGGCCCGGCAGCTCCGAATCCGATCCGTTGACGAGCAGTTCGACCATTCAGGCAACCCGTCGCGTCTGCTTCTTGAGACGGGAGATCTTGCGCCGGTAAACGGCGGCTTTATCCTTTTCGTTTGCTTCCAGCGCCGCCTGGCGCTGAACTTTCAAGTCCTTGATCTGTTTTTTGATCTCGCGGACTTTGCGGCTGGACTTCTTTTTACCGGTGTCGACAATGCCGCGGGCTTCCTTGACGGCGGAAACCAGTTCGTTTTTATTCATGCCGTGCGCACCGACGATTTCGGGAATCTCCTTGGCGACTTCTCGCAATTCGGTGGCCGTCATTTTCTCGAGGGGTTTTTCCTTTTGCACTTTTTCTTTTTTCGCCATGGATGTTCGACTGCCTCCTTTCGACAATTTTCGAAAAACACCAGCGGAGGTGCACCCGAACCTCCGCTGGCAGCAATGAGATCTTCAATCGATGAGATCCGCCCGGCTTCCATCCATCGATCAACGCACCGACCCGTAAACCGCTAACAAAAATGGAATAAATAAACCCGTTTTGGTCCGCCTGTCAACTGCAAAGGCCCAACCAGCGGACCGGGAAACTTCACTTCCGTTGGATGAAAAACCGGTTACAAGTCTCTGAGTCAATTCAGAATAATATTTTTCGACGTTCCGCTTACGTTGTACTTTCCTCGTCGATTTGATTCTGGCCGGAGTCTTTCGGGGCCTCACTTTTGCGAAACATTTGGGAAAACGGTCCCAGCAAATCGATGGGGATCGGAAAAATCGTGGTGGTGTTGCTTTCGGCCGACATTTCGTTGACGGTCTGCAAGTAGCGCAACTGCAGCGCGGTGGGATGCTTCTCGATGATGATCGAAGCCTCGGACAGTTTGGCGGCCGCCTGAAACTCGCCTTCGGCATTGATTATCTTGGCGCGCCGATCGCGCTCGGCTTCCGCCTGACGGGCCATGGCCCGCTGCATTTCCTGGGGCAGGTCGATGTGCTTGAGTTCGACCGTGGCCACCTTGATGCCCCAGGGGTCGGTGTGGGTGTCGAGAATTTCCTGCAGCTCGGTGTTGATCTTGTCGCGTTCGGCCAGCAGCTCGTCGAGTTCGGCCTGCCCGCAGACGCTTCGGATGGTTGTCTGGGCCAGCTGGGACATGGCGTAGCTGTAGTTTTCCACTTCCACGATGGCCTTGACCGGATCGATCACCCGAAAATAGATCACCGCGTTGACTTTGACCGAAACGTTGTCCCGGGTGATGACATCCTGGGGATCGACGTCCATGGCCACCAGACGCAGACTGACCTTGACCATCTTGTCGACGATGGGAATCAGGATGATCAGGCCCGGTCCCTTGGCACCGATCACGCGTCCGAGCCGGAATATTACGCCCCGCTCGTATTCGTTGAGAATTCGGATCGCTGCCGAAAGGAAAAATACGACCAGGATGACAATGGCAATCAGGGGATAAAACATGAACGCACTCCTTCGTTTGAAATGATTCCATCCGCTCGGCTCGGTTCGTCATCGCAGAAATGCGGACGGCGGAGCGGATCGCATCGATCTCAGGCGGTCGAGGGCGCCTCCAGCGCTTCGACTTCCAGCACGAGATTTTGCACGCCGATGATGCGCACCCGGGTCCCGGCCGGAATTGGCTCCCGGGCGATCGCATGCCAAAGCTCTCCGTGTACGAAAACTTTGCCCTCCGGATCCAAATCTTTTTTGACCACACCGATCTCGTCGATCAGGCCGGTCGCGCCGGTCCGCGGTCGCGCAATGTGCGAGCGCACCACCAGTCCGGCCACCAGGATGAAAAAGCCGGATACCAGCGCCAAGGTCGGCAGGAGCACGCTCCAGGAAAGTTGCATACCCGGAATGTCCGATTTGAAGAGCATCAACGATCCCAGGGCCATGGAAACGATTCCGGCCACGCTCAACAGCCCGTAACTGGTGATTTTCATCTCCATAATGAACAACACGATCGCCAGCAGAATGAGCAGAATCCCGGCGTAGTTGACCGGCAGCGTCTGCATGGCGAAAAAGGCCAGAATCAGGCAGATGCCGCCGATGACCCCCGGGAAAATCGCCCCGGGATGGGAAAGTTCGAAATACAGACCGGCCAGCCCGAGCATCAGCAGAATGTAGGCGATGTTCGGATTGCTGATCGTTTTGAGCACCTTGGTCCGGAAATCTTCCCGGACCCGCTTGACCTCGGCATTGTCCAGCTCCACCATCCCCTTGCCGGCGATTTCTCTGTCGTCGATCTGTTCGATCAGGTCATCGAGATCGCGGGCCACCAGGTCGATGACATTTTTTTCCAGGGCTTCGGTTTCGGTGATCGCCACGCTTTCGCGAATGGCCTTTTCCACCCACTCGGCGTTGCGGCCCCGCTGTTCGGCAACGCTTTTGGCGTGGGCCACCATGTCGTTGACCACCTTTTCCGACATGGTGTCATCGATCTCCTGGCCGCCGGCCCCGACCGGATGGGCGGCGCCGATGTTGGTGCCCGGGGCCATGGCGGCCACATCCGCCGCAATGGTGATCATCACCCCGGCCGAGGCCGCCCGGGCCCCGCCGGGGGCCACGTAGACGACCACCGGAACCCGGCTGGCCAGTATCGCTTTAACGATGGTGCGCATCGACTCGGCCAGGCCCCCGGGGGTGTCCAGCTGAATGATCAGGCAGGCGGCATTTTCTTCGTTGGCCTGTTCGATGGCATCCGAGATAAACTGGGCCACGCCGGGCCCGATGGCATCGTCTACCGTCACCACGTAAACATCACCGGTGATCTTCCGCGGCTCGGCCGGCTCGTCCGCCGCCACCGGCGTGCCCGCCAGGAAGATCAACAGCGCAATGATCAGAGCGTTCGATTTCATAGACAAAAGTTTTCCGCTTGGACCTAAAAAGGTTGGATTCATTGCCGAAACACCGCCGGCGCCCGATTCTTCAGACTTAAAAATAATGCACCGGGTCGGGTTTGTCTCCTCCGAATCACAACGCCTCGTTCCCGGTCGCTGTCAGCGTTGAAAATTGCGATCAGCGCTGCCGGTATGGGTCTGGAATCGGCAGGTTCATGGCCTTCATCAACAGCTGGATGTCCTGCCAGGTTTCACGTTTTTTTTCCGGGCTCCGCAGCAGATATGCGGGATGATACGTCGGTATGAGCCGGGCGCCGAGATAGGGATAAAAGCGCCCGCGCAGGCGTGAAATCGGCCGGTCGGTTTCCAGAAGGGTCCGGGCCGCAAAACTTCCCAGGGCGCAAATGAACTCCGGGCCGATGCTCTGCAGCTGACGACGCAGAAACGGAGCGCAGCGCTCGATCTCGTCCGGTTTGGGGTCGCGGTTTCGCGGCGGCCGACACTTGATAATGTTGCAAATATAGACCTGATCGCGCTCCAGCCCCATGGCCTGGATGATGCGCGTCAGCAGCCGGCCGGCTGCCCCCACGAAGGGCTGGCCCTGCACGTCTTCCTCGTGGCCGGGCCCCTCACCGACGAACACCAGGCGGGCCTCCGGATTGCCGGCGCCGAAGACGATGTTGCGGCGCGCCTGGCTGAGCCGGCAGCGGGTGCATTCGCCCAGATCATCGCGAATCCCCGCCAGCGTTTCGACCGCCGGTGCCGCGGCGGGCGACGGTTGCAACCATTCGGGGGCGGTCTCCCACCGAGGCAGGATTTCCAGGCTGCGGGCGGAACACCCGAAACCGCGCCAGCCGCTGCGTGCCAGCATTTGCAAGCTGCGGCAGAACCCCTGGATGGCTTCAGCAGCGGATTGGCGTGGATCCATAGAGAGATCAATTCATCGGGTTGGTCGGGTCCACCTCGAGGCGCTCGACGATCCGGTTGAGCAGAATGTGCGCGACCGCATCTTTTTCCATCAACGGAATCTCCTCGCGGTTTCCATCTCTGTAAAAAAGCGTCACCCGGTTGGTGTCGGCATTGAAACCGGCGTCCGTGCCGCCGACGACGTTGCCAACGATGACGTCCAGGTTTTTTTCCACCAGCTTTTTCTGGGCATGCTGTTGGAGCTGCTCGGTTTCGGCGGCAAACCCCACCAGGAACTGACCGCGGCGTTTGCGGTCACCCACCGCGCGCAGGATGTCCGGTGTGCGAACAAACTCGATCCGCATCGTCTCCAACGCCTCTTTTTTAACCTTGTGCACGGAGGTGGTCTCCGGTCGGTAATCGGAGACTGCGGCGGTTTTGACGATGATGTGGGCATCGTCGACGTGCTCGAGCACCGCCGCCTGCATCTCGTCGGCGGTGACCACCCGCAGCACGTTCACGTTCGGCGGGTCCCCAAGCAGCGTGGGACCGCTGACCAGAGTGACCTCGGCCCCGCGATGTTCGGCCGCCCGCGCCACGGCAAACCCCATCTTTCCCGAAGACGGATTGCTGATGAAACGGACCGGATCGATGGCCTCGCGGGTGGGCCCGGCGGTGACCAGGACCTTGCGGCCGCGCAGGTCCTTGGGCGACAGGCAGGCGATGAGCCGATCGCAGATGGCTTCCGGCTCCGGCATGCGTCCCGGCCCCACCGTGCCGCAGGCCAGATCGCCGCTGCCCGGTTCCAGAACGTGATAACCGTCGGATTTGAGCGTTTCCAGGTTGCGCTGAACAGCGCGGCTGCGGTACATGTTGGTGTTCATCGAGGGGCAAAGCAGCACCGGAGCCGTCACCACCATCATAAAGGTGCTCAGGGCATCATCGGCGATGCCGCCGGCCAGTTTTCCCAGCATGTTGGCGGTGGCCGGGGCGATCACCACCGCGTCGGCCTCTTGCGCCCAGTCGATGTGCTTGAACGATGCCCGGTCGCCGCGGTTGAACAAACTCGAGGTCACCGGATTGCCGGAAAGGGCCTCGAAGGTCATCCAGCCGACGAACTGCTCGGCGTTGGCCGTCATCACCACGCGGACCTTGGCGCCGCCCCGGGTGATCAACCGCAACAGCTCGACGCTTTTGTAAGCGGCAATGCCGCCGCATACACCCAGAACGACGTTTCGGTTTTTGATTCCGTAACTCATCATCGATCAAGGCTCCCTCGCGGGAGCGCCCCAAAAATGATCCAGGACTTGCGGGAATTGTCGCCTCCACGCTGGTGAAGGCCCCCGCCGTTGTCCGCCCGGCGCGGCCGCATTAATTGGTTGCCGGCGGCATCAAGGCGGCGTCCGGTGTGAACACCGTCGGTGCCACCCAGATGTGAGCATAGGTGTAGTAGCTGCCTTCTTCCAGGGTGATCACGCACCACCGATTTTCTTTATGAAACAACATCATGGCCGAATCGGCTTTGATGTGTCCCACCGCGCGCCAGTTGTCTTTGGGCATATTGGCTTCGAAAAACCGCACCAGCGAGTCGAATTCCACCCGCCCCTTGAGCGTCAGCACCCCGGCGGTGAATCCGGTGGTGTCGTAGACAAAGCTGTCGTCACGGACGATTTCCAGCTCCCTGGGCAGCTCGACATCATCGAAATCATAGTAAACGGTGTTGGGCGGCGGGGTGTCTTTGGCGGTGGTTCGATCGCTTTTTTTCTGGTCCGAAGAAAGTGCGGTGCAGGCAGCCAGGGCCATCGTCAGTATTGCGACCGCGGCCAGTTTCCAGTACCCGGATGACACGAACGGCGGCTCCTTCATGATTTTTCCCTCCGATTGGGCAAAGACATTTCGAATATATCGATGATCCCGCAATCCGTCAATCCGTATGGCCGGCACCCTGCACGGGGTCGTCGGAAGCCGGCGCACCGGCGGAAACGCGAGCGCAGTACCAGCGATAGGTGTCGCGAAGCCCTTCTTCCAGGGAGATTTCCGGTGACCAGCCGCTGCGCTGCAGCCGGCTGACATCGAGCCATTTTCGGGGGGTGCCGTCGGGCATGCTGCGGTCCCAGAGAGGTTCACCGGTATAGCCGACCACGGTTTTCACCAGCTGCGCCAACGCTTCGACAGTGATGTCGCGTCCGGTGCCCACGTTCAGATGCGGCACCGCCAAGGCCTCCCGGCTCCCGAAAGCACCGTCGGCTGTCATCGGCGCGCAGAGTTGCCGATAGCGGCTCCGCGGCAGTCCAATGACCTGGATACAGGCCGCAGCCAGGTCGTCTACGTGTAAAAATTCCCGCCGGGGTTTGCCGCTGCCCCACAGCCGGATTCCGTCGGGCGATCGCCCTGCAGCCGCGTTTTCGAACACTTCGGTCAGCGACCGACGAATGTCTTGCGGCAGCGGGCCGAAGACGGCCTGATCACGGCCTACGGCGTCCCAATCACCGCCGGCGGCCAGCTTCGCCAGGTGCAACTTGCGGATCAAGGCCGGCAGCACGTGGGAGCTTTCCAGGTCGAAGTTGTCGCCGGGACCGTAGAGGTTGGTGGGCATCAAGCATCGAAAATCGGTCCCATACTGCCGGTTGAAGCTCTCGCACAGTTTGATGCCGGCGATTTTGGCAATGGCATAGGGCTCGTTGGTGGGTTCCAGGTATCCGCTCAGCAGGTATTCTTCCTGCATCGGCTGGGGGGCCTGCTTCGGGTAAATGCACGAGCTCCCCAGAAACAGCAGCCGCTCGACACCGGCCTGCCAGGCGGCCCGGATCACGTTGGCCTCGATCATCAGGTTCTGGTAAATGAACTCGGCCGGATAGGTGTTGTTGGCCCAGATTCCGCCGACCCTGGCAGCGGCCAGGATCACCACATCCACCGGCGTTGTTTCAAAAAACCGGTCCACCGCCGCCTGTTCGGTGAGGTCCAGCTCGGCATGGGTGCGGGCAATCGGCCGGCTATAGCCGGCTTTCTCCAGGGCACGGCAGACGGCGGCGCCGACCATGCCCCGGTGACCGGCGACGTAAATCCGGGCGTCTGCGGCCAGCGTGTCTGCATCGGTGTTCATCGCAACAGCCCCATCTCATTCGAAATGGTTGTAAATCCGAAAGCCTTGCCGCCGGCAAAGCCGGTCCCGCTCGGCCTCTTTTAAATCGTTGGCGATCATCTCGGCAATGAGTTCTCGAAACGTGCGCCGCGGCTGCCAGCCCAACTGTTTGCGCGCCCGCCCCGGATCTCCCAACAGGGTGTCGACCTCCGTGGGCCGGAAATAGCGTGGGTCCACCCGCACGACGGTGTGACCGGTGTTTTCGTCGATGCCCTTCTCCTCGGCGCCGCCGCCTTCCCAGCGAATCGACATGCCGAGCTCGGCCGCTCCGATCTCAATGCATTCGCGCACGGAATGCTGCCGGCCGGTGGCGATGACGTAATCGTCGGGGTGCTCCTGCTGGAGCATCAACCACTGCATTTCCACGTAGTCGGCCGCGTGGCCCCAGTCGCGCCGGGCATCCAGGTTGCCGACATACAGGCAGGACTGCATGCCGAGTTGGATGCGGGCCAGCCCGCGGGTGATCTTGCGGGTGACAAACGTCTCGCCGCGGATCGGAGATTCGTGGTTGAACAGAATCCCATTGCAGGCATACATCCCATAGGCCTCGCGGTAGTTGACCGTAATCCAATATGCGTAGAGTTTGGCCACCCCGTAGGGCGAGCGCGGATAAAACGGCGTGGTCTCTTTCTGGGGCACTTCCTGCACCTTGCCGAAGATCTCGGATGTGGAGGCCTGATAGAACCGGGTGCGGTCGGCCATTTTCAGAATCCGGATCGCCTCCAGCAACCGCAGGGTGCCCAGTGCGTCCACGTTGGCGGTGTATTCGGGCGTTTCGAAAGACACCATGACATGGCTTTGCGCCGCCAGGTTGTAAATTTCGTCCGGCTGCACCTCCTGAATGATGCGGATCAGGTTGGTGGCATCGGTCAGGTCGCCGTAGTGAAGGATAAAATGCAGATCCGGGTCGTGCGGGTCCTGATATAGATGGTCGATGCGGGCGGTGTTGAACGAGGAGGAGCGGCGCTTGATGCCGTGCACCTCGTAGCCTTTGTCCAGCAGAAATTCGGCCAGATAGGCACCGTCCTGGCCGGTGATGCCCGTAATCAACGCACGCTTCATGCGGATCTTCACCTTTCTGGGTTACACGGAAGATTTCGAACGTTGGGTTATACCAGCTTTCGGAAGTATTCGACCGTCCGCGGCAGGCCTTCATCCAGGCTAACCGTGGGCTTCCAGTCCAGCAGTTTGCCCGCCAGGGTGATGTCCGGCCGGCGTTTCAAGGGATCGTCCTGAGGCAGCGGCCGGAACACGATTTTCGACCGGGATCCGGTCAATTTCACTATCTTTTCAGCCAGTTCCAGAATGGTGAATTCACCCGGGTTGCCCAGGTTGATCGGCCCGACGCAATCGTCGGGACTGTTCATCATCCGGAATATGCCTTCGATCAGATCGTCCACGAAGCAAAAGGACCGGGTCTGAGAGCCGTCGCCGTAAATGGTGATATCCTGATTTCGCAGGGCCTGCATGATGAAATTGCTGATCACCCGGCCGTCGTTGGGGTGCATGCGCGGACCGTAGGTGTTGAAAATTCGCACCACTTTGATTCGCATCCGGTGCTGGCGGTAATAATCGAAAAACAGCGTCTCGGCACAGCGCTTGCCCTCGTCGTAGCAGGAGCGCGGCCCGATTGTGTTGACGTTGCCCCAGTAGTCCTCCCGCTGGGGGTGGACGTTGGGATTGCCGTAGACCTCGGAGGTGGAAGCCTGCAGGATTTTGGCCTTCAGCCGCTTGGCCATGCCCAGCATGTTGATGGACCCGTGCACGTTGACCTTGGTGGTCTGTACCGGATCGTTCTGATAGTGGATCGGAGAGGCCGGGCAGGCCAGATTGTATATTTCGTCAACCTCCAGATAAAGCGGAAAGGTGATGTCGTGACGCATCAACTCGAAGTACGGATCGTCGAGCAGGTGGACGATATTGCGCTTGGTGCCCGTGTAAAAGTTGTCGACACAGATGACATCACACCGCTCTTTGAGCAGCCGCTCACAGAGAAACGAACCCAGAAAGCCCGCGCCTCCGGTCACCAGCACACGTTTTCGCAAGTGCATCCGTTCACCTCGAAAATTGAGTCAGTCCAATGGGAAGCCCGCAGCCGCCCGGCCGATTCAACCCGGCCGGAATCGCAGAACCGGCAAACGTAAATCCAACATTAACTATCACAAAAACCGCAGAAAATCAAAGAATTCAGGCAAACAAGGCAATGATGGATTCTTGGGTGAAAAACGCATCCCGGAAAGTTGATGAAGTCGTAAAAAGTCAAAATTTATTGGAATCTGTCATTCCCGCGAAGGCGGGAATCTCGAAATCATAGTTATTACAGTCTGTTAAAATAGAGTTCCCCGTCTACGCGGGGATGACTCCCGGGTAAAACGGACTTTTTACGATTCCATCAAAGGAGAGCTGCGCGTTTGCAACGGAGTGGAAAATGGGTAAAGCGCTGCGAACACACCGCCCCTTTTACAGGCGGTTGATTGCCGGTTTCGCCGCGCTTCATCGGTCAGAGGATTCATCTATCATGGCTGGGCGGATCCATTACAACCGGCTTATTCGATGAGCTCGAAATTCTGCAGTGCCTCGGCGATTCGATCTTCGTTCAAATTTTCGATGTCCTGCCAGGCGATGCACGCTTCGGTGTCGTCATTTCGTACGACCCGGATTTCGCCGCTCTTTTCGTATACGTGCACAAGATCATCCGGATTGCCGCTCAACTTTTCAACGTACACCTTTTTGATCATGTTTCCGATCTGTGTTTGCCGTTTCATTTTATACTCCCCAATGGTCCGGCTGCCGCAACGGCGGCGCCGGTGTCTTTTAAACGCAAAACTTTTGCAGGATTGAACCGATATTCTTGAAAGGCTCGGTTCGGGAAGAATAATCTCTGGCCCGTGGAAGTCAATATGGTAAAAAAGAGACGGCCCGCCGGGGATTTGCGGGCCGTCCACTACGAGGTGAGGGTCAATGGCACGCAACCACCGTGGAGGGAGAAACGATGGCTGCAATAACAAAATAGTATGCCACGATGTGGTATGTCAAGTAAAAAAATCACCTTGCCAAAAAAAACCACGAATTCAGTCGGAGCCACTGTAAACAGTTCTTTTCCCGAAAAATCTTGTATCCGCATCGAAATTCAGTTAGGAAAAAGGAACCATGGAACCCAACGACTGCCGGCGCAGCCTTTAGAGCCGCAGCGCGCCGAACGGCTTCCACTGCCGGATCAAATCGCGCTTGCCCCCGTAGTTCAGAGGAAAGAGCACAGGATTTCCAAGGCACACCGCAAAGGATTCAATTTTCCGTTTGATGAATCAGATTAAGATTTTATCTACAGTTGGTTTGACCTGGAAATTCAGGGGAAATTCGACCTTTACGGAGACAATTTACACTTAATTCTCCTTCCGAATCGGAAATCGAAATGAAATCCCATCACAAGACTTTTTTTTTGTTTACCCTGCTGTCGTGCCTGGTCGCCGCCGCTCTGATCTGCGGACCGGCGGCGACTGCAGAGCCCACCGCCGATCAAGAAGCAACCGGTTTTTCCGGTGACATCGTGCCGCTTCAAACCGAAAGCCCGCGCCAGACCATCGAGACCTTTCAGGCGTTGACACAGAGCCTGGAAGAACGCTTCAAGGCCTATCGCCTGGACAGATCGCAGGCCAACTTCGAAGCGCTGAAGAGTCTCGTACCTTCATTCCATGCGTTGTTCGATTTGTCGGCGGTGGCGCCCAGCGCCCGCCACGATGTCGGCATGGATACCCTGGGCTATCTGCTCGATATTTTCGGGCGCATCGACCCGCTGTACCTGCAAGCCAGCCCGGATCAGGCCGCTGTCGAGGCCGGCGAGGTGGACAATTACTGGCGCATCCCCCGCACGCCCATTGCCATCGCCCAAATCCAAGACGGCGAACGTGAGGGCGAGTTTTTGTTCGCCGCGCGCAGCATCGCGATCGCGCCCAGGTTCTATCAACGGATCGCCCATCTGCCGTTGCGGTCATCGCTCGACATCGAGAGTTGGACCCGCACGCTCCCGCAAATCACCGGCCCGATGATCCCCCAATGGATACCGGCCAACATACCGGCCCCGTTGCAGGCGGTCTGGTTGAAAACGCCGATCTGGAAGGTGTTCGCCGTCGCCCTGATCACCACCCTGGCGACGGTCCTGCTGATGGTCTTTCATCTGGTGGTCAACCGGAACCCTTCGAAAGGTGATCTTCTCAGATCACTGCGGCGCATCCTGACACCGATCGCGATCCTGGTGGTTTTCGCCTGGTTGTCGGACTTTATCACTTTTCAGATCAACGTTGCCGGGGGCTTTGCGAGGATCGTCGACACCACGGCAACGCTCATCGTGTACCTTGCCGTCGCCTGGCTGGCCTGGCTCCTCCTGCGGGCCCTGTTCGCAGGCATCGTGCGGTCGCGCAATATCGATGTGGACAGTTTCGATGCCCACCTCTATCGCCTGGCCGGCAAGGTGCTCGGCATCGTCGCGGTGGTGGTCATTCTCGCCCGCGCAGCGCATTATTTGGGGGTGCCGCTTTACAGTGTCGTCGCCGGTCTCGGTATCGGCGGTCTGGCCATCGCACTGGCCATCCGTCCGACGCTGGAAAACCTGATCGGGGGGATCATTCTCTACGTCGACCAGCCCGTGCGGGTCGGGGACTTTTGCAGCTTCGATGACAAGACCGGCACCATCGAGAGCATAGGTGTTCGCTCGACCAAGCTCCGGGCACTGGACCGCACGGTGATTTCCATCCCCAATGCGGCGTTGGCCGACATGCAGTTGATCAACTACGCCAAGTGCGACCGAATGCTGATCCACACGACAATCGGCCTGCGTTACGAAACCGAGCCGGACCAATTGCGCTACGCGCTGGTCAAAATCCGTGAAATGCTGCACGCCCACCCGCGGATCGACAGCGACACGATCCGGGTGCGGTTCTTCGAATACGGCGCCTCCTCTCTCGACATCAAAATACGGATCTATGCGCTGACCCGGGACTGGAACGATTTCTTCGCCATCCGGGAAGACGTCCTGCTGCGGATCAACGACATCGTCCGCGAGGCCGGCACCGGATTCGCCTTCCCGTCGCAAACGATGTATCTCAGCCGCGACCACGGACTGGACGAGGAAAGCAGCCAGGCGGCGGTCAAAGCCGTACAGCAATGGCGGAAATCCGGCAAGCTGGCTTTCCCGCGTCTGTCACGGGAGCGCATCGAACGGTTGCAGGGAACCCTGGACTATCCGCCGCGCGGATCGGTGGAGGCCGGAGCGGACGTCGAGGAGTGGGGCGAAGGGGCCGAGCCTTTGTCCACCGAACCGGAGCCGGCCGAGACGGAAGCAGATGAGAAGAAAGAAAAAACCGAAGACGCGGCTCGCTAGCCGGGTCGCGATTTCCGAGCCGTGCGCCGGGTATGCCGAGCCCTTTGCCCCATTATCGTCATTTTGAATCCGCCCGGCCCGGTTTTCTCAGAATACCTCCGGTGGAACCTCCGATTCAATCCGCCTTGAATTCATTTATTAGGTTACTGCCGCACGCGAAACGTTCCGTCCGGCGCAGAGATCAGGCGGATGCGATCGCCCACTATAAATTCGTCATCCTTTTCCTGCACGATCACCATAATCCGGCCGTCATCCAATTCCACCTCGAGCTCGAGGCCCGGCCGGGTTGCCCGGGAACGCTCGGCGGCCGATCCGGCCGCCCCTCCGGCCAGTGCCCCTCCTGTGGTCGCCAGTGTTCTCCCCCGGCCACCGCCGATGGTACTGCCCACGATTCCTCCCACAATCGCGCCACCGACCATGCCCGCACCGGACTCCTGGCCCTGAATTTGGACCTCGGAAACTTGCAGGACGGTTCCGAAATATACGGTCAGCGGCCTCTGGGCCTGATCGCGGGTAAAGGTCCGACTACCTTGACTGGGTGCCTGACAACCCAGCAGCACGATCGCCGCGAAAACAAGCAAGACATTTACCTGCCATCGCATTTTCATGTCGTTGTAATCCTTTCCTCTTGATTTTACGGTAATGTTTGTTGATTTTGGAAATGGGTGCCCATAAAACAACAAATGCCTGTAAGGCCCGGCTGAAGTGATACGCTTAAGAACTTGTTTCTTCATCGCAACGCTTAGCACTCGATTCTCGATGTCAAGCAAACAGGCCCGAGATTGTTGTTGTCAAAGCATCAACACCACATGTGGTGCGGGTCAAGCGGTTTTACAGGTCCCGGAAAACCGCTTGAAAGGAGGCCGAAATTGGAGTAAGGCTGTTCCATGATTTTCGGCGCAAGGCCGTCCGGAAAATGGTGAGGTCGGGAAGCCCTGAGCAGGTTGCCATGATGATTTCAAGGCACAAAACCAAGTCCGCCTTTATATCGGTACAAACCGCAAATGATGCCGATTTGAAATACGCAGCGTACAAGCAGCAAGCGCTTCTTCAGTGGTAGGTACAATTCGCCGATTTCAGCCAAAGACCGACGACGAAAACACCTGTACAACCTGCTGTATTCATTCAAATTCGCCCCCGTAGCTCAGTGGATAGAGCACAGGATTCCTAATCCTGGTGCCGCAGGTTCAATTCCTGCCGGGGGCACCAATAATTTGTCAGAGCTGTCAGAACAGGTTTGGGTATTATGATTAAAACAGTAGTGGCATCCCCGGCGCTTATGGCCATCTTTGTGCCCAAAACTGCCCCGCCGCATTCCGGACAGCGTTCCAGCAAATTGGTTTGGTTTTGATTTTGTTCATCCCTAAAGCGGTTCGGTTCCATTAAATAATAATTTTGCCATTGACAGGGTGTATTGCGGATATACTCTTAAATGCCTCGCAAGACAAATCTCCGGCTTAAGATTTTTCCTGCTTTGGCTGGGCAACCATCATCCCCGATGGTTGCCCAAACTTTTGCCCTTCCCTGCCTAGCGAAATCCTTATTTGGCCTTCTACACTGTGGCATTGTACCTATTATCTTCGTTCGTCCTTTTGCCTCCCGAACACGCCTTGCTACATAATCTATCCTACCTCAGGGCGGTTCGGTCGCCTCCAAACCCGGGCGCCCACCAGTTTAAATTCAAGCTTCTTACCGAATCGTTCGGCGTTTAGCAGTCCGTCAATTTGCGGCCTTTGATAATTTTGAAATTAAAGACAAAATCATTTTCCTCTTTTTAAGCAGAGACAATATCAATGGGAGAAAAAAGAGAAGTAAAGAATTTAAACCATTTTGCGACCTGATTGACACAAGACCCTGTGAATCCACATGAAACAACTTGAAATATTTTTCAATGATTGTTACAAGTTAGTTTGTTTTATTTTTGTGTTTTGGGACTTTCTGTGCTTCCTGATCATGATGCCGCAGGTTCGATCCCTGCCGGGGGCACCAGTTCGCATTCAGGTCTTTAGACAGCGACTCGTTTGTGCACCAGGCGTCCATTCCATATTTGACGGAAACCCGCTTTGGATTTGACGCATCGACAGCTCGACGGTGAGGAGATTGAATCTTGAAGGAAGAAGTCTGGATCGCACTCGGGCTTACCGTGTTTGCGGGAATGGCGACCGGCATCGGCAGTGTCATCGCATTTACGGCCAAGCGCACGAACTACCGCTTTCTTTCCATTGCCACGGGTTTTTCCGCCGGCGTAATGCTCTACGTTTCGTTTGTCGAGATCTTTTACAAAGGGGTCGAGGCTCTGACGGAGACCTACGGAGATTGGGGCCACTGGGTTAATTTCGCCGCATTTTTCGGCAGCATCCTGCTGATCGGGTTGATCGACGTTCTGATACCGGAGGAGGAAAATCCACACGAAACGCACACGGAGGAAGAAACCGCGCCGCTTCACGACGAAACGGCTCCGGTTCCGGATTTCGCTGCGGCCTGCAGACCGCTGCAACGCAGCAGTGCTGCAACCGCCCACGATCATGACGTTCAGCAAAGAAAGCTCATGCGGATGGGCCTGTTCACGGCGCTGGCCATTGCCATTCACAATTTTCCCGAAGGGTTGGCGACCTTTCTGGCCGCCCTCCAGGATCCGGCCCTGGGTGTTGCCATTGCCGTGGCGGTTGCGTTGCACAACATTCCCGAGGGCATCAGCGTTTCGGTGCCGATATTCTATGCCACCGGCGATCGAAAGAAAGCTTTTTTCTATTCGGTGCTCAGCGGCCTGTCGGAACCTCTGGGAGCCATTATCGCTTATGCGGCCCTGCGCCTGCTGATCGGCGGTGAGAGCGGGGTGATTCCCCCGCAGATCATGGGCGTGCTTTTCGGGGGCGTGGCCGGGATCATGGTTTACATCAGCCTGGACGAACTGCTGCCGACCAGCCGGGCCTATGGCAAAGGCCACGACAGTATCTTCGGTCTCGTTGGCGGAATGTTCGTTATGGCCGTCAGCCTGCTGTTGATGAAGTAATTCTTGCCCAAACCGAGTGCTACTGCAAGTTCAACATCGAAGCACAAACGTGCTTCTGCCTCGGGCCCATTCACAAGCGTCCCTTTTCGAGCTGAGTTCCGCCGTATATCTTCATGCACGAACATTTTCCCCACCGCCAAAGAATCACCCCGCCGCGATCTTCTTGTCACCTCTGAGATTACAGCAACATAGCGTTCGGCCGCTCGAAAACACGGCCGGTTAAACGAAACTTGGGAGTCCCCCGCTTGACAGGGGTCGCCATGATTACCGCGCCCCGCACTGCCGGGCTGTGTCGTATTGCGTCGCAGGATCTGGGGCAAATCGACCAGCTCGGTTGGGGCATATCCCCCAAATGTGGATGCCAGGCGCCTTGTTTGCGATCCGATGTTTTTCAATAAGTATTTATAATTACTTTCTATAATATCTTTTTATTTTTTCGGCATCTATTTTGCAAAACACGATATTACACAGCGTGGGGACGGCAGGCATCAGCGGAGTGCAACATGCAAAAAGCGCAGACACAGGCAGAGCAGCGAAAAGACGAGCGTTTCGAACACCACAGTGAATTGGTGGTTGAAAATGCAGTTGAAGGTGCGGCGGTAGAAGGCCGCATGCAAAACTTCAGCAGCGGGGGATTTTATTTCGAATCGGACATGTTCATCCCGAACGGGAGAACGATTCTGATCGGCATCTATAACTCACCCTACTCGGATACGCCCATGTCCTATCAGTGCCAGCGCGTGAAAATCAAATGGTGCAAAAAACTGGAAGATGCCGGCCACCACTACGGCTATGGCGTGGAAAAACTGGGGGCGCCGGAAGAAATGCCTGCTCAAACCACCGGAGAAATGGCCGAAGCGCTGACGGTCACCGACGGCAACCAGCTCGTGGATCGGCGCAAAAACGAGCGCAATGCATTTCTCAGCACCGTCTATTTTGTATGTGACCGAAAGTACTATGCCGGGGTCACCAAAGACATCAGCAGCGGCGGGTTGTTCATTCGAGTCGAACGCCCCCTGGAAGTCGGTCAAATCCTGAACCTGTCCATTCCAAACACCTCTTACGAAAAGGGGAAAATGCTGCAGGCCAAAATTGTTCACCTGGAAAGCGACGGCATCGGGGTGAAAATCACCGGGATTTTGAAACAGGACAGCAAATCGAAAACAGGACTGGACGAATCGAAAAAAAGCCGCTAAGACCACCTGAAAAACATCTCATCGAACATCGCACCGGCTTCTTTTCACAAATGCATTCCGCGCCGCACCGGTGGAAAAACCAGCGCCGGAGCGCGTAAATTCATTGCATATTCGGAGTTTGCATGAGACGCGAGCGTTGGGTAGATTTTGCATGGGTGATGGTACTGGTGCCCATCACCTTGAATCTCTGGGCCGCCGTCAGGGCCTGTGAACTGCCGCCGGGGGCATTCTTTGTTCGCTTCGGAATTCACGTTGCCATTTTTGCGGTCCTGGTGGGCATTCCCTTTGCGTTGAAACGAATGCTCAGGGTCTAGATTTTCCGGGCAGCCACTGTGTTGATTCTCCGATGATGCCCGCATTCGATATAAACACACGAAGCGCCTATCGTCGGGCGGCGGCGGTTTTCAGGATGGTGCGAATTTTAACGCCGATGCCCCCGGGTTCGACCCGGACCACCTCGGCCTCAATGGTTCGCTCTTTTTCGAATGGATTTTTCGGAAGGGTCAGGGACAGTAGCATTCCCACCTGCAACTTTCCCCGGGTCCGAATAAACAAACCGCCGCTGCTGATGTCTTTGGTCACCCCCTCGTAGTACTTTTCGTCGCACAGAAAATACACAAATCGATAATACAGTCTTCGCGAATGCCTGCGGCGTTCCCGCAGGTTCGATTTCGATCCGGACGACTCTGTGGATTCAGCGTCGCTACAAGGGCTTTCGGAAAGGTTGTCCCGCGAGCCGGCGATGCGTTCGACATCGAAACCAAAGCGGCACTCGGCGGAATTCCGCTGCCGGCAGTCATGAATTTTTACCCGGCGGCAGGTGAGCGTTTTCGACACCCCGGCTCGCAATTCCGCCCCGGGGCGCTGATCCTCGTTGCCGATCAGCACAATCGTCCCCGGTGTAATCGAAGCTTCGGATTCGAAACACAGACCGCCGTTTTCGTAATTTTTCATTCACCGCCACCTTTTTAAAGACTTGCTTGCACGTGGTCCTTTTCATTACGAAATGTTATTGTAAGCAATTGATTTAACCGCTATTTGTCGCCTTTATCGCAAAAAATGCCTCCCTGGCTCGACCGTCGTACCGGCGGATTTCCGCTGGAATCGATCAATTTTGCAAAATTTGTACCCGGCAGGTTTCCATCGGCCGGTCTCCGGCCGGTTGCAGCCGGTCCGGCGCCGTCGTTTTGCCGATTTCGGGCACCTGCAGCAACAAATTGCGGCAGTTACATCCCGATACCAGACTTCTCAGCGCCTTCCGCCATCCCGTCGCTCCGAATTTGTCGAACATTCACGCCCATCGGGGCAAGCCGGCTGGGGTCAGAACTGCATCATGTGTCTCGGGGCGACGAGGGCCGCAAATTCGAACGCGGCGATGCAACGAATCAAATAGGGAAGTGAAATTGATGGCATCGTAAATCGTCGGCTCCCGCAGTGGACCATTCCCGCACTGGCGGGAATCTGGAGTTTAAGATACTGTAATAACAATGGTTTCGAGATTCCCGCCTGCGCGGGAATGACCGTTTTGAATATGTTTTGACTGGTTACGAATTCATCAAAATGATTTGACTTAAAAAATATCCAGACCGACCGCAGGGAAAATTCGATTACGTTGAAAACGCTGCAAATCAACTTGAGCGGAATGGGATGGACCTAAAAAGCGGCCTTTTGACCGCATCGATACGTGCCTGTCGAAGTGAAAGAAAAGATAAGGCACTATTTTTGCATTGCTTTATTTCGACACCCATCCAAAGCGGTCGCCGCAGGCAGGATGTGGCATCGGTTTGCAAGCATCCAGGCCGAACGGCGACGGCGCTGATCCGGCGGGAGGACCTCATGGCGTTGAAAAACACCCGGGAATCGATTACCGATAAGATCCTGCGCTGCCTGGGAAAAGAGCGACAGTGGATCGTCGCCGCCGAGGCCGTTCGGTTTTACAATGAAGTCAGCCCGTACGCACGTATCGAAGGCGTTCGGGAAAGCTTTCTCAGTGCCCTGCTGCGCAAACGCAAATGCGATCAGCACTGCTGATTCGCCGCTGCAGCGCAACGCCCCATCTCGCTTGCCACAATTGACGGCCGCCGATCAGTACGGCTGAAGATCGCCCCGCCACCCCGCCGACCCGGTCCGGTTTCACTGCTTGCGGTTTTCTTTCCTTTTGAAGTCCAGTGGAAGATGTGGTATCGTCGTCAAAATTTTATCAATATGTTGCGGTTTGGATCGGAAAGTTCTCTTTTCGGATTTGCGGCGTGAATCCGGCTGCGACCCGGATCTGCCATGACCCCCGCCGAACCATGCGACGGAAAGGGCCGTCCTTTTTGTGACAAAAGTTTTCCGGGGGATCCGGGTTCCGGTCGGTATCCATTGCGGGCACAGCGTTTTCGCATTATGGTGGAACGCTCCTGCGGCGGTGTTGAAACAAAAGGGATTCGAACCCTTTTATAAAGGAACGGCGACGGGGCGGTAATGAAACCGTACCCGTCTTTTACCACGGGGGGCTTTGCCGAACCTATGGAACCGGCAAGCCACAGGGAGGAGACACCATCAAAAGGCAAAGTTTGTTCGACGATATGCCCGGCGGTAAATACGATGCCGCTTCGCTGGAAGTATTGAAGGGTCTCGACCCGGTGCGGCGCAGACCCGGAATGTACACCGACACCGCGCGCCCGAACCACCTGGCCCAGGAGGTGATCGACAATGCCGTCGATGAAGCCATTGCCGGCTTCGCCAAACATATCCAGGTGGTGTACCACACCGATGGATCGCTGGAGGTCAGCGACGACGGTCGCGGTATGCCCATCGATCGGCACCCGGAAGAAAAGATGACCGGCGTGGAAGTGATTATGACCAAACTGCACGCCGGAGCCAAGTTCAGCAACAAAAACTATCGTTTTTCCGGCGGCTTGCACGGCGTCGGCGTGTCGGTGGTCAACGCGCTTTCCAGGCGCCTGGAGGTGGAGATTCGGCGCAATGGGAAAAAATTTGCCATCGCGTTTGAAAACGGAAACAAAGTCGAAAACCTGACCCAGACCGGCACGGTGGGCCAGCGCAACACCGGATCGACGGTGCGCTTCTGGCCCAACGAGACCTATTTCGAAACCACCAAATTCGCAGTGCCGAAACTCAAGCACACCCTGCGCGCCAAGGCGGTGCTCTGCCCGCGGCTGACGGTCACCTTCACCAACCGGCTGACCGAAGAAACCGACAGCTGGTATTTCGAAGCCGGCCTGAAGGACTATCTGCTGGAGCATCTTTCCGATCACGAGCGCCTGCCCGAAGAACCCTTCGTCGGTGAATATGAGGGCAAGGAAGAAATGGTCCACTGGGCGGTGATCTGGCTGCCGGAGCAGGGCCAGGTGATCGCCGAAAGCTATGTCAATCTGATTCCAACCGCTCTGGGCGGCACACATGTCAACGGATTCCGCAGCGGCATGCTGGCGGCCATCCGGGAGTTCTGCGAATTTCGCAATCTGGTGCCCCGCGGGATCAAGCTGGCGCCGGACGATGTCTGGGAAAAATGCAATTATGTCCTCTCGGTCAAAATGAGCGACCCCCAGTTTTCGGGCCAGACCAAGGAACGGCTTTCCTCGCGGCAGTGTGCGTCTTTCGTCGCCAACGTGGTGCGCGACGCCATGGCCCTGTGGCTGAATCACAATACCGAAGCCGCTGAAAAAATCGCCGAGCTGGCCATCGAAAACGCGCGCCACCGCCTCAAGGCCGCCAAGAAGGTGGTGCGCAAAAAGACCGGCGGCGGCCCGACCCTGCCCGGAAAACTGGCCGACTGCATTTCCCAGAACCCGGCCGAAACCGAATTGTTTCTGGTGGAAGGCGACTCGGCCGGCGGATCGGCCAAACAGGCCCGCGACAAACAGACCCAGGCCGTGCTGCCCCTGCGGGGAAAGATTTTGAACACCTGGGAGGTGGAAACCGCCCTGATTCTCAAGTCCAACGAAATCCACGACATTACCGTGGCGCTCGGGGTCGATCCGGACTCGGCGGATCTTTCGGGGCTGCGGTATCAGAAGGTGATTATACTGGCCGATGCCGACTCCGACGGCCTGCACATCGCCACCTTGCTGTGCGCGCTTTTTCTCAGGCATTTTCGCGCACTGGTGGCGGCCGGCAACATCTTTGTCGCCATGCCGCCGCTGTATCGCATCGATCAGGGCAAAAATGTCCACTACGCCTTGGACGAGCAGGAAAAAGACGCGATTTTAAAGCGGATTTCCGGCGGCTCCCGCAAGGAGGCCGTCAACGTGCAGCGCTTCAAGGGGCTTGGCGAGATGAACCCGTCCCAGCTGCGCGAGACGACCATGCTGCCGGATTCCCGCCGCCTGCTGCAGCTCACCTTGGAAGACGAAAACAAGGTGGTGGAAACCATGGATATGCTGCTGGCCCGCAAGCGCGCCCAGGACCGCAAACACTGGCTGGAGCGCGAAGGCGATCTGGCCGAACCCGAAACGCTGTAGGCTTCCATCACCCGTCAAAGCACACCATGTTCACCGCCTGCGCGGGAGGCGACATCTGCCAAGTAAAATTATAATCATGGAGCCGGCACTATGGCTGAAAACGAAGTGATCTCCTACGAAGGCATCGAGCAGGTCTCCCTGGGGGACTTCGTGCGCCCCTCGTATCTAAACTATGCCATGTACGTGATCATGGACCGGGCGCTGCCGTTTGTCGGCGACGGGCTCAAACCCGTGCAGCGGCGCATCGTCTATGCCATGAGCGAGCTGGGCCTGCGCAGCACCGCCAAACCCAAAAAGTCGGCGCGCACGGTGGGTGATGTGCTCGGCAAATACCACCCCCACGGGGACAGCGCCTGCTACGAGGCCATGGTGCTGATGGCCCAGGAGTTTTCCTATCGCTATCCGCTCATCGACGGCCAGGGCAACTGGGGCTCGATTTCTTCGCCCAAGGAGTTCGCCGCAATGCGCTACACCGAGGCACGCCTGGCGCCTTACGCCGACGTGTTCTTAAGCGAGCTGGCCATGGGCACCGTGGACTGGGTGCCCAATTTCGACGGCACCCTCGATGAGCCGCGCATGCTGCCGGCCCGGCTGCCCAACGCGCTGCTCAACGGGGCCACCGGCATCGCCGTGGGCATGGCCACCGATATTCCGCCCCACAACCTTAAGGAGATCGTGGCCGCCTGCATTCACCTGATCGATCACCCCAAAGCCGGCGATGAAGAGATCAGCGAGCTGGTGGCCGGCCCGGATTTTCCCAACGGCGCGGAAATCATCAGCCCCAGGGAAGACCTGGCCGCCATCTACCGCAGCGGACATGGAATGATCCGCATGCGCGCCACCTACGAATACGACAACGGGGACATCATCGTCACCGCCCTGCCCTACCAGGTGACCACCGCCCGCATCATGGAGCAGGTGGCCGCCCAGATGAACGCCCGCAAACTGCCCATGGTTTCCGACATCCGCGATCTGTCCGACCAGGAAGAACCCACGCGGATTTTGATTCTGCCGCGGTCCAACCGGGTGGACAAAGAAGCCCTGATGAGCCACCTGTTCGCCACCACCGACCTGGAAAAAAGCGTCAAGGTCAACATGACGGTGATCGGCCTGAACCGCAAGCCGCAGACGCTCGGCCTGCGGGCGCTGTTGCGCCAGTGGCTCGAGTTCCGGCACCGGACCGTCGTACGGCGGCTGGAGTTTCGTCTGGGGAAAATCGAAGACCGGCTGCACATTCTGGAAGGGCTGCTGATCGCCTACCTCAACCTGGATGCAGTCATCGCCATCATCCGGGAAAGCGACGCGCCCAAGGCCGCATTGATGCGCGAATTTCAACTTTCCGAAACCCAGGCCGAGGCCATCCTCCAGATCCGATTGCGACAGCTGGCCCGCCTGGAGGAAATCCGCATCCAGCAGGAAAAACAGCAACTGGAGTCTGAAAAAGATCAGATCGCCCAAACCCTGGGTTCCCCCGGTCGATTGAAAACGCTGATCAAAAAAGAGCTGCGCAGCGATGCCGACAAATACGGCGACCCGCGCCGCACCCGCATTGTCGAGCGCCGCGAGGCCCAGGCCATCAAGGAGGTCGAACTGGCACCGGTGGAGCCGGTCACGGTGGTGATGTCCGCCGGGGGCTGGGTCCGGGCGGCCAAGGGCCACGACCTGGATCCGGCCAATCTCAGCTACAAGGCCGGCGACGCCTTTCAGAGCGCAGCCCGCGGCAAAACCAACCAGCCGGCCGTCTTTATCGACACCCGCGGACGCTCTTACGCCCTTCCCGCCCACAGCCTGCCGTCGGCCCGCGGCCAGGGCGAGCCGCTGACCGGAAAATTATCGCTGCCGCCGGGGGGCCGGTTTCTGTCCGTGTTAATGGGCGCCGGAGACCAGAAAATATTGCTGGCCAGCGATGCCGGCTACGGACTGGTAACCGAGATCGCCCACATGGTGAGCAAGAACACCAAGGGCAAGGCGATGCTCACGGTGCCCAAAGGGTCCGAGCCACTGCCGCCCCAGTACGTCGACGACCCGGAAACCGACCACCTGGCTGCCGTCACCACCGAAGGGCGCATGCTGGTAATTCCGGTCCGGGACCTGCCCGAACTTCCCAAAGGCAAAGGCAACAAAATCATCCAGATCCCCCCCGCCCGGGTGCGCAACCGAGAAGAGTTCGTCAAAGTCCTGGCCGTGTTTCCGCAGGATGCCTCGATCCGGGTCCATGCCGGCCGCCAGGCCGTAAAATTGACCCCGGGAAATCTGGCCGATTTCATCGGCGAGCGCGGCCGCCGCGGCAAAAAACTGCCGCGCGGCTATCAGCGGGTCGACCGCATCGAGGTCATCGAAAAACCATCCGGGGAATAACCATCCAGCCTTATACCAGAATGTAGCGTTCGCAGATTTTGCGGAAGTGGTGCCCGTAGATGGCCAGGGTAATGGCGATGGGCAGATGGCGGGGCTTGCGAAACAGGGTCCAGGCCATCAGATACCAGAACTGAAAGCGCTCCCGTCCCAGGATGCCGAGTCGCAGTCCGGACCGAAACAGCGCCAGGAATCGCTGCAGGTCCATCGGCAGCCGTTCCCGCGAGCCCTGGAATTCCCGCAGAAAGGTCTTCACACGCCGATAATAATGCTTAGGCGCGTAGATCTGCGCCATGATGTTGCGATAGCCCTGCATGAGGGATTCCAACCCCATCTTGGGCACGATGTTGGTGGTGCCGTCGACATTGTCTCCGGACAGGCTGCCGGTCAGCCGGTTTTCCTGTTTCAGCCGATCGAAGAGCCGGGTCCCCGGCGGTGCCTGCAGCAATCCGACCATGGCAGTGACGATGCCGCTGTTCTGGATAAAGTCGACCAGCCGTTGAAAGGTGGCGTGGGTGTCGTGATCGAATCCGACGATAAATCCGCCGTACACCTGTAGTCCGGCGTGCTGCAGGGACTTGACGTTTTCGATGATGTTGCGGTTGCGGTTCTGGTTTTTGCCGCATTCCCGCAGGCTTTCCTCCTCGGGGGATTCGATTCCGATGAAGACCGAGTCGAAGCCGGCCCGAATCATCAGTTGCACCAGCTCCGGGTCGTCGGCCAGGTTGATCGACGCTTCGGTGTAAAAGATACATCCCCTTTTGCCCTGTCGCCATTGAATCAAGGCCGGCAGCAGGTCGGATTTGAGGTATTTTTTGTTGCCGATAAAGTTGTCATCCACGAAAAATATATTGCCCCGCCAGCCCTGCGTATACAGGCTGTCGAGTTCGGCCAGGATCTGCGAAGCCTGTTTTACGCGGGGTTTCCGTCCGAAAAGCACCGTAACGTTGCAAAAATCGCAGTCAAACGGACAGCCACGCGAAAACTGAATGCTCATGGACGCGTAGTTTTTCGGCCGAATCAGGCGCCAGTCCGGCCCGGGCGTCTTGTGCAGATCGCAGTACGCGTTTGCCCGGTAGATCCGCCGGGCGCAGCCGTCGGCAAAATCGGCCAGAAACTCCGGCAACGTCAGTTCGGCCTCGTCGAGCACGAAATGATCGACCTGGCCGAATTCATCCGGTTCGGCCGTAAACAACGGCCCTCCGGCAACCACCGTCCGTCCCGCCAGCTTGCAGCGGGCGATGGTCTCTTCCGCAGCCGTGCGCTGGATGGTCATTCCGCCGATGAACACCAGGTCGGCCCAGTGCAGATCTTCGTCCGTGAGCCGGTCGACATTCATATCCACCAGACGCCGGTTCCAGTCTTCCGGCAACATGGAAGCGACCGTCAGCAGACCCAGGGGCGGATAGGCAGCCTTTTTGCGTACAAATTTCAGGGCATATTCAAAACTCCAGAACGTGACGGGAAACGCCGGATAGATGAGCAGAACGTTCATGGAATCCTCTCCTTGGCCGCCGGGCGTATTCGGAAACAAAAGGTACGCCGCTGCGGCAATTGCTGGGATCGGAACCGGACCGCTTCGCCCATAAGGCGGTGGCGCCGGATTGCGAACCAAAAGATGATCCGAAAGAAGTGCTGCGATACAGGATCATCCGCGCCTGAAAGCAGTATTTACTTGCTACGTCGATCCTGAAAATGCACCGAAACGGTAGTCCCCTGCCGGGCGCACCTGCAGTGACCTTTTCTATCGATTGGCAAAAAGCGTGTAAAAAAACCACAAAATGCCGCAAAAAGACAGGATCAACCCGACGTAGTGGGGAATGGGGTAGCCAAGCACCACCGTTTCTTCTCGGAAATATAGTACACCGCCAATGATGGCCGCAAGGATGGCCGCCGACATTTCCACCTCGGATTTTTTCAGGACCTCCTCCCTTCGGAGGCTTCGCCGGCCTGGATTGGGACATTGCCCGGGTAAGCGTCGATCGACACAGAGCAGAAAACCGGACAAAACATCGGGGTCAAGTGGGCTGCATGAAACGCAAACCGGATTTTTTACATTCATCCCAGATTCAGACAGGGTTGTCAAACCGGTTTTCAATTGCGATAATGAGAATATACTCATAAAACAGGCTTGACAAAAGCAGCAGATCTGATTATGAGTATATTCTCATAACAACTGCTGCTTTACAGGAGGTATGCATGACAAAAATTGCCGTCAGCTGTGAAGAACCGACGCTGGATTCGGCTGTGGATCCGCGATTTGGCCGGGCCGCCGGCTTTTTGATCGTCGATCCGGAGACCCTGAATTTCGAATATGTCGAAAATGGTGCCGCCCAGGCCATGGCCCAGGGGGCCGGCATCGCCGCGGCCGAGACCGTGGTCCAGGCCGGCGCCGCGGTGGTGCTGACCGGTTTCGTCGGTCCAAAGGCGTTTATCGCCCTTTCGGCCGCCGGGGTCCGGGTGGGGCAGAATCTGGAAAATCTCACTGTACGCGAAGCGGTCGAACGTTACAAGGCCGGTGAGGTCGAAATCGCCGACCAACCCAACCGCAGCCGAGGACACTGGCAATGAAGCTGGCAATTGCAAGCGGAAAAGGCGGTACCGGAAAGACGACCCTGGCGGCCGCATTGGTTTCGGTATGGTCGCGACCGGTGGTGGCCGTAGACCTGGATGTGGAAGAACCCAACCTGCACCTGTTTCTGCAGCCCGAGATCACGGGCCGGCAAACCGCAACCATTGAAGTGCCGCGCGTTGACAAAAGCAAGTGCACATATTGCGGCAAATGCGCCGAAATCTGCCGGTTCAAGGCCATCAGCGTTCTGGGAGAGGTTTTGATCACCTTTCCGGAAATGTGCCACGGGTGCGGCGGCTGCATGGCCGTCTGTCCCGAAAACGCGGTGACCCCCGCTAATCGCCCGCTGGGCGAAATTCTATGGGGGAAAACCGCAAATGCCGAATTTTGGATGGGTCGGCTGCGGGTGGGTGAAGCCATGAGCCCGCCCTTGATGCGGCAGGTCAAATCCCGTTTGAACGAATCCCTTGCCGGCCGCAACGCGGACGTCATCATCGATGCGCCGCCGGGAGTGAGCTGCCCGGCCGTCAATGCGGTGATGGATACCGATGCCATTTTGCTGGTCACCGAACCGACGCCGTTCGGATTCTATGACCTGCGGCTGGCCCACCAGGCATTCACGCCGTTGGGGATTCCCATGGGAGTCGTCATCAACCGGGCCGGTCTCGGGGACCGGTCCGTGTACGAATACTGCGAAGAGCAGCATCTGCCGATTCTGGGCGAAGTACCCTATCGGCGGCGCATTGCCACGGCCTATGCCGCCGGAATGGTCCTGTCCGACCTGGAAACCGAAATGCACCGCTTTTTCAGCGAACTGGCAGACCAAATCCAAACCGGCGCCATCGGCAACCAGGAGGTCGAAGTTGATTGAAATCGTGATTCTCAGCGGCAAGGGCGGCACCGGGAAAACATCGTTGGCGGCCGCATTTGCGCATCTGTCATCGAAGCGGGTGCTGTGCGACCTGGACGTGGACGCGCCGGATCTGCACCTGCTTTTGCACCCGGAAATCGAACGCAGGGAACTTTTCGTTTCGGGCAATGAGGCCAAAATTGTTACGGAAAAATGTGAAGACTGCGGCCTGTGTGCGGAATTGTGTCGCTTCGATGCCGTCTCGAAGGCCAACGGCATGCCGCAAATCGATCCCATCCGATGTGAAGGCTGCGGGGTTTGCGTGGACTTCTGTCCGGCCGATGCCATTGCCTTTCCGGAAAAAGAATGCGGTGAATGGTATCTTTCGCAAACGCGGTTCGGGGCCATGGTTCATGCCCAGCTCTTTGCCGGCGAAGAAAATTCCGGGCGCCTGGTGGCGCTGCTGCGCCAGCAGGCCCGGCAACTGGCCGCAACGATGGGAGCCGACTGGATCCTGTCCGACGGGCCGCCGGGAATCGGCTGTCCGGTGATCAGCTCGCTGTCGGGGGCCTCGCTGGCGGTGATCGTGACCGAACCCACGCCGTCGGGCCGGCATGATCTGCAGCGGGTGGTCGACCTCTGCGGCCACTTTCAAGTACCGGCCGGGGTGATCGTCAACAAGGCGGATCTCAATCCGAAATTGACCGAAAAGATTCAAACCGACAGCACCGCCTCCGGCCTGACCCTGCTCGGAGAACTGCCCCATGATCCGGTCATCACCCGGGCGATGGTGCAGGGCCAGGTCGTTACCGAATACGACCATGGCGAATTTTCAGAGCAGGTGCGACGCATCTGGCAGACCATCGAAGAAGTGGCCGGTGTCCGAGCGGCCGAATCGATGTCCGGTGGCCGTTGATGAGAAGAAAATTTACTGAGATTCAGGTTTTGCATAACGAACGAATCTTGGCTTCCAAAAAACGAAACCGTTTACTATAAGTCGACAAAAGCACTCAAACCCAAGCTGAGCGTTTCAAATTTTCAAAATACAAAATTTAATTCGATTAGAGGATTTCAGTCTATTTAAGTTTTGAAAATTAGAAACCCTGCGGGATTGCCGATCTTACCGCATCTACGGCGTCAGAAGCCGTTGCGCATATATGAATACAGCGCAACAGCTTCTTCCTTGTATCTGCGGCAACCTCGACAATCGCTCAACTTGGGTCAAAAGCGCGCCGAATGCCTCTGAAACCGCATCGGTGTGCTCCATAGAACCAACGATCAACAAGGAGAAACCGATGAACACCGTTGTTGCCATTCCCTCTTCCATGCCGGGCGGTCTGCAGGCACCGCTCGGAGCTCATTTCGGACACTGTGATCTCTACACGCTGGTGTCCATTGCCGATGGCAAAGTCCATCAGGTCGAAGTCATTCCCAACGTGCCGCATCAGCAGGGCGGCTGCATGGCTCCCGTGCAGTACCTGGCCGAAAAAGGCGCCCAGGCCCTGATTGCCGGCGGAATGGGTCTGCGTCCGCTGATGGGATTCCACCAGGTGGGCATCCGGGTCTTCTACGGCGGCGATGCCACCACCGTGGGAGATGCCGTCAACGCTTTCGTACAGGGAAGCCTGCCGCAATTCGATCAACAGCACACCTGTGGCGGCGGCGGTGGAGTCCATCGGGTCGGATGAAATTTCCCCGTCACATCAATGGAAAACCGCGCCCGGGGCTTGCGGGTCTTTTTCCATCCTCCGAAGCGTCAACGCGGTTGCACCGGCATGTCCAGTCGCCCTGCAATGTGGGGCGGCTGGACAATGCCACCGGCAAGGCCCACGGCGTCGGCAGCTGCGGCGATTCGCTCGAGGTATACCTGCAGGTGGAAAATCAGCAAATCCACCGCATCGGACACGTACCGCACGGCTGCGGTTTCACGGTCGCCTGTGCCAGTGCCATGAGCGAACTGGTCGAAGGCCTCACCCTCGAAGAGGCCCTGCGGCTGACCCCCGATGCGGTATCCCGTGTGCTGGGCGGCCTGCCGGAAGATCACCGTCACTGTGCCGCCCTGGCGGTCAATACCCTGGGCGAGGCCATCGAAGACTGCCTGCGGGGACAGTGGGGCAAATCGCCGGAGGTGGAATCCAAATTCAGCCACAAATAAAAGGTGGGAACCGATGCCGATTTTTGAGATTCAATGCCGCGCGTGCGGCTATCAAGGTGAAACCTTGGTGCTTTCGGGCAGCGAATCCGTCGCATGTCCCCAGTGCGACAGTGCCGAAATCACCCGATTGATGTCCACGCCCAGCTCCTTGACCGGTAAAACGCCACAGGCCGTGCCGGGTCCCAGCGACACCGCCTGCTGTGGACGTTCGGTCTCGGAGGCCGGATGTGCGGGTCCGGGGTCGTGCTGCGGTAAAACGAGTGGATGAGGAGGAGTCGGCCGTTATGTTGCGAATCTGCGTCGTTACCGATGCGCCGGAGCGTTTTTCGGATTTGACCGAAGCCCTGGCCGCCGAGTCGGATTGTGAATTCGACTGGTCCGCATCGGTTTCCGAAGCCCTGTCGCTGGCGGAGCGCTGCCTGCCGGCGCTGATGATCATCGACGAATCCGTCGAGGGGCGCCCGGCGCTGGAAGTCGCCCGGCAGGTCATTCAGAAAAATGCCATGATCAATCTGGTCGTGGTCAGCCGGATGGAGCCGGAGGCATTTCACGAAGCCGCCGAAGGTCTCGGCATCGCCGCTTGCCTGCCGCCGGATCCCGATCCCGATCGGCCCCAGATATTGCTGCGGACGCTGGACTTGCTGGTCGACGGGCTCAATCCGCACTGAGCGTTTCAAATTTTTAAACAAGACGATTCTGTCTTTATGAGAGGATTCAAATCCGTTGCAATTTTGAAAATTTGAAACCCCTTCGGGGCTTGCCGATCTTACCGCATCTACGGCGTCAGAAGCCGTTGCGCATATTTCAATATAACGCAACGGCTTCTTCCTTGTCTCTGCGGCAACCTCGTCAATCGCTCAGACAGGATGATTTTTTACAGTGTTGATAGGCTATTGTAGCGTCGTGCATATTAAATGCTGCCCTTGTCACATCCTAGCATGACGCTCTTGAATGCCTTGCAAATGAACGAATACAACTCGTGAAATGTGCGGATTCACCCGCACGGAGCGTTTCAAATTAGAGGGATTTTCAGGAGAGGGAAACCACCACCGCGTCGTGCATCCAGCGCCGCGGCAGCGTGCCGGGACTGTAAACCTGGCGCAGAAAATAGCTGCATTCTTCGCAAAACCGCAGACCCCGTCCGTCAATAATTGCCTGGACGTAACCCTTGTAGCCGAACTTGTTGAACTCTCCGCGACTCATTGGACACAGATTGCCGTCCGGAGCCTTGCGATAGGCGGCGTGATCGGTAAGTCCCAGGTTGTGTCCCACCTCGTGCAGCGCCACTTTCAGCGTACGCCCGATGAAAAGATCGTATTCACTTTCGGTATCGATTCTGCAGGGGGACAATTTCTTGGTGGAAACGACGGCTACATCGTTTTTGGGATTTTTGCCGCCGAAGATGGAATTGTAAAACTCGTCTTCGTCATCGGTGGTCAGGTCCGCATCGGTAATCCCCAGTGTGTGGCCGCCGTATTGCTCGTGAAGAATCATGGTGAGCAGCTGTGCGTCGATCCGGTCGATCGACGGGGCATTGTGATGGCTGAGGGAATACTCCTCGATCATTCCGCGGAAGGAATCCAGGATTCCATCGCCGATGGTATGAAGACTGCTGTAGGTGATGTTGTTGCCGATGCGTACAATCGTGAGCTTCGATATTTCTCCCAGCATCCTAGCCCACCCTGAAGTAGGGGCCGTCGTTCGAAATCCGAAACGCGAACGGCCTCGTGGCTCCCCGGTTATGACCATGTCATTCAGGGGCGGATCTTCCGTCCCGATTTCCAAAGAACAATGATTATCATATCAATGTTTCGGCGTCAGGTCAACGTTCGGGCGGGTTTAGCTCTCAGCGGCTGGCCCAGAATATCCAGATCAACAACACAATGGAAAGAACTGTGACGGCAAGGAAAAACACTGTAGTCGTCATGACTCCACCTCCAATATGGGATCGTCGCAGCTGGCAATTGCGCGGATCATTCCGCCATGTCGGAATTCAGAGTAAAAAGATCATTTCTGGGTGGATACGATCTAACAAACCGGATATTTTTCACATATTTTAATTTTCATCGACGGGCTGTCAACCATCCATTCCGATCCATCATCGAATCTGCGCGTTTCCAATTTTTCAAAACATAATTTTCTCATCTTACCGGAGACAATACGCCTGCCTTGCCAATGTTCGGAACATACTTAGGATAAGACATGGTCATTGACGAAGAAATTGAAATTCATGCCCCCCTGGACGTTGTCTGGCGGATCTTTTCCCAAATGGAAGCCTGGGACCAGTGGAACACGGCCTGCCGGGAATGCTGCATCCTGGAGGGGGATTCCATGAACTCCGGCACCTGCTTCTCCTTCAAGATCAAGCCCTGGTTTCTGCCGTTGCGGGTCGCGCCGCGAATCGTGGAATGTGACCCCGGCAAGACCGTCACCTGGGAGGGCGGGCGACTTGGGGTGAACGCCGCCCACACCTGGCGATTCCGCGAACAGGACGGCAAGGTCATTCTGCACAGTGTGGAACGATTTCGCGGGCCCCTGTTGATCATCGGGCGGGTGCTCGGAATTCCACAAAAACTGCATCGATTGACCCGTGAGTTTCTGGAAACGTTAAAAAAGGCTGCTGAAAACTGCGGAAATTCAGGCCATGCCACCTGAGCCACCGCTGGTTGAGGAGTTGATGCTGCTTGGAAAATTTTGCCTGCCCATCGCCGCGCGCCGGCGGACCTGCTTTGTTTTCTTGCCTAAACCGGGTGCTATGCACCCGGTGCAAGTTCAACATCGAAGCACAGCAGTGCTTCTGTCTTTTCTTGCCAGCGCCGGTTGCACGGCACCCGGCAGCAAGTTCGACATGGGAGCACTGCCGTGTTCCCGGCTTTTCGTTGAAAAGCCGTTCCGCCCGTCTGGCGGGCGGATGTCGATGCGGCCTATGGCCGAAAATCCAAGCCACCCGCTTTGCGGGTGATTGTTGACTTCCCTCCGACAGTGCCGAACGTTTTATCGATCACAGCGGCACCATCCAGCTGAACCTGGAAGATATTCCGCACCTGCGCTTCAACGGTGTTCGTCCGCAACTGCCGTTCGATCACTCCTGGTCTAAAGTTACGATTTTGTATCGATACTATTTAAAAAGAACAATATTGTTGTTTTTACGGCCGGTTCACAGGCGCTTAAACTCACGTTATATAATTATATTTCAGTATCTTATACAAATTGGTGTACTTGTTGCAAAAGACATGATTCGAACCGTTCAGACTTCAACGGGATGATACCATGAAAGAATTACAGGTCACCAATTTTTGCATATCCGGAATCATGTCCATGTGTACCGCCGGCAGCAACTGGAAGGATCAGCAATCTTGCAAATTCTACATGCGTGCTTCGACATCCCGGCGCTGCATGTATTTCCGTGAGACCCATGGCGGCCATTGTGACTGTGTTGCCGCTCAGAAAGAGATCCGCAGCTTGTAACGGTGTCGGTCACGTTACGGTTTTGACACAGCGAAAACCCAGCCAGTGGGCACCGTTGCGCGGGTCTTCCGGGGTCCAGCGGCAGGTGACTCGCACGAACGTGGCCGAGCCGAGAAAACATCCGCCGCGCATGGGCGAATAAACGCCCAGCCACTGACCCTCGCACATCTCCCAAACGTTTCCGCTCATATCATAGCAACCGTATGGGCTCACGCCCATATCGAAGGTGCCGATATCCGAGGTGCACAATAACTCGGATTCCCTGGAGTTACATCGATTTGGGAAAAAATCCTGTCCCCAGGCCCACCAACGCCGATCGTCTCCGCGTGCGGCTTTTTCCCATTGGGGTTCACTGGGCAGGACCTTATCGGCCCAGCGGCAATAGGCACGTGCATCTTCCCAGCCGACAAACACGACCGGCTGCAAAATATTCCCCCATTGTGCATCGTCGAGCAGCAGCGGTTTGCGGTGACCGGTCGCCTCGATAAAGCGGCGGTACTGATAGTTGGTTACCGGGTAGCGGTCGATGTAGAAGGTTTCGACGTTGAGCCGGCGCGCCGGCACCTCGGTGGCAAAGACCGGATTCTGACGCTGTTCGATGCGAAAAACCGAATCCAACTCGCGCTGGCTGATCCCCATGGTAAACGGTCCCCGCGGAACCAGCACCATCTCGGCCTTATCCACCGGTGAAACGATGGATTCCGGCAGCGTGTCGTTACCGACGACTTCCCGAATGTTCCAAGCCATTGTTGCAATACCCCGTCATGCCTCCAAAGGGCCAATGCCGGATCCGGTCGCCTCCACCGGGACTGCCGGCAAACGACCCGAATTCGGGAACGCCGGCAGCATCGGCCGTGACGCGAGGCAAATATCAACGCACCTGCATCGTCTGAAAAGACGGCAAGGGTCCGGCAACCGCCGGATTCGCATCCGGCGTGCCGGCAAGGCTGCCGCAGGCTTCGCGCTCACCGGAGCGTCGAGTCAGGGTCCGCCCAGGTAGTGGTCGGTCGCCTTGCGCCAGAGGTCCTCGTTGACGATGACCACATCCCCGCAATCGTCCCGGGTGGCCACAATGGTGCCGAAATCTTCCGGGCTGGTGTCGCCGCAGGCAGTGCCCGACCACTGACTGAAGTCCGGCTGAGCGGCAATGAAGGTCTGCATGCGTTCTCGATCCACCGGCGTACTGCACCCCATCTCCGGTATGACAAAGATGTCCCGACTGTTTTTGGAATCGTGCACGAAATACGCGATCATCGATCCATTCCCTCCATCATCCGACAGTGACTGTCAATGATTCAATCCACTTCCGGTCGAATCCAATTTTTACCCGACTGGTAACTAACATAAACACCCGAAAACGGGTTGCAATGCGGGCCTGGCGACGATAAGGTTGCCGGACGCAGAACATGCGCCGCACCGGCTCCGATGCAGCCTCCCCGGGATACCGGCAGTGGAGCGGTACTGCAGGCACCCGTTGTCGATCCGCCCAAGATGGTTATGATTCAAGCAACCCGACAACGGGAAGGAATCCGATTATGCCCTGCGCAAAGATGTTCTAAAATGAAGGATGCGTTTTGGCAAACGACATCACTGACGGAAATGACTTCCAACCAATGGGAGTCACTGTGTGACGGCTGCGGTCAGTGCTGCCTGATCAAGTTCAAAGACGCCGACACCGGTGAGCTGCTTCGCACCGGCATTGCCTGCCGCTACCTGGACACGCAGTCCTGCCGCTGCCGGATTTACGAGCGACGTCTCCGCCGCAATCAGGAATGCAGCCGCCTGACACCCAAAAATGTCAAACGCCTGACCTGGCTGCCGGAGACCTGTGCCTATCGGCGGATTGCCGAAGGCAAACCCCTGCCGGACTGGCATCCGCTGATCAGCGGCGACATGGAATCCGTACACCGGGCCGGTGTTTCCGTACGGGGCAAAGTAATCTCCGCACGCCATATCCGCCCCGAGGATCTGCTGCAGTGGTATTTTCCCGGAAAGCGGTGTACGACCCGCGGGCCCGAGGCCGACATCAACGCTGTCTGTTAAGGAGCCGTTGTTATGAAAATCTTTTTCATGTCCGACATCCATGGCTCCCCGGACGCCGCCGCAGCGGCCCTGGAGGCCTATCAGCGTGAAGGGGCCCGGCACATCGCATTTTTGGGCGTTGCTTTGATTACTTGTATTTTGAGGTAGCGCCCGAATCCGGGCAGTTGCCTGCCCCAATCGCCGTTTATGCCGGCTGATTCCAACCCCGGAACCGGACTCCTAGCGAAACCCGTCTTACGAATTCATTCCGGAGTCATGAAGATAATCATAGGACCGGCCGCCGCGCCGGCCGAATGGTGAACCGCATGTGGAGACGGGCCACGAATCAGTGGTGATATTAAGAGCGAATTCCGGTTCGATTTGCAGAAGGGATGGCAAAATCAATCAGGCAAGATCCAGAACGGTTCGCACCTGGCCGATCAGATCGTCGATACGATAGGGTTTGGCGACGAAGCCGCCGCGCAGGTCCTGCAGGATTTTATGGGTCTCCTCGTCCGGTGGGTACCCGCTGGCAATGATCACCCGAAGGTCGGCATCCAGGCGCTTGAGTTCCTCCAAACATTTATGTCCACCCATGCCCGGCATGTTCAGGTCCAGAATGACCAGGTCAAACCGCCCCGTCTCAGAACGGTAGGTTTTCACGGCACTTTCTCCGTCCAGGGCGGTTTGCGTGCGGTACCCGTAGCGCCGCAAAATGCTGCAGGCCAGATTCAACACGGACTCGTCATCGTCAACCACCAGCACGGATTCGCTGCCCTCGCAAAGGGCATCCTCATCGATCTCGCAATCGGTCGGGCAGGTTTCATCTGACAGGAGCGCGGGAAGATAAATGTCAAAAGTCGTTCCCAGGCCGCTCTTGCTGCGGCAGGTAATGAATCCGTCATGATTTTTTATGATGCCGTAGGCCATGGATAGACCCAGCCCGGTTCCCTGACCGACTTCACGTGTGGTAAAAAACGGATCAAAGATGAACTCCAGGCATTCGGGTTCGATACCCTGCCCCGTATCAGTGATTGAAAGTTTTACATAAGGACCCGCAGAAAGCTCCCCCAGCGATTGCGCATCTTCGGGTCTCAGAACGACATTAACGGTGCGAAATTCGAGACGGCCTCCTTCCGGCATGGCCTGGCGGGCGTTGATACCGATATTCATGAGCACCTGTTCGATCTGACCGGCGTCGGCCTTGACCGGCCACAGGGCTTCATCCAGCGACAATTCGATGCGGATCATTTTCGGGATGGTCCGCTCCAGCAGTTTTTTTACATGACGCACGTTTGCATTCAGGTCGGCGGGCGTCAGTGCGCTTTCCACACGCCGGCTGAAAGTCAGCAGTTGATGGGTGAGTTCACTGGCGCGGCGTGCGGCTCTTTCGATCTCCAAGATCATCGGTGCTTCGGGATGATCTGCGTCCTTGTCCATGATAAGCAACTGGGCATATCCTGAGATGGCCTGCAGGATGTTGTTGAAGTCGTGGGCCACCCCGCCGGCCAGGATGCCGATCGATTCCATTCGCTGTGCGTTGATCAACTGACGGCTCAGGTTTTTGGCTGTGTTCGCCGCCCGTCGACGATTGCTGATGTCGGTGTAGTGCTCGATGCGTCCGCCGGCAAAAAATCCGTTGTGGATCGGCTGACTGCGATACTCCAGCCAACGGTCGCAACGGATGCGGTCCGGCCGAATTCGACACTCGAAGCTCTGGATGATACTGCGGTCCTGATTGATGGCAGATACATTGCGGTAAAAGTGGTCCGGATCGTCGAAGATGTGTTTGAGCGTATCGTCCACCAGCCGATGGTGATCTCGGCCGATCAGTTCCGTACGCTGCAGGCCGAAGTAATCTTCCAGGGTGCGGTTGACCCACACCACCCGCATGTAGGCGTCGAGGATCATCATGCCGACAACCGAAATGTCGAGGGTGTCGCCGATCAAGCTTGCCAGCGCCGGACCTTGCAAAGGTTTCTGCTGCACGTTAACGACAGCTCTCCGTTGTCGATGATCGTCAGCGATCTGCGGCGATGTTTGGTTCGAACCGGCTCTGTCGGTTTTCAATGCTCAATCCTCCGAACCCACGCCCCCCCGAGATCTTTTATGATGGTTCCGCCAGCCCCCCGACCGTCTCGCACTGCAAATCGGTATGAGAGAGCAGAAAATCATCATAAAGCGGCCAGAATCTGCTGCAAATCCGGTGCCACCATCTTGTTTTGTTAGAAAACCAATAAAAAACGGCATAATGCAATATTGAATCGCGAAATATCAGAGAACGAAACCGTCAATTTTTTGAACATGTGCGCCCAAACCGTCGTCAAACCGACAAATTTGCGGTGATCCGGTTCCGTACACCCCGAGCATCCGAAGTGCAGTCCGAACGCTGTGATCTTGTGTATTGCGGCGTTTTACGATATTCTGCACAAACGAATTCAAGCTGGCACGATTCGATCATCCGACGTATCGGCAATGCAGGAGGTTACCTTGTTTCGGAATATCCAATTCGGCTTGATGGCATTGGTTCTGTTGGCGACCATTTTAACGGCATACGGGGCTGGTGCGCAAACCACAACACTTGAAGGGCTTGCCGGCATCCGGGTTGAAGTGCAGGTCGATCCGTCCCTGACTGAAGAAGGCCTTAACGCCAAACAAATCCTGGCCGATGTCGAGTCTCGGCTGCAGCGCGAGAAAATCCAAGTGCTCTCCGAAGAACAGTGGCGCACCGTAGACCATCATCCCCTGCTCCGCATCCGGATCGATGGCGCCCGGGTTCAGGAAAACTGGAATTTTTACACCTTCGCAATCAACATTTATCTGCTGCAGGATGTTTTGCTCGTACGCGAATCCGAAACGATTCGCCACCAGGCCGCCACCTGGTTTACCAGTATTGCCGGCTGCGGTTATTTCGGTGACATCCAAACCCGGGTCAACGAGCTGGTTGACCGCTTTTCCACGAAATTTCGGGAAGCCAACTCCTGAGGGCCCAAAACCACCGCCAAAGCGGATGGATTTGATTTTCGGCCATAGGACGTTTCGACTTCCGCCCGCCTGGCGGGCGGAACGGCTTTTCATTGAAAAGCCGGGAGCACAGTTGTGCCCCGGTGTCGATCTTGCCTGCGGCACTTGCCGCTGGCAAGAAAAAGACAGAAGCACTTCCCTGCCGCCATGCTGAACTTGAAACCGGGCGTAAAGCACCCGGTCTGGTGGCAAGAATCATCTACCTACCAAGGGCTGTCCCGGATGACACTTCCTGCCGATCCTACCGGTCACCGTCGCAAACAACTGGTTCAAGAGTTGCGGCGGGAACGGCGCCTTCGCAAGCAGCTCGAATCCGACCTTCACCGCTGCCGGGAATACCGGCGCACCCTGCTGAATTACATCGACGATGTCGCTTTCATTGCCGCCCGAGACGGCCAGCTGCTGGAAATCAGCGCATCTGCAGAGCGTATGTTCGGCCGAAAACCCGAAAAATTTCTCGGCACATCTCTCGGAACTTTTTTCCGGCGTGAGGATCAAAAGACCCGCTTTCTGGAGCAGCTGCAGTGTGAGAGCCGGGTGGAAAATTTCGAGTTCGAAAGTCGTGAATTCTCCGGCCGCACCCGCTTCTGCGTCATCGACGCTGCCGTCGATACCAACGGAAAAGTGGATGGCCATGCAGATACCGTTTCCGGAGTAATCCGGTATGCGGCTCCATTCGAACGAACCGAAAACGAGTTGTCCGAAAGCCGCGAACAGCTGCACCAATCTCAGAAAATGGAGGCGCTCGGAACACTGGTTGCCGGTGTCGCCCACGAGATCAACAACCCCATCAATTTGATCATGTACAATCTGCCGCTGCTGCAGAAGATCTGGCGGGATCTTCTGCCGGTGATCCAAAGCAACGAGGATGACCGGAAGGCCAGTTATGGCGGTCTGACAGTGGCATTTCTGGAGCAAAATCTCGAACAGATGCTTTCGGATACGTTCATGGCCGCCAACCGGGTTACGAAAATCATTTCGGATTTGAAGAACTTTGCCCGTCGATCCAGCGTTTCGGACAAGCAGCCCATAGAGGTCAACGACGCGGTTCGCAATGCCATGCGTCTGGTGCGGACCACCCTGCGCAATTCAGGAATCCAGGCAGAAATCCATTTGGGAGAATCGCTGCCTTTGATGAAAGGGAATTTACAGAACATCGAGCAAATTTTGCTGAACATCATCATTAACGCAGCGCAATCCATCGATCATGCCCAGGGCCGCATCCGGATTGAAACCGGTCTCAGCAAAACCGACGGCCGGCTGTGCATTACCATTGCCGACAACGGCAAAGGAATCGCCCCGAATATGGTCGAACGACTCTTCGACCCTTTCGTTACAGACAAGCAGGCCGAAGGGGGCACCGGCCTGGGACTGGCCGTGTCTTACAGCCTGATCAAAGCCCACGGCGGAGAAATTCGCTTCGACAGCCGGAAAAAGGAAGGCACGACTTTCCGGCTTTTTTTTCCCACCGTCGGCGCCGGAAAACGCGCCCGGATACTGGTTGTCGACGACGACCCCTCCATCCGGCAATTGCTCACCCGTACATTGACGCGCCAAAGATCCTACCTCGTGGAGGAAGCCGTGAACGGGATCGAAGCCTGCATCAAGCTGGGCACCTATCGTCCGGCCGTGGTGGTTCTGGATGTATTCATGCCGGACATGGACGGCGTAGAAGTCTGCCGGGCGATCCGCAGGGACAACGAACTGTCCGGCCTTCGCGTGGTCGTCACCACCGGACACCCCCAGGATCCCAAGCTGAAGGAAGTAAGGCGGATGGGATTTACCAACATTCTGGCCAAGCCTTTCGAAATCGGTGAGTTCCTCGAGTTGATCGACACCGTCTTGACTGTCTGAAAGCCATCAGGTAGAATTGATCTTTCGTGCCGATATTCGTCGGAAGCCTTCGCCCGATTCGGATGAGTTCTTGCCCTGGCCGCGATTTTCGAGCTGATATGAAATCAATTCCGGAAAACGATACTGCCTTGCTGGTCGTCGATGACGATGAGGGTCTGTTGCTCAGCATTCGAGCCACACTGCTCAGTGCAGGCATGGCCGAACCGGCGCTGGTTTCCGACAGCCGCCAAGTGATGACCTTGCTGCAGCACAACGAATTCCAGGTAATCCTGCTCGACTTGATCATGCCGCACGTCAACGGCCTGGAGCTGTTGCAAAAAATCAAATCCGAGCTTCCGCACGTTCAGTGCATCGTGGTGACCGCCGTCGACGAGGCCACAACCGCCGTTCAGGCCATGAGTTGCGGGGCTTATGACTACCTGGTCAAACCGCTCAACAGTGACAAGCTGATCATCGCCGTCAACCGAGCCCTGGAGCACTACAGCTTAAAACACGAACTCTCTCTGCTGCGGCGCAGGCAAACCTTCGACAGCCTCAAACACCCGGAGGCGTTTTCCAGATTCGTGGCCGAGGACGAATCCATGGCCCGTGTCTTCCACCAGGTCGAATCGGTCGCACCGACCGACTACAGCGTCATCATTCACGGAGAATCCGGTACCGGCAAGGAGATGATCGCCCGGGCAATTCACGGACTCAGCAAGCGAGCCGAAGGTCCCTTTCTGGCTGTAAACATGGCAGCGGTAAGCAATACAATCTTCGAAGACGAGTTTTTCGGCCATACCAAAGGGGCTTACACGGATGCCGCCTCTGACAGACCCGGGTTTTTCGAGTCCGCCCACCAGGGTACCCTGTTTCTGGACGAAGTGACCGAACTGGATCCGGCATTGCAGGGAAAACTGCTGCGGGTGATCGAAGAACGGGAGCTCTACCGCCTGGGCAGCACGCAGGTCCGCAACGTCGATGTGCGCATCGTCGCCGCAACCAACCGGGATATCCAGGAAGAAATTCGTCAAAACCGGTTTCGTGCCGATCTCTATCATCGTCTGAATATGTACAGCATCGAAGTGCCGCCGCTGCGCCAGCGCAAGAACGACATTCTTCCGCTGGCCCTCCATTTCGTGAGCCTGCATGCCCGGCTGAACGGCAAGCACATCGAATCGCTGTCCCCGGAGCTCAAAGACTGCCTGCTGCAGTACCCGTTCAGCGGAAACGTGCGCGAACTGGAGCATTTGATTGCCGCAGCGGTCCTGCGGGAAACCCGGACAGAACTTTGCACCGACTCCAGCCCCGAGTTGGCTGCAGTCGCCGAAACCGATTCTTCCGGCAACAGCACGCTGATATCTCTGGAAGAACTCGAAAAACGCCACATCCTGCATGTGCTGAAAGCCACCGGCGGCAACAAAATCCAGGCCGCCAGAATACTGGGCGTCAACCCCTCCACGGTCTACCGCAAGATCGAAAAATACCGCCTCGACCCACTGCTGCCGTCTTCCTACAATTGAAACCAAACAGCGACCGCCGGTTGAAAAAATATTAGTAAGATGCTATCATTACTTGAGATTAGCGCTTAAAAAGCGAAACCTTCCAACCCCGGAGTTTCGGCCGCGACAGGGGAACCCGGCATGTTGAATTTCGATCAGATCGAGGGCAAAAGCGTCAGAGACACCCTGAGTGAGGTGCAAGACAATCACACGCTGCTGCGGATGATCTTGCGCGGTACCGATTATTCCAGCATGACGGTCATTACCGAACTGCGTCGCCGGCTCAACGGCTGGTACCTGCTGGTCGGAGCCCCGGAAGGATTTGCTGAAGCTGTTCGGGGTCAAAAAGATTGGAAACTGGAATTTGAGTACACCGGCCCGGATCGGATCCAATACCGGTTTACCACGAACGGCGGCGATATCGACGGCGACCAGCTTCGCATTCCGCTGCCGGATCGCATTCACCGCAACCAGCGGCGCCAGCATTTCCGCATCAATGCACCGGAAGGCACCCATCTCACATTTCGAGCCGGCGACAGCGAATACCGCCAACCAGTCGTCGATATCAGCCTGGGCGGGGCGCTGATTTCGTTGAAGCCGCCTACCGCCCTGAAAGTAGGCGATGTACTGCAGGACATCGTATTGTCTTTTCCCGGAGATTCGGGGGATTCTTCCATCCAAATCCAATCCGCCAAAATCGTGCGGATCGAAAACCGCACATCCGTCCATCGCACCCGCTGCGGGCTGCAGTTTGCACAAATCGAGATGGTCCAGTCAAAAATCCTCACCACTTTTATCTTCGAATATCAGCGCAAATTCCTGCGCAACCGCGTGCGCCCGGACTTGTAAACGTCGCTCCCCGATCATCGGCGGCCGGCACCGGCGTTCAGGCGCCGTAATCGCCGCGATCCAAGCGCGCTTTTTCCAGGGAGATGGCAACCAAGGTTTCACTTACGATTTGTCGCAGGGGATGCTGCGGCGGCAACCGGTCCAGAGCAGCCTGCAGCGGTTCCGCCTGGCGCTCGAGGGCCTCGAGCATCGGCCGAAGTTCACCGGCCGGATAATCGGTATCGCCCAGCTTTTTGCGGTATCCGGCCACGGCATCCAGCAATCCGTCGAGGCGTTCGGATAACGATACCGGGCCAGGTTCGCCCGGACGAAAAACCGCGGCGTTCGCTGAAGGGGCCGCAGCCGGTTTCGGCTCACCGCGGCCGATCGCCTCCTGCAGGGTTCGGGTAAAATCAACGCCTTTGCCGCCGGAGCGAACCGGTGCCTTTTGACCGGGTAAAATGGGTCCCCATCGAAAAGGGGGCTGGATTTTCATAGCGCCTCCACAAAAGATTTCTCAGTCGGATACCGTCCTCGTGTTGCATTGGGTTCCTGCACATTCACTGCAAGGAACGTGCCTCATAAGAGAGCCGTTTTCATATGACGATTTTTTTCTGGAAGATGCGAATCCGGCAATGCCTCGTTGGATCGCCCAACGCATCCCCTGTTCCCTCAAACACCCATATTGGGGAAAAGCGAAACCGCCCGGAAGCCGCGATGATCTCCGGGCACCACACCGACTGGGCAGAATTTGCCGGGTCGCGGCAGAATTTTCCCGAAAATGCAGAATGATTTCTCTTCAAAGTTTGAGACACTCGGTTCAGAAAGGCTTACCGGACTGGATTTGAGTGCCGCAACCGGTGCTTGCGGCCGGCTGTGGATTTTTCCCGGAAAGAAAGACAGGCGGTGCCGTCGGAGCATCGCCGCACCAATGCCGAGGGCCAACTGCGGCTTTTAAACCCCATGGCCCGGCAGCCGTGGGGCCGCTGCGGATCCCAGGTCACGAAATAATGGCAGCATCGATAGCAGGAGGGGGTGGATACCATCGAAATTCATCCGGGGGTTCGATTTTTCAGGGGCGGCCGCGGGTGTCGATCCGAATCCCGAGATGATCCAGCATTTCCCAGGCTCGATCCACATCCGCATCTGTCCGCGCACCGAGCACCTGCAGCAATGCCTGGAGAACTTCATCACTGAAACCGGCGTCTTTCAGTCGGATCAAATCCGAAATGGTGGTCAGCTGGATGGTTTCCAGGGCATCTCCGTATACGACCGGTTGACGGTCCTGCAGAAGCGATCCTTTCCGGATCCACAGTCTCAGTGTTTCCTCGCTGATGCCGGCTTTTTTGAGGTCGATGATTTCTTCCACGCTGACGGCAGCCGTCTCCAGGCTTTTTTCTTCGATCAGGGCCTGCAGAGTGGCATCCTCGATACCGGCGGATTTCAAACGGAGCAGGTCTTCGGCATCCAGACCATGCGCCGTGGCGGCTGCAGCCAGCGTTGCCAACAAAAGCAATGTCAGCAATCGAATGAAATGCATGCTACCTCAAAAACTGCAACAGGCTCGGCTGGACCAGCCGCGCGGCGGTGGCCAGGGTGGTCTCGTAAGTCTTCTGCAGATTCTGCAATTCGACGATGGTGCGGGCCAGATCAACGCCCTGGACCTGTTCGAGTCCGTCTTCCAGGCGCAGTTTCAAAACCTGGAGCTGATCGTCCCGGCTTTTCAGCCGCTGATGCTGGACGGCGCCTTCGGCCCGGACCTTTTGGATCCCTTCGGAAACCGCAGTCAGGGGATGGAGTGTGGCACCGATCTGTGCGGTACCCGCGGCAATATCCGGGTTTCGCAAACCCTGCTCCAGGATGGCCAGTTGTTCGAATAAGTCCGAAAATGCTTCCACCCCGTCGACATTGATGTCCATACCGAGCCCGTCACCATGCATCAGGCGAATTTCGCCCCGATCCCCATTGTAGCTCACATAGTCGGCCACTGCGGCCGAACCGTCGGTGGCCGTCACGGCGTATGCATAGGTGCCGTCCGGCAAGGGATTGCCACCGTCGTCCAGGCCGTTCCAGGCCACGGTGTTGATGCCGGCACTGCCGCCGCTGCCGGCGGTCGTGCCGTCCCCCAGGGTGAGGCTGCGCACCACCGTGCCGGCGGCATCGCGAATTTCGATCACCGCCTCGGTGACGTCGGCAGCCAGACCGAAAACCAGCGGGTCGGCGGCAGCGCCGCTAATCTCGACCCGGTTGGCAAACGGCGGTGTGTCGATCTGGTGCCCGGCAAACAAGTAATCGCCGGCAAACTGGCTGTTGGCCAATCCCTGCAGCTCTTCCCGCAACAATGCGATGCGGTCGGCCGACAGCGACCGGGATTTCAGTCCGCTGGCAGATTCGTCGAAGGCCGTGTTGAGCGCTTCCTTCACCCGCTCGTGGATCTGGCCCAGTACCGTTTCCTGATATTCCAGGCGAAACATGCCGTTTTCGATATTGCGCCGATACTGGGACAGAGATCGCAGTGTCCGGTTCAAATCGACGGCCTTGCCTGCGCCGATCGGGTCGTCGGAAGGCTTCAGAATCCGTTTCTCCGTGACAATCTGCTTCTGCAATTTCAGCATGGATTGCGATTGCCGAAACAGACTTTGGGAAATAAAGTCAATCCCCATCGAATCGGTAACGCGCATAAGCAATTGCCCTCCTTCCAAGCGCCGACGGGCGCTAGCGCGCCATCTGTATAACGGTTTCGAGCATCTCGTCCACGGTGGTCACCAGTTTGGCGGCAGCCTCGTACGCATGCTGAAATTGAATCAGGTTGAGCATTTCCTCGTCCAGTGAAACACCGGATACGGACTGGCGTTGCTCTTCCAGTGCTGCGGTCATCACTTTTTTGTGTTGAAGGAAATCGCTCGAGACGCGTGCAGTCAGTCCCACTTCGCCGACCAGGGCACTGTAATAATCGTCCAGCGTTGCGGAACCGATGAGCTGAGAATTTTTAATTTCGGCGATGGCGACGGCGTTGGCATTGTCGCCGGGGGCCCCGGCGGCGGTGGCGGCCGCGGCAACGCGCTCCGGTTCTGCAGCAATCGCCGGATTGACGGCCAGATCCCGGCTCCCGCCGCCGCTGAAAAAATCCAGTCCGGCGCGGCCGAGACGGTCGTATCCGCCGGTATGCCGGGCATTGACCTCGCTGATCAAAGAAACGGCCAGTGTATCGATGCGGCCAAGGTAGTCGGCCAATTCGACATCGCGGACTTCCAGCCATCCGCCCAGCTTGCCGCTGCGGATTCGATCGGTGACATCCACCCCCCCGCCGGAGTCGGACCAGTGGATCCGGCTGTGTCCGTCTGCATCCGGCGCGGTGCTCAGCTGCCAGACCGTGCTGCCGTCCAGCAGCGGTCTCCCATCGGTCAGTCGCACTGCCACCCGGCCCTGTCCGTCTTCGAATGTGCGCACGTCGATCCGTTCGGTCAAATCTTTCAACAGCAGATCGCGCCGGTCTCGGAGATCGTTGGCATTCTGGCCGCCGGCCTCCACCTCGGCGATTTGACCATTCAGCTCTGCCAATTGCCGGATGGTATCGTTGACCCGAACCACGGCATCATCGATAGCGGCATCGAGATTTTTCTGCTGTTGACGCAGATCGGCATCGACCCGACGGAATGTCTGCGCCAGACCGTCGGCCAAGGAAAGCAGCGCCACCCGTTCCGTGTGTCCGCCCGGGTGATTGGCCAGGTCCTGCCAGCCGGCCCAAAATTCGCCCAGAGCTGCGTCAATGCCGGTGCCTTCCTGAATGTCGAAAGAAAGCTCGGCGTTTTGCAAAGATTCCTGCCGTGCCTGCCAGCGGCCGAGCGTCTGCTGCTCTGCGAGAATCTGTCCGGAAATGAAACGATCGTAAATTCGGGCCACCTCCAAGGCGGTGACCCCCGTTCCCATTTGCCCCGGCGAAGATTGCTGCAGCGGTGGGTTTGCCGCCAGGTTCACGCGCTGACGCGTATATCCGGGCGTGTTGACATTGGCGATGTTATGGCCGGTCGTTTGCAGCGCCTTCTGAGATGTCATCAGTGCGCTGCGACCCAAATCCAGCAGGCCGATGATGTTGCTCATTGTGTCACCCTTCCGATCATGCGGTCGGTGTTCGCAGTATGTTCAAACATTGCCGCGGACCAGCCAGCCCCCGTGTCGCCCGCCATCCATAAGGCCACTGGCGCAGTAAGTCGCCGAATCTTGTACCAATGGTTGTAGTTCAGCCAGGGAGGTTCGCATCAGGCTCAACGCATCATCGTACAGCAGCCGGTTAATTCGATTGATCGCCGTCAGTTCACCGGTCAAGCCGGCCAGAATCTCCCGCCGCCGCAGCAGGCTGTCGGCGGGGCCCTGCGGCAGCCGAGCCGCCAGATGCGCGATGGTCGCAGACTTGTTGTCGCAGCCCAGCACCCGGGCCAACTGTCGGGTCACCTCGCGGCGCTCCCGGGATTCGATAAGCTGCAACTCTTGTACAAGTTCCTGTTTTTGAATCGAATACCGCTCGATGGCCTCACGGTCGAGGCCGGCGATGGCCGCTCGCTCCCGGCTTAAGACCGCCAGCAGACTTTCCAACAGAGAGATTTGCGTGTCCAACAGATCGAGCAGTCGGTCAAGCACGGGTTGCATAGGGCTCCTTTTCGTTGAAAGTCCTTTGACATCCTTATCGGCTTCCGGATGCATATACTTTAATCGGATCAGAAATCGGATTGGAAGCCCCGTTTTCTCGATGATATGGATTCGATCGGGGAATTGCGGCCGATCCGGTGTACGATGCCCCTTGCGACTGTGCCTCCGGTGTCGATTCGGTTTTTTCCAGCTGCTGCTGCAGCATGGCGGCCAGCCCGATGCCGCCGCCTGCGGCCACAACCCTTGCCAGATGCGAGTCGAGCATGGCAGTGTACATGTCTCCGGCCGGGCCTCCGTCCAGAAATCCCGACCGGTTGACGGTGGCCCGCATCTGTTTGAGCAGTTGATGCAGAAACAGGGATTCAAATTCGGCACAGGCCTTCTGCAGTTTCGGCAAAGGTGCCGCTGCAGGGCTTGAATGTCCGATCGGGTCGAAAGAAGTCATTTTACAATACCTCCAGCTTGGCCTGCAGCGCACCGGCGGCCTTCAGGGCTTGAAAAATGGCAATCAGATCCCGCGGCGAGACCCCCAGCGCATTCAGGGCCCGGACCACCTCACCGATGCTGACGCCGGAATCCATCAGAAATACCGGACTGCGCTCTTCGCTCACGTTGACGCGGGTGCGCGGTGTGGTAACGGTTTCTCCGTCAGAGAACGGCAACGGCTGCGACACCTCCGCCGACTCCTTGATCTGTATGCTCAGGTTCCCGTGGGCAATGGCCACCGTGGAAATTCGCACGCTCTCCCCCATGATCACAGTGCCGGTGCGCTCGTTGATCACCACCTTGGATTCGACATCGGGGTTGACGTCCAGGCTTTCGAGCATCGCCACAAAGCCGACCACGTTACCGGTGTGGGCCGCAGGGATCCGGACCTCCACCGTCCCGCCGTCCGGCGTGGTGGCCACCCGGTCGAAGACCGCTTCGTTGATGGCTTGGGCCATGCGGGCGGCAGTCGTAAAATCCGGTGTGCGCAGAGCCAGGGTCAGACTCTGTTTTCCGTCGAACGCCACGGCCAGTTCGCGTTCGATCATCGCACCGGCCACCACGCGGCCCACGGTGGGGAAATTTTTCGTGACGCGGCCGGCATTGCCCTCTACGGAAAACCCGCCGGTACTCACCGGTCCCTGGGAAACGGCGTACACCTGACCGTCGGCTGCCCGCAACGGGGTCAGCAGCAGGGTGCCGCCCTGCAGACTGCCGGCCCCGCCGATAGAGCTCACCAGCACGTCGATTCGGCTGCCCACGCGGGCAAAGGCCGGCAGTTCGGCGGTAACCATCACGGCCGCCACGTTGTCGCCTTCGATTTCTTCGGGCTTGACGGTGATCCCCATTTTATCGAGCATGGCCGCCAGCGACTGCAGGGTAAAGCTTGAATCGTCGCCGTCACCGGTCCCGTCCAGTCCGACCACCAGGCCGTAGCCCACCAGCTGGTTTTGCCGCACGCCCTGGATGTCGGCCAGATCTTTGATCCGCGCGGCATTGACCGGCGGGCCCCAGAAAAACGCCGCCAGCAGCAAGACTGCCACTGTGACAGTGAACCGAAATACCGGCGCCGGCGGGGCCGGTCGGTCAGAGAGACGCATGGAGATATCGTTTCCTTGGATTGGTTTCATGGCTAAAACGGCCAGACCGCGTTCATGAAGTTGCTCATCCACCCCGGCCTTTGGCGGTCGTCCACCACCCCAACCCCGCTGTAGGCAATGCGGGCATCGGAAACAAAGGTCGAAAGAATCACGTTTTCGGCATCGATATCGCGCCGGCGAACAATGCCGGTCAGGGTGATGAACTGTTTTTCGTTGTTGACCTCGATTTCACGGGTGCCCTCGATTCTCAGGTTGCCGTTGCCCAGTACATCCGTGACCCGTGCGGTCATGAAGGCACTCAGGTCGCCGCTGCGGCTGGTGCTGCCCGAGCCGTCGAATTCCGAGCTCATGCCGCCTCTGATTTCACCGAAGGGGTTGAAATTGCGGCCGGCCCGAAAGTCCGGATGGGATGAATCGTTGTATTTGCGCTCCAGGCCTAAAAATGCATCGATCTGGGCACTGAGACCGGACTCGCGCTCGGTCTGGGTTCCGGCCTGGTTCACGGCGCTGGAGGACTCCACGATCTTGACCGTGACAATGTCTCCGACCCGGCGGGCCTTTGGCAGCAGGAAAAAATCGGCAAACACTCCGTCGTCGCGCCAAAGCGAACCGGTCTCCTGCGGGGACGGCTGCGGATGGGGCGCAGGGACCTCCAAACTTGCCGGTTGCGAATCGACATGGGTTTGCGAGGAGGTGGCGGTCGATTTTCGTCCCGCCGAGCAGCCCATGAGTACAATGAACAAAAAGATCAACGCTACAAAAGACCCGATAGGGCTACGGCATTTTGGGAAAGAATGCATTACATCCAGTCTCCACTGAAAAAAATTCGCCAAAATTGGGCGTTTACAACGGCCTCAAAAGTCCACCGCAACCGTGTTTTGGTCCACCACGCGGGCGTAAATCCGTTTTCGGGATCCCAGATTGACCACCTGCACCCGGTCTCCCGCTCCCCCGGCGGATTTGACCTCGCCGGCAGCGGTAATTTTCAACCCCTCGGATTCGGCCACGATCACCACCGCGTCCCCGCGCTTGACCAGAGGCGGAATTTCGATCATGTCCGATCGCAGCACCGTGTCCGGATAAAGATTGCGGGTGGCCCGCTGGCCCAGCACCGCCTCGACGCTGCCGAGGATGCCGCCGGGCAGGTCGGCCAGGTTGCGGATTTCAACGCCCACGTCTTCCGGATCGAGCGGTTTGCCGCGGCCGACCGGCCGACGCACCACCACCGCCGGCGCCATCACCTCCAGGTCCACAAATATTCGGATTTCCTTTTCATAATTTCCATTCACTTCGAACCGCACCTGCATGGCCAGGTTGCGGGGCGATTCGGTATAGGCGGGCGGCTCCACGAAGTAGCGCACCCGGCCGACCGGCAGCATACGGTCGGCGCTGACCACCTGCAGCCGCTGGACGCGCACCTCGGCCCCGGGCCAAGGAGCGTTTTTGCGAAAATATTCGTCCACGATCGCCCGCAGTTTTTCCATATCGATTTCGTTGCCCCGCCGGTGGACCCTTACCCGGTCGGCCCCTGCCAGCGTAATTCGATCCGTTTCGAGCCCGAACTGCCGCAGCCGCAGCATCACATAGTCCCGGGTGATCACGCGGGAGCGCCCCGGCAGCGGCGCGCTGCCGACAACCAGGCCCTGAAGTTCCCGCACCCATCCCGGGTTATGACCTTCGATATGTGCCAGATCCCCGAGCCGCATTTCTTCGCCGTCCACACGGCCCGTTGCGGACAGGTGAATGACGGCATTCTGCGCCGCCCCTGCCCATCCGATCGGAGGCGGGGGGCAAATTCCAAACACCGCAACCGCGATCAGAACCAGAACTCCGACGCCGGCGGCCTTCCGGCGGGCTTTCCCTGAATTGCACATGCGATTACCTTCTCACGTTGTTGGCCATCTGCAACATTTCGTCGGAGGCCTGAATCATCTTGCTGTTGGTTTCGTAGGCACGCTGGGCCACGATCATGTTCACCATTTCTTCGACAACCTCCACGTTGGATCCCTCCAGGTAGCCCTGGGCAATCGTACCCATGCCGTCCTCTCCGGCGGTTCCGATAATTCGGTCGCCCGATGCATCGGTGGGTTCGTAGAGATTGCGGCCGATGGCGTGCAGTCCGGCCGGATTGACAAACCGGGCCAGTTCGATGGTGCCGATTTCGCGAGCGGCGATCTCACCGGCCTGAAGCACGCTGACGCGACCGTCGATCTCGATGGAAACGGCGACCGCATCGGCCGGAATGACGATCTCCGGCTCCAGCAAATAGCCGTGGGCATTGACGATGCGCCCCTCGTCATCAATTTTGAAAGCGCCGTCGCGACTGTAGCCGGTCTCTCCATTGGGCTGCAGAATCTGGAAAAAGCCGTCGCCTTCGATGGCCAGGTCCAGTTCGTTCTTGGTCTGCTGCAGACCGCCTTGCAGGAAGATCTTGTTTACGGCCGCGGGCCGCGTGCCGTGTCCGATCTGAATGCCGGTGGGCACCAGGGTGTTGTCGGATGAGGCCGCGCCGGCCGAACGCAGTGTCTCGTAAAGCAGGTCCTGAAACTCGGCCCGACTCTTCTTAAAACCGCTGGTGCCGACATTGGCCAAGTTGTTGGATATGACATCGATATTCAAGGTTTGGGCCTGCATTCCCGAGGCCGCCGTCCACAGACTTCGTAACATGGGTTCCTCCCCGGCGACCGCTTTCCTCCGGTCGCCCATCCAGCTCATGCCCGGCCATCAACGGAGTCAACCGCCACCCGCGAAGCGGGTGGCTTGGATTTTCGGCCATAGGCCGAAAAGACAGAAGGACGTCTGTGCTTCGATGTTGAACTTGCACCGGGTGCACAGCACCCGGTTTGGGCAAGAATCAAGAAGTTCTGCCGACGTCGTTGATGACCTTGGCGGTGGTTTCGTCCAATTGCCGAATCGTTTTCTGGTAGGATTCGTAGCCCCTAAGCACTTCGATCATCTCGGTCATGGTGCGCACCGCTTCCACGTTGGACATCTCCAGGTATCCCTGGGTGACTGCGATGTGCTCCACATCCGACTGGACCTGGTCGCCCGGAGCGAACAGTGTCTGTCCGCTGCGCTCGAGCAGCTCCGGCCTTTCAAAATCCACCATCCGCAGCTGGCCGACATAGCGGTCGTCCACGGTGATACCGCCTTCGGCATCCACGGTAATAACGCCTCCCTCGCCGATTTCGATGGCTCCGCCGTTGCCGAGCACCCGATACCCGTCATGGGTCGTCAACTCTCCGTCCAGGTTGCGGGTAAAATTGCCGTTGCGTGTATAGCGAACGCCGGCCGCGGTTTCGACGCAGAAAAAACCGGGGCCGTCCAGGGCCAGATCGAGCGGATTGCCGGTCTGACGCAGGTGTCCCTGGCGGAACACGCTGCGGGTTTCCAGTGCCTGGTACAGGGGCCGGGTGGCGTCCGGACCACGTCGGCTCAAGCGCGCCAGATCGGCGTCCACGGCCCTGGGTGAATTTGTCACACGCAGGTAGGCCAGGGTTTCCTTGAACCCGCTGGTATTCAAATTGGCCAGGTTGTCGGAAAGAATTTCGAGCCGTTTCTGATTCAGCAGCGCTCCGGAAGCGGCCATGTAGATTGCGCCACTCATCGCGAATATCCCTTCTCGGAAGGATTCTTAAAACCGGGTGTTCACCCGGCAGCCAATCGCTTGCAGATTGCCAAATGCAAATTCCATACCGAAGTCGATGTCCCGGTTTTCGGCCCCCGGGCGCAACTTATCGGTGACTTCATATACCGCAAGCGGCAAAAACGACCGCGCGTGCGGCAATATTTTCCTACTGCGGACGGCACAATTTGCTGAAAAGCTCGATTTCCGCCCGCGGCCTTCCGAGCCGGTCGGCGATCAAGTTTTCATCGATCCCGTGCTGCAACAACTCCAGGATCGCTTCATAGCCCACCTGCGCCGGGCGACTGCGCGTGTCGGAATCATCCGCCGGGAGTGCCGCCGGGGGGGATTCCGCCGGATCGCACTGCGGTGATTCACCGGGGGGACTTTCGGTCCATTGCAGCAGGCGCTCCTGTTCTTCCCGGATCTTGTCGGCAACAGCCTGTAAAGACGCCAGGGTTTGCTGCTGGTACATCCGGGCCAGCACCTCGGAACGGAAACCATTCGATATGGCTTGAGATCCGGCGCATTGGATCAGCGTTCCCCGGCGGATGCGGTTGTAGACCAGACAGGCGATCACCATCAGGCAAAGTCCGATAGCGATCCAATCCAATGTGTTTTCCCAGGGCATCATCAATCCTCTGTGGGCGTTCCCAGGTCTGTACCGGTTCAAACGCGGATATCGATTTTGCGGCCGCGCAGGGGTTTGTGATCGTCGGCGCCGCCGGATGCATCCGGTCGATTTTCTTCTTCGACCGCCACAGCCGGCTCCGGACCGGATCGGTCGGTTTCCGTCTCCGGCGGCTTATTTTTACGCCGGCGCTTCCGCTGAAACTGCTGAAAATCTTTCGGCTCTTTGCGGCGCTTGAGTTTTTTGACCGCTTCGGTCGATGTCACGTTGGCCCAGGAATTTGTGGGGCGAATTTTTTCTACCATGGTTCCCTACCCGGGTAACCCTGTCCATAAGGCTAATCCAACAGCTGCCGGCGGCGCAGCTTCGAACGCAGCTGCATCACAGCCTGGGAGTGCAGCTGCGAAACCCGTGATTCGGTCACGCCGAGCACCTCTCCGGCTTCCTTCATGGTCAACTCGTCGGAATAATACAGAGAGAGCACCATCTGTTCCTTGATCGAAAGCTCTTCGATGGCCTTGGTCAGCCCGGCCCGCAACTCCTTCAAACCGGCCTGGTCCAGAAAATCGGTTTCGTTGCGCGTCAATTCGGCCGCCAGGGCATCTCTTTCGGTGGCGGCTGCACCGCCCAGGTCTTCATAGCTGATAAAGGAAATGCCGGCGAGCTGTTTGATGCGGTGCAGCTCTTCCAGGTCGATGTCCAGTGATTCCGCGACCTCGTTGTCATCTACCTCGCGACCGTAGCGTTGTTCGAGTTTCATCACCGCCTTTTCGACTTCACGTATTTTGCGGCGACTCGAACGTGAAAGAAAGTCCCGCGCACGCAATTCGCTCAGAACGGCACCCCGGATACGAAATGCGGCAAAGGTGGTGAACTTATTGTCACGACTGGAATCATAGCGGTCTAAAGCCTGAATCAGTCCGATCACACCGACATTGACCAGCTCATCGGTGTCGACCCCGGGAGGCAGGTGAACCGCAATGCGATTTACGATCCGTTTCACATACGGCAGATGTTCCAGGATCAGTTGTTCCCGTTTTTCAGCGTCTTCGTCCCCGGGGCGAGGCGCCGATTGCGTTTTGACCGACGGCATAAAAGTTCTTTCTCCGAATCGCACTTCCCGCACCTTCTTTCGACGCCATGCGGCGTCGGTCAAAAGGTCCGGCAGAAATTCGCGCATCCTGGAAGGGATGGTTTCGCCATCGCCTTTCTCAGGCCAGTTTGTCCCGACAGAGGTGAGACCAGAAAAAGTTCGACTCGCATTGCGCCGGACGCATGGCCTCACTGGAGGCGATCTTCTGAGCCAGAGCGGTGTAACAGCGCGAAGCCTTGGCACCGGGGTACTGATCACTGATGATCTTCTGTCGTTTGACGCACAGCGGCACTTTTTCGTCGTAGAATACGCATCCGACATATTCGAGCGAAAAATCGAGAAAACGCTCCACCACCAGGTTTAATTGTCGGTGGATTTCACGGGCTTCCTGGACATTGGCGACCTGGTTGACCAGCAGTTTGCAATGGTTCTGGCCGTATCGAACCGACAGCACCTTCATCAGTGCGTAGGCATCCGTTACGGATGTGGGTTCCGGGGCCACGACAACCAGGATTTCCTGGGCCGAGACATTGAAGTCCATCACATTGGATGAAATTCCGGCGGCGGTGTCGATCAGCAGCACGTCGACGGTGTCGAGCAACAGGTCGAGTTGGTTGAGAACCTGCAATTTCTGGTCGAAGGTCAGGTTGGTGAGTTCCTGAATGCCGGAAGCCGCGGGAAGTATCTGGATGCTGCCGGGACCGTCCAAAATAATTTCCCCGACGGTTTTCTCTCCGGTGATCACGTGCGACAGATTGTAGCGCGGGGCCAATCCCAGCAGTACGTCAAGGTTCCCCAGGCCCCAATCGGCATCCAGGATCAGTACTTTTTTCCCGATCATTGCCAGGGCGTGGCCCAGGTTGGCAACGATGTTGGTCTTTCCGACACCGCCTTTTCCGCTGGTGATGGCAATAACACGCGTTTCGGAATGAGGCGCTGCATGTTCGGACATGGTTCCATTTTCTCCAGGTTTGGATGTAAAAGGAATTACTTTTGCGGATGCTTTGCGATTCATACTCTTTTTTTCCTGCGACGGATTGGATGAAACGGTTGCGGCCGTCGTTTCAGTTGCGGCCGTTGATCAACGGCCGCCTGCAAACGCCTGCCGAATGATCGGTTCCACGCGCCCCCGGAACTCGGCGTTCAAACGATCGCGGCAGCAGGCCCGGCAGGGCTTGAATTCTTTGGATTCCGCCTCCGCAGCCGTCTCAAAACACACGATGTTTTCCGATTTCATTACCTGGGTCCTCTTGCAATCGCGGCGGTGATAGATTTCGGAGTTGCCGTTTGCCATGTACGGGGCCTGTTCACGGTATTTCCGGCCGAATTCAGCCGCCGGCACGACCGGAGCCGATGCGCCCGGACCGGCGTCTTCGGCGATTTGCGACGCCAGAAAGGCAAGGCTGCCGTCGGCCAGATCCTCGGGAATGCGCCGGCCGCAGCTGAAAAGCAGCGCCGGTTTACCGCTGCGGTCCAACAGGTTCAATATACCGGCGGGACGGATACTTTCATCGAGTTTGGTGAATCCGATACCGGTCACCGCAAGCGGTTCCAGGCGCCGAATCAATGCGAGCTGGTCCGCCTCATTGCCGGACGCACTCGCCAGAAAACAGATCTCCGAGGGTTTTACCTGACGCAGAAATCCGGCAAGATCGGAGAGTCGGCGCTCGTCCCCGGGACCGATCGCCGGGGTGTCGATCAGCACCAGGTCGGCCGCTCGATGTTCCCTGAGAATTTCGCGCGCATCGGACTGCAGTGATCCGGTGGTCAGCCGGAGCTGCAGCGCCTCGGCCACGAGCCGCAGTGCATCCCAGGCACCCAGACGCTGATCGTCCAGACTGACCAGTGCAAGATGCTGTCCATGATCCCGGGCCTGCCGGACAGCCAGTTTCAGAACCGTGGTCGTCTTGCCGACACCGGAGGCCCCGACGAACACGACCCGTTTTTGCGCACGGCCGGCCAGGTTCAGTCCCCGGGCAGCAAACCCGGTCTTCTCCAGGCTCCACCTCAGGTTGGTTCCCTCGGTGGTCGGATCCGAAGCCGGAAATTTTCGGCAGAGCCGAACATAGGCGGCGGTAATCTCCCGTGCCAGTTCTTCTCGCACTTCCTGAGCGGTCAGTCGCCGGTAGATCGGATGTTTCGCAACACCCGCACGGACTGCCGGCGGCGCCTCCGAAGATTCGGGGCGCGGAGATGTATCAGTGCGCAGCGTCCTCGCTTCGGGCTGCGGCAACGCACCACAACGGGCATAGGCCGCCCTGGCGCGGGCGGGTGAGAATACCGATCGAGAAACGTCGCCGACATCGACGCTCGGTGGGTCAACGGCCGCCGTGACCTCCACTCCTTTGCGCAGACCGGGCAAGATCGATCCCTTGTGGATGCTGCGGGCGGAGAGTATCACCGCCTCCGGCCCGAGTTCGGCCTTGATGCGCTGAAGGGCCTCGGCCATGGTCTTTGCCACGAATCGCTTAATCTGCATCGCCTATCTCCACCACCCCCAACGAATGAACTTCGGTGCTGGGTAAAATCTCGTCATAGGCAACCACCACCAGATCGGGAATATACCGATCCACCAATTTGCGGAAATACAAGCGCAACGGTGCCGAGCAGATGACCACCGGCCGCAGACCGGTGGGGGCGAACTTCTCCAACTGCTTCGCCAGCCGGTTGACAAGGGTTTCCACCAAGCCGGGATCGAGCGCCAGATAATGACCCTTGTCGGTTTGCTGACGGGCCTCGGCCAGAGCGGCTTCCAGTCGTGGGCCCAGGTTGAGCACCACCAGCCGTCCGTTTTCGGCCAGGTTTTTGTGAGTGATCGTTCGGGAAAGGGCATGGCGGACGTATTCGGTCAACACCTCCGGATCTTTGGTCATCGGAGCCCAGTCGGCCAGGGTTTCCAGGATCGCCAGCAAGTCCCGGATGGGAACCTGTTCTTTCAGGAGCAGTTGCAAGACCTTGACCACCGCGCCCAGGGGCAGCAGCCCGGGAACCAGTTCTTCGACCACCTTCGGGTGCGTCTGCTTAAGATTGTCGAGAAGTTGCTGGACTTCCTGGCGCCCCACGAGTTCATGGGCATGCCGACGGATCAGTTCGGACAGGTGCGTGGTCAGCACCGTGGCCGGATCGACCACCGTGTATCCGCCGCCGGCAGCTTTTTCCCGCAGCGACTCCCGGATCCATAGTGCCGGCAGCCCATAGGTGGGCTCGCGGGTGGACACCCCTTCGAGTTTTTCACTGGCTCCGCCCGGATCCATGGCCAGCAAGTACTGTGGCATTAACTCGCCTCGCCCGACCTCGTTTCCTTTCAAAAGAATCTTGTACTCGCCCGGCTTCAGCTGAATGTTGTCCTGAATATGGATCGGTGCCACCAGGATGCCAAGCTCGGCAGCGAACTGACGGCGCAGGGTCTTGATGCGCCCGAGCAGCTCTCCGCGTTGGGCCACGTCAACCATGGATATCAGCCCGTAGCCGACTTCCAGCGCCAAAAGATCCAGCGGCGGCAGCGGGCCGGGCAAATCGGGACTTTCTTCCGGCGCTTCGATCCGGCTGGCCTCGTCGATCTTCCCTGACTCGGATTGGCCGCTGCGATATACGGCATAGGCGAAACCGGCTGCAGTCAGCGCGAGCATCACGAAGGGCAGCGTCGGCAGGCCGGGAACCATTGCAAAGCCGAAAATCACCGCTGCGGCAATTCCGATTGCCTTGGGCTGCACCAGTACCTGAGCGGTGATCTCCCTCCCCAGACTGGATTCCGAGCCGGCGCGGCTGACGATAATACCGGCTGAGGTTGATATGATCAGGGCGGGAATCTGGGTCACCAAACCGTCACCCACGGTCAACAGGGTGTAATTCTGGGCGGCCTCGCCGAAGGTCAATTCGTTCTGAATCACCCCGACGGCCAAACCGCCCAGGATGTTAATGCAGGTAATGATGATGCCGGCAATGGCGTCGCCGCGCACGAACTTGTTGGCACCATCCATGGCGCCGTAATACTCGGCTTCCCGGGAAACCAGCTCCCTTCGAAGCTTGGCCTCCTCCTCATCGATGATGCCGGAATTCAGGTCGGCGTCGATACTCATCTGTTTGCCGGGCATCGCATCCAGGGTAAAACGTGCGGCCACCTCGGCAATGCGGCCGGCACCCTTGGTAATCACCACGAAATTGATAATCACCAGGATCAAGAACACGATGATGCCCACCAGGTAATTGCCGCCCACCACAAAATTACCGAAGGACTGGATCACTTTACCGGCAGCGGCGGTACCTTCATGGCCGTGCAGCAGAATGATCCGGGTGGAGGCGATGTTTAACGAAAGCCGGAAAAGGGTTGCCAACAGCAGGATGGACGGAAAGGCCGACAGTTCCAGCGGGCGAAGGATGTACATGCCCACCAGCAGGATCACCAGAGCCAGGGTGATATTGAAGGCCAGCAGCAGATCCAACAGCGCCGCCGGCAACGGGATGACCATAAACACGAGAATGGCCACCACGCCGGCCGCCACCAAGAGGTCGCTGCCGCGCGTCCATGCCGCCATGCGCCCGGTAAATCCGCCTGTTTGCGCCAGTTCCATTTTCAAAAATATCCTCGCGGTTACACCATGGCCTGCAAGCTCTGGAATACGGCCTTTCAAACTTTCGGCCGTATCAAAAAACGCACCGTGTGCGAGCGGGCTGCCCGGATCGAGCCCCGCCACGGAGGGTTCCATTGCACGTTTCGTGCCGAGGATATCCACCCAAAGACAGGGTTTAATAATTCTCATTTTTTCAATATATTATGTTTATTACCAACCTTCCGAAGACTCCACCGGCAAAACCCTGCGGTCGCCGCGCTCTGCAACGGACAATACACTGAAGCGCAAGCCGCGGCGTTGTTGGGCCCGGAACCATCTGATTTCTCTGCCGGTGCGGAAATCTTGACACCGGCCGCAGGATCGTTGACGCCTGCAACCGGGCCATTCGAGAAACGGCCTTCGCAACCGGAAGCCGGTTCCGCAAGCCCGTCACTTGCATGTAAGCTGCGACGATCGACAAAAGCAGTCTGCGGCCGGTGGGTCAGGAGAAATCGGGACGGCTGCCCCGCAGGCGGTACACGTAAGCCAGCACCTCGGCTACGGCCCGGTAGAGTTCGGCGGGGATGATCTCATCGATGTCGACCATTTTGAACAGGCTTCGGGCCAGGGGCTTGTTTTCCACCACCGGAACATCGTTGGCTGTCGCCACGGCTTTAATGCGTTCGGCGATCCGGCCGGCGCCCTTGGCAACCACGCGGGGGGCGATCATGTTGCGTGCGTCGAAGCGCAGCGCCACGGCAAGGTGGGTCGGGTTGGTGATGACCACGTCGGCTTCCGGTACCGCCGCCATCATGCGCCGACGGGCCATTTCCATCTGGATGCTGCGAATCCGTGACTTGACCTTGGGGTCGCCCAGGGTTTGCTTCTGTTCGTCTTTGACCTCCTGGCGGGTCATCTTGAGATTCTTTTCATGTTCCCAGCGCTGGTAGGCATAATCGAGGACGGCCAGCAGAACCAGCAGCAGGCAGACATTCAAGGCGATTTTGAAGGCCACCCGAAATGTGAACACAAAAATATCCGGCACCGCCAGCAGTGCCAGTCCCGGGATTTTGTCCAGTTCGCCGCGAATCAACAGGTAAGCGACCCCGCCCACCAGGAAAATCTTGCACAACGACTTGGCCAGTTCCACCAGTGACTTTAAGGAAAACATCCGCTGGATACCTTGCAGCGGATTGATTTTGCTGAGCTTGGGTATCAAGGGCTCGGCCGTGAGCAAAAAACCGGTCTGCACCAGGCTGACGGCGATTGCCACCAAAAACACCACGGCCATGACCGGCAGCGTGATCTTTACAAAAGATGCCAGGATTTCGGCAAACAGGGCTGCAGCGTCGGCAATGCCTTCCACGGAGCCGTCACCGATGCGATCCAGCATGGCGACGGTAACCTCGGTCATCGAGATCATCATCCACCGGCCGGCAAAGAAGAACACACCCAGCCCCATGAGCAGGATGGCGGCGGAGGCGGCCTCACGGCTCTGGGCCACCTGGCCCTTTTTGCGGGCCTCCTGACGCCGCTTGGGAGTGGCCTTCTCGGTGCGTTCCTGGTAGCTTTCTTGCGCCATTAGGGTTTAGAATCCATTGGCCAACAGCACCAGCAACCGGCGCAGATTATCGAAAAAAAGGCTTTGGAGCACGGCAGAGACATAAGGCAGGCTCATGGCCATAAATAACAGCCCCACGGCGATTTTCAGCGGAATGGCCACCACGAACACATTCATTTGGGGGACCGTGCGGGCCAGCAGCCCGAAGGCCAGGCTGGTCAGCAGCAATACGACAATCACCGGAGCGCCGAGCCGAACGCCACTGACGAATATGGCTCCGCCGGCGTTCACCAGAAGATCCATTAAGGAGGCATTGACATGGAACCGCAAGGGGGGCAGCAGATGAAAACTCTCCACCAGCGCTTTGACAAACCAGTGATGCGCGTTGACACTGAAAAAAATCAGGATCGCAAACATTTGAAAAAACTGTGACAGCAGCGGAATCTGCACACTGGAATCCGGATCCAGAACATTGGCAACGGCCATGCCCATCTGGTAGCCGGCCAGTTCGCCGGCAATCTGGACGCCGGCAAAAATCATCTGCACCGTCAACCCGATGGCCACCCCCAGAAGCACCTCGCCGGCGACGGCCAGACCGAGCAGGACCAGGGAATTGGCCGGGATCGGCACCATCGGGCCCAGTGCCGGAAACACCGCCCAGGAAACCGCCAGCACCAGGCCCGCCTTGACCGGCACCGGCGCGGAGCTGCCGCTGAAACCGGGCATGCTCATCAGGATTGCCGCCACCCGCACCAGGACCAGAAAAAATACCTGCAGTTGCTCGAGATCGATGGGTATGGTCACCATGGAAACTTGTCCGGAATCCGAACCGATGCAACGCTACCGGACATAATTCGGCAGGTTGGAGAGCAGGTTCTGGGTGAAATCGACCATCAACTGCAGCATCCATGGAAATGCGATCAGCAAGGCCACGGCAACGGCCAGCATTTTGGGGATAAACGTCATGGTCATCTCGTGGATCGAGGTGACGGCCTGCACGACACTGATCAGAAGCCCGACGGCCAGTCCGGTGAGCAGCACCGGCGCCGAAAGCAGGATGGCGGTTTTAATGGCATCCAGGAAGAATCCGGTCACAAATTCAGGGGACATGATGGTACCTTTTCAGATTGGTAACGGTAAAATTAGTGAATGATCTTCGAGGTCGTCGGCGAATCATCCGAAACTCTTCACCAGCGAGCCCACCACCAGATACCAGCCGTCGGCCAGCACAAACAGCATCAGCTTGAAAGGCATGGAAATCATAATCGGCGGCAGCATCATCATGCCCATGGACAGCAGCACACTGGCGACCACCATGTCGATGATCAAAAAGGGTACGTAGAGCAAAAAAGCGATTTGAAAGGCCGTGCGCAACTCGCTCAGGATGAATGCCGGAATCAGCACCCGGCTCGGAACCGCCTCGGGGTTGGCGGGGCGCTCGATCTTGGCGATTTCCACCAGGAGGATGAGATCCTTTTCCCGGGTGTGCTGAAACATGAATTTGCGAATGGGCTCCAGCGCCTCGGTCAAGGCCTGCTGCTGGGAGATTTCTTTCTCAAGGTAGGGTTGCAGGGCCCGGCTGTTGACCTGGTCCCAGACCGGCGACATGATGAAAAGGGTCAGAAACAACGAAAGTCCCAAAACGACCTGGTTCGGCGGCATGGTCTGGGTGCCGATGGCCCGGCGCAGTACTGAGAGCACGATGGCCACCCGGGTGAAGCAGGTCAACATGATCAGCAATGCCGGAGCGACTGAAAGAACCGTCAGCAGCAGAAAAATCTGCAGAATGACCGACATCTGATTCGGATCGTCGCTCTGCTGCACATCGATGGAAAACAGCGGCAGGTCGCCGGTCTCGGCCGCGGCGGCATGCGTGGCGATCAGCATGAGCCCGATTATCGCCAACAGCAGCGCGATCGGGAGATATCGGGACCTAGCGGCCATTTTTGAGCCTCGCGGTAAAGCGATGCAGCTGTTCGCCGAAAGAGAGCGCTGCCGGATCATCGGTTTGCTGCAGTCGCTCGAGGACGGCCGGATCCTCGATTTTGGTCAACAGCGTGATCCGATCGGCCGTAATTCCGAGCACCAGCACTTCGCCGGCCACATCCACCAGGGCAATGCTTTTCTTCATACCGATGCAGGTGCTGGAAATCATCCGCACCAGGCGCCCGTTCATGCGCAGCGGGCCGCCCCGGGCAAACCGGCGGGAACCGTAGAATACCAGCAGCATGCCGCCGATCACGATCACCAGCGCCGAAAGCATTTTCAACGCCGGGGGCAAAAGTTCGGCGTAAAGGTTCATTGCAGCTTCTCCAGCCGTTCCACCGGACTGATGACCTCCGTCAGGCGCACACCGTATTTGTCGTTGACCACCACCACTTCTCCCTTGGCAATCAACCGCCGGTTGGCCAGTATGTCGAGGGTTTCGCCAGCCATCTTGGACAGTTCGACCACCGACCCCTGCCCCAGCCTCAGCAGATCGTTGACCACCATCCGGGTTCGCCCCAGTTCCACGGTGATCTCCAGCGGGATGTCGAGAATAAAGTCCATGCCGGCGTTTCCGGGCTGTTTGGGCTTTTCCGGTTTCAGCGCAGTGTCTTTCACTTCCGTGACATCGGTCGAACTGTCAGGTGTCATTTCAGAATTGGACTGTTCTTCTTTCGCAGTCATGGATATGGATCGACCTCCCTTCTTATGGCGTACGTTTGTGGATTTCCACGGCACGGTTGCCTTTCACGACTCCCGGATACCCCTGAAATTTCGGAACTTCGTCGACGGTGACCACGATCGGGTCCTCCGGACCGGTGTCAAGGCGCACCACGTCGTCCACTTTCAACGACAGGATGTCGCGGATGGTCAGCACGGTCTTGCCGAGTTCCGCAGCGACATTCACCCGGGTATCGAGCAGCAGCGTTCGGATCGGTTCACTCCAGCTCCGCGGCGGTTCTTTATCGACATCGTCCTTGACGCACAACTTGTCTTTGATCGGCTCCAACATCAGCGAGGGCAGCCCCACATGCAAATTGCCCGAAAACTCCGGCCCCTTGAGCGTGAACATGACGACGATCATCAATTCGTTTGGACCGACCGGATGGGCGTATTCGGGTTTGGTCTCGGTCTTTTGCAGGCTGATGGAAACCGGGTGGATTTCTTTCCAGGCGTCTTCGAACCGCCGCAGCAGCTTTTCAACAAATTTTTTCATCATCCGCTGCTCGATCAGCGTAAATTCCCGGATGTCCTTGAGCGGGCGCCCCGGTCCTCCGAACATGCAATCGATCAGCGCAAATACCAGAGCCGGTTCGATCGCCATCAGGGAGGCACCGATCAGCGGCTCCATGGTGAAGGTGTTCAGACTGGTGGGATTGGAAAATGTACCGATAAACTCCCCGAATCGGATCATGTCCGTGGAGGCAAACGACACTTCAATGGGCCGCTGAAAGGTAGCGGTCAGGTACTGACCGACCAAGGTGGCGAACTTGTCACAAACCGGCTCAAGCCCGCTGAACCGGCTGCCGAGCATCGGGATGCGGGAAGCCAGGTTGTATCTTTCAACCTCGTTCTGGTTGCCGGATTCCGGCTCGAGGTCGACTTCGCCTTTGTCCATCGCAGACAACAGCGCATCGATTTCTTCTTTGGATAGAATCTGGTCTGCCATTTCGGTCGTCTTTTACTGGATCACGAACTCGGTAAAGTAAATGTTGGAGACGGCTGCAGGCTTCAAAAATGAATTTAGTTTGCCAATCACTTCGTCCCTCAGGCCGATTTTGCCCTCGAAATCGTCGATGTCTTCGTATTTTTTGGAAGGCAGAATCATCAGAATGCTGTTGCGGATCAATGGCAGCCGTTGCTGTACGGCCTCCATCTGCTTTTCGTTCTCCAACTCCAGCTGCATGGTCACCCGCAGATATCGATTGCCGCCCTCATCGGCTAAATTGACGATAAAAGTTTCCAGGGGCAGGATCGGACCAATCTGTGTGGTTTGCTCCAGATTTTCTCCGGAGGCTTCCCCGCCGGTGGACGCCTGGGCGTTGACGGCGTTAAGCTTGGTCCACATAAAGAAAAACCCGGCTCCCATCGTTCCGATGAGAAGCACCAATACCACCAGGATCAAAATCATGACTTTGTTCGACATTGGATGCCCGGCCTTCCGTTTTCAGTAAAATTTCCACGCGCCGATTGCGGGCACGGTTTTGATCCGTGTTGTTGGGATACAACGGCCTGACATCGCCGTAGCCCACGACCGCAAAACGTTGGGGCGCAATTCCATAGATTTGGACAAATTTTTTCACCACCGCCACAGAGCGGGCTGTCGAAAGTTCCCAGTTGGAAGGAAACTCGCTGGTGGCGATGGGCAGATCATCCGTGTGGCCCTCGATGCAGACCCGGTGGCGGCCGCCTTGAATCAAGGCGGCGACCTGTGTCAGAATCCCGCGACTCTGATCCTGGATCACGGCACTACCACTGTCGAAGAGAATTCCGTTGGCAAGGATAATCAACAGACCGTCGCGGGTATATTCCGCGCGCACACCCGGCTGTCGATCGAGTCGTGCCACGATCTCCTCCACCTGGTCCGGATTCAGTACGAATTCTTCTTGTCGCAGCGCCTTTCGTTCCGGGTTATCCTCCGGGGGGCGATTGGCATCGACCACGGCAACGTGGGTCTTATTGCCTTCCCGCAGAATCCCCAGACCGCTCTGAAGGGCGGATTGGAAATCCTTCAACCGGCGCACATCGATCGTACTGGTGCTGAACACCAGGACGAAAAACACCATCAGCAGGGTGATCAAATCATTGAAGGTGGTCAACCACCCGGATGTGCCGGTTTCTTCGGCACCGTTGTTGGGACGCAGCGAAACCATCAAGGCGTTTCCTCGTTCTGGGCGGTGTTCAGCAAAATGATTTCCACCCGGCGATTTTTTTGCCGCAGATTGGGGGTTTCGTTGGGCGCCCGCGGACGATACTCGCCGTAGCCGGCTGCCGAGAGACGCTCGGCCGGAATATCAAACCGCTGCAGCAAGTATCGCAACACGTTGACCGCCCGGGCTGTTGAAAGCTCCCAATTGGACGGATAGCGTTCGGTATGAATCGGCAGGTCATCGGTGTGGCCTTCGATCCGAACCGGTAGGTCCACTTCGGCGATGTGGCCGCCGATCTGATCCAGCAGCGGTCGCGCCGACGGTCCGATCTCGGCCGACCCAACCGAAAACAGGGCCTTTTCAGACAGCCGAATCACCAGACCCTGCGCGGTCATGGCCAGTTCGACGTTTTCCTGCCGGCCGGTTTCTTCCGTGAAAATTTCAACCTCTCGAAAAATCTCCGCCAGCTGGCTGCGAATGTCGACAATTTCGCCGGAAGGGGCAACAACCTCCTTACCGGCGTCGAAGCTCAGCCCGCCATCGGTCACACTGATGGCCGACACGAATGAGCGCACGAACCGGGCAACCTTGGATTCTTCCATGGTGGCGAAGGAGCTGAGCATGATGAAAAAACAAAGCAGGATCAGGATGAACCCGGTATAGATAATCTGCCACCCCGGCTGGCCGACTTCGTCGGATCCACTGCCGTTGTGCTGATTTTTATGGCTTCCGAATCGCTTCACGCGGGATATCCTGCAGTGTTTTCGTCTGGCATCAGGCTTCGACTTCGACTTCTCGAATCGTCGGTGCCAGGAATGCCTTGAGCTTTTTTTCAACGATCCGATAATTTTCACCGGCCTGAATGGCCAGAATCCCCTGGATGATCATCTGCTTCTGGAGCAGTTCTTTCTTGCTGCGGGTTTTGAGCTTGCCGGCCACCGGCAGGAAAAACAGGTTGGCCAGCAAGGTACCGTAGAAGGTGGTCAACAGTGCCACCGCCATGGGAGCACCGATCTGGCTTGGGTCTTCCATCTGCATGAGCATCTGGACCAGCCCGATGATCGTGCCCAGCATTCCCACCGCCGGAGCGAAGGTGCCCATGGTGGAAAAGATTTCAGCTCCGAGCCGATGACGCTCATCCAGGTAGATGATCTCGGTGGTCAGCACATCTTCGATCGCACCGGCCTCCATACCGTCGATGGCCATCTGCAGACCGTGTTTCAGAAAACTGTCGTCAATGTTTTCGAGCTGGCTTTCGAATGAAAGAATACCCTCCTGCCGGGCACGCCGGGCCAGTTGCGACAGCAGCGGGATTAAACCGCTGGCGGATTGGCTGCGATTCAAGAACACGTTTTTGACGACGCCAAACACCCGAAATACATCCGACAGCGGATAGGCCAGCAGTGTGGCGCCCATGGTTCCACCCAGTACGATCATCAATGAGGGGTAATTGATGAACCATGCCCCGGAGCCTCCCATCAGGATCGAGCTGACCACCAGCCCTCCGGCCACTAGAATTCCAATCAATGTTGCCAGATCCATGCACGCTGACCTTTCACGTTCCCGGATCGATTCCGATGAGATCGTTTCGAGCCGCATAAATAAGCAAAGATTGTGCCACTGCTCCCGGATCGAACCGTCGCAAACCCCGCGGTTCAATACGGACAGGCTCACCGGAGAGACCGTGTAGTGTAAGGAAGAAACGCCGAGAATGGATTGTAGCGCCAGACCTGGGCGGCAGCAGCGAAGATCGCCGACGGCGGCCGTCAAGAACCTTGGGAGGTTGTCAAGTCTTTGACGTGCGGAAGAACTTGGGGAAGGTCGCCGTCGCTGCCCGGCGACCTTCCTCCCCAGCAGGGATGTTTTGCGGAGATGGCTATGCGCCTGTCGAGTGCAACGACTAGCGCTTGATGTTGATCAGTTCGGTCAGTATTTCGTCGCTGGTGGTAATCACACGAGAGTTGGCCTGAAACGCCCGCTGGGTGGTGATCATCTTGACGAATTCCTGGGCCAGGTCCACATTGGACATTTCGATCGAACTGGGACTGATGGATCCGAGCGTGCCGGAACCGGGAGTGCCCGGTATCGCCTCGCCCGAATCGATGGATTCGGCGTAGAGGTTGCGGCCGAGCTTGGTCAGGTCGTCATAAATGGCAAAATCGGCCAGAGCCACCTGGTACAGGGGCATCAACTGCCCGTTGGAATAGGAGCCGGTCACAATGCCTTCCTCGTTAAAGGAAACCCCGCGCAAGGTGCCGGTGGAATAGCCGTTCTGGGTCTGAAACGAAGTGGCCGAAGGCGAAGCGTAACCGCTCAGATCGCCCTGATTGAGGCCCAGGTCATCGTAAAGATCCCAGGTGACCGTTTGCGGACTGGTGGCCCCGTTGGTGAGTGTCAATGTGACGGTGGCGTCACCGGCCGGCGCAACCAGATTGCCGGAGGCATCGAAGCTGATCGTCATCGCGGCCCCGCCGTTGATGGCAACACCCGTTCCGGCCGAAGCGGGAATGGCTCCGCTGACATACCACTGGCCACTGCCGGTGTTGAGAAAATTGAAGGTGACCGGGACCGTGTTTCCGAGGGAATCGTAAAAAGAAATCACCGAGGTATGCGTGTCTCCCGGGGCCGCTCCGGCGTCGAGATTGGTCTGCATGCGGAACGTATCGGTTGCCAGGGGGGGAGAAACGCTTCCCATAGAGACGGTAATGTCGCCTATATTGCCGAGGATGGGGGATCCGTCGGCCGCCGTGCCGGTGATTTCGTAACCCTGCACGAACAGTCCGTCGGGGTTGCGCAGGTTGCCGTCGCGATCAAAGCTGAATTCTCCGGCCCGGGTGTAAAAGGCGCTGCCGTCATTGTCGTTGACGATAAAAAATCCGCGGCCGTTGATGGCCAGATCGGTGGGGCTGCTGGTGTTCTCCAGAGAGCCCTGGCTCCATATCGGCTTGGCACCCCAGAAATCGACACCGCGTCCGATCTCGTTGCCCCCGGTGCCCGACAGGGATTGACTCAGGATGTTGGCAAATGAAGCTCGATTGGATTTGAATGCGGTGGTGTTGACGTTGGCGATGTTGTCACCCACCACGGTCATGGCCGTGGCATTGGCATTCAGACCCGAGATTCCTGCGTACAGTGAACCGATCATTGGTAAATCCTCCTATTGCGATGAGTGATTTTCTCTGTGCTGTGCGCGACCGCTTCGAATCAGTCCGCTTCGTATATTCGGCGCACTTCGTCCAGCGGTACTTCCCGGCCTCCGGCCACTAAATAGGGTTGCCCGTCCTGGTACCGAATCCCGCTGACGCGGGCGGCCGTGTACATGGCGACGTCCACCGGCTGCCGGTCTAAATCAACGGCCATGATTTCGTAAGAGTAGCGTCCCTCCGGCAGCCGATCGCCGTTAAAGTCCTCACCGTTCCAGGAAATCGATTGCCGGCCGGCCGGCATCGCTCCGGCTTCCAGGGTGCGGACGTAATTGCCGGCCGGATCGTACAGATTGGCAAATACCGCCTTGGCATCTCCGGCCAGTTCAAAACGCAGGTCGTCGCAGGTGTCGGCGCCGACCGCCACCGTGTCGCCGGGGGCCTCCAGCATTTTGCCGATGAACGCCACCGCCTGCAGATCCCGCACCGAAGCCTGCTCCCGGCGCAGTGTCTTCAGGTTGGTGTTAATGTTGCTCAACTGCTCCAAAGAGGTGAACTGAGCCAGTTGAGCGGTGAATTCAGTGCTGTCCATGGGTTTTAGCGGATCCTGGTTCTGGAGCTGCGTCACCAGCAGGTTCAGAAAATCGTCTTTCCCCAGAGTTGAGGATACCTCGCGGGTCGATTTCTGGGGTTTCATCCCGGCCGTTTCGATCGCTGCAATACTCATGAGGGTGGATCCTTTCCTCAGACAAAATAGTCAATGACCGTGGAAGTGCCGCTGGGCCGATGTAACAAGGCGTTCGGCATCGCGGATTCGCCGGCGTCGGATTCGGCTGAATCAACGCGATGCTTGTGGCCATCGCGGCGTTGACCTTCCCGGCAATTCCGCCCGGAATTGCAGCCGTCTCCGGCCACGGAGATTTCCAGCCGCCCGATCTCCAGGCCATGGGCCTGCAGATCGGAGCGCAGCTGCCCGATATTGTTTTCGATCATCTCCTTTACCACCGGAAATTCGGTCAGTATTTTGAGTGTGATCTGATGATTTTCCGTGGAAATCTGCATGCGCACATGACCGAGCGTTTCCGGTTTGAGGTGGATACGGGCTTCGGATTGGCCGTTTTTCAGCCGGAAAACCGCTTTGTCGACCAGTTGTGTGAGCGAGTCGTTTAGAAAGCTTCGACCACTCCGGCTCGCCCCATCCGTGGTGGCGCTGCTGGATTCGACGCGCCCCGGGCTGCGATCAGAAGCATTAGAGGCTTCTCCGACTTTACATTCACCGTCCACATCCGTTTCAGAGCCCTCCTCGACCTGAAACAACCGGGACATATCGGCCATAGCCGGTTCCCCCGGACCGGGTGCCGAAGACCGCAGTGCTTCTGGGGCGGCAGTTCTTTGATTTTCCTGACCCGAATTGGATCGTCCGTACTTCCCGGGGTCGCCGGTATCGGCGGTCAAGTCCGCCGCCTTCGAATCCCTTCCGATATCCTGCCCGGCAATGGCAAGGGTTTCCACTGTGGGAAACCCGGACGGCCGTAACGGCATCGACCGTTCGCCGCCTTCGAGTCGCTGTTGACCCATGGACGAACGGACCGGTTCCAGCGCGTTCGAGCCCGTTTGCCGGGATCCGGTGGCATGTGAATCCGCATCCGACCGGTAAGTTTCTGCAACACCTGCGGCTTCAGAAGCAACCCGACCGGCGATGATCCCGTTGGGAGAGGTCCCGGTCGACGGGGCTTCCGCTGTTCCCCCGGCGGATGCTGAGCTGGCAAGTTCATTTCGGGGCGCTCCCGCAAACCCATCCGTGACGGTCGCCGATAATCGGGACGCATCGGTTGACACCGGGACGGTTTCCGGTGCCGGTAAAGGCGCGTCGAGCTTCCCGTGCGCACCGGCGGCCCCAATCCCGCCGGTGGAAATCATCGGCCGGTCGCCCTCGGCCGATAAAGCCTCTGTGAAGGCATGCGCGCCGCTTGTCGGTTCGGCCGCCACCCTTGCCGGCATTGGCGAGGCAGCGTCAACGACGGAGGCCCGGGTCGTAAAGCTGTCCGAACGCATGTCCGCGACCACCGCCAACAGCGCCGCCAGCGCCTTGGTTTCGCCCTGGGATTCATCGGGGGATTCCTCAGCCGGCAACGTCTCGGCCGCAGCCCGATCGCCGGAGATGCTCACACCGGTGCTCGCATCTTGGCCGACCTGACTGGACGCCGCCTGCAAAAACTTCAGGAACCCTGAATCTTCCCTCCCGCCTTGCCCGGTCCCATAATGGCACACCACCGATTCGCCGGCGCCTTCGATTTGAAACAGCGATGAAAACAACGCACCCAAATTCATTGCCAATTCCTCTGGTAAATACGGGTTGATGGTGTTCCGTCGGCGATATATGCACCGGTCGTGCCAGGTGACGGCAACCCGATCGAAAACACAAAAAAAAATGGAATATTAAGCACTTGAATGCAAGATGTCCGAAACCGGCAACGCATCCGGCGGGCTAAGCCGGAGCGGGGGCAAAAATATCCCGGCATTTTTTGCCGGGCCGGGCAAGATTTACCCGGGCGCAAGACACTGGTTCCTGGGAGTTTGAAACCCAAGTTGGCTGAATGGCGCTATCGTCGTTGAATTTAGAGCGAGCGGGCAAAGCGGTTGACGGCGACTTCATTGATGAAGGCCTGTTCGTGCCGGTTGGCGGCACTTTGCTCAGCGGCGTCCCGATTTTCCTTGAGGCGGTCGATGACTTTGCGATCCTTCATTTTCTCGGTCAGTTCGAGGCGCCGTTGTTCAAAAGCCTCCCTGGCTTCGGCGACTTTTTTCAGGCCGGTCTCGGCCTCCTGTAAAAGACGATCGAGATAGCGCTGGAAAATCAACACGTCGGAAACCGTGACGGAACTGCAGAGCTTGCGCTGCAGTTTGGCCTCGACCAGCGACCGGGTTTCCTCGGTCCGGTCGAGCTCTTGCTGGGCCTTTTCAAGGAGCGCCCGGCTCTTGGCCAATTCGATCTGAGCATGGTCTTCACGATGTTTTCGCACTCTGAGCACCGGTTCCAGGCGAAAATTGCGCATAACCATTTTCCTCGCGTTGCGGTGAAAGTTTACCTTTGGCTTGAAAATTGGAGGCGCTTGATTCGATAAACCAGTTTATCAAACGGGGATCGACCGATCAAGCCGAACTGCGAACTCCGGCGGCGTTAGCCCCGGCTGCCGCCCATGAGCGCCTGCAGCTGCAAAACGCTTTGATTGAAATCCACACCGCTGTCGATCGGCTGCATCAGGTAAGCGTTGATGTCATCGATCATGGCGATGGCCTGATCAATGCGGGCGTTGCTTCCGGCGGCATAGGCGCCGATGTTGATGAGATCCTCGGATTTCTTGTAAGTCGCCAGCAACGATTTGAACCGGCGGGCATCCTCCTGGTGCGACGCACCGGCAACATCGTCCATCACACGGCTGATACTGGCGAGTACATCAATGGCCGGATAGTGGTTCTGCATGGCCAGCTCCCGCGACAGGCAAATGTGGCCGTCCAGAATCGAACGCACGGCGTCGGAAACGGGCTCGTTGGTGTCGTCGCCTTCCACCAGCACCGTGTACAGACCGGTAATGGTCCCGCGGTCTTTGTAAGTGCCGGCGCGCTCCAGCAATTTGGGCAGAACCGTGAAAACCGACGGGGTATAACCTTTGGTGGTCGGCGGTTCACCCAGTGCCAGACCGATTTCACGCTGGGCCATGGCAAAGCGGGTCACCGAGTCCATCATCAGCAGCACATTCCGGCCTCGATCCCGAAAAAACTCGGCAATAGCCGTGGCCAAATAAGCCCCCCGCAGACGGATCAGCGGCAGGTGATCCGATGTGGCCACCACCAGCACGCTGCGTGCCAACCCCTCCGGGCCGAGGTCTTTGGCGATAAATTCGTTGACCTCGCGCCCGCGCTCGCCGATCAGCGCAATGACGTTGACATCGGCGGCAGTGCGGCGGGCCATCATCCCGAGCAGGACACTCTTGCCGACGCCGGAGCCGGCGAAGATACCCACTCGTTGGCCGCATCCCAGGGTCAGCAGGCCGTTGACGGCCCGGATTCCGATATCCAACGGCGCGGTGATGCGTGGGCGCTGGATGGGGTTCAGCGGCTCTGCATACAACGGATAAAGCGTGTCGGCGCAAATCGGGCCGCGGCCGTCGATCGGATTGCCCAGCCCGTCGATTACCCGTCCAAGCAGTTGCAGCCCCACCGGCAGGGAAGCAAAATCCTGGCGTGCCACCACGCGACAACCCGGTCCGATGCCCCGGGTCTCCTCCAACGGCATCAGCAGCACGCGGTTGCCTCGAAAACCCAATACTTCGGCGGGCAGCGGCCGCCCGTTTCCCAGGGGCAAAATGTCGCAGACCGTCCCGATCCTGGATACGGGACCGGATGATTCAACGATCAGGCCGACGACCTTCTTGACTTTGCCCACGGG